>JAKSTG010000099.1 GCA_024402695.1 Treponema sp. | reverse complement strand
CGAAGAGTATTTCCTACAGTTGTACCAAATCCTGTTTCAAAAGGAGATGCAGTAAACTTACCGTAGTTTGGATTTGTACTGACATGTTCAAATGTAATGCCTTTAGGTCTTTTAAAACCTTTGAGCAGATTTTTACGAGCCATCTGAACTCCTTAATCTTATTATTTAGAGTAGTATTCAACGATGAGGTTCTCGTGAACTTCAAAGTCGATATCCTTTTTAGTAGCCAATGCTGTAACTTTTCCTGAGAAGTTATCTGGATCAGCTGAAAGCCATTCTGGAACAGCTCTGTTTTTATCTGCTGAAACAAGAACTTTAATTCCTGAAGAAGTTCTGCTGCTTTCTTTAACAGCAATAACATCACCTACTTTAACAAGGTAAGAAGGGATATTAACAGATTTACCGTTTACAGTGATATGTCCGTGACTTACCATCTGTCTTGATTCTTTACGTGTTTTAGCGAAACCAAGTCTGAATACTACGTTGTCAAGGCGTGATTCAAGGATAGTAAGAAGGTTTTCACCTGTCATACCAGCCTTTTTAGAAGCCATTTCGTAGTAACCCTGGAACTGTCTTTCGAGAACGCCATAAATGAACTTAACTTTCTGTTTTTCATTAAGCTGAGTTCCGTATTCTGACTTCTTACGTCTTACAGTTTCTTTCTGATTTCTTTTTGATGTTTTGCCGTAACCCATAACGAGTGGGTTAATTCCGAGGGCCTTACATCTTTTAAGCAATGGTTGTGTGCTTTTTCCCATTTTTCTCTAGTCTCCTTGCCTAAACTACATACGGCGAGTTTTGCGAGGGCGGCATCCATTGTGTGGGATTGGAGTTACATCAGAAATTGATTTAACTTTCAAACCTGCATTGCCAAGTGAACGGATAGCGTTTTCACGACCCATTCCAGGACCCTTTACAAAAACGTGAACTTCACGCAAGCCGTAGCTTGCTGCCTTCTGTACAGCTGTTTCAGTTACAGACTGTGCGGCAAACGGAGTTGATTTTTTAGCTCCGCGGAAACCAAGACCACCTGAAGAAGCCCATGAAAGAGCGTTTCCTTTCAGGTCTGTTATAGTTACGATAGTGTTATTGAATGTAGCCTGAATGTAAACATTACCTTCATATACACTCTTCTTTTCCTTTCGCTTTTTAACGGTTGCCATTTAAATTCCTCCGCCCTATGCCTTTTTCTTGTTAGCAACAGTCTTCTTCTTTCCTTTACGTGTACGCGAATTAGTACGAGTACGCTGTCCACGAACTGGAAGTCCATTCTTGTGACGAAGACCACGATAACAGCCAATATCCATAAGACGTTTCAGGTTAAGACCGATTTCTGAACGAAGACGTCCTTCAACCTTATAATCTCTGTCAATAATTTCACGAATAGTGTTAAGTTCTTCCTGAGAAAGATCATTCATCATCTTTTCAGCGTCTACTTTAGCTTCTTCGCAAATTTTGATAGCCGATGAACGGCCGATACCATAAATATAAGTTAATGCGATACCTACATGTTTGTTAGGGATATCAACACCTGCAATTCGAGCCATCTGCTACTCCTTAGCCCTGTCTCTGCTTATGTTTTGGGTTAGAACAAATGATACGGATAACTCCGTTTCTTTTGATAACCTTACATTTG
This sequence comes from Treponema sp., assembly GCA_024402695.1. Taxonomy (GTDB): domain Bacteria; phylum Spirochaetota; class Spirochaetia; order Treponematales; family Treponemataceae; genus Treponema_D. The sequence goes on along the minus strand of JAKSTG010000099.1, from coordinate 35 downwards.
TCGCAGATAGGTTTTACACTGGTTCGTACTTTCAT
>JAKSTG010000098.1 GCA_024402695.1 Treponema sp. | reverse complement strand
CAATGTCATTAAGTTAAGAGGACGCATCCCCCTACACTCAGGCAATGAGATGTAGGGGGATATTTTTTGTAATATTTCAAAAAGGGTCTTGACAAATGGATCATTTCGTGCGGCCATTTTGCTTACTTCGTTAGCAAAATGGCCCTTGTAGTTAGAAGTGTGTCCCGGCACACAAAACTACAAGGAGGCATTTCTCATGAAACCGATTGATGTAAAAACAGTACTATTTGAATCCATTCAAGCATTAACAGATTATAAATGGCTCTTTTCCTCCCGGCCAGGTCAGGATAATACCAGGAACAGAAAGTTTCCTTTTCAGAGTGTAATCTCATCCATTTTGGCATTCAAAGCTGGAGCGCTAAACCGCGAAATTATGGATTTCTATGGTCTGGATCCTTCTATTGGATCTGCTTCTGCTTTTATTCAGCGGCGAGCTCAAATTCTTCCGGAAGCATTTGAAACACTATTTAAGCTTTTTACTTCTCAAATTGACGCTAATAAGCTGTTTCGCGGGTTTCGTCTATTGGCGGTTGACGGTTCTGATTTACAGATCGCCGCAAATCCTAATGATCCAGATTCCTTTTACCCTGGTGCCAATGGTCAGAAATCCTATAACTTGCTTCATATCAATGCAATGTACGACGTAATTCAATGTATTTACACGGATGCTATCCTGCAAAAGAGCAGAGTGACCGATGAATCCCGTGCTTTGACAGATATGGTAGATCGTTCTGACATTAACAATGCATTGCTTCTTGCTGACAGAGGATATGAATCTTATAACAATCTAGCTCACATTCAGGAAAAAGGTTGGTCTTTCCTGATTCGCATTAAAGACAATACTACCGGCATTACTTCTGGCCTCATCCTCCCAGATAAGGATGAATATGACGTTCCTTTTCATTTAAAGCTTACCAAAAAACAGTCCAACAGCGTGAAAGAATTACTGAAAGACAAAAATCATTTCAAACTTGTTCCCTCTAGAGTTCGTTTCGACTATTTGCCGCTCAAATCAAGGAAACATGACCCAGCCGTTTTCTATTCCCTCCATTTCAGAATCGTTCGTTTCCCTATCTCAGACACAACGTGCGAAACTATTATTACCAATCTGGATGAAACGCAGTTCCCGCTTTGTGAAGTTAAGAAGCTTTATGCTATGCGATGGGGGATTGAGACTTCTTTCCGCCAGTTGAAACATACACTCGGTCTGCTTCATTTACACGCAAAAAAGGTGGAGTTCGTTTACCAGGAAATCTTTGCAAAACTTACTATGTACAATTTCTGCGAATTGATTACCCAGTCCGTAGTCATTCAGCAGGGAAAAAGAAAACATAACTACAAAGTCAGTTTTTCTGATTCCGCACATATCTGTCTTGAATTCTTCCTTGGAAAAGTCGCTCCACCTAATCTTGAAGTTTTGCTTATGAAGTTCATTTCACCAATTCGACCCGGCAGAAGTGATCCTCGTAAGCCAGCACAAAAGGCTGCGTATAGCTTCACTTACAGAGTAGCATAATTTTCCCCCGCTGAATAGCCTTTTTTAAGCGAATTTCTTAATTCGCTTTCTTGTTATGCCCTTTTTCAAAAAAACAGTGCACAGCTTGCTTTCACACTGCTGTGCACTGTTCTCTTGTGTTTATTTTCTGTGCCGTTTAAGCCTTAACTTAGTGACATTGCC
>JAKSTG010000097.1 GCA_024402695.1 Treponema sp. | reverse complement strand
GGTTTATCTGGTGGTGTTCTATCAGATTACCTGCATCCTGTTCAAGCGCAAGGAATTGGAGTTCTGATACATTTCTATTAAGACACGGCTTCGGCCCAATGTCATTAAGTTAAGATGACGCATCCCCCTACCCTCAGTAAAATGAGGTGTAGGGGGATATTTTTGTAATATTTACAGAAAAGGCTTGACAAAAGCATCGTTTTATGCGGGCATTTTGTTAACTTCGTTAACAAAATGCCCCTTGTAGTTAGAAGTGTGTCCCGGCACACCAAGCTACAAGGAGGAATACCACATGAAACCTAATGATATAAAAGCAGCTCTGTTTGATACCATTCAAGCTATGACAGACTATAAATGGTTCTTTTCATCCAGACCCGGTATTGACAATACCAGAAACAGAAAGTTCCCATTTCAAAAAATACTTGCATCTGTTTTGGCATTCAAAGGCGGAACGCTAAATCATGAAATTATGGATTTCTTTGGGCTGGATCCTTCTGTTGGTACTGCTTCCGCATTTATTCAACAGCGAGCAAAAATACTCCCAGAAGCATTTGAAACTCTCTTTCTACATTTCACTTCTCAAATCGATACACAAAAGTTGTTTCAATCTTTTCGCCTTCTGGCTGTTGACGGTTCGGATTTACAGATTGCTGCAAATCCGAATGATCCTGATTCTTTCTACCCCGGTGCAAATGGTCAAAAATCATATAATCTGCTCCATATTAATGCAATGTACGATTTACTCCAGTGCATCTATCTGGATGCAATCATTCAAAAGAGCAGAAACTGGAATGAGCACAGAGCATTGACAGACATGGTAGATCGTTCTGATATTGGCAAAGCACTGCTTCTTGCCGATAGAGGATATGAATCTTATAACAACTTGGCACATATTCAGGAAAAGGGCTGGTCTTTTCTGATTCGCATTAAAGATAATACTACCGGCATTACCTCTGGATTGAGCCTTCCAAACAAAGATGAATTCGACATACCTTTTCACCTAATGCTTACCAGAAAGCAGACCAACAATGTGAAAGAATTGCTGAAAGACAAAAATCATTATAAATTCATTCCATCCAATGTCCATTTTGACTTTCTTCCTCATAATTCCAGAAGAAAAGATCCTGTCACTTTCTATGAGCTTCGTTTCAGAATCGTTCGCTTTCCTATTTCGGATACTTCCTGTGAAACAATTATTACGAATTTGGATGAAAAACAGTTCCCTCTACCTGAAATTAAGAAGCTCTATGCTATGCGTTGGGGGATTGAAACCTCTTTCCGTCACCTGAAACATACCCTCGGCCTGCTCCATTTACACGCAAAAAAGGTGGAGTTTGTTTACCAGGAAATCTTTGCAAAACTGACTATGTACAACTTCTGCGAATTAATTACCCAGTCCGTAGTCATTCAGCAGGGAAAAAGAAAGCATAACTACAAAGTTAATTTTTCTGATTCAGCACATATCTGTTTTGAATTCTTCCTTGGAAAAGTCCCTCCACCTAATGTTGAAGCTTTGCTTATGAAATTCATTTCGCCCATTCGCCCCGGTCGAAGTGATACTCGTAAGCCAGCACAAAAGGCTGCATTTAGCTTCACTTATAGAGTAGCATAATTTTTCTATTTTGAATAGTCTTTTTAAGCGGATTCCTTAATTCGCTTTCTTGCCATGCCTTTTTTGCTGAAAAACAGTGCACAGCCCGCGTTTGCTTTGCTGTGCACTGTTTCTCGTGAG
>JAKSTG010000096.1 GCA_024402695.1 Treponema sp. | reverse complement strand
TTTTGCCTTCAACGCTGACATTGCCATACTGACCACTAGCTTCGATAATATCTCGCAGATATCTATTTACTGTTTTACCAAGCTGTGCAGCTCTTTTCTCCATTTCTTCTGCAATATCCAGAGGAAGATGGATTGTGTAGTTCTTGGTCATCAAGCCTGTCTTTTTTCTTCCAGAACCAGCTCTTGCACCACCACGGTTATTTTTCTTTTCATCAATTTCATTCATACTATCCTCCTTGTTTGAAAGTCGGGCTCTACTTTTCAATTACAATTATAATATAAGCACGAAGTTTCAATTTGTCAATGAAATTCGGATTCTTTTTTTCAAAAAAGTTAAAATTTTCTATTCTTTCTTATTTTTATTTTCTTTTTATACATTTTAAAAATATTTTGTGTAATACTTGATATTCTTTTATACATTTAATATACTATCAATGTAACAAACGAAATCGCCTGCCCAAAAGGTTGGTTTAGTTTGAAAGAAAAAGAAGAGTTTTCAAGACTCGACCCGGATAGTTCTCATAAAATCTATTGGCTTGCCATTTTGAACTGGCTTGTTCCAATTGCTTTAGTGATTACTGGGCTCATTATCACAACACAAAAGTTTGCACCCATGATGAATTACGATCCTGAGGTTATCGGGAAACCAGTATTCGTCTTTAAGAATGGATACAGACTTTACAATCCACTTATTTTTATTATTGGAATGATGAAGTATGCGTTTAATGACACATATTCGTATTACTTCTTCCAGGCAATTCCTCCGACATTCATTTGTCTCGTAACTGCTGTTCTTTTATTTGTTCTTACAAGTATTTTTGTAAACAGCCATCAGAAAAATCAGCACATCCACGGAACTGCACGATTCGCTACCCGCAAAGACTTAAAGAATTACGGAATGCTCCAGCAGCACGGTGTAGTTTGCGGAGAACTGGCAGAAGCCCGCGTTAATTACAAAATTGATGCAGAAAAAGCTTCACTTACACTTCACTGTAAGAAACCAGCACCACTTGTATGTCATTCAGGTCGTACAAACACACTGATGATAGCACCTACCCGCAGTGGAAAAGGTGTTTCCACCGTTATACCGACTTGCCTGAACTATGGCGTTCCATACGAAGCATACGACAAGAAACTTCATAAGAAAGTTATCAAAGGTCGCGGTTCAATGGTCATCTTTGATCCAAAAGGTGAAAACTGGGCAGCAACTGCAGGTTATCGTTCTAAGTTCAGTCGTGTCATTCCATTCAGACCTTTGGATGCTGACAACAACACTGCACACTACAATCCAATCTGGGAAATCCCGGACAGTCCTTCTGAGGCATTCTCTTGGGCAGATACTATCGGTGAAATCTTCTTCGGCGGAGATTCTGCTAAAGCGGCCAGTGACGGTGCTACACAGTATTTCAACAATACAGCCCGCGATATTTTTGCAGGCGTTGTAATGCATGTTCGTTTCTGCAAAGACATTCCATGGAAAGACAAGAATCTTGCAACTGTTCTTCATGTTTTCTCTCAGGCTACGAATGATGAGGAAAAGAAAGAAGGACAGGATGATGAAGAAACTGGCGGACCAGGTGGAAAAATGCTTGATGATATGATCAATGCAGACCACGGAAACGACAAAATCCATCAGTTGATTGTTGAAGCTGCAAACAGAAGTAAAATCCAGACACCAAAGGAAAGAGCTTCTACCTACTCTACTGTTTTCAGTAAGATTTCGCTCTTCCAGGATCCATT
>JAKSTG010000095.1 GCA_024402695.1 Treponema sp. | reverse complement strand
ATTTCAGTTTTTCAGATTCTTCGATCATATGAACGATCTGATCATACTTACCACTTCCTGCTTCTTTGGTGACCCTGATCCGGCATTCACCTTCCTCCACAACGGTTCCCGCATATACGTATCCTCCGCTTCTCTTTGGCACCGCCACAGCTTCTCCTGTCATAGAGGATTGATTTACCGACATCTCACCTTCCACTACAATTCCATCCAGAGGAATAATATCCGAAGATCGAACGATGATTACGTCCCCTTCCTTTACCGCTTGAATATTGACCTCTACTTCCTCTTCTTCAGTCCAGATCCATACGTTTTGCACTTCAAGTGCCATGGATCTCGCCAGATCCCCGATGGATTTCTTTCTGGTCCATTCTTCCAGTATTCCACCGGTTTCCAGAAGAAACATAACGGAAGACGCTGTTCCATAATCACTTCTTAAGACGGATGCAGTAATTGCAATTCCATCCAGAGCCTCAACCTTCAATCTGCCACTCACCATAGAGCGAATTGCCCGTACTGCATACGGTATGCTTTTTAAAATTGTTCTGCAGTGAGCAATCGGTACCGGTAATAATAGTTTGCACAGATTATGTTTCAATATCTCAAACAGTAGTTTTTCCTGATATTCCCTGTTCAGCTTTCTACCTGTTTCTTCTGGAACCAATGCGGCAGTCTGATCCGAGTTTTCATCATAATCAAGTAAAGCACTCTGCAGAATACTTACCTTATTTGTTCCTCTACAGAAAAATCGAATTGTCGCATTTCCGGTTCTTTCATCTACGGAAGCATCTCTGATTTCCGGAACATTTTTCAAATAATATTCCAGAAGGTCTGCCTGTCTGAGTGACATTTGTATTCGTGGTATTTTGATTCTGATTCTCCTGCTTGATTCATGCAATACTGTAAACTTCATGATTTACTCATTCAGCCTCTTCTCTGTTTTCATATTCTTCCACAATTGCTTTCGCAGTTTCAAGTTCAATTCTTTTTTCTTCTTCATAGCGCTGTTCATTGATATCTATCGCATCTTCGTAGATATCCTCACAGTTTTCTTTTACATTGGCAACCGTTTTCATAACGCTGTCTTTTCCCCTGAGTACAGCGGCCGTACAATGTGTATATGCCTTCTTCGCATCTTTTCCTGTAAGTAATGCAATTCCGGCTGTTCCAAATACAGTACCACCTATAAACATTCCAATTTTACTTAAGTTCATTTTCATTTCCTCCTATACTTCACTTTGATTCGTTACAAATTTCTTCATTTTCTGATAAGTTTCATCCGATATGATATGTTCTATCTTGCATGCATCTACCTTAGCGTTCTCCTTACTGACACCCAAATTTTCAAACCACTCAGTGAAAAACAGATTTTTTTCATAGATGTGTCTTGCAATCACACTACCTTTTTCTGTAAGTGTAATCCGCCATTCTTCTCTTGAAATAAATCCTTCTTCCTCAAGCTTTTTCAATGCAATACTGGCGCTTGCCTTTGAAACGGACAGCTGCCGTGATATATCTACTGCGCGGCAGGCTCCATATTTTTCGTTTGTAATCAGAATCGCCTTCAGATAGTTTTCTTTCGATTTTCCTACTGTTTCATATTTTCCCTGATTAATCTGCATTCTACGTTTCATTTCCTCCACATGCTTTACGCGGACAGCATCCCGCATTCGGACATCCAATACATTTTGTTCCTTTCTTTTTTTCTTTCCAGATGTACCGGACAGCTGTTCCAATAACTGCTATCAAAATTAACGTAATCGTGATATTCGCCAT
>JAKSTG010000094.1 GCA_024402695.1 Treponema sp. | reverse complement strand
GGAGTTTCATCAGCACAGAACACATCTTCCTTAAATGCTTCTTCTTTAAGAAAATCAATAAACGGAACAAACCATTCTGAAGATTTTATTATCCAGTTTGCCATTGATGTTCTGTTAAGGTATATGCCCTGAGCTTCCCAGTATTTCTCCTGACGATAAAGCGGCATACCCAGCTGGTATTTTCTCTGAATAATATCTGCTATTACACTGTGATCTGGTAATCCTTTCGGAATTACTGTTGCTGGTGTTTTGTTTTCTGCTGAAATTATTACTGATTTTTCACCTTTCTTTTCGCAGTTAGGGCAGCTGTACTGCATACGGGCATAATCCACCATATACACCTTTCCAGGAATAACTGCAAGTCTGCTCGTTAAGTGTTCAGGCGCAAGCTCCTTCATTTTTCCGGCACATACAGGACATTTACACTGACTGTCAGGCAATGTATACACAATATTTTTTCGTGGAAGATTTTTGTGAAGTGTTCTTCCTCTGTGAGGATGTTTTTTATTTTTATCCTGAATTTCTTCTTCAGTAATTTCTTCCAGAGACAAATCACTAAGATTTTCTGCTTCATTTATCAGAATATCTCCATCAAGTGTCAGTTGTCCGTCTATATCCAGATACTTTGATTGTTCACTTTTAGTACCAAAAAGCATTTTGTTACGCTTTATCAGTAACTCTGTAAGGTGCTCTATTTCTGTGTCTTTGTCTTCAAGTTTCTTTTCGAGTGCAGAGCATTTTTCTGCCATTGCTTCATATGCTTTTTTTAATTCTTCATATGTCATAAAAATAGCTCCTTTCCTCGAAATTACGTTGATTTACGATACATTAATTATATCATAAATCTTGTTACTTTCCAAGGAAAAGAGCTCTTTTCAGTAATAGAAATACTATTAACATTTATGTGTATTATCATGGTTTAAAAGTCTGATCTACTGTTGAAAACTTCAGCAAATATCAAGCTTTCCTTCTATCTTTTTTATTGCTTTAGGCTGATCAATTGACAGCCCCTGCATCAGCCATACAAACTGCTCATGAGTAAGATTTCTTACTTCGTTTTCATCTTTAGGCCAGTTATATTTTCCTTCTTCAAGTCTTTTATACAGAAGAACAAATCCGTCATCTTCCCAGATTAGAGCTTTTAGACGGTTACGCCTTCTGCCACAGAACAAAAACAAGCTGTTTGAAAACAAATCCAGATCGAACTGATACTGTATTATTTCTGCCAGACCTGATATGGACTTTCTCATATCGGTTCTGCCACATACGATGTAAATGTTTTCTGCTTTTATATCTTTCAGCATAACCTTAATCCTCTCATCAAAGTCAGAAGAGCTGATTCTGCAACATTGTCCGTTAGTTCAATTTCAATATCCTTTTTACGTATGATAATTTTTTCTGACTTAACGGGAATATCGCTTGTTTGATTTGCTACAATTACTGGCTGCTTATCAATTAAGGATGTTTCAGTAGAAACAATGTTTTCTGATATGCTTACTGGTACTATTTCCTGAAGTTCCGGGCATCGTTCGAGTGCAAGTTCTCTCACTACTTTTAAACGACTGTTAAACGTACTGATATTAATATTACTTGCCTTGCACCATTCTTTTTTACTCATTCCACTTTCCTGATATTCCTTAACCTGTTCTGCCCATGCTCGATGCATTATCTCCTGTTTTAATTCACTTATTCGTCCCATGACTTAACCCCTTTCGGATATTATTTTTTATATTGTATCACAGGATGAATTATTTTTCGAGGTTAGGGATTGATTGGCGCTTAC
>JAKSTG010000093.1 GCA_024402695.1 Treponema sp. | reverse complement strand
AACCTTGAAAATTTCATATAAAACAACAATCGTTACCTTGAAAATGGTATAATCTTAATAGATTATTTCCGAGGTGATACGATGTCTTTTGTAAAAAACGATTCCCAACAATTAACACTTGATGATAGTATTTTCACTCTGACTGAACGTGAGCGCCGTATGCTTGAAAAGTCCTGGGCAAAACCATTTGCTGACAGGATCTTTCCGCTGATCGATGAAGAAAAATTCTCTGTATTATACAGTAATAAGAATTCCAGACCGAATACTCCGGTAAATGTTATTATTGGTGGAATGGTTCTAGAAGAATTACTGGATCTGACAGATGAAGAGTTTATGGATTCTCTTCTTTTCGATATACGCTTCCAGTATGCGCTTCATACAACCAGCTTTCAGGAACAGCCGATCAGTGACCGTACCTTCAGTCGTTTCCGCAGAAGATGTCTGACCTATGAAACTGAGACTGGAATAGACCTGATCCATGATTGTATCAAAGAACTTTCCGACGAAATGGCTGCGATCATGAGCATTAACGGACGTATGAAACGTATGGATTCTCTGATGGTTGCATCAAATATTCGAAAACTTGGAAGAATGGAACTTCTTTATACCTGTGTTTCAGATTTGGTAACATTTCTTCACAGAGTTGGTATGGATGAGCTTCTTGCAGGATTGGAACATTATTATGATCCGAACGACTATAATAAAGTAATCTATCATAGCCGAAGTGAAGATGCTTCTACACGTATCGAGCAGATTCTCTCTGATGCAGACCGTCTTCTGGAACTGTGCAGCGGAAGCTGTGATGAGAGTTCCGCATATCAGCTGTTGGTCCGTGTTTTAAAAGAGCAGACTCTTGTGAAAGATGGAAAACGCAGGTTAAAAACCAAAGAGGATGGGAACATGGATTCCCATGTATTGCAGAATCCTGCTGATCCGGAAGCAACATTCCGCGATAAAGCTGGAAAACAATACCGAGGATATGCGGCAAATGTAACGGAAGCCGTAGGTGAAAACGGCACCATCGTAACGGATTACCAGTATGCAGAAAACACAAAGAGTGACAGTCAGTTTTTAAAAGATTCTCTGGACTCACTGGAAAAGAGTGATGAATCCGTCACACTTCTTACAGATGGAGCATACAGCAGTTCAGAAAACATAAAAGCTGCAGAGGAAAAGAATATACAGCTGATCACAACAGATCTTGTTGGAAGGGAAGCACGAGACATAGCTGCAGACTTTATTTTCAGTGAAGATGGAGAGAAGCTGCTGAAATGTCCAATGGGTCATGCCCCGAAAAGTTGTAATTATAACAAAAAGACCGGTCAGTGTCGTATTTCTTTTAACAGAAATAAATGTGAGAACTGTCCACATCGCGACAAATGTAATCCAAAACTTTTGAATAAGACCAGTGTACTGTTTCTTTCAAAGAAATCTTCTGACAGAGCAAAAAGCCAGCGAATGATGCAGACAGAAGAATTCAAACAGCTGGCACGTATTCGAAACGGAGTAGAGACTATTCCATCTATCTTACGTCGCAAATATCAGATCGATCATATGCCAGTCAGAGGATTGTTGGCTACAAAGTTACGATTCGGAATGAAACTCGCTGCATTAAATCTTAAGAAGCTGTTCGTGTACCTGAACAGTGTAGATCAGTGCGCTCTTTTTGCAGAAATCTGCTAAAAAGTGAATGAAAAAAGGCTGCCAATCACAGGCGTAAAATGCCACATATCGTTGTTTTGTTGTTTTATATGAAATTTTCAAGGAGCATTTAGAATTGGGTTAGTGAAAACCCAAAGTTTTGACACTCATATCAT
>JAKSTG010000092.1 GCA_024402695.1 Treponema sp. | reverse complement strand
GCTCTTTCAGAAGCTGCTAAAATTGCAAAAGATCATTTTGCAGTATTTATCAACTTCGATGACAAAGACTCAATCGGAAGTGATGAAAACGATGAAAGCGACGAAAGCATTCAGAAGATCATGAATACTTCAGTTGAAGAACTGGAACTCTCAGTTCGTTCATCAAACTGTCTGAAAAACGCAAATATCCGTACAATCGGTGAATTGACAAAAAAGACTGAAGATGACATTGCAAAGACAAGAAACTTTGGTAAGAAGAGTCTTGCAGAAATCAAAGAAAAACTCCAGGAATGGAACCTTTCTTTGGGTATGACAGATTACAGTCATCTGAAGAATGCTGCTTTGACAAAGCAGAAGGAAGAAACAGATGAATCATAGAAGTGGTTTTAATGCGCTGTCACGTACAACAGCACATCGCCGTGCTATGTCACGTAACATGGTAACTTCTCTCTTCAGATATGAAAGAATTACCACAACTAAATCAAAGGCTCTTGAAGTTCGTAAAGCAGCTGAAAAGCTGATCACAAGAGCAAAAGAAGACTCAGTACACAACCGTCGTCAGGTTGCTAAGTTCATTGCTGATGAAAAGATCCTTAACAAACTTTTCACAGAAATCGGACCACGCATGAAGGACAGAAACGGTGGTTACACACGTGTTCTTAAAATGGGATTCCGTCAGGGTGACGCTGCAGATGTAGTAATCCTTGAACTGGTTGACTACAAACTGGATGACGGTACTTCTGAAAAAGAAGCTCCAAAAGCCAAAAAGGCTGCTAAAAAGGAGGACAAATAATGTCTAAAAACCACCGCGGTTCAGGAATCAGATCACTCCCAGCTCACGGTAGAGCAACATGTGGTATCTGTAAAAAAGAAAACATCAAATGTCTTTTTGAAAAAGAAATTGATGGAAACACAGTAAAAATCTGTAAATGGTGTAACGCTGCTCTGAAAAATCAGGCTAGACGTGCCGCACCAGCAGCTGCTCCTGCAGCAGAAGCTTCAGCTGAATAATAAGCTTCATTCTTAAGAGTCCTCTTGGACTAACAACACCGTTGGTATACCCGACGGTGTTTCTTTTTTTTAACGGGAATTAGCGGAAAACAGTTTTGATAAGAGTTTTAATATCAGAGACTGGGGTAACATCAGTGGCTTTTTCAGGGGCGTAAACATTTTGGAAACCTAGGTTCTTTGCAGTTTTTATTCTTTGAGCTGTTTTTGAAACCGGGCGTACTTCGCCGGCAAGAGAAAGTTCTCCGAAAACTGCAGTTCCGGAAGAGACTGAAATATCGGTTCTTGCAGAATAAAGGGCTACGGCAAGGGCTGCATCAATGGAACTTTCTGAAAGACGTACACCCCCCGCAACGTTGATGTAAATGTCCTGATCGGAAAGGCAAATCCCGCATCGTTTTTCGAGAACTGCCGCAACGCGCGCTACGCGACCAGAATCAATTTTTTCGGAATAAATGCGAGAAATGCTTGCTTTTGCAGGAATCGTTAACGCCTGAATCTCTACAAGGAAAACACGGGTTCCTTCGAATACGGCGGTACAGGCGACTCCGGCAGGCTGCTTATCTGTTCGTTTGATTATGAAAAGAGAGTTTGGATCCAGAACTGGCGAAAGTCCTTTTTCGCTCATAGTGAAAATGCCAAGTTCGTCGATTGAGCCGAATCTATTTTTCTGGGCGTGAAGGAAACGAATATCTTCATCATTTCTTTCAAAAGAAATGACAGTATCGACCATATGTTCCATGCTTTTAGGACCTGCAATGCTGCCTTCTTTTGTCACATGGGCTGTCATAATTAAAACCGAATCTCTTTCTTT
>JAKSTG010000091.1 GCA_024402695.1 Treponema sp. | reverse complement strand
TTACAAATAATAATTGTACGTTCCATCAATGAACGACCAGTTCTTGGGTCTTTAAGTTCTGGGAACTCTTTAATTGTTTCTACAACTTCACCGGCACGTTCACCACAAGCAGCAATAATTACGATATCAACGTCTGCGTTACGTGATGTTGTGTGCTGAAGAACTGTTTTACCGGCACCGAATGGACCAGGAATACAATATGTACCACCTTTTGATACAGGATAGAATGTATCAATAAGACGAACCTGTGTAACCATTGGTTCAGATGGAGCAAGACGTTCAGCATAACAGTCAACTGCACGTTTTACTGGCCATTTGAATGCCATTTTAAGGTCATGAGTATTGCCTTTTTCATCTTTTACAACACAAATTGTTTCTTCAATTGTGTAGCTTCCAGCAGGAGCTACAGAAACAACTTCGTACATTCCAAGTAAATCAAATGGAACTAAGATTTTATGTGTAAATGGTCCTTCTGGAACAGATCCAACAGAATCACCACGAAGAACTTTGTCTCCAGGTTTTGCTGTAGGTGTCCAGTCCCATTTTTTATCACGTGGAAGTGAATCTACATATACGCCTCTTTCAAGGAAGAAGCCTGCTTTTTCTGCAACTAAAGGAAGTGGGTTCTGCAAACCATCGAAAGTCTGTCCAAGAAGACCAGGTCCCAATTCTGCACACAAAAGGTCACCGATTAAATCAACTTTATCACCGGCCTTAATACCCTGTGTCATTTCGAAAATCTGCATCTGAGCTTTATTACCACGAATACGGATAATTTCACCTCTGAGCTTTTTTCCGTCAACATTAACGTAGCCTACTTCGTTCATAGAAACTGGACCATCGAATTCGATAGTTACCATGTTTCCGTTGATGCCGACTACTTTAGCATTTGTACCCTGCATTATTTATCTCCAACTAAAATTTCATCGTAAATCTTATGATAAGATGTCTTACCGTTTTCGACTTCAAACTTACGCATTCTTTCTATTAACATAAGTCTGATGCCATAGGCATACACTGCATCGATTGAAAAAGCATCCATAGGACGTAATTCATCAATTAAGCGTAACCTGTAGTCATAAAGAAATTGTTCTGCACTTAAAGGACTGTCCATACCAACAGCTGTTCTTGCAACACTTACAATGTCTGCAGTACATCCAGAAGGAAGTGTAAAGCCCTCTTTTTTCATTTTTTGAGCACGAATCTGTGCTAATGCAAAACGAAGATTTCTTTCTTTTTCATACCAAGTATCTAAAAAGGCAGAACCTGTAGATTCAAGTTCTCTTGGAGGAACAAGTGAAAGTCCGTTTAAAATGACTTTTTCATCTTCAGAAATAAAACGACCTGCCAGTTCACGGAAAGACTCTCCGTTTAATGGTAAAGCAGTTTTTCCTTCTGCCGATGAGATATTTGGTAATTGTGAAACCAAATAATAATAAGCCACTATTCTGCGTCCTTTGCAGCTGTTTTCAAAAGACCTGCAACTTTTGGATTAAGGTATGCTGCAAACATTTCTGCAAGTGATTCAGCAGAATAATCATAGTAAGCAGCACCATTCTTTACACCGATTCTAAATCCGGCAGAAAGAGTCTTATCAGGTTTGATTTCAAGACCTTTAGAAATTTCAGCTTTTAATTCTGATGTAAGTCCTTTTTCTAGATCTTTCAAATCTTTTTCACTGAGTAATACAGAAAGTTCAGAAGCATCAGCATTCTTAGACCAGGCTTTTACAGTTTCTGGAACAAGTTTAGCAAGAACTTCTGTTTCTGCTTTTGCAGTGTCAGCCTGAATAAGGCCATCTAATTCTTTTACGAGGGAATCTTTGAAAGACAAAA
>JAKSTG010000090.1 GCA_024402695.1 Treponema sp. | reverse complement strand
TTTCTGTACCGTTAAGACCTTCGTACTTTTTAGGAACTGCGTCCAGGTTGATATCAAGACCAGGTGCAAGTTCACCAACAGCAACTGAAACACCACCGGCACCGAAGTCGTTACAGCGACGGATCATGTTAGCTACATCGCGGTTACGGAAGAAACGCTGGATTTTTCTTTCTTCAACAGCATTACCCTTCTGAACTTCTGCAGCGGCAGTTGTAACTGATTTTACTGTGTGTGCTTTAGAAGAACCTGTAGCACCACCAATACCGTCACGACCTGTACCACCACCTACGAGAACAACGCAGTCGCCTGCATCAGGAGTTTCGCGTTTTACACAATCAGCAGGAACGGCAGCAATAACTGCACCAAGTTCCATGCGTTTTGCTTCAAAGCCAGGGTGATACATTTCACAAACCTGACCTGTTGTAAGACCAATCTGGTTACCATAAGAAGAGAAACCTGCAGCAGCTTCGCGTGTAAGTTTCATCTGTGGAAGTTTACCTTCACGTGTTGCACTAAGAGGAACTGTTGGATCAGCAGCACCTGTTACGCGCAGTGACTGATATACCCATGCACGTCCTGAAAGAGGATCACGGATTGCACCACCGATACAAGTAGCGGCTCCACCAAAAGGTTCGATTTCTGTTGGATGGTTATGTGTTTCGTTTTTAAACTGAAGAAGCCAGCGTTCTGTTTTGTGTTCTGGTTCCTTTCCATTCTGTGCATCTACACCATCTGCGTAGTCTGCAACATCAACGTCGATGTAAATAGAACAGGCGTTGATTTCATCTGAAAGTTCAATGTCATCGAGGTGACCTGTTTTCTTCAGATATTTTGCACCGATACAAGCCATGTCCATAAGTGTAAGTGGCTTTTCATTTTCGGCACCTTTCTTTGCTCTTTCTCCGTAAAGTTCATCGCGGAGTTTTTTGTATTCTTCAAGGGAAGCATATACTGGAGCAGTCATTTCACCTTCATCAATCTTGATGTCATCAAGAATTGTGTTGAAAGTTGTATGACGACAGTGGTCAGACCAGTAAGTATCAAGAACGCGGATTTCTGTTTCTGTAGGATCACGGTTTTCTGTTTTGAAGTAATCCTGAAGGAACTTAACGTCAGCATCGTCCATAGCAAGGCCCATTTTTTCACGATAGTCATGAAGTTTTGCTTCATCCCATGAAAGGAAGCCTGCAACATCAGGAATATCACCCGGTGTTTCAAGACTCATTTTAAGAGTTTCAGGTTTTGCAGCTGTTGTAAGACGAGAATCAACAGGGTTAATCAGATACTTCTGGATTTTTTCTACATCGGCAGGGGTTACATCACCTTTCAGAAGAACGATTTTTCCGCAGCGAACGATAGGTCTTTCTGTTCCCACTTTTACCTGCGAAGCAAGACTTGCGCGTAAAATAAGCAGACACTGTTCAGCACTGTCTGCGCGCTGGTCATACTGTCCTGGAAGATATTCCCAGATGATTGATGTCCATCCGGACATATCAATATCTTCTACCTGGCAGAAATCGCTCTGTGGTTCAGAGAAAATGCGTGTTGCTGCAATCTTTGCAACATCATCACTAACGTTTTCTACATCATAGCGGTTCAGATAACGAACTTCAGTAACACCTGAAATTCCCAAAAAGCTGTTGATTTCAGAATAAATACGGTTGGCTTCTACGCGGAAACCTTCCTTTCTTTCAATATAAAAACGATACATAAAGTCATTATAGTGAATTTTAGAAAACGGTGGAATATAGGAGAAATACTCAAATTAAACGTAGGTTTTTTTAAACATTCAATAAATGTACATTGAGTTTAAATGTTCAAAAACTTGCTCCCGGT
>JAKSTG010000009.1 GCA_024402695.1 Treponema sp. | reverse complement strand
GGTAAGAATCGATGAACTTACCGTAGTCGTCACGTGAGAATCCGAATGTTGTCTGAGTAAGGTCGTTTGTACCGAATGAGAAGAAGTCTGCATATTTAGCAATTTCGTTTGCTGTAGCTGCAGCTCTTGGGAATTCGATCATAGAACCAATCTGGAACTTCAGTTCTGTCTTTTCTTTTGCGTTAACTTCAGCAATTACAGCTTCAGCCTGAGCACGAATCTGTTTAAGTTCTGCGAAAGTTGTAACGTTAGGAATCATGATGCGAACATCGTGTGCCAGACCTTCTTTTTCAGCTTTAGCTGTTGCACGAGCAATAGCTTCAACCTGTGTTTCGTAGATTTCTGGGTATGTGATAGCCAGACGACATCCACGGTGTCCGAGCATTGGGTTGTGTTCGTTGAGTTCTGAGTATTTCTTGTTGATTACATCAACAGATACTCCGAGTTTTTTAGCCAGTGCTTTAGCCAGTTCTGGTGTTTCAGCCTGGATGAATTCGTTAAGAGGTGGGTCCAGGAGACGGATTGTAACTGGACGTCCTTCCATTGTTTTGATGATTCCGTAGAAGTCTTTTACCTGGATTGGCAGGATAGCTTTCAGGTTTTCTTTACGAGCAGCTGTGTCTTCTGAAATGATCATTTTCTGGAAGTTTGTAAGTTTTGGTTCTTCGAAGAACATGTGTTCTGTACGACAGAGACCGATACCTGCAGCACCGAAGCGGAAAGCCTGTGGAGCTTCGTTCTGTTCTGCGTTAGCGAGAACTCCGAATCCCTTAACTTTCTTTCCAGAAGGTGTTGTGCGAACTGATTTTTCACGGATTTCGTCAGCCCATGAAAGGAATGTTTCGAGGTCGCCAGAAACAGCAGCTGGAGTTACAGGAATTGCTTCACCGTATACTTTACCTGTTGAACCGTCGATAGAAATAACGTCACCTTTCTTGAATTTAACTCCACCGATTGTAACTGTGTCTTTTCCTGTGAATACTACATCTGAACATCCACAAACACATGGTGTACCCATACCACGAGCAACTACGGCTGCGTGTGATGTACGTCCACCTGTTGAAGTCAGGATACCCTGAGCAACATACATACCGGCGATATCATCTGGAGAAGTTTCTTTACGAACGAGCATAACTTTCTTTCCAGCTTTGTCCCATTCTACAGCTTCGTCGGCTGTGAATACGATAGCACCACATCCAGCTCCTGGTGAAGCGTTGAGTGCTGATGCGAGAGGTTTTGCTGATTTAAGAGCTTTAGCGTCGAACTGTGGGTGGAGGAGCTGATCCAGCTGATCTGGTTTAACGCGAAGAAGAGCTTCTTCTTTTGTGATCATTTTTTCTGCAACCATGTCTACAGCCATCTTAACAGCTGCTGGACCTGTACGTTTACCGTTGCGGCACTGGAGCATGTACAGTTTTCCTTCCTGTACTGTGAATTCCATATCCTGCATATCGCGGTAGTGTTTTTCAAGTCTGTTGCGGATTTTTGTGATTTCAGCGAAGATTTTTGGCTGCTGCTGTTCAAGAGCAGAAATATCCATTGGAGTACGGATACCAGCTACAACGTCTTCACCCTGAGCGTTGATAAGGTATTCTGCCATGAAGTGGTTTTCACCAGTTGATGGGTCACGTGAGAATGCAACACCAGTTCCTGATGTTTCACCCATGTTTCCGAATACCATGGCCATAACTGTAACAGCTGTACCTTTGATTTTGTTTTCATCGATGTTGTTGAGCTTGCGGTAAATGATAGCGCGTTCGTTCATCCAAGAACCGAATACGGCACCGATAGCTCCCCACATCTGTTCCTGTGGATCCTGTGGGAATTCAGAACCCTTTTCTTTTTTGTACATTGCTTTGTACTGTTTAACAACTTCCTGAAGATCTTCTGTTTCAAGTTCAACGTCTTCTTTTACGCCTTTCTTTGCTTTTACAGAATCAAGGATAGCTTCGAATTTGTCATGTTCTACACCCATAGCAACGTTACCGTACATCTGGATAAAGCGGCGGTAAGCGTCCCATGCGAAACGTGGGTTGTTTGTTTTAGCAGCAAGGCCAAGAACTGATTTGTCGTTAAGACCGAGGTTGAGGATTGTATCCATCATACCTGGCATAGATTCAGCTGCACCTGAGCGAACTGAAACAAGGAGTGGATCCTTTTCGTCTCCGAGTTTTTTACCCATAGACTTTTCGAGCTTCTTGAGGTTCTTCTGAACTTCAGCGTCGAGTGATGCAGGATACTTGCGTCCGAGTTTGTAGTATTCCTGACATACGTCAATAGAAATTGTAAATCCTGATGGAACTGGGAGACTCAGTGGTTTTTTTGCCATCTGAGCAAGGTTAGCACCTTTGCCACCAAGGATGAGACGCATTGATTCATCACCTTCTGCATCTCCGTCACCGAAAAAGTAAACATACTTAGCCATCGATTTTTCTCCATTAAAAAAATAGAAATAGAATATATAGTTTAAAAATAATACTCTCAAAAAACTATATAGTCAATTGAAGTTTACAATAGAAGTCAATTACATAGAAAGAATTCGTTAATTCGTGTTATAATTTTTTTATGAAAACTATAAATGAACTGGGAATTTACATTCCTGAAATTCTTCTTCCAAAAAATATTGATGTAAAAAGTTGGTCAGTAATTGCATGTGACCAGTACACACAGAATCCTGAATACTGGAAAAAAACTTCTGACAGCACAGAAGCAAAACCATCCACACTGAATCTTATTCTTCCTGAAGTTTACCTCAACGCCGCAGACAAACCTGCCCGCATTGAAAAAATCAGAAAGACAATGAACGAATATATTTCCGGGGACGTCTTTGCCGATCCTCTGAACTCTTTCATTTACCTTGAACGCACAACAGCTTTCGGCCGCATGAGAAAAGGTCTTATGGTTTGTATCGATCTTGAAACCTACGAATGGAAGCCTTTCACAACTGCAAACATCCGTGCAACAGAAGCAACAATTGTTGAACGCATTCCTCCAAGAATGGAAATCCGCAAAGGGGCACCTCTTGAACTGCCTCACATCATGCTGCTGGTAAATGACAAAGACGGAAGCCTTGTTGAAGCCTGCGGAGAAAATGCAAAAAAGGGAACTCCTGTATACGACGGAGAAATGATGATGAACGGCGGAAAGATCTCCGGCTGGGCAGTCACAGACAATTCCCTTGTTGAAAAAGCTCTGAACAAAATCGCAGAAGAAAACCGTCAGGCAGACGGAAGCACTTTCCTTTTTGCCGTAGGTGACGGAAACCATTCCCTTGCAACAGCAAAGGCCACATGGGACGAACACAAAAAATCTCTGAGTGGTGAAGAACTGGTTACTTCCAATGTTCGCTACGCCCTTGTAGAAATCGTAAACATTTACGACACAGGACTTACTTTTGAACCAATTCACCGCGTTGTTTTCGATGCTGATTCTTCTGACCTGCTTCAGAAACTTTCAGAAAAACTGGGCGGAAAAATCGTTGAAGCCTCATCAAAAGAAGAAATGATTGATGCAGTAAAGAAATCAAATGCAGATTTCGGCTTTGCCTTCAAAAAAGACGGCGCACAGAAATACATGATTCTGAAAACAGACATTAAGGAACTGGCAGTTTCAAAACTTCAGCCTGCTCTGGATGAATATCTCAAAGCCGGTGGAATGGAAATTGACTACATCCACGGAACAGAAGATGTTCTGGAACTTGGAACAAAAGACAATGGAACAGGAATTCTTCTTCCTCCAATTGCAAAAGACAGTTTCTTCGAAACAATCGGTAAAACAGGACCTCTTCCAAGAAAAAGTTTTTCAATGGGTGAAGCCGATGAAAAACGTTTCTATCTGGAATGCAGAAAACTTTTTAACTAGAAAAAATTAACAGAAACCGGCGGTTGGGCGCCGCCGGAATTCTTTTATCCGGGTGGGATTTATGAAAACATTTTCAATCAGTGAAGTTGAAGAATTAAGCGGAGTAAAGCAGCATGTTCTGCGATACTGGGAAGAAGTTATTCCCGGCTTTTCAATTCAGAAAAACATCGGCGGACGCCGTGAATACACACAGAATGACATTGAAATGATTTTGCGCCTTAAACATCTTATTGTGGACCAGAAATTCACTACAGAAGGTGCAAGACGCCAGCTGATCGAAGATGCTAAAACAAAATCACGCAACATTGAACTGGTTCAGGAAATTCACCAGGCCCGCAGTGAACTTACAGACCTTTATCTTCTTGTGAAAGGAATGAACAAATGATTATTTCCAGAACTCCCCTTTTCGACAAATCTAAAATCCCTGCTGATTCTCTGAACATTCTTGAAAATTTTGACACTGTCGTTCAGAGTGTACGCCCACTCAACTCAAAACAGCTCCAGCAGCTTCCTCACAACATAAAGGAATTTTCTCATCAGTTGACTGATGAACGTGGAAGCCGCCGCCTTGGATATATGAACGAAGCCGTCCAGCTTTCGGTTTATACTCGCTACTACCTGTGGTGGAACTTGGTTCGCCAGACAAGACTTTTTGCAAACCTTGCACCTTCAGCCTTCCCTGAAGGAGATGAAAAAGAAATCATTGCTCTGGACATTGGAACAGGACCTCTTACAGTTGTTACAGCCCTTTGGCTTGCCCGTCCGGAACTGCGTTCAAAGAAAATCACCTGGTACGTTCTGGACGTTTCGCAGAACTCCATGAAAGCCGGAGAAGACATTTTCCTTGCTGTGGCTGCGCAGACAAAAGCAGAACCATGGAAAATTATCCGTGTAAAAGGAAGTTTCGGAACACACATTAATCAGAAAGCCGATTTCATTACCTGCGGAAACGCAATGAATGAAATGGAACAGGCATCAGACATGCCTCCTGAATACAAAGCTAAAAAACTCTATGAACAGCTTAAAGCCTATGGTAAAGAAGACTGCAAATTCCTTATGGTAGAACCAGGTGTTCCAAAATCAGCACGTCTCTTAAGTCTTTTCAGAACCAGATTCCTTAAAGACGGATTCAATGTTCAGGCTCCTTGCCCACATGCAGAAGAATGTCCTATGAATGGTTTCAAAGCCTACACTGGAAGTCAAAACAAATGGTGCAACTTCGCCTTCAACACAGAAGACGCTCCTAAAAAACTCATAAAACTCAGTGATATGGCCAAACTGCCAAAAGAACGTGCCGTATTAAGCTTTGTAAGTGCCGTTCCGGGAACTGCAGCTGAATCAGAAAAAGATGAAATCGCTCTCCGCATTGCCTCGGATCCTTTCAGACTGCCTGAATGGAAAACCGGTTTCTATGCCTGTTCAAAACTTGGACTTACCCTGGTAAGTTGTCCTACTCCTAGAGACAACACTAAAGTGACCGCACCTAAAAAGAATCAGAAACCTGCCGGCAAGAAAACTCCGGAAAAGGAACCTTTCGTTCTTCCTGCAAGCGGGGAACTTATTACTGTTAAGTTAAATAAAAAAACACCGGACCTTCCGAAAGACGAAAAATCCGGTGCTGTAATCATCACCCTGTAATTCAGGCTGATACAGTTTTTAGAATCCCATGCAGAGAGTCATGTAAACGCCGTAGCCCTTTCCGGCCAGGCTTCCTGCAAAATCTGCTCCACAAAGGCTTAATCCCCAGTCAAGTTCGATAAGACGGGCATTAAGCTGGAATCCGATTTCATGCTTAAACATCTGGTTCATATATTCTGTTGAAAGAGTCATTCCCAGAATACTGAAAGGTGTTTCGATATGACCGATTGCCTGGTACTGAGGATAAGCAATAGCCTTTGAAGAGAAAGGATATTTAACTCCAAGACCAACCATTCCTGAAACATAAAGCCAGTTCCATCCGTCAACGAATGGTTTGTATTCAACACCACCCATCAGTTCAAAAGGACGGTGGATTGTGTCGTTGCATGAATAAACCATCAAATCTTCGCTTTTAAACTCCGGATTCTTGCTTTTTTCGTCATCCAGAAGGTTAATATCATAAGCGAAAGAACCTTTCGAAATAGCTTTTGAATGAAGCCTTCCAGGTACCATAGGAACCTGAGCAATACCTTTTGCTTCAAGACCGTAGATAATAGGAACGTTTACGCTGAGTCCTACATCAAAACCAACATTGCTGAAAAGTTCATTGTAGTTTTCCAGGTACATTTCATTTTTGATTGATTCATCCTGGAGAGCACTCATAATTGCTACTTCATATTCACCTTTTGCAGCAACTGTTCCGTCAGCTTTGTTCTGAACTGACACTTTTGTTTTTGTCACTTCAGCGTGAGCTACCGGTGTAAATACAGTTGGTGTAACTCCAATCAGATAATTGTCTGTGCAAACCTGAACAGGAACGCGGTTGAAAGCAAAGACATCAAAATTTCCGCTTGCAGAAGCAGAGATTTCTTCATTCAGTTTGTTTCCTTTTGCAAGGAAATCAAAGATGCTTCTTGATATATTCAAAGAACCATAAACTTCAAGTCCGGCTTCGTAACCAACAGAAACGCTTTCAAGATTCAGACTTACTGCAAAAGAAGGCTTTGTATTGGCCGCAACAATGAAACCGTCTTTTGGAAGTGATGAAGCGATTTTGTCGAAATCGATAACCAGTTCTTCCTGGAAAATATCCTTTGTTCCCAGGGCGTTATTTGAGATAGCGGCTGGCACATCAAATTTCAATTCAAAATAACGGAACCCAATAGATTCACTGAAAGCGGCGGATGAAAGTACCACCAGTGCAAATAAACAGCTAATAATCTTTTTCATTCTGAGCCCCCTTAGTTATTTTCCCAAAGCGGAATTTTTCCGTCTGTAGCAATTCTAAGATCAATCTTTGTTTGGAAGTCCAGACCTCTGTTTACTCTTAATTCACCAGGTGGCAGAACAAGAGAAACTTCCGGAGTAAACGGATTTTCCAGAATATATCTGAGTTCTTCATTTGTCAAAGAAAGTTCCAGCGCATCTACAGGAATAATTTTTTGTGCAGCTGAAGAAGCGGAATTCAGTTTAAGTTTTAGATTGATTGAAGAACCGTCTTCATATACCAGTGGAAGTGAAGAAGTAAGCTTGATTGAAGCTTCTTTAATTACTGAAAAATACTGTTCCATTTCAGCCAAGTCGTATGGTTCAGAACGGTTAAGAACATCTTTGCTCCAGATATTTTCTGGATCTTCAGGAGTTTCACTGTCGCCTGACATAAGTTCCATAAGGTCAACTGAAGTTCCTTCCCCTTCGATCTTGAATCTGATAGGAAGGTCTACAATAGCCATAACTTCAAAGTTAGAAACTGTTTCAAGTGAATCGTGTTCAATAACAATGTCATTGTTGTCAGCACCTGTTACTGCCAGGTCATAGAACACTTTCAGTGAATCAGTTGATTCAAAATCAATGAGTTTAGCAATGTCAGCATGACCACTGTATGCTTTTTTAGAAATGTCATCTGTTACAACGCCTTTTTCATCTCCAGTCAAATCAGGCATATCGGCAATGAATTTCAGTTCTGTGTTTTCAAGAACATTTACAGTTTCTGTTCCGTTTGTAAGGCTTAAATCACCCTTAATGCTGATTCCGCTAAAGGCATCAATACCTGTCTGGCAGTAAATGTAAACTGGGAGTTCTGCAAGTTTAAGGTTCTTGAGCATTGATCCCATATTGCCATTTACACCTGAAAGGATTTCACCAAAATTCAGTCCTGTATCCATACCGGCAACATCACTCTTGATTCCTGTATCAAGAGAAGTTAGGTCAATCTTAAGTTTTTCCCATTTAACTTCAGGAACAACAGAAAGTGAAAGACTATATTCTTTTCCAGGTTCAATGTTTTTAAGAGTAAACTTTGATCCAGCTTCATTAGGAAGTTTCAGAGTTTGTGTAATATCAACTGCAGCATTTTCTGTCAGAGTGTAATCTGAGCTTGCTGTTGCAGTAAGAGTTGATTTCTGTTCTCCATTTTTCAATGTGAACTTCTGATTGTCGAACTTCAGGAAGCTTGAATCAATTCCAATTTCAATGTCATTTCCCTCTGGAAGATCTGTCAAAGAAGTAATTCTAAGTTCAGACTGCCCGAACCAGATTCCCTTAACGATTTTTGTTACCTCTTCCGGAAGAGGAATAGGATCAATAGCTAAGGCTGAATCAAGACTAAGTGCAGTTTTATCCAATGTAATAGAATTGATTTTGTTTACAGCACAGCTGAATGCAATCTGAAGGTCATCGTAAAGAGTTACTTCCCCGTCTGTAATTGTAAGGGTAATTTCAGGTGTAACTGTAAGAGTTCCGTTTTTAAGAACTTTATCCTTAAGAACTTCCTGTACTCCACCCTTTCCGTTTGTGATCCATTCTTCATCATCAAGTTTAATGCTGTATGTGAAATCAAGATCAGCATTCTTCCATTCTGCAGGAAGTTCGATGTCTACATTGAATGTTGC
Organism: Treponema sp.; assembly: GCA_024402695.1. GTDB lineage: Bacteria > Spirochaetota > Spirochaetia > Treponematales > Treponemataceae > Treponema_D. Next base: position 74,282 of record JAKSTG010000009.1, on the reverse strand, counting down.
TTCTCCAATTTCCAGACTGTCAAATTCTGTGAAATCAATTGTGAAAGCCTGTGGTGCAAGAGAGTCAAAAGTTGTTGCCAGGTTTACGCCGGAAATCTTTTCGATTTCTGATGATTCAAGAATTTCGCCTACAAAGAATTTTCCAATTGAAGTATCAATTCCTGAGAATTCCATTATAACATCGCTCATTGAAACAGATCTTCCAGCCAGATCAATGTGGGCAACATATTTCATTTCTGCTGTATATTCTGTTCCGTAGATAGATTTTGTTACAGGAGTTGCCAGTTCTTCAAAGTAACCGTAACCAACAAAATCATCTTCGTTTGCTACAGAAACATAGGCATATGGGTCAGCATTCTCTACATAAATATCAAGAGTACCGCTTCTGTAAACTGCAGCACTAAAAGTTCCTATTTCGTCTCCGCCTCGACTAACAGTTAAACGTGATGAACCAAGGAAAGGTCCGGCGAATTCAATAGCACCATTCACGTCTTCTGAAAGCTCAGAAAGAGCAAGAGTATTTGTCTCGTTGATTGATGCTGATGGAATAGCAATCTTCTGTTCAACAGAAAGACCGTCTACTGTCAGATCTCTGATGTATTCTGTCATATCAACAGGAATACTCATAAGTTCAATCTTTGCAAGGAAACGCTGTTCCTTACAGGTTCCTGCAGGATTGTAATCCATAATCTGAATACCGCTTTCGGCACCCATAGATTCCTGCAGAGATTTTACATCAAAATATTTGCTGAAAGATTCCGAATAATCGGCAACTGTAAAATTGTATTCAGCATTTGTCTTGAGGTAAACCTTTTTTGGAATTGTAAATGAACAGCTTGCGAATGCAAAAACTGCACAAATCAATCCAAGTGAAGTAAGCAGATTCTTTTTCAAAATCTTCCTCCTTATAAATTTCCAAATAACAAAGATCTACAGTCCTGCGAAAGGATTGTAACTGTCTCCAGAATCAGCAGACTCATATCTGCGGGTTCCTCTATTATTCTCTTTATTATATCCGTTATTAGTGTTCTTTACACCATTACCCCCATTTGAAGAGCTTTTCTTAACTACAACAACTTTGCGGGCTCCAGAGTTACCTGCAGAACGGGAATTTCCCAAAACAGGACGATCACTGCTCTGGCGGCGTCCGCCCATTCCACCCTGGCCAAGACGGCTCATGGCATCACTTTTAAGAGAAAGTGCAATGCGGTGACGGTCTTTATCCAGGTCGATGATAACGAATTCCTTTACATCCCCAACTTTGATTACATCAAGAGGATTTTCAATGAAGCTGTCTGAAAGTTCAGAAACGTGAACCAGGGCTGTATCGTGGATTCCGATATCAACAAAGGCGCCGAAGTCTACAACGTTCTTGATTTTTCCTGTTACTGTCATGCCTTCACGAAGATCTTCGAACTGAAGAACCCCTTTCTGCATGATTGGAGCAGGCATTCCGTCACGAGGGTCACGATTAGGTTTCTGAAGTTCATCTACGATATCTGTTACAGTCTGAAGTCCCAGGTTGTATTTTTCGCAAAGAGCTTTAAGCATATCGTTTCCGATTTTTTCTTTTGACTGAACCTTTGGAAGGATTTCGCGGGCAACTTCGTAGTTTTCCGGATGAACCCATGTGTTATCAAGAGGGTCTGAACTTTCAGGGATTTTAAGGAATCCGGCACACTGTTCAAAAGCCTTTGGTCCAAGACCAGGAACTTCCTTAAGATTTTCACGGCTCAGAATTTTTCCGTTTTTATCACGGAAGTCTACAATCTTCTTGGCAGTACTCATGGTGATTCCTGAAACATAAGAAAGAAGCATGTAAGATGCTGTATTCAGGTTTACACCAACGTTGTTTACAACTGAGCCTACCACTTCATCCAGAGTATCAGAAAGTTTTTTCTGGTTTACGTCGTGCTGGTAAAGTCCAACCCCAATTGCCTTAGGATCAATTTTTACAAGTTCTGCCAGAGGGTCCTGAAGACGTCGTCCCATAGAAATAGCACCACGAATTGTCAGATCCAGTTCAGGGAATTCTTTTGTGGCAACGTCCGAAGCCGAGTAAACCGAAGCTCCCGATTCATCTACTACAGTGTACATAACGTTTGAGTCTTTGTAGTTTTCTGTAATTACCTTGGAAACAACAGCCTGAACTTCCTGGCTTCCGGTTCCGTTACCAACTGCAACAACCTGAATGTCATATTTATCGATGGCATCGTTCAGCTGTTTGTAGGCATCATCAGGATTCTGAACCTGGAAGATTTTGAAGTAACCAAGATATTTACCGGTTTCATCAAGGGCGGCACATTTTGTACCTGTGCGGATACCAGGGTCAATTCCAAGAACACGGCTTCCCTTGATTGGCTGAGTCATAAGAAGGTTCTTCAGGTTTTCGCTGAAAAGCTCAATTCCGTGGTCATCGGCGGCATCAGTTTCTTCTGAACGGATTTCGCGGACAACGGCAGGTGAAAGAAGACGAACAACACCGTCTTCGATTGCTTCTTCATGATACTTATTGTGAAGGTCTGCCTTGCGCTGAAGAGTTTTTACTGCTTCGTCGATATCAACATCAATTGAAACATCCAGGGCACCTTCACGTTCTGCGCGGTTAATGGCCAGAATGCGGTGAGGTTTTACCTGATTCAAAGGTTCTTCGTAATCCCAATACATTTTGTAAGTTGATGTATTTTCGGCAACGGCAGGGTCTGTCCCCTCCGGAACGATTCCCTTTGTCTTAATAAGACCAGTGCGCATATAAAGGTCATGAATTACTTCACGGTTTTTTGTTTCCTGGCTTACCCGTTCTGCAATTACGTCTTTTGCACCGGAAAGAGCGTCTTCTACAGAAGGCACGTTCAGAGCTTCATCTTCGCAACCAGTCTTAATATATTTGATGGCTTCTTTTTCACAGGCAGCATCGCTGTTGTCTGCAAGAATAAATTCAGCAAGCGGTTCAAGACCACGTTCAATTGCAACCATACCACGGGTCTTCTTCTTTTTCTTGAATGGAGCGTAAAGGTCATCCAGGGCAGTAAGAGTTGTGGCACTTGTAAGGGCGGCTGCCAGAGTTTCTGTCAGCTTTCCCTGTGCAAAAATTTTCTTTATATAATCGATACGGGTTTCTTCAAGGTTTTTGTAGGATTTAAAAAGATGATCACAGTCGCGAACCTGAACTTCGTTAAGGTTATCATGACGTTCCTTGCGGTAACGGGAAATAAAAGGAATTGTACAGCCTTCTTCTACCAGGCTGATAACAGCGCTGACCTGCCCGATACGAATCTGCAGTTCATCAGCAATTTTTTTCATAATTTCAACTTCGTTGACTGTTAAGGCTTCAATAGCCTCTGGTGTGTATTCCATAAGTACTCCAATTTTAGATGTAATGGGTATTATACTGAATTTTAGGGGTTTATGTGCTCTACAAGGTTTAAAGCCGGAACAATTCCGTAATATTCAATATTACACTTGTCATAGCAGTCTCCATACCCGTCAGTTTCGATATAACGAACAGTTGAAGAAGACTTGTAATGAGGTGAACGCAGGTAATATGCAGTACTGTAACCAGAACCTGGATCTGTAGCCTTTACATAATTTGCAAGGGCATAATCTGTCATTTCTCTGGTTCGGAACATCTCATTTACAGGCGCATAATTACCAAATTCAGAATATTTCAGTTCTGAATCTGTAACTTCTTTTTCGCTGAGCAGGAAGATTTTATCTTCTGTGTTTTCACAGGTAAAATCAAACTTACTGTAAGCATTGTTTCCGTCTGCTGCAGGAAGTTTTGCAAGGCTGTCTGAGGTGCTTTCCCCTGAGTTATCTACAGTGGTTACAGCAATAAGATTTCTCTGATTTACTGTAAAAGCCCGCTGCAGGAAACCGGAATTGTTCCAGTTAATATCATTTGCAGTACGACTTCCACCTTCAGCTACATACTGATTTTCAAGACCGTTCAGGAATGCGCGCACATTTGAATATTTATAGTTGTTTGCATAAATAAGTTTGTTACCAAGATGTCTGTTATCTACGGAACCATAATACGGGATATCTGCAGTTATTGCAGAAGTACAAACCATTGTGTTTCCCATTTTCTGCCATTTCAAAGGCTCAACCTTAAAATACAGAACTCTGTGACCGTTTAACTGCTGAACATTACTTTTGTCGCCACCGGCATAAGAAATGTCTGAAGAGGATGAATTTCCATTTTCGTACACTCTTTCGTACCAGGAGCCGTCATCTCCAAGGTAGTAAGTTACACCACCAAGGTCATTGAATACTCTGAAATGAGTTTCATCAATGTATACTCCTGGATCTTTAAGACTCTGAGGCCATACACCAAAGGTATATTCTTCTGCTCCATTTGAGTAGTCCCCAATTTTTGTTAAAGCACCAAGAGTTTCAAAATCATCAGAATTTTCTTCCACAGAAGCCCAGTCAATGACAGAAATTTTTTCGCTTCCTTCAGTACTGTTTCCTTCTCCGCTTACCTTGTAAACAGCCGTATTTCCAAAATAGTCTTTTGTTGTAATGATAACAAAGTCATCATAAAGATCTCCTTCAATTTTGAAGGAAGCCTTATGAACAATGTCTTCATAATCTTTCTGGAGACAGTCGTAGCAGTCATGTTCAAATACTGTCGACCAGAAGTATTGCTGCCCATTGACCGAAGACCCACTCATATAAGTCTTTGTCGTTCCCGGTCTTTTTAAGGTATTATGATTTGCTTCAAAACATGTTTTCCAATTATTGGGACACAGAGTAAATCTATCTCTGATATCAGAAGGAAGATTACATGCCCAGATTTCATGCCCTGGGAAATTTTCTTCATAATATTTTTTATCCGTTAGATACATCCAGTCTTTATAATAATCAACTTCTTCCTTGTAATATTTATCTGTATTTATATTCTTTACTTCTATGTAGCCTTTTGCTGTAAGATCACGGCTCATACCAGTAACAGTAAGGTCATATTCGTTGGCAGACAGCTCTCTATTAACTTTCTCTTCTTCATAAGTTTCCTCGAACCTTGTTGTTACAGTTTCTTCCATTTTTGGAGAACTTAATTTGCTGTTTGAATTACGGAAGCCGTCTATTCTCAAAAGATCCCCGTTTGAAAGACCAATATTTGCACCTTCTTCCAGAAGTTCAAGATCAAAACTTACCCTGTTCCCGTTTCTTGTCCAGTTATTTATATTTACTGCAGGACCTTTAGTATCTGCTTTTACAATAACAGTCTGATTTCGTTCTTCAAGGCCGTTAAATGTTGATACCGTATATTCTGTTCCTTCCCCATTATTAAGGTCTTTCAGAACCAGCGGAATATATGTTGATCCATATTTATTATGTCCATCTCTAAGACGCTTTCGGTCATTACTTTCAAAAGTCTGTCCCTGAGCTTCTGCTTTGACATTAAAAATATACTTTTCCTGATGATAATAGGCTTTTAATTCCACACCGTCTTTTGGGTGAGCAACATAAGTTATACCGTCTTTATATAAACCGGAATCTCTAGTATCAGCGTTTCTTTCCCCCCATAAACTGTTCTCTCGGGTCCATCCACTGTCATCTGAATCTACGGCAAAATCTCCCGTAACAGCTGGAATGTCAGCAACAGCTTCATTCCCGCCGGTTTCGCTCAGTCCTAAAAAAGCTGTATTTCCTAAAGCATCAAAAACATAACCTACCTGATCATAACCTCCATCAAGCCAAATTCCTGCTGCCTTACCAAAACCTCCAACACTCATACATTCATAGTCCAGGTTATAATACCTGTTAGAAAAAGATGACATATGATGATAATAGTTCGTTCCCAGGTTTATATAGAACAAAGGTATATCATCATATTCAGGAATTCTCAATTTAAAACGTTCCTGCCGTATACTACGATCTACACTATGAACCCCAAGGTAAATTTCCTGGGTATAAATTTTGTTATTATAACCATAAGCATTTTCTATTTCATAACCTTCTATTTTATCTACATTCCCGATATATCTTCGGAGCATAATATTTCCGGTATCATTTGAAGAATTTGCAAAATCTTTTACAACTACTTCTACTTCAGTAAGTCCATTAACAGAGCTTACAAGATCACCGTAAACTCTAAAATTCACGACACCTTTAATTCCGTTTGCAGTTGTTTTCAGTACTGAATAATCATCTTTTATTTCGGCTCCAATTTCTTTCCATTCTGCTTCTTCAGAATATTTATAAAGAGCCTTATTTACTTTTACTCCGATAATTTCAATTCCATTTTCCCTGATACCAGTCTGTTCTTCAGTTACAGTAAATTCAACTGTTACATCACCATTTGTATATTTATGTCCTGATTTTCCTGTTTTGAAGTCATCATATTTGAATTTATAATCTTCTCCGAAGATCTTTTTCATAACATTAATTCTGTCAGACTCAAAAGTAATGTCTGTTTGTCGTTCCAGAACTTCATTATCAAATGGAACAGGCTCTGAAACTCTATTTCCCTCTGAATCTATATATTCACCTTTTAAACGGGAGAATTCTGTAATTACACTATTTATATCTATATCTTCACCTTCCTGCGCCCCAAGAGCTTTTTTCATAGCAGCCATTTTTTCAGTGTCAACAGAATTATTATCTGTAAAAAACTGTTTTTCCAGATCCAGGGCTACATAATAAGTACTACCGTTATTTTCCTTTGCATAGCTATAGGAAACCCCAGAACCATTAAATCTAAATATATCCCCACCCATATCCAGAAGTATAGGAAGTGTTTCTGTATCGTATATATCAGTTACAACAACATCAGGCGGAACACACTCAACGATAATATCAAAATCTTCCTGATAAAGGTTTCCGGCTCTGTCCTGAATTTTCAAAGTATATATATCACGCTGATCCTGCTTTTTATCCAGTTTTTCCAGCCTAATACCATTTGGAGTTGGAGAACCGGCTCCGGTTTGGTCTGCACTGCGCTCATGATCATTGCCGTCAGACTTTCCTGTAAAGGAATAAGTAAGTCCTGCGCTTCCTATGCCGGCAGAAGAATAATCGCTGGCTCTGATATACATATAATCAAGAGGAATAACGTAATACACTTTTTCGCTTCCATCTTCATCTGTATATGGTACACAGGTTGCTCCTTCCATTAATTCATCCAGCGATTTAAAATCAGGTTTCGGCTTTGTGTTATCAATTTTTACATCGCCGTCAGGAAGCAGGCACCATTCTGTTTCGTTGTAAACATCATCACGGAACTTGACCCATGCATAAAGATGATAGTCTGTTTCTTCTGCAAAATATGTTTCAGGAATCTGGAAAGAAAGATTTTCATCGGAATTTTCCCATTCTGTTTCACAACCATCTGCCCCGTCGTACAAAGAATCTGAAGCGGACAGACCAAACTTCCAGAAAATTGTAGTACTTGCAGTTCTAGGGTTACTGACAGAACCTGTATCCTTAAAAAGTTCTATTTTACTCCAAGTGATTGAAGTCTTTTCGTTCACTTCATTCTTAGTCCAGTAATTAGGAAGATTTTCAATATTCCCGCCCATGGAAATAACAGCAGCATTTTTCTGTCCTTTTGCTTTTGTTGTATCCCGGACAATATAATATACATAAGGTTCATTACTGTAATTTTCAAGGTTATCCTGAGCAGTTAAGGTAATCTGATAGATTCCATCACAACCTTCGAAATAAGAATCAAAATCAAAATTTACAACAGAAGGTTTTCCGTCAGCCAGAAGAGGAACACTCATTTTTCTTTCAAAGTCATTTTTTGTATAACCCAAAAGATTCTGCCATTCTCCTTCCTTATCAAAGAAAACCATTTCTGATGGAGCAGTAGTCTGGTTCGGAAGTTTTGCACCCTCATAAGAATACATAAGGCGCTGTATGATTTCATAACATTTTACACCACTGTTTCCGGTTTTTGAATCATCTGCAAACACATTGAAAGAGAACTGCTTGAAATATGAACTTCCGGCATTACTTACTTTACCACCAATACGAACAGGCTCGATTTCATCCCAATCACTCCAGGCAGTAACAGGAACTTCCTTAAGTGACTGAACGCCTCTGTTATCTGGATTCATCCACAATTTTCCGTCTGACAGAATTGGTCCTGTAATGTCTCCCTGAGTTCCCAGAGTAAAGCTGAATCTGTAGTCGCTTTCAAGAGGAATATCATCTGCATCGGTCAAAGCTTTGCTTAAAGTAACTTCAATAGTAGAACCTGAATCCAGCCATTTTGAACTTTCAGTTTTATTCTTGGATTCAAAAAGAATCATGTAGCCTTTGTTTTTAATTTCTACATCAAAATAATCTGTTGTAAGTTCAACTCCCTGAATGTCATCTGCATCTTTTTTCTGAATGATTGTTACATAATCAAAAATATTTTCTGCTGTTACTTTTGAAGAAACTGGTTTTGTAAATCTGATTTTAATAGGAGTTGTACGAATTACTTCTTCTTTATTTGCGTAAGGTTCTGTTGAAGAAACAGAGTTTCTTACTTCTGTGATTGCCGAAATTGAACAGCCATCAAGCAGTTCTCCGTTTTCGAATTCAAAATCTGCCGAAAGAGCTGACCAGTCGTTTTCAAACATTGAATTATTCAATGAAAGTACAGATTCGTCATGAAGAATAAAACTTTTTCCGTTATAATCTGAAAGTTTTTTATCTTCCGGATTTTTCTTTTTCTGGCCGATTTCTGCAATTATCTCGCCTTTGGCATTTTTCAAAACCCAGCCCATAACTGCATAACCTGTATCTGCTTTTGCAGAAACGGAGAATCTTGTTCCGGAAATTTCATAAGCAGTTCCCGAAGGTGAAATAGTTCCGTGTTCCGGATTTACAAAATGGATCTCAGGATTGATTGAAAGAACAGGTTCAAAATAAACAGAACTTTCAAGATTATCATTCAATCTGAAAATCAGAGAAACTGTAACTGCACCATAATCTTTTGACTGTGTGGAAATAACCGGTTCACCTAAAGTCATTACCAGGGAAGGAAGGTCTTCAATTTCGCAGTATTGTTTTTCACCGTCAACATTTCTGTAAAGCTTCCACTTTGCGAAACCGAATCCGGCTTTTGTTTTAAGGGTAATTGTATAATCCTGTTCCGGAATAACATTTATTGGGCCTGTATAAGCTGAACCATTACAAAGAATTTCTTGAATCCCTTCCGGTTTATCAATATTTGCTCTCGGATACTGAAGAAATACTGGTTCAACAATCAGATCATTTCCAAAATCTTTATAAATAGAATAGGTTAAAGTTGCCTGGGAAATTCCGGCGGAGTTAGGACGGTTGCTGTCTTCATCGCTTTCGTTTATTTCGATGCCATCTGCAATCTGATCTTTTTTTTCTGATGAATAATAAACGACCCCGGTATTTTTAGAATAGATTTTCCACCCAAGAAAAGCATAAAGGCTGGTTGTTTTTACTCTTACTGTATATCTGTTGATTTTTATGTCATCACTTATAAGCGTTTTCTGAGTTGTATAAGTTCCTGCCAGAGGAACATCATCTATATATATTGTTCCCGGAAGTTCTGTACGGTCCGGTGAAGCATCAAAATCAGAAAACTTTACTGTAACTACAGGATGTTCTGTAATTTCAGGAACAATACGTATATTTGTAATTTCTTTATTTATTGTTACTTCTGTTTTTGCAGAATTCTTACTTGAAAAAGAAACTTCATCATCTCCAAGCTGACGCTGTTTTTCTGTGTTATAGTCCAAATATGCAGCCCAGCGCCAGAAGTTACCTCTGCTGGAATCAATTTCAAATTCCACAAGAAAAGGAACTCCAACCTTCTGAGTGGCTTCAACATTGTTGATGATTCGTCCGTCCGACATATTTACAGGAAGAACGCTTACATTTATTTCTGTAGCTTCTGAAATACAGACTTCATCTCTCATTTTTTCAATAAAGTCATTGCCTCCAGAAAAAAAATTTTCGCAGGAAGTTATAACCAGAAATGAACAAAACAAAACAGAGAAACAAACTCTACGTAAAAATGAAAAAAACAGTTTCGAGGAAATCATCATAATAAAACCTACTTTTTAGTGCCATTTTGTAATTTATTTTTGCACAAGCAATAATTTTATTAGTTTTATTTTCAAAAAACAAGATTTTATTTTTTTTATAAAAAAAAAGGCTGTCCAGGGAAATTGGACAGCCTTTCATAAAATTTTATGAAAACTTAAAAATTAGTCAGCCATATTTTTGTATTCTTCGAACTTAGCAACAACTTCGTCGCTCTGTTTTGTGCAGAGTGAAACAACTACTGCAACAACCAGACATACAACGAATGCTGGAACGATTTCGTAAAGACCGAAGATTGGGCTTACAGAAGCAGGAATGTAGTGCCATACAACATCTACGATACCACCACAAACAAGACCTGCAATTGCTCCAGGAGCTGTTGTGCGTTTCCAGTACAGAGCAAGGAGAACCAGTGGACCGAATGTTCCACCGAATCCAGACCATGCGAAAGAAACCAGATTGAAGATAGAAGATTTTGGATTCAGAGAAAGCAGAAGAGCAACCAGAGAAATAAGGAATACTGTGAAGCGGCTTACTGTAAGAACGTCTTTTTCTTCTGCATCTTTTTTGATCAGACCTTTGAAGATATCCTGGCTAACAGCAGAAGAAGCAGCCAGAAGCTGTGAGTCTGCAGTAGACATTGAAGCAGCAAGGATAGCACAAAGGAAGATACCTGCGATGAAAGCAGGATACATATTCTGCATTGTGGCAGAGAATACTGTTTCTGCGCTTACTGAATCCAGTGTGATTCCGTATTTTTTCAGGTAAACAGTACCGAGTGTACCAATAAGGATTGCACCGATGTAAGAAATTACCATCCAAACAATACCAATGCGGCGTGCTTTAGTAATTTCTGAGTTAGAACGGATTCCCATGAAGCGAACGATGATGTGTGGCATACCGAAGTATCCAAGGCCCCATGCCAGAGCCGAAACAATACCCATGCCGTTGAAAGCCTGAAGTTCTGTTCCTGCAACTTCCTGGAAGTTCTGGAATACGTTTACTGTTTCACCGAAACCACCAATTGCAAATACTGCGATTGCTGTTGAAATAACGAAAGCAACAAAAATCAGTGATCCCTGAATGAAGTCTGTTGTACAAACAGCTGTGTAACCACCAGTTACTGTGTAACAAAGAATTACAACGATACCGATTGCAAGACCTGCATGGTAGTTGATTCCGAATACTGAGTTGAACAGTTTTGCACATGCTACGAAACCAGAAGCTGTATAAATAGTAAAGAACAGCACAATGAAGAAAACAGATACAATTGAAAGCAGGTGTGATTTATCTGCAAAACGATTTGAAAGGAATTCAGGAATTGTGATTGAGTCACCGAATGTAATAGAACATTTGCGAAGTGGTTTTGCAACAAAGAGCCAGCTCAAATATGTTCCCACGATAAGACCAACTGCTGTCCAGATTGATTCCGGAACACCACCCAGGTAACAAAGACCAGGAAGTCCCATCAAAAGCCATGCAGAAGAGTCAGAAGCTTCTGCTGAAAGAGCTGTTACCCAAGGACCAACTTTACGTCCGCCCAAAAAGAAGTCAGCTGAACTGTTGTTTTTGCTGGCATTTCTAAGTCCAACAAAAATCATTACACCAAGGTAAAGCACAAAAGCGATTACCTTTGCAACAAACTGTGCTGTCATATGATTACTCCAATTTTAAATTTTACTAATGAACTTAAGTATAATTAAATGGAAGATTTAAATCAAACGTAGGATTATTTTAAACATTCAATAAATGTACATTGAGTTTAAATGTTCAAAAACTAACTCCCGGTCGCAAAATAGATGTGCAGGACGCACATGGATGGTAAAAAAACACGCGAACAAAGACAATGGAGAACCGTGGGCAAGGAGCCGAGCAGAGCGAGCGACGGGGCTCCGCGGGAGGCCTCCATTGTTTTTGTGGGAGTGTTGTTTTTAAAGTGATGTGTATACGATGTTTTTCATCTTGCGGGTAACGCAGGTTGTACCGGCATCTACTTTTTGTGTCATGTAACAGATAGCAAGATTATTAATGATATCTACGCTCATGTATGTACCAAGCCAGCCGTCCCAGCCGAATTCACCTTTTACAGTAATGGCGCGGGCAGTTCCCGGTTCAATGCAGACTCTGTTCAGATTTGCATAGCTGTAACCTGACCAGTGTTCCATTTTCATGTCGAAAAGAGCCTGAAGGTTAGGACGAAGTCTTGCCTGACTCATATATTTTACAGTTTCTTCTTTTAAGATACGTTTTCCATCCAGAATTCCTTTATTGCAGAGCATCTGAACGAAACGCATGTAATCATCAACTGTTGAAACCATACCGGCTCCGCCGCTTTCAAATGCAGGGTCTTTTGTCATGTCAGCCTGAATACCCAGATTGCAATTTGTGAACAGCTCAACTTTTCCACCTTTGCTGTTTCCGCCCCAGGCGCCAACAGCCTGTCCCTGACTTGAACGATATACTTTTGAAAGTCTGTCCTGTTTTTCAGACGGAACATAGAATCCTGTATCTTTCATTTCAAGTGGATCCCAGATTGTTTTTTTTAGGTATTCACTGAATTTCATTCCGGTAACAACTTCGATTACTGCACCAAGAACATCAGCGCTCATGCCGTATTCATAATCTGTGCCAGGTTCAAAGCTCAAAGGACCTTCCGCAATTCTGTCTGCAACCTGACGGGTTGTAATGTTGTTCGGACCGGCCGCACTCTGATTCAGACCGCCGTCGCAGTAAATCAGTTTTGAAATATGCTGATGGGCTTCGTCGTTATCACCACCGTAGGAAATGCCGGAAGTCATATTCAAAAGATCCTGAATGATCAGCGGACGCCAGGCCTTTTCAACCTTTCCATTTTTCATGCAGGTCATATCTTTGAAAGCAGGAAGATAAGTTGAAACTTCGTCGTAAAGATCGATTTTTCCTTTTTCCAGAAGAGTCATTGCTGCTACACCTGTAATAGGTTTGCTCATTGAATAACAGCGAACGATAGTGTCACGTGAGAAAGGAACCTTTCCTTCCACATCACGAAAACCACTTTCCCAGTAGCCCTGCTCCTGACCGTCTTTCCATACAAGACAGTTTACTCCTGCCTGAATTCCTTCAGCAACAGAAGCATCCAGAGCATTCTGAATGTTTGCAAGATGAGATTTATCCATAATTGCTTTCCTTTGGAATTAAAATGCTTTATTTGATTTTGCTGTACAGAACAACTCTATTTCGGCCGTGCTGTTTTGCGTAATAAAGGGCTTCATCGGCATTGGCAACAGAAGATTCATAGTTCATTCCGTCATATACAGAAATACCAATGCTGACAGTTACGCGGCTAACAAGATCAGTACAGTTGGCAATTGTTTTTCTGATTTTTTCTCCAATGGCATAAAGGCGTTTTTCGTCTGTACAACCAAGACAGAAAATAACGAATTCCTCTCCACCCCATCGGATAATCATATCGCTTTCGCGGATACAGCTTTTTGCCAGATGTGTAATTTTTCTAAGATATTCATCTCCAACAGCATGACCATAAGTATCATTTACCTGTTTGAAGAAGTCGATATCCAGCATCATGATACCGACATTATCTGCCACAAGAGCTTTTGTTCCGTCGGTACACAGATCCTTAAATTTATTTCTATTGAATACACCTGTAAGACCATCAATAAGACTCTGTGAATAAAGTCTGTTTTTGGTGCGGGTCATTTCCAGCGCATTTTGAACGTTTCTGAACCAGTTACGGTGCATTGCAGTTGGAACCAGAAGACGTTCTGCATCAAACTGCAGAACTGCATAACCGAATGTGTTCTGAGCAAAATGAAGCGGAATAAAATAATAGGTCTGTGGCAACTTCCAAGGCTTGTCCATTGCAGGAAGCACTTTCTTAGTCTTGAATGTATAGTCTTTATCGAGAGTATATTTGTTTACACCCTGCACATAGTTCGGATGTGTTTTTGCAACCTTGTCGATGGCACGAATCATTTCGGATGGATAACCTTTTGAGTGAACAACGCTTGAATCCATCCAGTCAGGACAAAGATTCAGATAGAAAGCCGAATATGGTTCCAGCAGATAAGCATCACAGAAGATTCTAAAAAGACATTCGATTGGTGTATTTTTTTCTGTAAGCTCTTCGAACATGTAGCTTTCCATAAGGCGTCCGATATCAAAGAACTCACGGGCATTCCATTCTTCTTCGGTACGATTAACCTTATAGATCCAGTCACGAACTGCGCGCTTATAAACTCTTACGTCTGCCATAAGGGAATTGGTACTTCCGGCAGCAATGAGACCTTCTTCTCCCTTTGGTTTTGGCTTAATAACCTTTACCTCAGGATTAATCAAAGTCATAAGAAGATTTACAGCTTCCATAGCCATTCGTTCTTCACGAGGCACGTAAGAAGTGATTGTTACATCGTTAAGGAAAGCGTCCTGTGTTGCTTCATAACCTGTAATAAACAGATCTTCAGGGCAGTTGATTCCGGCACGACGAAGCTGATTTTCCAGCCCCAGAGCCATATAGTCATTTTCACAGATGACAACATCCGGCAGTTCCAGTTCTTTTGAAATCAGTCTGTCTGCCAGTTTCTTTCCGCCTGTGTACCAGAAGTCGCCGTGTTCCAGCTTAATCTTGTCTTTTGTAACGCCGGCTGCTCTTCCTCTACCCACAATAACCTTGTAGATTTCATTGATTTTTTCATCGTCTGCAAGACCGGAAAGATAAATAACCGATTTACATTTCTTTTCGATAAAAACATGATCTGCAATATCTTTGAAAACTGATTTTTTATTTGTGTGGGTAACAGGATAATCTGTGCCTTTAAGGCTTTCGTCCAGGCAGACTACAGGCTTTTTACATTTCTTTTTAAGAAGATTTACAAGGTCATCTAATGGTTTCTGATTGTTGTTTACGATGAAGGATCTTGGACAGACAAGAACGCCGTCCAGAAGGTCAAAATTGATAAGGTTCAGGATGTTCAGATCCTGTTCGATGTAATCTTCAAAAGGGGTGCCGAGAGATACTAAGGGTGTATACACCTGTAAATCGCAATCATATTTTGCGACCTGCGCCTGTATCCCCTTTAATAATCGTTGCTGATAGGCTGCTTCAGGATTAACAATAATACAACCTATAGATTTCCTTACACCCATAGTGTTTTATTTTACAGCACTATCACAAAATTGTAAAATACTTTAATAGTATTCCACATTTTAGGAATTTTCCAATATTTTTGTCGTTTTTTTATGACGGAAGAAGTCAAACCGTGTTTCTGCAAGAAGTACTGCCATAAAAATCAAAATACATCCAAAGGCCATTTTTACAGAAACTGCTTCGTGAAGGAATATAATACTGAAAAGGATTCCGAACACACTTTCAAAACTCATGAACAGAGATGCCAGCGGCCCCGGAAGATATTTCAAACTGATGTTCTGAAGAAGGAAAGCCAGAAGTGAGCTGAGTACACCAAGATAAAGCATGGACAAGATGACCTTATTGTTCATAAGTCCTTCTGTAGGGAAAGATCCGTCAATAAACGGAGCCGAAAGCCATGCAAAAAGTGCCGCAAAGATAAACTGCTGAACTGTCAGGAAAATTGTGTCCACCCCTTCCTTGTTGCATTTTTCTGTCCAAAGAATATGAAGGGCATAAAAAAGGCCGCAAACCAGAGTAAGAAGATCCCCGATGTTGATGCCCTTGTCACCGTTCCCAAGACTCAAAAGCCCGATTCCTGTAAGGCTCATAGCCGCAGCAACAAAAACATACCAGCCCGGGCGCTTCTTATACAAAGGCCAGCTCAAAAGAGGAACCAGCATAACGTAAACTGTTGTAAGGAATGCATTCTTACCGGCAGTTGTGTAATTACATCCGATTGTCTGGGTAAGATATGCGGCATAAAGGAAGAAACCTGTAACAAGGCCGTTAAACCAGTCATGTCGGGTTTTATTCTGGAAGCGTTTAATCGTGAATAAAGAAAGTCCCACTGCGGCAATGGTGAATCTGAAAGCGACCATCCATACAGGCCCGATTGAATCAAGGGAATCTTTTACGACAACAAAAGCGAAACCCCATATAATAGTAACAAAAATAAGTCCGGCGCTGGCCAGGAAAGAAGTGGTCTTATTATTCATGAAAATCATTGTAGCAAAAAAAAGAGATATCGTCTGTGATATCTCTTTTTAAGTTTTTATGGAAAGGTTATGTACTTTTCTATTTGATTAGGCTTCTCTTGTTGCCAGCTCAGCCTGGATTTCTTCCATGCGTTCATCTGTAAGAGAATACTTTCTCTTGAACAGGATGATTGCGATTACCATGAAAACCATCGGAATCAGAGTCATGGAAAAACGGAGTCCTGTACGACTTGCATCGGCTGCAATCTGGATTTCTTCCAGTTTTGAAAGTTCGGAGATTTTTGTGAACTGAAGAATAAGGGAAGCAAAAAGTGCTGCAATTCCGGAAGAAAGTTTTACAACGAAAGTCTGCATACTGAAAATAACCGATTCATCACGACGGCCGTTTTTAAGCTCACCATAGTCACAGGTATTTGCCAGGAAGATTGTAAGAACAACATTCATCATTCCAAGGGCGCTCATGATCAGGAATGCAGGAACAAGCAGAAGATACACATTTGTTGAACCTGAAAGAGAAATTGCCAGAAGTGAAATATAACCTGCAAAAGCCATTCCAAAACTTGTGAACATGATTTTCATTGAGTTCATGAACTTGCGGAGAACTGGGAACAGAATCATCATAGCCAGAATCTGGAAACCGCCTGAAGCTGTATTGAACAGAGTGTACTGACCTTCCCAGGCATTTGCTCCACCAAAGTCATATTTGAAGAAGTAGATTGTCAGGTTCGAAGTTGTATACAAAGCTGTGTTAATCAGAACAATTGCGCAAACCATAATTACAGCCTGATCATTTTTGATGAGGGCTTTGAACATTTCGCCAACACCAGGAGTTCTCATATCAACGGTTGATTTTTCCTTGATCGAAATACACATGATAACTGTAAAAAGAACGAACAGAACTGCAATCACAAGAGAGAACCATTTATAACCGGCCATCTCAATCATTTTCTGAGAAGCACCCTCACCTGCAGTCATTGTTCCAAGAGCTCTTACTGCAAGAACTGTCACAATTGTAACCAGGGCTGAACCAACACCTGCGCAAGAACGGCCAAGTGCCGACATTCCTTCACGTTCTTTACCGGCTTTTGTGAAAGCAGGAATCATTGACCAGAAAGGAATATCCATCATTGTGTAGGTAACACCCCAAAGGATATAGGTAACGGCTGCGTAAGCAACAAGACCGGCGCCGTTCAAAGCAGGAGGAGCCGCAAACATAAGGAACAGAATGATTGCATTTGTTACAGTTCCGATAAAAAGCCATGGGCGGAATTTTCCCCAGCGGGTCTTTGTCTTTGCAACAATAACACCCATGATCGGATCATTGAATGCATCAAAAACACGGGCTGCCAGCAGGATGATTCCCATTGCAACAGCGCTCACTCCCATAATGTCCTGGTAGTAGTAAAGGATATAGCTTGCCGAAAGCATGTAAACCATATCTTTTCCGACAGCACCAATACCGAAAGCAATTTTTTCTTTCAAGCTCAAAGATTTTTCACTCATTTTTTCCTCCTGATTTAAGCAGCAAGGAATGCTGCTGTCATTTCCAATAATTTATCGATTTCTTTTTCGCCAAGGGATGTCTGGTCGTCAGAAAGGATTGCTCCCCTTATGAACTTCTGACAGAGAGCCATCAGGGAATGAGTTATTGCATAATACACAATTTTAAGATCATTCACCTTTCTGATTGTTCCGTCATGGTTTCCCATTTCGTAAGCGGCATAAATAGGATCATAGAAATTCACAATGGACTTACCGTATCCTTCAAGACGTTCTGCTTCAATCTTTTCTGCAAGCATAAGTCTGTCAAAATCATCAAGGAACTTTATGAAGGATTTTTTGCTCCCATAGACTTTCTTGAAATAGCCAAGAAGATAAACCAGACGATCCAGTCCATTTTCGGTATTTCCCTTGTCCATATATTTCAGGAAATCAACATTCACTCTTTCCCAGAGGATCTGTCCTGCACGGATTACGATTTCCGTTTTTGTTTCAAAATGCCTGTAAAGGGATGCCACACCAATTCCGCAGTTATCTGCAATGTCGGTCATTTTGACATTGTCGATTCCTTTTTCCAGGAAAAGATCTGCAGCCACACCAACAGCATAGTTGTAGCGTTCTTCCCTAAGTTTGGCGGGATTTTTCAAAAGTTCTTTTTCTTTCACTTGACAACTCACCTATCAAAGATATACTGTAATCACAAATTGATAGTTGGACTATCAATTACTCAATCAGATTATCATGGCAGACGATAGTTGTCAAATTCAAATTGGAGGAAAACATGGATAAATCAAAAATCATTTTTGGAAATGAAATGCCTGCCTCTGTTATACGTAAAGGCGTGAAAAACCAGAAAAAGTTTATCCGCAAATTCGGCGATGACAGAAATGCAAAATATCATCTTAAGGCAGAACCTGTTCCCGTTCTTGAAAATCTTGGGGTAAACAACCTGTTGATTGATGAAGAAGCCTCTTCCCCTTACAATTTTTCAGACTGTTCTAAAGGCGTAAAACCACTTATTGTTGGTAATATTCGAATGGGATTCGGACATTACCGCATTTCCATTGCCCTGGCTTCGGCTGCCCGTTCCATGGGTTACACTCCATACTGGTTTGACCTTCACTCTTTCCAGAAAGCAACCGCCGGTAAAATCATAAAAAGCCAGAATGAACTTTATTCCCTGGGTTCCCGCTGGTCCCAAAAATACAAGCTTTTCAACAAACTGGTTTGGGAACCAATGAACTCGGAAGGATTCCGCCAGCTTTCATACAACAGCGCTGACCAGAAAGTGGCAGAACTTTTCACACCGGTTTATACAGACCTTCCAAAAGACATTCCTTTTGTCGGAGCCCATGTTTATCCGGTTCAGGGCGCAGTTCACGCAGGCCTCACAAATGTAGTAAACGCAATTCCTGACAACTGGCCTATGGCCCTTCACCTGGCAGAAGGTTCCCTTCATACAGTCCAGACTGAAAGTTCATATCTGGGCTACAAAGCTCTTCGCGGAATGGACAAAGACAACATCCTTAAACCAATGACCGAAGGTTCTCTTAAATGTGTTGGTCACTATATTGATCATGAACTGGTTGTAAACATTGAGAACGACTGCCAGCTCAGAATGGACCGTCGTGCAAAAGGTGGAGCCGTACGTTACCTTCTTACAATCGGTGGAGCCGGCGCACAGAAAGAAATCTACGGAGACATTATCCGTTACCTTATGCCAGAGATCAAAGCGGGAAAAGCCATGCTCATGCTGAACACAGGAGACCACATCAAAGTCTGGGAAGGACTTCTGAAAGATCTTCCTGAACTGAAAGACGCCGTGACCCACTTTGACAATTTTGAAGACGCCAAGTCTTTTGCCGATTCCCTCCTCCTTCCTGCAGGTGACTCAAAGGAACCGAAAGGAATTCACGTTTTCTACAACAAGGATATTTTTGCCGCAGTTTATGTTACAAACCTGCTTATGCGCGGAAGTGATGTTCTGGTAACAAAACCAAGTGAACTTGCCTTCTACCCTGTTCCTAAACTTTTCATCCGTCGCGTTGGTGGACACGAAGCCTGGGGAGCAATCCATTCTGCAGAAATCGGAGACGGAACTTACGAATGCGAAACAAAAAATTCTGTCCGCGAAATGCTGGATCAGTTCCAAAACAATCCAGAAATCCTGAACCGCATGTGCAGAAACATCATCAACAACAAGGAAGCCGGAATCTATAACGGCGCCTACGAAGTTATCAAGGCAGCCACAAAATAGCAGTAATTCCGCCAATCACAAACATCTTGTACTGCATAAAAAAAAGCGTCTCTCTCGAGACGCCTTTTTTTTAGAATGGCAGGTAGTATTTCATACCCAGCGAAACTTTTGGAATATTAAAGATTGTGGCAAATGCGGTTCCTATTCCGGTAGCAATACCTGATGCAAGTGCATCTCCGGCAGAGCCATCAGATTCTGCTGGTTTTACAGCAACTGTCGAAACCCAAACTTCAACCCCAAAATCAATTCCAATTTTTCCTCTTCCACAATCCCAGATTGGAAAATCACCGCCAAGTTTTACAAATGGACTTTTCCAGAATTCCGGTGTATCTTCCGAAATTGAAAACCCGCCTTCCATTGTAAAATGTCCGGCCTGGAACATCAGGTAAGGCATAGTGTAAAGCAGAGCTTCAGAAGTAACAACATTACCTTCTGTATTACGGTAAACCGCTCTTGTAATGTTCTGGTTTAATCTCACTCCGCCTCCAAGCGCAATACCATTAGAGAACTCATAATCAAAATTCACATCTTCATAAACATAAGGTTTCAGAATTAAGGAACTTGCCATACCAACCCCTGCACTCATATTGAAACCTTCCTCACAGAAAGCTGCTCCCGCAAAAAGGAAGAGAGAGCATACAGCAATAATCAGTTTTTTTGTAAGTTTTTTCATAAGTTTACCTCCTGAAAATCTGACTGATAAAGCTCTCTGCAAACTAAAAAGTTACAAAAAAACGTCCGAAGTTCTTTCTCCGGACGCTTTATTGAACTTTCTAAAGTTTCGGATTATTAGAACTTGAATTCGTATCCTGCACCTACACCAATCTTGTAAGACTTTTCTTTTGCAACTTCTGTGTCACCAGCTTTGAAAAGGTCTTCCTTTGTAAGTGGTGTGCTCAGACGAACGTCTCCAAGAAGGTATCCAGGTCCAAGCTTAAGTCCAGCCTGAACGTATCCTGCAACACCCCAAGTGTGGCTTGCCCAACCTGCGCTAGGAACCTTAAGTGGTTCTCCGCCAAGTGTTTTTTCAGATGCCTTGAATTCCAGTGGCATAGAAACGTAAGGTCCAACACCAGCACTTACTCTAAGAACTGAAAAATTGAAACATGCATCCAGGTAAAGTGGAATTTCAAGATCTGTTTTCTTGATTTCAACTTTTCCTGATTCACTGTTTACAGTTGCTTCGTAAGTAGATCCCTGGTTGAAAGCAACATCAACTTCTGGTCTAAGACCAACAGATACAATAGCAAGATTCAAGATTGGAAGATCGAGCCATGCACCAGCTGAACCAGAGAAAATATTTGGAGCCTTTTCGTATGCTGGTTTGCTTGTCTGTGATCCATCATCCTTTTCGATTTTTTCAATTTTTCCCATTCCAATATCTACGTCACCTCTAACACCGAATGACAAAGCAGACATTGAGAACATACAGGCAGCAGCAACGGCAGCCATAAGAATCTTTTTCATAATTTCCTCCTATGAAAAGCTAATTCAATTCAAAAATAAACGCCCATGTCAAAAGTTACATAAGCATTTAAAATTATTGCAATTTTGTATAGTTTTGTCAAAATATTTTTTTGACATTTTGGAGATTTTACAACATTCTGATTTTACAGGTTTTTTGCGCAAAGATCCGAAATAATACAATCATCACATTTAGGATTCTTTGCGGTGCATACATAGCGACCATGAAGAAGAAGCCAGTGATGGGCGTTGAAGCCGAATTCTTCAGGAGTGATTTTAAGAAGATCTTCTTCAACCTTGTTTGGTGTATTTTCCTTTGAAAGTCCAATGCGGTGACTTACACGGAAAATGTGAGTATCAACAGGCATTGTAGGCATTTTAAAAATTACGTTCTGAACTACGTTAGCAGTTTTCTGGCCAACTCCTGGAAGAGACATAAGTTCTTCACGAGAAGACGGAACTTCAGAATTGAAATCTGCAATCAGTTTTTCAGAAAGAGCAATTACATGTTTTGCTTTGTTTTTATAAAGACCAATTGATTTGATGTAGGTGATGAGTTTTTCTTCGCCCAGGGCAACCATCTGTTCAGGTGTTGTTACGATTTTAAACAAAGGTTCAGTTGCGATATTTACTGATTTATCTGTTGCCTGGGCACTGAGAACAACCGCTACCAGCAAAGTATAAGCGTTCACATAATCCAACTCAGAAACCGGATTCGGATTCTGAGACTGGAGACGTCTATACATTTCGCAGACAGCGTTTTTTGTCATTAGTTTACGGCAGCCTTAAGAGCTTCTACTTTGTCTGTCTTTTCCCAAGGGAATTCAGGACGTCCGAAATGTCCATAAGAAGCGGTTTTGCTGTAGATTGGCTGTTTCAGGTTCAGGGTAGAAACGATTCCTGCAGGACGACAGTCGAAGACTTTGTTCACTGCATCAACGATTTTTGAAACTTCAACTTTTTCAGTTCCGAAAGTTTCAACCATGACTGAAACAGGCTTTGCAACACCAATGGCGTATGCAAGTTCAACTTCTGCTCTTTCTGCAAGACCAGCGGCAACAATGTTCTTTGCAATGTAGCGGGCCATGTAGGCTGCTGAACGGTCAACTTTTGAAGGGTCTTTTCCAGAGAAAGCACCGCCACCATGGCGTCCCATTCCACCGTATGTATCAACGATGATTTTGCGTCCTGTAAGACCTGAGTCTCCGTCAGGGCCACCGATTACAAAGCGGCCTGTTGGGTTGATGTGGTATTTTGTGTTTTCATCAAGAAGTCCTGTTGGTTCAAGAACAGGTTTGATTACTTCGTTCAGAATTGTTTCGCGGATTGTTTCGTAATCAACTGATTCATCATGCTGGTGTGAAATAACTACAGCATCAATGCGAACAGGTTTGTGTCCGTCATATTCAATTGTAACCTGGCTTTTTGCGTCAGGTCTGAGCCATTCGATTTTTCCTTCGTGGCGAAGTTCGTGTGCCTTAAGAAGCAGCTGGTGTGAATAGTAAACTGTTGCAGGCATCAGTTCAGGAGTTTCGTTACATGCGAAACCGAACATCATACCCTGATCCCCGGCTCCCTGTTCCCCTTTGTTTTCTACGCCTTCACCAACAACCCCCTGGTTGATGTCTGAAGACTGTGCGTGAAGCTTATTCAGGAATTCACAGCGGTAACCGTTAAGTCCTACATCATCAGAAACGTATCCAATGCGGATTGCAACGTTACGGGCAATTGTTTCAGCTTCTGACATGATTTTGTCTACGTTTGCTTCCTGTTCTTCTTTTGATCCTGTCTGGAAACCGATTTCACCGCCAACCAGAATAAAGTTTGTTGTAGCAAAAGTTTCACAGGCTACGTGGGCTGCAGGATCCAGCTGCAGACAGCGGTCAAGAATTGCGTCAGAAATCTGGTCGCAAAGTTTGTCAGGATGGCCTTCGCCAACTGATTCAGATGTAAAAAGTGTGTGATTTTTGATAGAGATAGAATCCATTATTATGGACCTCCTGTTTAGCTCTTAAGCCTCCCATACGGGCGCTTTTTACCGCCGGCAATTTGGATAAATCAGCGGATAAGTTATGTCTACTCTTAATATACCCAATTCACACGAAATTGGCAACAATTTCACCCTACGAAAACGTTTTCAATATCATTTTTTCCAATTTGTCAACAGAAATTTTCCTTATTTTATTTACAATTTTTTTGTTTCTTTTTATAATATCTCCATTATCTTTAGATTGGTGGGATATTTTTTTTATAGGAGACCACAATGGCATTAAGTAAAGTTTTGACTTCAGACGGTAAAGTTGAAGTTACATTCAATGTATCTGCAGAAGCAGCACAGGGAGCTGAAAAAATTAATATCGCAGGTGATTTCAACAGCTGGAGCAGCACAGACAATGCTCTTAAAAAGGGAAAAGACGGATCTTTCTCTATCACACTTAAACTTGAAGCAAACAAAGAATACCAGTTCCGTTACCTTCTTGACGGTACAAAATGGGAAAATGACTGGAAAGCCGACAAATATATCCCTGCTCCTTACTCAAATGCAGACAACTCTGTAGTAGTAACAAATACAGAAGGTCTCAAGAAAAAGACAGTAAGAAAAACAGCTAAAAAAGCTGAATAATTAAAGACTTGATCAAGCAAAAGGCGTCCTTTTAGGGCGCCTTTATTTTTTTCTGCCTGAATTATAAAAAATGTAACGCTTATCAAGGCAAAAGGTTATTTGTTCGATAATTGTAATATAATAGAGGAATGCCTATGACACGAAAAGAAATGTTCGGAAAACACAAGTACAAAATCATTTCCCTTTTTATCGGGGTTTTCTGTATTACATGCCTGAATCTTTGCGCAGAAGAAGTCTCTATTGCCAAAGCCGGTGAATATCGCAGAAACTTAGTTACTGAAGCAAAGAAATATGTAGGATGTCCTTACGTTTATGGAGCAACAGGACCAGAATCCTTTGACTGTTCAGGTCTTATCTATTTTGTTGCCCACCAGGCAAACGGAACCCAGCTTCCTAGAACAGCAAAAGCCCTCTATAACAAGGCAAAGCATATCGAAGATAAAGACAAGGAAGCCGGCGACCTTCTTTTCTTTTCAACAACCTCATCAGGAAACGTTTCCCATGTAGGAATCTATATCGGAAACAATCAGTTTATTTCGGCCCTCAGCGACGGTCCAAATACAGGCGTTATCCTTTCTTCCCTGAATGAAGCCTACTGGAAACCAAGATATATTGGCGCCGGCCAGATTTACCGCTCTACTAAAGATGCACAGAAAGAACAGGTTGCTGTTGCAAAACCGGCCGACACTAAATCTAAAAAAGACAACTCAGGCGTTGATGAAGAATACGATCTGAGTTCCTACGAAAACAAAGGTTCAGAAACAAAGATGGTTTCGCTGGAATATGATTCAATCCTTGAATACCTGACTTTCGATAGTACCCTTTCAGGAAACTGGGCAGTTCTCAATTCAGAAAGCATTATCCCTTCTTTTCGCGGAATTGATTTCCAGGTAAACACAAGGCTTTCAGAAATGTTTCTTGAGCCTGGAATCAGCGTAGGGCTAAAATGGAACCGCTGGCTCGAATGCTTCCAGTTCCCTATAAACCTGACCTTTACCGTAAATGATTTTATCAGAGTTTATCTTGGACCTGTATTTACCGCAGGAAGTCCTGTTGTAAAAGATTCCAAGAAAGCGGTAAGCGCTTCAATCTTTCCAGGCGTAATTGGAGCCTCCTTCACGACACCTTCCCTTTCCATTGGAGACGTAAAGATTCAGCTTGCACAGGACATTCACTATTCTGTGTTCAACGAAAGAGATAATTCAGCTCTTAATTTTGTTGACTCCCTTACAACCGGCCTTGTTCTTTCAACAGGTGTAAGAGTAAGCCTTCCTGGAAATATCTTTTTATAAGGATTAAAAAACTCTTGATGAAACAGATTCACAATCAAAGAAAGTTTCATCAAGCAGTCAGTTAAAACAAAAAGGCTGCCTTGAACAAATCGATCGTTCAAGGCAGCCTTTTTTTATGCCGGGATATTTTCCCGGCTCTTTATACTGTTTCTATTAGAATACGTTACAACGTACACCAATTGAGAACTGAGGAACAATCTTAGCTGGTCCTGATCCACCGTCATCAGACTGAACGTCTGTAGGGATGAACCATACCGAACATTCTGTGTAGCCTGAGAAGGCACTGAACATCTTTCTGTTCGACAGCTGGATGCGAGGGAACTCAATCTGTCCAAGGAGAGCAGACAGAATCTGTGCAGTTCCTGAGTTTGTCTCACTGAAGCGAGAGAAGTTTGCACCGATTGCAAAGCTTGCGCTGAGCCAGTCCCAGTCATGGCCGAAGAAGTAGGCGAATGGGATTGTCGAGATGTTAGCCAGCAGTTTCATACCGATAACGTTTCCACCATAGCGGGAATCTGTCAAAGGCATACCAAGTACATTTGATACCCAGTCACGCTGAGACTGTGTGAACTGACCGAACTGAACCTGAAGCTTAACGTTGTCATCGAAGAAGGTCAGACCTGCACCAACACTGTAGAGTGTAGCACCCCAAACGTTTGCATCAAGGTAAAGTCCCTGGATGAATGATGGAACTTCGTATGAAGATTTATCACCCTTACGGAGTGTAACTGTTACATTTTCAAGTCCAACATCATCGCTGGAAAGTCCAGAGAATTCCAGTTCCTGGTTGTAAGCTTTTCCGATTTCAGGTGAAATCAAATGAACTGTAGGACGTGTATTGTCGATCTGAACGATTGTACGTTCAATTGCAACTTCACCGTTCTTCATTGTTACACGGAGGAGCAGGAAGTGATAACCTTCTGTCCAGTCCATATTTTCAATGCGGTACATCCACTTGTCATTATCAGAAAGTGGGATGAATGAACGTCCGTTGTCCATTGACAGTTCAACCTTTTCGATTGCTTTTCCTGCAAATGCTTCTTTGATTGCTACAGGACATTCTTTAGATTTTGCGTAAGCAACTTCTGCCTCATCAATTGAGTAACCTGCACGACCGCGAATAATTGGACGGTTCATAGCAAATGTACCGTATACGAAGTTATCAATTGTAATCCATGGTCCGTATGCAGAATATGTAATCTTCTGAACTGGAGAAGAAATTGTAACACCGTTATTCAGAACTGCATCGATTCTGTAGTAGTGAACACCATCACTAAGGATTTCTCTTGTGATTGGGAAGCGGTAGAAGCCTGAATCTGTAAGAACTGTTTCACCAATGTATTTGTCATCGATGTAAAGGTTCAGGAGAACAATTTCTTTTTCAGATGATGCCTGACCGTAGATATTGAATTCACCGGTTTTGTGTTCACCGTTCAGAGGATACAGAATATCAACTACAGCATCAGGCTGGTTTTTATCCAGGTGGATGTTACGGCTTACACTTGTAGCGTTACCGGCAGCATCGATAGCTGTAAGTTCGATGTTGTAGAAACCGTCATCCATTCCTGTAAGATCAACAACCTTACCAATAACACGTTCAACTTCAAACTTCTGAACGTATGGAGCTGCCGAACGGTCAAGGTTCCTGATTGTTACATGCATGTCTGTAATTTCTACGTTATCGTAAGAATATCCAGAGAAGAACAGCTGTCCTGTTGTTGTTGATTCATCCACAGGAAGTTCAAGAGTAAGAACTGGTGCGTTGTTATCAACGTAGATCAAACTTGAGTAAAGACCCTGGATTCCGTATTTATCGAAAGTCTTAAGGAAGACTACCTGAGAACCACCAGGAATAGCACGTGAGTCTACTGTGTATACCCAGTCAGCATTGTTATCTTCCTGATATGTAAGTTCTGCATCATTGTAAGAGTTACCGTTATCAAGAGAAACGAGAACTCTGTCGATTCCGTTTTCGTCCAGTGCCCAACCTGAAAGTGAAACTACTCCGCGAACCGAAGTATCCATGTCTGGACTTACCAGAACCGCTTTTGGTTCTGCAAGAGAGATACGGAAGTTACGAACAACTTCCTGTCCCTTAACACCGTTTACGTCTACTGCATAAACTGTAACAGTGTGTTCGTTGTCTACCATTGTTGAGATTGGAACATCGATAGAGAAGCTTGTTCCGATTTCTGGATATTTCTTGTATTCACCGTCATCGATCTTGTAATAGATTTCGGCGCTTCCGTCATCATCATAGATAACACCAGAAATTGTGAAGTCACGTGTAAGTACCTGATTTTCTTCAGGAACGTGGATTTCTGAAACTGGAAGATCCGATTCGTTGTTGATCAGGAAGTTCCAAGATCCGAGGTGAGTTTTGTTTCCTGCATCATCGATGAATTCGAATGACATTGCATCATCAATTGGACATTCTTTTGTACCAATGAGAGTTGCAATAAGAGGACGTGCTGGAATCAGAACATTTGTTGAATCTGCTCCGGCCATTGCTGGTGGAAGAACATATTCTGTTCTGTTGTAGAGTCCGTTATCTTTTACATCAAATACGATGAGAGTTTCACCGTTTACGATATCTTCAGCAGCAGGAAGAACTACTGTTACTTCTGGAGGAGTTGTATCTTTGTAAACAGAGGTACGCTGAACAGTTGAATTTCCTGACATATCGAAGGCACGAACATCAATCTGAATAAGTCCGTCTTCAAATGAGCTGATGTTTACATCTTTTGTGAATGTAACACCAAGATTTTTTGGATCTCCTGATTCAAGAACGAACTGAGTCCATGTTTCACCATTATCAAGAGAGTAATCAACTGCTTTAATTCCGAGTGAATCTGCAGCAGTTCCTGAAAGTACAACTGTATTTGATTCCCAGTCATGGAGAGCAGGAGTTACGATTACAACTTCTGGTGCTGTTCCATCAACTGCGAATGAGCAAGGTTTTGATTCATGAACATCACCAAGGATATCTGTAACCTTGATTACAACATCATTATAGTAATTGTCTTTTTCTGCCTGGAGTGTAACCAGGTTTCCTTCTGTTGTAATTGAAAGCCCGTCTGGAGCACCTACCAGTTCAACACTGATTGGAGCCGGGAAGTTAGCATAGTAATAGAATCTTGAATCAGTTGTCATGATGTACTGATTGCTTGCTGAATTGAATTTAACATCTGCAGATGCGAGAGTGTAAATATTTTCAGCATCGTCCATTTCTGTTTCTTCTTTTGGACGAACAATTTCAACAGTACCTTCAATTGACTGAGTCATTCCGCCAGCTTTGATATTAAGCTTAACTTTTGTTACGCGGGCAGGAAGGTTCTTCAGTGGGATTTCTGCTGTCCATCTGACTTCACCTGCGAGAGGTTTTGTCAGTTTTGCAGAACCAGTCTGTTTTACATCACCACCGGCAATTTCTTCACCGTAGATTTCATAAGTTGCAGCTGTAACTGCGGCACCTGTATCGATGTAAGCAGTAATTGTTGCTGGAACTACAGTTTTATCATTTCCATACTGAAGTGGAACTTTCATACCGCTCATGTATGGACTGTCATTTACGAGAGCAAAGTTAGCAGAAAGAGTTGGGTTCTTTGATGCTGTATATTTTGAAGAAACTGGCTTTTCTGTTTCAGCAGGAGCTGTTGACCAAGAAAGAGCATTGTTTCCTTCGATCATGTCTTCACGTGGGAATGACTTGAAGGTTTCTGTAAGTTCACCCTGGTAAACACCTGCAGCGTAAACATCGTATCCGTTGAACCATACGATTGATGGAACTTTTGGAGCAGCATATTTACCTTTAAGGTCAGGCATTACATCAGGAATCATTTTGAAACATACAGCTTTTGTAGTTGTGTTTCCTGCAGAGCTTACAGCAGTGATTTCAACCAGGTAAACACCAGGTTCGAAGTCTTCTGTAGAAACATTGATTGCAAATGTTCCGTCTTCATTTGAAACAGCATCTGTGAATTCTTCAGGAACTGAAGCACCATTTACTGTTCTGATGATGTATTTTGCAGGATCCATTGCAACAGTTGCACTCATAACACGGTACTTAACTTTGTTCATACCTGTTTCACAAGTTGCTTTACCTGTAATTGCAATGTCTTTGCGTGTGAAAGTTCTTTCTTCTTCATCGATGCTTTCAACAAGGTTGATTGGATCAGATGCAGAGTATCCGTCAATTGAAAGAGCAGGAACTGCTGTGTCATTTGAGAATACAAGTGGAATAGAATCGAAAGTGTCGCCTTTTACAGTTGTTACGCGAACTACTACAGGTTCTGAAGAACCTTTTGCATTTCCAGGAATAAGCTGGATCTGGTTGCCTTTAAGGGCAGCAGTTGCAAATGGAGTTTCAGGAACCAGTTCAACGTAAGTTGCGATATCACCAATAAGGTATCCGGAAGCAGGGAATTCTGAATTGTTCACGATAAGTCCCTGTCCGTCTTCGATAGCAACTCTTGAATCATCAAAGATAACTGAAGGAGTTGCCTGTTTAATTTCTGTTGTATTTGTTACATAGATAAGTCCATAGTATTCTGAAACTCTGTCATAAATATCAGTTGCAGAAACCTTAACGTTCACAATACCTTTTGGCATGTTTCTTGTTACAGGAATTACTGCTTTGTAGCTTCCAACATTTTTAAGAGTAACATCTGTTCCAACAGGTTCATTTTTTCCGATTGAGTATTCTGTGTGAACAGCCTTGATTCCGGCTGTAGATGCGATATCAACTGCGAATGAAGAACCAGCTTCAGGATGAACTTCAATTCCGTTTACGAATGGAACAACTTCTTTTCCAGCATTGATAACTGGTTCTGAATACTGAGGAACACGGCCAAGAGTCATGAAGTCCATTGTTACAGGATTTCCGCGAACTCCATTAACATCAATAGCAGTAACTGTTACTTTGTGTTTTCCAGTTCCAAGTTCTTCAACTGTTCCGAATGAGTGGAAGAATACCCCTCTTGTTTCGTGGTAAACTTCTTCACCACCATCAAGAGAAATATAAACTCCTTCAACTGCATCATCATCAACAGCGATACCACGAACATAAAGTTCATCGTGTTCGTCATACTGTGAGCCTGAAGCAGGCTGTGAAAGAGTAACTACAGGTTTGTCCAGTTCCTGGTTGATCAGAATGTTCTGAGAAACTGTAACAACGTTTTCAGCGGCGTCAACTGCTGTAATAGTAAATTTCTGTGATTTGATTTTCTGGTCTGTTGTGTCAAAGTCCAGACTCCAGTAAGGGTTACCTGGGATCAGTTCAACTTCACCTGATTCAGATCCAAAAGTCCATTTAAGAGAGGTGATTCCAATGGCATCTTTTGCGAAACCTGCTACAGAGAATTTTCCGTTTACTTCCTGATCCTTTGCAGGAGAAATAATTCTTACGTCTGGTTTTGTGTTATCAATAAAGTAAAGGAACGAGTAAATACCTGTAGAACCAGAGTTATCTACAGCTTTGAACCAGATAACGGCAGGACCGTCATTAAAGTCTCTTGTATTTACTGTAACATCAAATTCAGCGTTCTTTTTCTTGTCATTTGTCTTGATTTTTACGCTCTGGAAGTTTTCACCGTTATCAAGAGAGTAAGCCAGAGATTTAATTCCGTTTCCGTCTTCAACAAGACCGGCAAATCTTACGTTTCCTGATACCAGCTGTCCCATTGCGCGGTCTGTAACCATATCCTTTTCTTTTACGGATGTTACAGGCTGGCGGCGGTCAAGCTGCCATGTGAGTTTTGTATGTTTTCCTTCAAGGTCATTTATATCGTAGCCCACTACTTCAACTGTATGTGGACCTTCTTCAAGATCAGCTGTATCCAGGTAGTATGACCAGAATTCTCCACCGACAGCAGTTACTGTTTTTTCACCGTCGAGAATCAGTTCTACCTTTTTTACACCATCATCATCAATACAGGTACCAACGATGTTAAGGTTTCCTACAACACGCATGTTTGGAATAGGGTTTGTAATTCCAGGAATACAAAGATCCGAATCAGGATCAACCATGATGTTATGAGGGCCTTCAACATAAGTGTTTCCACCAAGGTCCGTTGCAGTAATCATGATGTTGTACTTACCTTTCTTCTTTTCTGACAGATCAAATTTTTCCTGCCAGCTGTTCAGGTTTTCTACATCCTTTTCCTCAATGTCTTTCTTTCCGTGGGCAAATGCTACCGAAGCGAAAATAGAAAAGAGGACAAAAAGAGTCAAAGTTTTCTTGAATTTCATAATAAATCACCTCTTAATTACTATTATAGAAATCTCCAATTTGTTTATCGGCATAACCTGCCGAAAACTTGACCATTTATCTATTATAAACCATTGATTGAAAATCCGAAACTGAATAAACATTTTGGAGTTTTTTCGCTCGGTTTTCGCAAATAATACTCAAACTGGCAGGTAAACTCTGAATACATCCCAGAATAATAACTTGGGGACAGACCTGCCGTTGCCTTAAGGTAAATGCAGTCATAATAGTCTGTATTCTCAAACCTTACCGTTCCCGTTTTGTCTGCAAGAAGCCCCGAATATCCTGAATTCAGATAAATTCGGTTCAAATACAAGACTCTCAGGAAAGGAACGCTTTTCTGAATATCCATTCCGAAAAGACAGATATCTGCGGTGCCGCCTGCAAGGTAAGTTTTTTCAGAGAAAAACTCGGTTTTTAACGTCAAAGGCAGATTGTAGGTATAAAAATCCCTGCAGGATACGGGAATCAGTTTAGGAATATAAATATTCATAAACGGTGAAACCATCGGACCTTCTGAAGAGATTTTATCCAGGGAAACCAGCTGATATTTCACTTTGGTTCCCACCGTAAGACCTGAATATTCAAAATATCCCGGACCTGATTTATGAACATTTGTAATCCAGGCTTCCGAAGTATTTCCAAGAATTTTCATGTTCTTTTCAAGACTGTGAATCCGGACTATTCCAGCAGTAAGCTGTTCCGAAAGCCCAAGTCTTATACCTTTTGCCAGGGCAATATTCAGACTTGTAGAAAAATCTGTAATCCCCTGACTGAAGCCTGCCTTATCGGCTTCCACCTGCCCTGTCAAAGTCCACTTGAAAAGATCCGTGTCAGTTCCGCCGCTGACTCCGGCAAGGGCGCCCATAGTTCCCGAAAAAGGATCGTAGCCGCCAGAAATCTCCAGTATTCTGGTACCCCACGGATTTGAATTAAGATATGTGGCTCCAAGGAAGCAGGAAGTCAGTTTTCCACAATTCAACAGGTCATATACATCCCTGTTTCTTGAAACAAGCACAGAAGCCGGAATAAAAACTCCGTCCATATAAGACCAGGGCGAATAAGGTTTGGAACCGTCCAGAACCTGAAGAGCATTTTTCTTGCCGTCCACTTTTGCGGTTCTTGAATAAACTGATTTTTCTGCGGAAGATTCGCTTCTTCCAGAAAGAAGATCTTCCTTCAAAGAAAGAAGTCTGTTCTGACGGTAAAAATGTCCTTCAAAAGTGATTTCTCCGGCAGCAGTCTCAACCGGAGAGAAAACACCGCCGGAAAACTCGTCTTCATACAGAACATAATTTTCCGAATTTAGATCAAGTTTTCCAAGCAAAGGCATTGATCCTGGAACTGTCCATGAAAAATAAACTGAGTTTGAGATTTCAGAAAAGGAAATATCCTTCACGGTCATTTTTTCATAAGGAAATGCATACTCTGTAAAATCTTCTCCGTGAAGGTTTCCAAGACAAAGACTGTATTCAAGTCCCTGCTTTCGGATGTAGGCAAAGCGGCCATCTGCTTCACCAAGACCTGTAAAGGAAATAGGCATTTCATTGTTTTCCATTTCGATTTTTCCAAACAGGTCTGTCCCCTTTATTCGGTTTTCGAAAAGCTGAAGTTCCCGGATTTCTATCCATTTTTTCTGGCTCTTGAAACCAAGGGCAACAAGATAATAACTGCCGCCTGATTGAATAATTGTCCCGTCTGAAAGTCCGGCGCCTTCAACCTTGATCCAGTCCCGGTTTTCCGTATCATAAATCCGGATTTTTCTCGTATAAGTGGGAGTACTGCTGTCTGTATAAGACACTGCCATAAAGCGGCCGTCTTTTGAAAAGCTGATATTATCGGCACCGGATACCGTTCCGATTTTTTTTCCGCCGTAAAAAATGCTTCCGCTTTTCCTTTCGATGTATGCGGTTCCATCTGCACTTTTACAAAGACTTGAATAAATTGCCCCGGACAAATTTTCCGGAGACCAAACAGAACTGTCCCCTGAAAAATAATCAGCAAGTGCTGGATTTGTCAGGGGATTTTCTGGAATGGCAGGAACTGCAACAGCTTTTTCAAAATCAGACCAGGCTTCTTTTATTGAGCAGCCGTAAATCTTTTTAAAAGCAAGAGACGGAGTAAGAGACTTCCAGTTCACTATGCGGTACCAGAACTCTGCATACTTTTCCATGCCGTATTTATTCTGAAGCCACTGGTCAAAAGCCCCGTTAAAGTAATAATAACTTCCGCCGGGATACTTATCGGAGGCGCCCTGAACATCTGCATAGTACGGAAACTGATTTTCGATTTTAGCCTGCTTAACCATATGCATTGCATATTCGCTGTTAAGGCGGCCTTCTCCGGAAGAAGCCTCCGAAGTCATTGTGGCACCTTCTGCCCAACCCGGCGAAACCATGAAAGAAGCAGGACTTATGCAGTCTCCGAAAACAGTTCCCATCCAGGACCAGAATCCGCTTTTCAGATTGTAGGTATATGCGTGAGTAAGCTCATGGCGGAAAGTTGAAAGAAGATCATCAGAAAAGACCGCCATGTCAGAATCAATTGCTGTATCATAAAGAACAATTCGATTGTAAGGGGCGCTTGAGAAATAGGCATTATACTGCTCTGTTGATGGGCATAAAACAACCGGAAGCTTAACGGCCGGTTCCCTGCCGTACATTTGAGCGATTTCTTCGTAAATGTTGTCTGCGTTTTCCGCAAGCAGAGCGGCACTTTCTTCTGATTCTTCAGGATAAATGATTTCGAACCATTTAGTGTTAAAAACACGAATCCTGACCTCCCCCCACAACAGACCGTCTGCAGCCTGCAACGGGGAAATAATCAGGATTATAAACGAAAGTGCTGCTAAAAAAGTTCTTTTTTTCACAGCTCTATATTTTTCTTAAGAATTAAAAATTATTCTCCAAGAAGGATTTCGATGAGTTTTTCAGCAAGCATTTCTCTCCAGAAATCTGCCTGTAACATATCGCTTGGTTTTTCATATCCACCAGAAAAACTTGCAGATTCAGGTGCGCTTACATTCTTTTCATCAGCTTCGAACAATTCATAGGCAGCAAGCCATGTTGCATCATTGATTTTGAGCCCTTTCTTAATAGCAGCAGAATCATTGTCAGCACCAGCTTCTTTTGCAAGATCTGCAACATCGGAACCTTTTGGAATAGATTTTGTAACGTAGTATTTTCCACCAACCTGTTCACCGAAGATAGTTACACTTGGTCCTGTTGCTTCAACAACAATATTAAGACCTTTTACAAGGTCAATTCTGCCTTCGCTGGCATTATCTTTATTTGTGTAATAGAGATAAACATCAACCGGTTTATCAGAATATGAAATAGTTTTTTTACACCATTTATTCTGTGTAACTTCTGCAACTGCACCAAAAAGATCACAGCCTGTAAGTGCCAGTACGCCTGCGAAAAGAGCGGCAATCATAAAAATCTTATTTTTCTTCATAATAAAGTACTCCTTTCTATGCCTTTTCGAGGCATAGTATTATCTTAACATAATACACGAAAACTAACAAAAATGTCAAAAATCTCTAAAATAATTTGATTTCAAAGTCCCCGCGGGTAAATACAGGAATCTTGCCCAAAGGAGCGGCCGCTTTTACGCACTGGCCGCCTTTATATTTTTTACCTGTAACCGCTTCAATCCATTTTTCTCCTTTTGGAAGAACCGGAAGATAAACAGAACGGCTGTCTACGCCCTCGTCAGTAACCGGAGCAACCAGAAGCTTTGGTCCAAACATGTACTGATCTTCCACCATCCAGGCGCATTCATCTTCTGCAAAATCAAAGAAAAGCGGACGCATTACAGGTGCCCCTTCTTCATGGGCAGTCTTCATGACTTCTGTAATGTATGGCTTAAGACGGGCGCGAAGCTGAAGAAGAGGTGCCATCATATTGTAAACTTCGTCACCAAAACTCCAGATTTCATTGTCCTGGCCGCTTTCCATCTGCTTAATCTGATGGCCCCGGATTTCATGGAAAGGCTTTTCAAGAGTCTTGAATGGAGGTCGTTCCCCGTGAAGGCGCATTACAGGACAGAAAACGCCCCAGGCAAACCAGCGCACAATCAGCTCGCGGAAACTTTCATTATGAATGTCACCGCCAAGGAAGCCGCCGATATCAGTTGTCCACCATGGGATTCCGGCAGTTGCCATGGAAAGTCCTGCCTGTAAGTTGTCACGGAGAGATTTGAAATCGGAATGAATATCACCTGACCAACAGACAGTTCCATAACGCTGGCTTCCGGCCCAGGCGCAGCGAATCAGACTGATAGGATTTTCCACTCCAGATTCTTTAAGTCCGTCATACCAGCCCTGGGCGTAGTATTTTGGATAGATGTTTGAACAGGTCATGGCAGGTCCCAGATGGTAACCGAACTTTGTAAAGTCGTAGTTACCGTATTCTGGTTCCGCTTCATCAAGCCAGAAAAGTTCGATACCTTTCTTGAAGTAGTTTTCCTTACATTTTTCCCAGACAAACTTGCGAGTCTCAGGATTTGTTGTATCAAAGAAAACAGTATTTCCCATCCAGTCCATATTGAAGCCTTTTCCTTCAGTAAAACTAATGAGAAGTCCGTGTTCTTTCATATAGTCATAGTTTTCTGAACGTTCATCAATTGTTGGCCATACAGAAACCATAAGTTTTACATTCATTGAGGAAAGTTCTTTTACCATTGCCTCAGGATCCGGCCAGTCTTCAGGATCAAACTTAAAGTCTCCCTGGCAGGTCCAGTGGAAGAAATCGATTACAATTACATCCAACGGAAGATTTCTTTTTTTGTATTCACGGGCAACAGCAAGAACTTCTTCCTGAGTTCTGTAACGCAACTTGCACTGCCAGAAGCCCATAGCAAAATCAGGCATCATTGGAGTAAAGCCTGTAACAGAGGCATAATTATTTTCACATTCAAGAGGAGTTCCGCAGGTTACCCAGTAATCGATTTTATCAGCCTGAGGACAAGTCCACACAGTTCCGTTGGTACCGAAAGCAGCAGTACCAATGGCAGGATTGTTCCAGAGGAAGCCGTACCCGCGGTTTGAAATTACAAAAGGAACTGAAGCCTGGCTGTTTCTCTGTGCCAATTCCCAGACTCCGCCTTTTTTATCAAGGTGGGAATCCTGATACTGTCCCATACCAAAAAGTTTTTCATTGTCGTATGCTTCAAAGCGGGCGTTTATAAGATTGTCTTCAGAATCCTTGTTCTTGAATACTTCACGGCCCATTGTATTAAGAGGAGCGCAGTAACGGTCAATTCTCCAGCGGTTACGCCACTGTTCTTCCAGAAGAAGCTTTTCTTCCCCGTCATCACCGATCTGCCAGAAAGAGATCCAGCCTTCAAAGTTTACGCGAACCTGCATGGCTCCGTTTGTAAGACTTGCTTCCTGAAACTTCTGTACATGAGTTTCCGGATTTTCGTAATGAACATGCCATGGCTCAGAAATTTCTACATCATCAATTAATATAGAAGAATCTATAATTTCCGGTTTTGTATCCAGAGCCCAATCATGGAGGGGACTGTCCCCTTCTTTCATAACGCGGACACGAACAGAATCTTTTCCCCAGGCTTCGATCCAGGTTTCCAGACCACAGTGATTAATAACAAGTTTATTGCCGTCTTTTTTAAACATAAAAAAACCTTCCTTTTGCATTACTAATGTAACACAGAAAAGGAAGGTTGTAACTTTTCTTTTTTGTAAAGAAAAATTGGATTTTTATATTTAGTAGCGTTTTACAACCATTGGTTCTTCACCGAAACAGCGGATACGGATTTCAGGGAGTTTTGGAAGAACTGTGTAATCGTTTGTCATCCAGTCACCGTTTGTTGTGTCAGGATTTCCGCTTTCTGGATGGTTCATACCGTCTTTTGGAGGACAGTAAATGTGAAGCTTCATATCAGCTTTTCCTTCCAGAGGATTTTCGAAGAAGTAGCTCATCATATCAATGAATTCTACGCCAGGTTTCTTGTAGAACCAGTAACCGCCCAGTTCCAGAACCATATTCATGTCTTTAAGTTCATCCTTGAAGTAAGCTTCGCAGAAACAAGGATTTGATTCAAAGTGCAGAGGAAGTTCAACACCTTCTGCATCTTCTGATCCACCCCAGCGGAGCTTTACAGGAAGTTCAACTTCACCGTCGGCAACTGCTTTTGTGCTGAAGAAATCTTTGTGTGCTTCTTTACGGTAAGCGCCAAGAAGTGGCTGTTCAATACCAACTTCAGGATTGTTAGGGTCTGTGATTTCACAACCAAGACGGCCGTCATCGCGGAACTGATACATTGTGAAAGCAGAAAGCCATTTTTCATCATCCTGTTCCAGACGTTCCATAAAATGACGCATCATGTTTGCCTGTTCCCAGGCACCTGTAACGTCACCGTCGCCGTTCAGTTCTGAAAGAACGAAAGGTTTGTCCTGTCCTGTGATTTCACGAAGACGGATAAGAGTTCCCTTTGCTTTTTCGTAAACTTCATCAACATCGTAGCAGGCATGTGCAATTCCGATATTGTCTTTTTCGGCTACCCCGTTAGGCCAGCCCCAGTGAAGTGAAAGATACT
This sequence comes from Treponema sp., assembly GCA_024402695.1. Classification (GTDB taxonomy): domain Bacteria; phylum Spirochaetota; class Spirochaetia; order Treponematales; family Treponemataceae; genus Treponema_D. The sequence continues at coordinate 36,177 of JAKSTG010000009.1, read as the reverse complement.
GGTCCCCTGACCAGATGTCGGCAACTTTGTGGGCTTCAAGGAAGATATCTTCCATTTCTACTTTGCCAGTTTCTTTCTGGAACATACCTGCACAAAGAATAATCTGTACGTTTGGTGCATATTCATGAATGATGTTTGCAAAGCGAACAAAGAAGTCTGCAATTTCCTGATAAGTTGCACGTTTGTTAAAACAGAACCATGAACCTGTACATTCGTGGTTTACACGAAGAAGAAGGCGTCCGTAAGAACGCAGATCTTTTGCAACTTCAATAAGGTATTCGTCTTCCAGGTGAGGATCAATTGTCATTGTAAGGACAACATCCATACCGTGCTGGCGGATATCCTTCATATAACAGAAAGGTTCGGCGTTTCTGTCACCGTTTTTTCCGCCCTGATAAGGGAAATAATCTTCATAAGGGAAGTTCCAGGCACCGCCTGCTTTATTTTCTGGCAGAGCAACGCTTACACGCTGTGGCCATTCTTTATCATGTGGATAATAACAGTACATAAGACTGATTCCGCGGTGAATTTTGCGCATTTTCTGCAGCAAATAATCCTGATTTACGTAAAGACCGCGTTCAGAGCCGTCACCCATATCCAGCGCACAAGAGGCTGGAGTCAATTTTACTTTAGTTGCTTTCATGATTACTAATATAAACGATTAACAATTAAATTTAATATCAAAATTTATAAAAAAATACCTTAATTTTTGGAATCCGAAGTCAAAAACAGTGTTTTATTTGACTTAATCGAGATTTTTAACGATACTAGAAGCATTATGAGTACTTCTAATAAATTTACTATCGTTCGTGTTATTTCAGCCCCAATCGTTTTTCTTCTATATTTTATTCCAATCTGGACAGGACATTTTGCTGCATCTTCCATGATTATTCTTCTTCCTTATCTGGTTTTTGCAGAAATCACTGATGGTCTGGACGGCCACTATGCAAGAAAACACAACGAAGTAAGTGATTTTGGAAAAGTATTCGATCCTTTTGCAGATGTTATTCTTCATCTGTCTTCTTTCTGCTGTTTAATGTTCAGTTTGAAATCTGCTGAAGTTCCAATGGGCGGATATATGCCGGCAGTAATCTTCATTCTGATTTTCTACCGTGAACTTACAATGACATTCCTCCGTATGGTTGCTGTTATGAAAGGAACTGCTATTGCCGCAAGAAAGGGCGGAAAGCTTAAAACTGTAATGTACATTGTTTCTGCTTTCTACGGATTTTTCCTTGAACTTCACGTACGCTGTGGATTCGCAGTTCCATATAACTCAATGAAAATCATGTGGGGAGTAGGAATCGGACTTTTCGTAGTTTGTCTGGTTCTGTGCTACGTTTCCTTCATTGATTACCTTATTGCCTTCAAACCTGTATTCAAATCAATCAATAAAGATAACTAATTTTATAATCTTTACGGATACAAATAATGACAATCACAAAAGACCAACTTACATGGAAAGGACGCTGTCTCGATTCGGACGGCGTCCGATTTTTTAACTGGACTGCTTCAAGCTTTGAATTCGCCTTTACAGGGAAAAAAGCTGTAGCATGCATTACAAGCGACCCGGAAAACTGGAAGAAAGAAAACCTGGGATGGATTGGCGTTTTTGTTGCTGATTTAGACAAGGACTACCATCTTCAGGCTGACAACCGCTTTGAACTTTCCGAAAAAGAAAACCAGTGTGTTCTTTTTGAAAGTGATACAGAAAAGACAGTCAAAATCCGCGTCATGAAAATTTCGGAAAATGCCTTTGGTATGGCGGGTTTCAAAAGCCTTGAAATTGACGGAAATCTGAAAGAACTTCCTGCCCCGAATTATTCAATGAAACTGGAATACATCGGTGACTCAATTACCTGCGGTTACGGAATTGATGGAGTTTGGGAAAAAGATGTTTTCCGCACAGACATTGAACGTGCCGACAAAGGCTACGCTTACCTGACTGCAAGAAAACTCAATGCCGACTACAACATGATTTCCTGGAGCGGAATCGGTCTTTCTTCAACTTATGTAGATCCAAGCATTGAACTTCCGGAAAACAACTGGACCATGCCACGCACCTGGCCTTACACAGACAAGCATGCATCGATTCTTTTAAAGAAAGATCCTGAAGTTTGGGATTCATCTAAATACAAACCTGATTTTGTAATCATCAACTTGGGAACAAATGACCAGAGCTGGACCCGCGACAAGGAAGAAAGAACCTTAACTTTCATTAACCTTTACCGTGGCCTTATCGAAGAAGTTCACCGCCGTTCACCAGAAGCAAAAATCATCTGCTGCCTTGGAGTTATGGGTCAGCTTCTTTGTCCTGCCATTGAAACTGCAGTGAACAAGTTCAAGGCAGAATTCCCGTCTGCAAAAATCAAGACCTTAACTTTCCCGGTTCAGCTGGAAAGCGACGGCATTGCCGCAGACTGGCATCCAAGCGCCGTGACACATGAAAAGATGTCTCAGAAGTTGAGCGAGTTCATCAAAGCTTTCAAATAGAAAAAAGCCATTGTATTAATTTTAAAACAAAATGACCTGACTCCCAGTCACAAAATGGGTTGTCAGGGCCGCGCCATATGGCGCTGCATGTGAAGCGGGTCAAGGGAACTATTAAGCCCCGCTTCAAATGCCCCTGCAACCACATTTTGTTCCTTCGCGTCAGGTCGATTTATTTAACCAATATACAATGGCTTTCTTTTACCTTTTTACCTTATTTGCCTACGCAGAAATTTGCAAAGATACTGCCAAGAACATCATCAGGAGTAACGTCGCCGGTAACTACGCCCAGGGCTTCAAGGGTGTCTTCCAGATCCTGGACTACTGCATCCAGAGTGTAGTTGTCGGCAGCCGAAATCAAGGCATGTTCAATGCATTCAAGAGCTTCGGCTACTGCCTCCTTCTGACGTTCAGATCCAAGTCCCGCCTGAGTACGTTCTGTAGAAAGTCCTGAAGTCAGGATTGATTTTACAGCCTGATACATGGCATCCATACCGGAACCTTTTTTCGAACTGATTGAAATCTCGCCACGGAACTGTGGAATTTTTGCTCTTACCGAATCTGCAAGGGCGGTCACCGCACTTCCTTCTGCAACATCAGCTTTTGTCCAGATAACAAGAACCGGTTCCTTGCAGTTTTCAAGGAACTGAACATCAGCTTCATCAAGGCCTGTATTTGAAGCAACCAGATAAAGAACTACATCGGCATCTGTGGAAAGATTGCGGGTGATTTCAACACCCTGAGCTTCAATAACATCTTCTGTTTCACGAAGACCTGCAGTATCAAAAAGGCGGACAGGAATGCCGTCAAAACTTGCCCAGGATTCCAGGAAGTCACGGGTTGTTCCTTCAATGTCAGAAACAATGGCACGTTCCTCTTTCAAAATCGAATTGAACAGTGATGATTTTCCTGCATTTGTGCGGCCACAAAGAACAACGCGGGCTCCATCCTGATAAAGTTTTTCGCCTTTCCAGGAATCCACCAGCTCTTTCAGGCGGTCTCTTGCCTTTTTAATGTCAGAAGAATCAAAGGCATCGGCGATTGTTTCTTCGTCTTCAGGATATTCAATTTCCACCTCAATGGCGGCAAGTGTATCGATTACAAGTTTTTTTATTGAGTCGATTTCTTCATAAAGAGATCCGGCCAGACGACCTGCTGCGCGGCCGCGGGAAGCGTCTGTATGGCTGTCGATAATTTCCTTTACCGCTTCCGCTTTGGTCAAATCTGTTTTTCCGTTTATGTAAGCGCGGAAAGTGTATTCTCCTCTTTCTGCCTGGCGAAATCCGCTTTTAAGCATAAGATTCTGGACTGCTGTTACAACTGCAGGACCACCGTGACAGAAAATCTCACACATGTCTTCACCGGTAAAACTTTTTGGAGCCCGGTAAACGGCAACCATAACTTCATCTACAGGGGCGTCACCATCCTTAATCCATCCGTAAACTATGGTATTACCTGCGGCTTCCATAAGACGCTTTGGGGATGAGAAAACTTTTGAAACCAGTTCAATAGAATTCTTGCCTGAAACACGGACAATGCCTAAAGCGGCCGGTGCCAGAGCTGTTGCGATAGATGAAATAGGTTCTTCGGGTGTGTATTGAGAATTATTCATAGAAAGAATACTATTATAAATAGCATTTTTATGAAAGTTATTGATTTTTTCAGAATCATCTCGATTCTTCTGGCCATTGTAGGCCTTACATTTATTATTCCGATTGTTGTTGCTCTGATTTATGGTGAATACTCTGTAATTCCTGCCTTCGCAATTCCCATGGCAGTCGGCATTCTGTTGTTCCTGATATTCTTCATCCCTTTCAGACACAGAAAAATCAGCCTTTCTACCCGCTCAACTTTTGTGGTTGTTGCCGGTGCCTGGATTTTTGCCAGTCTTATGGGTGCAATGCCTATTTATTTTTCAGGCTGCGGCATTTCCTGGACCAATGCTATTTTCGAAAGCTTTTCCGGATTCACAACTTCCGGTGCCACAGTAATAGATGATGTTGAGGCTCTACCTTATTCAATCAACATGTGGCGCTGTATGACCCATTGGCTGGGCGGAATGGGAATTGTAACCCTTACAGTTGCACTTCTTCCTCTTCTGGGTGTTGGTGGATTCCAGCTGATCAAAGCAGAAACAACCGGACCTGAAAAAGGTAAGGTTACTGCAAAAATCACTACAACAGCAAAAGCACTGTGGCTTATTTACTTTGGATTTACAGTTATCGAAGCCGTTCTTCTGAAAATTTTCGGCATGAGTTATTTTGATGCCATTGCCCACGCTTTCAGTACTTTGGGAACCGGTGGATTTTCTACAAAGAACACCAGTATTGCATATTATGATTCTGCGGCCATTGATATCATCATCACCGTATTCATGTTCCTGGCCGGTGTAAACTTCAGTCTGTTCTATTACCTCATTGCAAGGAAAACAGAAGAAATCAAATCAAACTCGGAATTCAAGACTTATGTAGGTCTTTTCTTTTTCCTGGTTATTGCCACTGCACTTTGTCTTCTTCCAAAATACAATAACTTCTGGACAGCACTCCGCTATTCTTCATTCCAGATTGCATCTCTTTCTTCTACTACTGGATTCGGAACTTCAGACTTTACTCTCTGGCCTGTTCCTGCCCAGTTCTTCTGTCTTCTGGTTTTCTTTACAGGCGGATCTTCAGGCTCAACTTCCGGCGGTATGAAAGTAATCCGCTGGGTAATCCTGTTCAAACAGGCTGGAAATGAAATCAGGCGCATGCTGCATCCTCACGGAATCTTTACAGTGCGCCTGAACGGAAAACCTGGACGCAAAGATGTTGTTTTCAATGTTGCCGCTTTCTTCTTCATCTATCTGCTTCTGGTAGTCATCACAACCTTCGTAGGATGTTTTGCAAATCTGGATTTATGGTCTTCCTTCACAGGAGCCCTTTCAATGGTTGGTAACGTAGGACCAGCCTTTGGACAGCTTGGACCATCAAACACCTATAGTTTCCTCCCTTCATTCCTGAAGTGGTGGTACTGCTTTGCTATGCTTGCAGGTCGTCTGGAACTTTACACAATCCTTATTTTCTTCGTACCTGCTTACTGGAAAAAATAAACTGAGAGGGCTGAATGGTTCATAAAAAATCACTGTTTGCCTTTTTAAGTCTGCTGATTTTTACCTTCTCTCCCCTCGTTTCTGAAGAGCCACTAGGTCTTGTTTTGTGCGGAAACTCAGTTCGCGCTTTCTCCCACATCGGGGTTTTACGGGCCCTTGAAAAAAATGACATTAAGCCGGATTTCATAGTCGCAAACTCAATCGGTGCAATGATAGGAATCCTCTATTCCTCAGGATTCTCTCCTGACGAACTTGAAACAATCGCAACTCAGGCAGACCTGGCTTCTTTTTTCCGCACTGTTCAGCCGGACATAAGCGGAAAGCAATTTTCACATTATTACAATATATTTCTTTCGGCTCTTCTTCCAGAAGCACAGGATATCAGCGACCTTGCAATACCAGTCATAATCCCGACGATGGATCCTGAAACGAAAAAAAGGATCATCTTCAAAGAAGGAAATGTTACCGACATTCTGAAGACACTTTTTTCTTACTGCTACATGACAGAACCTGTGGCCGTAAAGCAGGACAATGAAACAAAAATCCAGCTGGAAGAAAATGACATGCTGGATTCCTGGACTGTGAACGTTGCAGAACAATACAGCCGAAACCTTATCGTTTCAACGGCAATTCTGAAAACCGAAAATGAAAAAAATCCCAATGCAGTTTTGATCGGTTCAAACACCACAACTCGAAACAATTCTTCTCTGGTCAACAAACTTATGGCTAGTCCCTACCGCTGGATCCGCAACGATATTCCGGATTTTTCTTTTTACGGAAACTCAGACTATTCCGAAATCATCAGAAAAGGGGAAGCCACAGTTGATTTGTATTTTGCGCTTCACCCTATTCCAGACTGTACCTCTTTGACTTCATTCCTCTTTGACAATCCCGATTTTTATCACCTGAGAAATATGCGTCGTTCCTACACAGAAAAAGTATGTGTCGAAACTCAGAAGGAAATGGAAACCACCCTCAGGAAATTAAAGGAAAATCCTGAGCTGACAGAAAACTCGCCTGCTGTAGAAATGAAAAACTTCTTCTTCGCAGAAAACCTTTCCACAGGTCTTTACACCTTTCTTGATTTCCGTCCTCTTTACATCCGCACGGGAATCAGAACAAACTTCTTTACTTTCTGGAGACCAGATGCAGATCTTCTGCCGGAAATAAAGACAACCCTGTTCTCAGACTTCAATGTCCTTACCCTTCAGGATTCAGTTTTTTATAAAATCACCGAGCAGGACATTATTCTTGGAATGGAAAACCAGAGGACTTTCTATATTCCGGGCATCTGGAGTGTTCGACCTTATGCAACTGGCGAAATGATGGTTCATTATGAAAACAATGTTCCAACAGAAAAGAAGTTCCTTGTAAGAACCGGAATTGAACTCTTTGCCCACAATTATAAAGTCATTGATTATTCATTGAATCCTTATGTTTATCTGTATTCGACCATTTTGCCATTCAATCTTGGGAAAGACATTGGCTACGGTGGAACTTTTTCCTGCGACCTTTTTACAGTTCCTTATTTAGGGACAAAATACAGCGACACTTTCAGATACCAGAAATCTGGAAAAGGAATTGTTCTGAACAAAAACGACGGGTACCGCGGATTATGTCCTTCGGACAAACCGGAAATCAATCAGTCTTCATACCTGAATCTTTTTCAGATGGAATACTTCTGGTACATCAGAAAAGCCCACGTAAAGGCAACAGAGACCTTAAAGCTTGAAGGAATTAAAGCGGGATTATTTTATGATTCTCTTGCCTTCCGCGAAGAGATGGATCATACGGTAGGATTTTTCATTCGTCCCCAGATACTTATCAACGATGTTTCAATCATCAATCTTGAGTTTTATCTGGGATACGATTCTACAGAAAAAAGCCCTGTGCTCGGATTTAACTTCACACAGAGATGGTAAAGCTATTTGCGGACTGTTCCACGTGACCAGGCAAGGTCATCTTTTTCAAGAACCTGAATCAGAGGTTCAGTAAGTTCCATAGTTACCGGGAAGTTCTCCTTCATCAGAAGATGTGTTTCACCGTCCAGTTCACAGAGAACAGGATGATCGTAACTTACTTCGATTTTATCGGCCTGATATGTCTGTGCAATTCCAAGTGAAGCATAAGTTCCGTCCTGGAATTTCTTGTTTACTCTGACCATTGTCATTACATCAAGCTTTTTAATGAAAACCACATTTTCATCTACAGGCATAATGCTTTTTCCTCCACCGAAAGTTCTGTGACCAGAAACTCCGAATGGAATCATTTCAAAAGCTGAATTGATTGTATCTTTCAACTGACCGTCTTTGTAAACTTTGATTTCTGCTTCCTCAGGAGGGAAAGCCTTGTTGTAGTTAAGAGCAGCAAAATCAACCATAAGCGAATAGTGATTTCCAGGATGCTTTGATTTTACTTCATTTGTCTTCCAGCAAACAAAAGCGCTGAGCCCAAGACTTGCAATATTGTATGCATACCATGGAGCTTTTTCTTCAACGTCGCCATAATCAGCAGGATCCTTTCCGGCTTCTTTAATTCCGTCGGCAGTGATTTCGCCGCTTACAGAAACTTTTACCGCTCTGGCATTTGAAAAATGAAGAGGCTGAACCAGCAGGTCCAGAGTTTCGTCAAATAAGTGACCGTCAGTTCCGTCGTTTCCTGTTCCAAGTGGAAGTCTGAAAACAACAAAATTATTCATTACAACTTTTCTGTTTTCTTCTGATTCTGAAGCCCACTTTGTAAGACCAGACTGAACTTCACGGGAAGTACCATCACCGCCTGCAGAAACAAAAACAACCATTGTGTCTGAAGCTGATTTATTTTCTTCTGCTGTCATGGCAGCAAGATCATTTCCGTGGCCAACCTTTTCTGTAAACTTAAGTTCACTGGTAAATTCAGAAACTACAGAACTTTTGCCTTTTATATTTTCCAGAACATCTTCCAGAAATTTTCCATTCTTTTCAGACTGTTTTTCCTGTGTAAATCCACCTGCCATTTCATTGGCAATAACAACCATCTTTACTTTTTTTCCAGTGAAAATCGGATTAGCACTAAAAAGTTTCTCAAGTCCTTCGCAAAGAGATGCCGGTGTTAATTTGTTTGCCATTTTATATTCCTGATTCGTTTTCTTTATTTATCGGCTAAAAATCCGTCAATCGCAAGTTTTATTGAATCTTTTATTACATCGATGTTTTTCTGTGCAAGAACAGTTACACGGAAGATTGCAGATTCAATAAGACTGTAAAGAAGTTCATTCATATTGCGTACGTTCAGATCTTTGAATTCCTTATTTTTAATTCCAATAATCAGAATATGATTCAGAACGTGACGGATTCTGATAACCCGGTGATTAACGCGGTCATTGGCGCTTTCTCCGGATTTTGTAAGTTGAAGCAGGTAAACCTGAAGAACGTGGAAAAGTTTTCTGTTCTCCTGGATTGCATCAATAATTACATCAAGAGTTTTGCGCAGAGTCTGTTCTGCGTTGTTTGATTTATCATTCAGGATTTCTTCGATTGCAAGCTCAACTCCTGTAAGAAGCTGTTTGATGCTCCAAAGGAAGATTTCATTTTTATTACGGAAATAAATATACAGAGTTGTTCTGGTAATTCCACATCTGTCTGCTATTTTCTGAAAAGTAACATCTTCGTAGCCTTCATCAATGAAAACATCCAGTGACTTCTGAAGAATTTCCTGTTTGCGTTTTTCGTGTTCAACAACAATTGCCATTTTATTTTCCTTTTATTTATTACTCTTAGAATTTTTCCGGTCCATTATCAGGACGTCTGTTACGATTTTCCGAACGATTATTTCTGCGCTGAGGGCGGTCGTTACCTGAGCGTTCACTTCTTGCAGAATGTTCTCCTCTGCCAGGGCGGTCAGTTCTTCCAGGGCGGCGTGGTGCGCCTTCACGATTTTCGAAACCTTCGCGTCTTTCACGACGTGGTGCGCCTTCGCGGTTTTCTTCTCTTCTAGGGCGGTCTACTCTGCGATCTTCGCCATCGCGTCGGACAGTTTCTCCACTCTTGAATTCATAAAACTTAGAATCAAGATTTCCGGCTTTAAATGCTTTGATGACATTTGCTTTATGCTCAAAACTTTCTTCAAAGAATTCTGCAGCTGTAATAATTCCGATATCCCAGCCAGGGAATGCTTTTATAAGTCCACCCATGTTCTTGTAAAGTTCACGAGTCTGTTCTTCATCAAGAAGGCGTTCCCCATAAGGAGGGTTACAGATAAGAAGACCGCTTTCGTATGGTGCTGCAAGTTCTGCGTAATCTGATTGAATGAAATCAGGACGAGGCACATGGAAAGATTTATCAACCATGTGGAGCGCACGACCCGCCATAACACAGGCATATTCTGCGTTCTTTTTTGCGCGGTTTACGGCAGCAGGATCAATATCACTTCCAGTAATGCGAACTTCAACGTCAGTGCGGATGAGTTCTGCTTCTGCCTGTTTAAGTTCTTCGGCACGGCGTGCATCGAAAATCGGAAGATTTTCCAGAGCGAAACGGCGACCGAAACCAGGAGCAATATTGAAAGCGTAAAGAGTTGCTTCAATTGAAATTGTTCCCGAACCACAGAAAGGATCGTGAAGAGGAGTCTTGCGGCGCCACATCATTTCCTGAAGAAGGATTGCGGCAGTTGTTTCGCGCAGCGGCGCAATTCCACCGTCTGTACGGTAACCGCGTTTATGGAGAGGAAGTCCGGAAAGATCCAGAAGGATAAGGGCTTTGTCTTCATCCATGTAAACACGGATATCAACCTGGTCCCCGGTTTCCGGCATGGTTCTCATATGCCATACATCACAAAGTTTTGAGTAAATTGATTTCTGAATCATTCCCTGAATTGAATGTTCAGAATTCAGACGGCTTTTATAAACACGTACTTTATCAATTACTACACGGTTGTCTTTTTTAAGAAAGTCCTGCCATGGAACGGCATAACAACCATCATAAAGTTCATCAAAATTCGAAGCATTGTATTCTGCCATCTGCAGGAAAACGCGGTCAGCAGTACGCAGACAAAGATTTGAACGGAAAAGAGCGTCATCATCTCCATAAAAAGTTACGCGGCCAGGACGATTTCCTGCCAGTTTATACCCGAGATGTTTGATTTCATTTCCAAGGATTTTTTCTGCGCCAACTGCGCACAATGCTACCAGTATATTCATAGAAGTAACTGTAACATTTTGACAATAAAAGTAAAAGTGTAAGGGATTTTTAAATGTACATTTATATTAAAAACAACACTCCCCACAAAAACAATGGAGGCCTCCCGCGGAGCCCCGTCGCTCGCTCTGCTCGGCTCCTTGCCCACGGTACTCCATTGTCTTTGTTCGCGTGTTGTTTTTACCATACATGTGCAAAGCGACACAGTGCCTTTTTAGTTCTGACAACTTTGCTTTTCTTCCTTGCGTGAATTTTAAACATATAAATAAATGCACTTGTTCGCAAAAGCTCAAAAACTAACGCGAGGGAGCAAAATATGATGGGCAGTGGCACTTTGAGCGTGGCTTTATAGGTTCCTATACACGCTCAACGTGCAGCACAACATGTGCGTCCTGCACATCTATTTTGCGACCGGGAGTTAGTTTTTGAACATTTAAACTCAATGTACATTTATTGAATGTTTAAAATAATCCTACATTTTTTATTTCTAGTAGTGTGGCGGTTTACGGTTTGGAATATCCCCTTCCATGTTCTCGTAAACGTCTTTCAATTTCTGGGAAAGGATCTGATTGTCATGCTTAAGTTTTTCAATTTCTTCGGCCTGCTTTACAGCAACTTCCTGAATCTGATTCATGAAGTCTTCCATGTAGGCAAGTTTGATTTCTATGTTTGTCAGTCGTTCTTCCATAGTTATTCAATCCTTTCAGGTTTTCCTGTAAGAAGTATTCTTGCGTTCAGTTTAACGTAAGCACATATTTCCCGCAAATAGGCCATAGGCACATGAAAAACCGGAGTGCGGGAACCAAGCCCCGTCACATTTTCAAAACCCATGCGATGGGCAAGTCGCTGAGCTCTTCTTAAATGATATCTGCTTGAAACCAGAATTACAGGAGACTCCAGAACATCCCGTGTAGAAACTCCCAGCTCCTGCTTCAGAACCTCAGTTCCTTTCTGAAGATTCTGAATTGTATCCAGTGCCTGATCTTCAACAAAAACTCTGTCTTCTGGAATTCCGCGACGAACCAGCTGGCGTTTAAGTTCCGGAGCTTCCGGATAAGGAAGCCATTTCAGAGTTCCTCCTGTAACAACGCAGACTGCTTCTTCATTAAGCTTCATGTACTCTGCAGTTTTTTCCACGCGACGGATTACAGGCTTTGGAAGCTTTCCATTTTTGTCGATTCCACCACCCAACAAAAATACATAAACTTTGTTGTCCTTGGAAAATGGCGCTTCCTTTTCAGAGATGCTTTCTTCATAGGCCACATTCTCCAGATTCAAAGTGCGCGGAGTAAAAATCAGAACTAAATTTATCAAAGCCACAAGACCACAAAGCCCTGCAAAAATCAGAATGATTTTTTTCCATTTTTTCTGAATCCGGCTCCACAAAGAATAACCATGCTTGATACGGTAAACCGAAAGAGCAATGAGACAAAATCCCGCCACAAGCCAGATATTGCAGAATGAAGTCAGAATATCAAGAACTGTTCCTGGCGAAAGAATATGGAGGATTACTGTATAAATAATGAAAAGGTTTCCAAGAACGAACTCAACAAAAATCATCTGGTCTGCTCTTAACAGTATTCGCCGTATTCACAGCCAACATTCTTTACGTCAATGTCATCTATAAGTTCACGACCGCCTTCGGCTTTCGTATTTTTCTTGTAGAGTTTTACATTCCCCCAGCCGTTACCGCCGTTCCATAACTGATTGTGACGTTTCTTTCCATTAGGTGCTTCGTAATTCACAAAGAGCATATCTTTTTTGTTGCAGTGGATTTCTGTAACCATCACGGAATTTTTATTTGACTGTTCAACGTTCCAGATTACTTCCTGGAATTCTTCGCGGAAACTGAACTTTGTTTTTGTGTGAGTCCAGAATTTTGAGAAGTTGTATTCAAAAGGTTTTCCTTCATACCAGAAAGCACTCAAAAGTTTTCTCTTCAGTGGAATGCCGAAAACTTTAGGACAGCCGCCACCAATATCAAATACAGAATCTTCCAGTTTCTTTCCAGTGACATTGCTTGTCAGATTGTTTGACGAAAGCCATACCCAAGGACTTGTAAAATTGCTTCCCCAGTTTTTGTCAGCATAACCGTAAGAAGTTTCCGGTTTTACTGTATATGTATGTCCCTGGAATTTTACTGTTCCAGAAACAACAGTCTTCATGCCTTCTGCATGCCAGTACATTTCAAAAGCTTTAAGGGCGCGGAAAAATCCGCCGGCACCATAGCCTACGTTGAAGGCAACTTTCTTTTCCAGCTTCAGATTCCATTCCATAGTTCCGTCATCGCACATCCATTCAGGATGCTTTCTTACATCCCCTTCGGCCAGATGAATGGAACCGCGAAGTTCTGTATCGCTGCAGAAACAATCTCCCGCTTCAATCGAATAAGGTGCCTTCTTGTGAAGCTTTACATCCTTCCATGCAAAGAAGCGGTGAAGCTGACGTTTGTCTTTTCCCCAGCTTCCGGCTTTTACCATTAAGTATGAAGGTCTGATTTTATTTTTCTGATTCTGTGGCAGCTGTCCGAAGGTTGGAACAGGGCGTGCCAGAAGAGGATTGCAAGTAAAGAACTCAACAAAGAAAGGCTTTTCTTCGCCTGTAACATCATCAATTGCTGTAAAAGAATGCCACCACCAGTCGTAACCTTTTGCCAGGAATTTGCCGTTAAGCATAAACTGATTGCGCTTTAAGTCTGATTTATTAAAATGTGCCATAGATTAAATATAACACAAAAATCACCGGCACTTAATAGTTTTCAATATAAATAACCTTGTCCATTAAATCAGAACTGTGAATTGTATATACAATCTCTTCGTCTTTGTAGGTAATCCTAAATTCTGCTTCTTCCGACAAGGTTCTGATCGAAAAAATCACGTTATGGTTTCCTTCCAGGTCGTAATAATATTCTTTTCCTTCAACAAGAAAAATCATTTTCTGTTTCTGGGATCTTACAGGATCTGATTTTAAAGGATTTACGTTTGAAAATCCTCTTGATGTTTCCATAGGCGAAATTGAAATGGAACCTTTTACAGCTTCGATTACAATTTCTTTAGCATAAGACGGAGTAATAGAACCATCTTCATGAACGTATCCGGGAATTGAAAAGCAACCCGAGAGAACAACGGCTGCAAGCAAAAATCCAAAGAGTGTAACTTTCTTCATAACTCTCCCCATTATTTTTAAATCCATTATATAAACCATTTTATCTCAAAATAGATACATTTCCTTTATGACATTTTTTCAAATATTGTCATAATCAAAAAAGCGCATTATTATTAAACTATGAAAACTTACACTTCACTTATCGTTCGTCCTTACGAAATCGACTCTTACAATCACGTAAACAATGCCGTTTACCAGAACTATCTTGAATATGCCCGTATGGACATGCTCCATCAGATTGGCTTCAGATACAAGGATTTTTATGCCGCAGGTTACTTCCTTTATGTAACTCACGTTGATCTTTATTACAAAGCATCTGCAGTTCAGGATGATGAACTTACTATCGAATGCGAAATGACTAAGACAGGTTATATCAGCGGAAGAATCCACCAGATCATGAGAAAAAAAGATGGAACTGTATGTGTTGAAGCTGATGTTGACTGGGCCTGTGTAAGTGCCGCAACTCTTCGTCCATGCAAAGTTCCTGAAGAATTCATGGTTGATGAACTTAGAATGAAAAAATAAACATAATTCTAACATGTGTGTTAGAATCGTTTGTATGAGAGTTTTTGAAGATCAAAAGGAAAAACATTTCCTGCTCATTACAAGCATTCTTTCTTTTCTGATTGGAATCCTTTACATATGGAAAGGGTTCCAGGAAAATTTTTTCATCGGGACTTATGTAGTCATAGCCATGGCGTTTCTTTATATCCCTATGGTCTGGATATTCAGAAGACCTGGCTTCACAGTCTTCAATCTTTTTTATTCTGTAGTCCTGGTTTTCATAATCGCTTTCAATCAGACTTATCTGTACAACAACTTCACCGGGCTCACTGCAGTTTTCATAGTAATGATGCTTGTTCCCAAATACAAATATCAGACAATCACCCTTTACTTTCTTGCAGTAAGTGTGGCCTTTGCCTTAAATGAAGAAAACCTGAATCATTATTTTATTCACATTACAAGAAGCGCCTGGCTCCTTCATATCATCAATCATCTTCTTGAAACTAAATATGAACGCCGCAAACTGATTTTGTTTGAAGATGAACGTAAGATCCTTGAAGTCTTAAGCAAAAACAATCTTCAGAAATCAATTGAGCTTGATGGATTTTCTGAATCAACAATCTACCGCCGTATCAGAGCTGCAATGAAAAGGAACAACATGACAAAGAAGCAGCTCATCGAAGAGTTCATAAAAGAAAAGAATGAAAGCTGAATGCCGTTGACCGAAACTTGACGGCTTTTCAAATGTAAATGATGTTATCCTCGGCTTATGGTGAAAATCTAACAAAAGGAGATAAGCTATGGATTCAAAATCATTTGTAAGCGGAGTGAACTGCCTTTTCACAAATTTCTGTGAAGAAAGAACCAGAATTCTGGAACTGGGCGGAAAGGAAATAATGAACCTGAAGCTTCAGTTTTTTATCTGCAAGAAATGCGGAAAACTTCTGATCATCGTAAATGACACAAAAGTGCCCACTGTATGCTGTGGTGAAAAAATGTCAGAACTTGAACCAGGCACAACTGAAGGCGCAACAGAAAAGCACATACCTATAATTCAAATGACCGGAAACAAAGTGGTTGTCACAGTAGGTGAGTTTTTTCATCCCATGGAAAAAGAGCATTACATCATGTGGATAGTCTTGATGACGGACAAAGGCATCCAGAAAAAGTTCCTCTGCCCCACAGACCTTCCAAGCGCCCAGTTCCTTTTACTTGACGACGAAAGCGTCATCGGCGCCTATGCATACTGCAACATTCACAAACTTTGGAAAAGCAGCTAGGCGAAAAAAAAATCCCTTCTTCTGCAGCCACAGAAAGAAGGGATTTCAATTTCGTCAAAGAATTAATTCTTAGTTAATTTTTGGTTCAAACTGTTCTACGATTTTTCCGCTTAAACCAGTGTAGTTTGATGGAGTTGCAGCAAGGAGTCTTGCTTTTACTTCGTCGTTTACGTCCAGGTTACGGGCCAGGTTGTGGAAGTCTTCGATTGAAACTTTCTTACCACGGGTAATTTCCTTAAGACGTTCGTAAGGTTTATCAACACCGCTCATGCGGAGAAGATTCTGATATGCTTCAGCCATAACTTCTGGTGTGTTTGCAAGAACGTCAGAAATCTTTTCTGCGTTAACTTCAATCTTACTGAGTCCCTTCTGAAGTGAAGCGTAACCGATCATTGAGTGAGCGAATGCTACACCAAAGTTTCTTGCTACAGTTGAGTCTGTAAGGTCGCGCTGGAGACGGCTGATACAAAGTTTGCGAACAAAGAATTCGAACATTGAGTTTGCGAACCCGAAGTTTCCTTCTGCATTTTCAAAGTCGATTGGATTAACTTTGTGTGGCATTGCTGAAGAACCGATTTCACCAGCAACTGTGCGCTGCTTGATCCATCCGTCAGAAATATAACGCCATGTGTCCATTGCAAAGTCGATAAGGATATTGTTGATGCGTTTTACTGCATCGAATACGCGGAGATAAGAATCGTGTGGTTCAATCTGTGGTGTGATTGGATTGAAGCGAACTTTAAGAGGCTTTGTGTGCATGTAAGCATTGTCCATTGGAGTAATGCTGTCGTTGAAGCTGTTGATAAGTTCGTGACTGAAATTGATCCAGTCAAAATCAGGGAATACAAAGTTGTGAGCGTTGAATCCGCCAGTTGCACCGTTGAGCTTAAGCAGAATATCGATGTTGCCAAGCTGAACCAGTTCTTCTTTCATGCGGTTTACGAATACCAGGATTTCTTTTCCGAAAGTAACAGGAGTTGCAGGCTGTCCGTGTGTGCGGGCCAGCATTGAAAGATCTTTGTTATCGTAAGCAAGTTTGTAAAGTGTATCGTAAATCTTAAGGATTTCAGGAAGCACAACTTCGTTTACAGCATCGCGGATCATAAGACCGTAGCTGATGTTGTTGATGTCTTCTGAAGTAAGGGCAAAGTGAACGTATTCAAGAATTTCGTCCATGCCCATTTCCTTGATTTTTGTCTTGATAAAATATTCGATGGCTTTTACGTCGTGGTTAGTAGCAGGTGTTCCGTTGTAGCCTTTTGTTTCGAATGCTTTTACGATTTCTGCATCCTCAACAGTAATGTCGATAATTGAGCGGAGCTTTGCTGTATCAACCGGCTTTGTAATGCGGCTTTTGAGCATTGGAGTTTCAAGCAGTTTGATAAGGTAATTGATTTCTGTGTAAATGCGGTATTTCATCAGTGCCATTTCACTGAAGTAACCCTGCAGACACTTTGTTTTTCCTTCGTAACGTCCGTCAACCGGCGAAACACTTGTTAAAGACATATTGGCCTCTCTATAAAAGAATTATGGGTGGAATTATATCAAAAAAGATAATGATGTGGTATATGGGGCGTGCCAGTGCGGCGGCTCTGTGTACGCCGCGAGCATTGCGCTTCGTTCTGTCACGGCGGGTGGGCCGCCGCGGACAGGTACCGCTGGCCACAAACAAACCGCCGCCCCGTCGGGCTATGCGGGGTTCCGGCGTCAAAGCGCCTCCATTCAAAATGCCTGCCCTCGCAAAGCTCGAGCTTCCGGCATTTTGAACCGCTTCGCGGCCCCTCCTATCCCTCACGCGGCCTTTTTCTCAGGGCAAACAGCCCAAAAACTATAAAATATCGAGGATCACGCAATTTATAGCTGTTTTCACAACAGTTCAGACCTTGCCAACCGCAGAATGTCGCGAAAAAGCTATAAGTCTGTACAAAAACCCAAATTTATAGCCAAATCTTCACATCAACTGTTTCCCGGGACAGACACTCCACCTAAAATCAACTATAAATCCATTTCCTTCCACATATTTATAGCCTTTTCACTGAAATTGAATCTTCTCCACAAAACCATTCCCTCAAAAACAGCTATAAATTTTCACAATCCACATTATTTATAGCTTTTTGGCCCGAAACAGGCGCATATCGGTGTTCAAACCCAGCATTCATCTTATCGCGAATCAAAAATTGTTTAATAATAAATACTTTTTTATTCGCGTTAAAACAAAAAACGCACTCGAAACGAGTGCGTTTTTAAGAGCGGCTACGTCACTCGCTCACTTCGTTCGCTCGCGCCGTTTGCCTTATGGAAATTATTTAAGTCGCCGCGCATCAAAGCACGGCTTGGGCATACATCGTCTTCGACGCTGTTTGCTTAGTGGAAACTTATTTAGTCGCCGCTCACGCGGCTTGAGCATACATCGTCTTCGACGCTGTTTGCCTAGTGGGAATTTTTTAAATCGCCGCGCATCAAAGCGCGGCTTGGGCATCCTGCGGGTTTGGCATCCAGTCGCAGCCTCCTGCTGCTCCTTTCTGCCCGCCCCGTTATGCTGTCGGCGCCCTCCTTGGCGCCTTTCCCTCAGAAAGCTCCTTCATCGCTTTCTTCGGCGCATATCGGTGTTCAAACCCAGCATTTTTCATCAACTAATACATTAATTTAAAATAAAAAAAAGGTGTCTAAAACTAGACACCTTTGAGCGGCTCCTGCTGGGTTTGAACCAGCGACACATGGATTAACAGTCCATTGCTCTACCACCTGAGCTAAGGAACCAACGTGTTATTAATATAAAGAAAACACGTATTTATGTCAACAATGTTGAATAAATTTTTTACTTAATTTTAAAGAATTTCCAGTCTCCAGGAATCATACGCACATGGAAAACACTGACCTTTTCATCTTTATGCATATATGGCGGATACTTGTCACCAACGCTCACAGGCTTTATTTCTTTTTGCATCCAAGGATTTGGCTTGTCAGAATCAGAAACTGGTGTCAGTATCACTTCCCCGTTGATGCGAATATCAAAATCTACAGGAGCACAGCCATCATTTGTGTAACAGTACAAACCAAATGTTCCGTTGTCGTAAGTAAAGAGAGAAACTCCCTTTGCTCCGTCAATCAAAATATCATCGCTGAACTCACCGCGAATCTGAGTAAGAACTTCCTGTGGCAAATCATAAATGCGACTTGGCATATCTGGAAGATTTATTACTTCAAAACAGCCTGTTCCATAAGTGTCATACATGACAATGCCCTCATGATATTCACCGTGACCTGCATTCAGTTTTGTCCAGGTTGCATTGTTTCTGTGTTCAAGCAAAGGGAAACTGATCGGGTATGCCGATTTCACATAATTTCTACCGTAAAGTCCCGAAACAGTTACCTGGAATTCATCTGCATCCAGGCGGCGTCCATTATATGTAATGGAAGTAAACTTACTGATTTCAGGATACTTTGCCAAAGCACCCTTCATGAATCCTCCGGTCACAATCACCTTCTGACCGCGATTAAGCAAAGTTTCAATTTTTGAAACAATATCTTTATCATAAAGAGCACTTTCAAGAAGGAATACAGGCTTGTCTTCCGGAAATTTGTTCACATCCAGTTCAGGGAATGGTTCAAAAGGAATGCCAAGCATACCGAGGAAATCTTCCAGATGATCTTCGCCCTGAGCATTAAAAGGAACGTAAACAGGAACTCCTGTAGGATTTCCACACTGACTCATAATGCGGTCAATTCTTTCCATCTGATATCCCATTGGAGTGAGCCGCTTGTTGTCTGCAAGAGCCGGCCAGCAGAACATCATGATTTCTTTTGCTTTACTGAAAGCTGTCAGATAAGCCTGTTCCAGGTACGTGTCGATTCTGTCACATTCGAAAGGATCAAACCAGCCGCCACCATTTTTTCCCGGGAGTACATTTTCCATATAACGAACAAGAGAATAGCTCAGGTAGCGAGGCAGATGCTGGTCCTGCTGCTGGCCATGACGGGTTTCTGTTCCTGTATAAATGGCATCAAACATTTCCCGCTGTTCTTTTGGATTATAACCGGTTTCATGATAACTTTCCCGCCAGTTCGGATATTTTATGATAACCTTGCAGTTTGGATTCACTGCCTTTGCTGGTTTCAAAATAAGGTTCTCTGAAACTTCCTTCATTTTTGCAAGGCGGAATTCGCTCCAGCTTCTGTCGCCTTTTTCTTTCTGACAATCTTCACACATACACTGAGTAAAGTAAAAATCATCAATAATAAATTCATCAAAAAGAGAAGCTGTATATTCAGAAATCTTTTTAAGCTTGTTACGCATAGGTTCATTGCAGTAACAGAAAGTATTGAAAAGTCTCTGACGTTTTTTATCTTCATCAGTTTCATCAGGAGTAACAGTTGTAATTCCCCCTGAAACTTCAATGCCATTTTCTTCAAGAACACGACGAATCATTTCTATCTGTTCTTTACGGCAGAAAACATCACGATAAGTTTCCAGATAAACCTTATCTAAGGGAGCGTATTTTTTGAAAAACTCCAGATCCTTACGAAGTTCTTCTTCTGTAATTTTGTCAGCCCAGCCGGCAACCAGATAGGTTACGCTTTTGAAATTCTTATAATTTTTGTTGTATTCCATAAAAATTATTCTATCACGGCATGTCAGGAAAACTATCAGAATATTAGGAAGGTTTACTGTAATATTTTATGTTAATGCCAGTTTTTCCAAAAACCGAATCAACCAGTGGAGCATTTGAGTTTTTTGTATCTTTTTTAACCGCTTTTCATTATAATTGATATAAATTGACCTTTTGGAGTAATTTATGGCAAAGACAGTCAGCATTAACGCACGTATCGATCCTGAACTTAAAGAACAGGCAGAAATTATCCTGGACAAACTGGGACTTACATCAAGCGGTGTAATCTCTATGCTGTACAAACAGATTGTCCTGAACCGCGGACTTCCTTTTGATCTCAAACTTCCTGAACTGGATGCTCATGTTCTTTCAGAAGAACAGTTCAAGAGCGAAATTGAAAAAGGTCTGGCTGACCTTGGAAACGGAACAACTGTACCAACTGTAAAGGTTTTCACAACAGTAAAATAATATGATTCAGTACACAGTTCAATTTACAGAAAGTGCAAGAGAAGATTTCTTCAATCTGACCTGCTATGAAACAACTCATCCTTCCTGCGTATCTGCAGAAAAATTGAAGATTGCCATTGCAAGTCTTGAACTTATGCCTGAACGCTTTCCATTTTTCGAAGAAAAACCTCTGGTCGACAACCAGATTCGAGTAATGAAAGAAGGCAATACCTGCATTTTCTATTTCATCGACAAGGAAAAGAAAGTTGTTACAATCATCCGCATGATGTTCATTCAGAATGTGGCTGTTGAACAACAGCTGATAACAGACCTTACCGAAATCAGTAAATGAAAAAATCTTTTTTTACAATCATTTCTCTTTTTAGCTTCCTGACAGCTTCTGTAACTGGACAGGAAGTTATTTCTTATAGCGGAAACAATAACTATACTCTCGTTGAACGTACAAACCTGCGTCGATATGACAATGGAAAATACTCAGGACTTATGAGCCGTGAAGTACGCTCTTTCTTAACACAGCACACTACCAGTGGCGGAAACATCCGCTACGACGGCGACTTTTATGTTGAACAGGACACAGTAAGAGGAAGCCAGATAAAATTCACAGGAATACATGATGCAATTCCTTCCAGTTTTTTCATTGATGAAACCGGGGCTGTTTCTATGGAAGAAGATAACGGATATCCTTCTTTCAGAAGCTTTCCCTCATTTCCAAGGGACAAAATAAATCCGGGGGAATCCTGGAAAGGCGAAAGTTCACGGGCAGTAGATCCCCTGAACAACGGCATAATGACAAAAATCCCAATGACCATTCAATACACTTTTCAGGGACGGGAAGTCTATCACGGAGAAGATGTTTACAGATTGAATGCTCAGTGGGCTACACGTTATGGAATAAGCTACTGGGATTTTGGTGGTGACCAAAATCTGAAAAGCGCCCAGGGGTCACATAAAGCAAGTATTCTTGTAAGCTGCGAAACAGGCGCAATGATCTTCATGACAGATCAGGTTGATGAAACATTCAGCTACAAAGATGGAAGCAATGTATCCTTCAAAGGAACAATTCTCCTATTTACAGAATACCCTCCAAGTGTTTCTCATGAAGAAATCCTTCCGGAACTTAAGCGCATTGGAACTGTAGCCATCGCAGACAAAACTCAACCGGATTCTCCCGGGCTTTCAGGTCAGGCAGGTTATCCAGATTCGCCAGCCTACCCGGACTTCGGATCCAGTTATCCTGATTTAGGAAAGAAAAAGATCACCGTTCAGGAAACTGATGCGGGAATTAAACTTGCCATTCACGACTTGAAGTTCAAACCCGACAGTGCTGAACTTATGCCTGGCGAAGCAGAACGTCTTGATGAAATTGCTACGGTTCTGAAGAAAACCGGAAACGGCAAACTGCTTATTGAAGGTCACACCGCCGACACCGGTTATCCTGCCGGCGAAATGAAAGTTTCAAAAGACCGTGCATTTGCAATTGCACAGGAACTTTCAAAGCGCGGAATTGATGCAGGCCGCTTTATCTGCAAGGGCGCCGGAGCCTCTTCTCCTATAGCCGACAACTCTACACCTGAGGGCAAAGCAAGAAACCGCCGTGTAGAAATCACAATTCTGGAAAGAAACAAATGAATGTAACAATTATTCAGCCGCCACTTGTACAACTGAATACTCCATATCCTTCCGGCGCATACCTGAAATCATTTTTTCAGATGCTGCGCGACGGAAAAATCACTGGACTTCCTTCTGTTCCGCAGATAAAAGACGTCCGCTGGTTTGATCTGTCTACCGCTTTATTCCATAAGATTTTTTCACGCCAGGGATTATCAAAACTTTTTTCTCTTTCAGAAACAAAAGCCCTTCAGATTGCAGCTTCAAGCGATGAAGAAACAGCTTTTCAGCTCCGCCGATATATTTCAACTCAGGACAAATGGATCTGCTGGATTGACCGCATTGTAGAAATTCTTTGCGGCGGAAACAGCGCAAGAGAATTCTGTCATGAGTTCGTACGCTCTCCTCATTCGCCTCGCGGTAACCGCATGGAAAACTTTTTCGGAGAACTGGCGGAACAGGGTCGTGACGTTACAACTGATGATGCAAAGATTCTTGCAAGCCTTGCACTGGCCGACCTTGCCGATTACATAACCGCAGTCTTTGACAATGACTTCCGCTTAATCAGTTATGCGGAACACTTGGGAACCAGCACCGCAAGTTTTGACGATGTTATCAAAGGACTTAAAAGTCCTGTCCTAAATGAATTTTACAAAGAAGTTCTTGCTGATGTTCTGGCACCTTCAGACACACAGGAACTCGTCCTCATTTCCGTTCCTTTTCCAGGCTGTTTCGAAGCCGCAGTTTATACTGCTCGTGAAATCAGAAAGCTTTATGGGGACAAAGCCCTTATTGCAACAGGCGGCGGATACATAAACACAGAACTCAGAAATATTTCAGAAAAAAAGTTTTTCGAGTATTTTGATCTTATTAGTTATGACATGGGTTACGGAAGTTATATCCAACTTCTGGAAAAACTTGGAAATAACTGTAACTTCAATTCAGTTTTTGACGAAAACCCTATCTATAAAATGAAGTACCTTTACAAAGGTGCTGTAACCGGAAATGCGGAAACTCCCGAAAAAGGCTCTCCTGACTTTGAAACTTTCTCAAAATATTCCGAAGCCGAAACCATGGCCTGCCGCGTTCTAATTCCAGATTTTTCTGAAATTGATTTTTCAAAATACCCACGTCTTGCAGACGACACCAATCCAATGCATTCCATCTGGAATGACGGCGCCTGGCTCAAGGCCTACATGGCCCACGGCTGTTACTGGCACCGCTGCGCTTTCTGCGACACACAGCTGGAGTACGTAAACCGTTTCTGCAAAGTAGGAGCAGAACAGCTTTGTGACGGACTTACAGAACAGGCAGAAAAAACTGGTGTATGGGGAATCCACTTTGTGGATGAAGCCTGCCCACCTGCCAGCATGATTGAATTCGGAAGAAGAAATCTTCAGAACGAAAATTCCAAAGGAAAGAAACTTACCTGGTGGGGCAACATCCGTTTTGAAAAAACTTTTACCAGAGACATGGCAGATTTTCTTTCTTATTCAGGACTCACAGCCGTAAGCGGCGGCATTGAAATTGCAACTGGCGACGGACTTTCTGCCGTAAACAAAGGAACCACGATCGAAAACATTGTTGCCGCAACCTGTGCTTTTAAGGAAGCTGGAATTCTTGTTCATTCTTATATGATTTTTGGATTTTACCAGCAAAGCGAACAGGACCTGATTAACAGCATGGAAACTTTACGCCAGCTCTTTGCCGCAGGACTTCTTGATTCCGCTTTCTGGCACAAGTTCACACTGACACTTCATTCAACAGTTTACAAAGAGTGGCAGGACGGAAAACATCCGGACCTTAAAATCATTACGGGAAACGATGAAAGCAAAAACCGATTTGCAGAAAATGATCTTCACTTTGCAGGAGAGAACAAATCGGCAAAATATTCTGAAGGTCTGAACACCGCCCTGGATGCCTGGATGCACGGACAGAACCTGGACACAAACATTCAGCGCTGGTTCAGTTTTAATATGCCGCGCCCTACTCTTCCAAAAGATTACATAGACAAGCTTATTGAAAAATATGAAGCCCGCCGTGATGCCGCATACAAAGCACCTGTCCAGGAAAAAGATCGCCTTGTATGGCTTGGCGGAAAACCTGTTGCCCAGAACGAAACAATAACCTGGTTCTTCATGGGACAGGAACTGACAGGACATTTCGCAAAAGCAAAGGAAGTTGCAACTGTTCTTGAAAGCCTGCAACCAGGCTGCGGCGAAACTGAATCCTATCAGAAAGAACTTCTTAAACTTTGTTCTGCAAAAGAACTGTTGCGTCTTAGACGTGGCGGCCTCTGCTGTCTTTAAATAAATCAAAAAAAATAAATGCCCTATGGAGCAAAGGAGCGAAAAATGAGTTATGAAAATTTTCTTCCCGGCAACGATGACAAAATAAACCAGCTTCTGCAGTTCACAGCCCTGGTAGACAAGATGACTGCCATCGAAAGACGCACCCTTCTTGTAGACGGTCGCCGCCGAGAAAACGATGCCGAACACTCATGGCACATTGCCCTTATGTGCATGCTCTTCAAAGACTATGCTCCCGAAGGAACAGACATAGCAAAAGCCGTACAGATGTGTATTGTTCACGACCTTGTAGAAATCTATGCGGGGGACACATTTGCTTATGACGTTCAGGCAAATGTAGATAAAGAAAAACGCGAAGAAGAAGCCGCAGACAAACTTTTTTCTCAGCTGCCTGAAAACCTTGCAAAAGAAATCCGTGCTTTGTGGGAAGAGTTCGATGCCATGGAAACAAAAGAATCTAAATTCGCCGCTTCTATGGACAGACTTCAGCCTTATCTTCACAACACCCTCACAGAAGGACACACCTGGAAAGAAGGTAACCCAAGCGTTTCTCAGGTGAACAAAAGAATCGGCATAGCAGTTGAAACCATCCCTGATCTGAAAGACTGGTATGATAAAAACATCCAGCGGGCTTTGGACAAGGGATGGCTTAAAGACTAGAAAAATTTATCTGATCAAATCTGCTAAAACTTCGCTTCCTGTAAGAAGCTCAAGAGTTTCAGAAATCTTATCCTGAGTTGCCCAGTAATCAGGCATAAATCCGTAAGTTTCTCCAGACCATTTTTTATTCTTTGAAAATCTTGCTGTTTCTGAAAAATCAGTATTTGAAAGGTTTATGCATATACCTGATTCAGGAAGATAATAAGGAAAAACTCCTCCATAGGAAATACATCCGTAAGTATTTTCCCCAACAAGAATCACATTATCTTCATCTATGAGCTGTGCAGTCGAAATAAAATATTCTGAAGCTGAAGCCGAAAGAACATCAGTCAGTATAATCAGTTTGCCTTTGAAGTTTTTTTCACCTTTGTAAGATGGAAATTCTTTGCATGGTTTTTCTTCCAGTCCTTTGTATTCAGGAGCATACATATCCGGATCATAATTAACATTTGAATACAGTTTATTAAATCTGCTTCCTGAATAAAGGATTTCCGAACTTGTCATTGCAATCTGACCGGCTTTTGCACTTTTCAGATTTTTTGTAAAAGGTCCTATAAGCTTCGGTTCATTTGAAAAATACATATAATTCAGAAACTCTTCTGTATAAGTCGCATCGCCACCAGGATTTCCCCGCAGATCCACAATTACAAAATCTTTTTCATAAGCTTTAATGACTGCTTCCTTTATTGCTTCGAACCGAGTACGGGCAACTGTCATTGCATCAGATTCATAATCTGCTCCGAATGCCCAGTCACTCACTTTTATGTAAAGAAAATTCTCTGTCTCTGTAACTTCAGAAGTATCCCTGTGAGCCGTATACACAGAATCATAATTCACATTCACTGAAAATTTTCCACTATCCAGCAGAAGTTCTGCTGTTTCAACAGGAGCTCCAACCATAACACCAAAGCGGTACCTTTCTCCTGAGCTTGTAATACATTTATACAGATTTTCTTTTTTGCCTTTAAACTTACTTCCCACCTTTATTCTGTCATCCGAAGAAGAATCAACTACATAAGTTTTCCCAATCTTCTCAAAATATACGTCAGAAAAACAAACTCTATGAAGATTAAAAACAGGAACAAAATCATTACCCAAAACCAGAGACAAATGAGAGTCTGGGAAAGGGAAATATTTTGCGCTGGCTTTATAAATTGCCTGTGACAGATCTCTCTGCTTATAAAGTCCTTGTTCTGTGGCAGGACATTCCTTTCTTATTTCATTTAAGAAAGTGTCCATCTTAAAACCTTTCTTTACTGACTTGTTGTAAAGAACATAGGCATGACTCAAAAGGTGTTCCAGAGCATCAAGGTCTTTGTCCAGTTCTTCCTGGGTCAAACGTTCTTTGCTGTTAAGCAGATCATAAGAATAGTTTCTTGAATTTTTGTAAGTTCCCTGGCTTTTCGCAAATACGGGGAAAACCATAACCAGCCCAAGAATGGCTGCCGCAAATAAATTTCTGATTTTCATAAGCTAACTCCTTGATTTTATTATTGTGCATGAATCCCCCATTTTCAATGGATTTTGGAGATCATATACCAAGGTATATGATCTCTCGAAGCAGGATTTATGGGGATTTTTGAGTAAAATTCCTTCCTCATACTGATTTTCCCTTACATTCCTTGCAATTTATTGTAATATTTCGCATTTAGTGATATTTTTTTCTAACGCTTTTTGTTCCTTATTAAAGGAGAACTATATGTTAGCTCAAATTTTTGCAGTTGTAATATTTGTAGTAATGTTTCTTCTGATCATTACTGAACTATTCGAAAGACAGTGGACCACTCTGGTTTGCGGTCTTTGTACACTTATTTTTGTATTCGGAATCGGAATGCATTCCTGGGAAGCATGTCTTAAAACTTTGAATGTCCGAAGTATTTTTACTCCGGAATTCTGGTATGCTGCCGGTGAATCTTCTGAAAGTTCAAGCGGAATCAACTGGGCAACAATCATCTTCATCGCAGGTATGATGGTTATGGTTGAAGGTATGGCCCGTGTCGGATTCTTCCGCTGGCTTTGTATGCTTCTGGCAAAAGCCGTAAAATACAAGGTAATTCCAATCTTCATGAGTTTCATGGTTATGTCTTTTGTTCTTGCCATGTTCATCGACTCAATCACAGTTATTCTGTTCCTTGCAGCTGTTACTGTTGAGCTCAGCCAGCTCCTTAAATTCAACCCGGTTCCAATGATTCTGGCCGAAATCTTCTGCGCCAACTTAGGTGGTTCTGCCACAATGTGTGGTGACCCACCAAACATCATCATCGGAACTTCCCTGGGATATTCTTTTGCAGACTTCGTAATGAACACAGGTGCAATCGCAGTTCTGTCCCTGATTTTCACTCTTGCTTACTTCTATTTCATCTCAAAAAAAGAACTGAGCAAATCAGGAAAAGAAATTGATCTTTCAACTCTTCCAACTCCAACCAGTGCCATTACAGACAAAACAGGCTTCATCATGAGCTCAATAATTTTCGGCATCGCAGTAATCCTGCTTGTAACTCATGCCATGACAGGGCTTACAGTTGCTACAATCGGACTTGGAATTGCAATCCTGACCCTTATCTGTGGTGGAAAACACTGTGGCGAAATCTTAAGCAAAGTTGACTACAAAACTCTCCTCTTCTTCCTGGGGCTGTTTGTAGTTGTAGGCGGCCTTGAAGAAACTGGCATTCTGGTTCTTATTGCAGACCTTATTACAAAGCTGAGTGGTGGAAACGTTTACGTAATGATCGCTATCATCATCTGGCTTTCTGCTGTTGCCAGTGCCTTCATCGACAACATTCCTTTTGCAGCCACAATGATTCCTGTAATCCAGTCCCTGACTGTAACAACAGGCGTTGCACTTCCTACACTTGCATGGGCCCTTTCTATGGGTACTGACATTGGTGGAAGCGCTACTCCAATCGGAGCTTCTGCAAACGTTGTTGGAACTTCTGTTGCCGCTAAAGCCGGACATCCTGTTGGATGGGGCAAATACTGCAAAACATGTGCCCCAATTACAATTGTTGTAATGTTTATTAGCACAATCTTTATTTTCGTGCGATACTTATAATATCGAGGTAGAAAATGGATAAACAGGTTATTATTGCTATTGGCCGAGAATTCTGCAGTGAAGGTTCTGATGTAGGCCAGAAACTTGCCGAAAGACTTGGTATTCAGTATTACGACAGAAATCTTCTTGATGAGTTCGCTGACCAGAATGATGTTAATTCTGCAGAACTTCACAAATACGATGAAAAACCAAAATTCAAATTCATGAGCCGAACAGTTCGCGGTTACTCAAACAATCCAATGGAAAACATTATGGAAATTCAGAGTGCCCTTCTTAAATCAAAGGCTATTGATGAAGATTCATTTGTTATTGTTGGACGTTGTGCAGAAGAAGTTCTGAAAGATTTTGACTGTCTTATTTCTGTGTTCATTTCATCTGACCGTGAAGTAAGAATCAAACATACAATGGAAAAATTCGGTCTTTCTGAAAAGGAAGCTGAAAAGAAACTTCAGCGCCATGACAAATACCGCAAAGCCTATCACGATCACTTCTCTTCAAAGAAGTGGGGCGAAGCCGGTACCTACGACATTTGTATCAACGCTTCAAAACTTGGCGTAGATGCGACAGTAGATGCTCTGGTGGCTTACGTTGAACGACGAGTAAGTTTAATGAAATAAAAAAAAGAGGTGTGTTGAAAAACACACCTCTTTTTTTTTGCTATTCTATTTACCGTGTAACATCATGAAGCCATTTTCCGCTCAGAACACGGATCAGACCTACGATTGCTTTAAGCACGTTTTCTGACGAAATACAGATGTAAATCCATACAATCGGAAGATTGAAAACAAAAGTTGCAAGGAATCCGATTGGAACCGCATACCCCCACATTGTTCCCATTTCTGCAAGAGCCGAGAAAACTGTATCGCCGCCTGCACGGCACACACCTACAACCCAGTTCATACATGAAGAGTTGAAAGGATAACAGATCATCAGGACGATAAGCATGCTCTTTGCAGTTTTGATAATTTCCGGACTTACGTTGAAGAATACAGGCAAAAGATATGACAACGGCCAAAGGAAGATTCCCACGGCGGCGCCAACTGCAGGCATAAACCAGAGGGAACGCTTTGCATACCCCTGTGCCAGTTCTGTTTCCCCTTCCCCAATCTTCTTTCCGATAATTACGCTCATACCGTTTCCAAAGCCCATACAGAAAACCCAGGTAAGCTGGCTGATTGTTCCTGTAATGTTTACGGCGGTAATTGCATCGGTTCCGGCGTGGGCATAAATGGCATTTGTAACAGTAATTCCAAGTCCCCACATTGTTTCATTGAAAATAACTGGAAGAGCAATCTTTACAAACTTACCGATGAAAGTCCAGTCAAAATCCATAAGATCCTTAAGAGAACCACAAGCTTCATATTTTTTGCCGTAAGACCAGGCAAGAATGATTACGAGTTCAATGGCACGTGAGAAAACAGTTGCCAGAGCTGCACCTTTTACTCCCCATCCCACAACGAAAATCAGAATATAGTTTGTAAGGGCATTGGTAACAAGGGAAAGACTTGTACAAACCAGAGGAAGCTTAACTCTTTCTGTTCCGCGGAAAGCCTGTGTATATGCAAAGATTATTGCCGTAGCAATATAGCTCAAAGAAACCAGACGCAGATAATCACCGCCCACTCTGATAACTTCAGGATCAGGTGAATACAAACGAAGAATCTGGTGAGGAATTGTAAGACAAAGAACAGTGAAAACCGCTGAGACAATTATGGACAGGGTAAGCATGATTCCCAAAGATTTTTTTATTCCGGCAATTTCTTTCTTACCCCAGAACTGAGCAATAAATACACCTCCACCTGAAGTAATTCCAAAGAGAATCATGTTCAGCACAAAGAACACCTGGTTACCCAAACCAACAGCTGCAATCTCTATACTTCCAAGCCGGCCAATCATAATAGTGTCCAGCATGTTTACAAAAGTCTGCAGCAGGTTCTGCATCATTACAGGGACAGCAATTGCAATAAGTGACGAATAAAATCCTTTGAGTTTCATAAATGTATTATAGTGAATTATTAAAGTTAGTTTATATAAAGTATTGTTTTAATATTTTCCACATCTCTTCATATATTTTTTCAGCATAGAAATTTTTGATTTCTTTTCTGCTCATAGAAGAGACATCTTTCTGAATGTGGAAATCGTAATTCTGATTTTTAAGGCGGATGCAGAAGAAGGCTTCGCCCTGAACAGAATCAGGATTATTCGGGTCGATATTTCCGGTAGTTCCTGATATACCTGCAGCAATGTCAGTTCCGTAAATCGTCTGTGCAACCTGTGCCATCTGGCGGGCAGTCTCCACAGAATAAACCCCGAACTTTTCGATTACGGAAGCATCTACTCCCGCCTTGATTTTCTGTTCATTGGAATAAGTCACAAGACTTCCGGTAAAAACTTTTGAAGCCCCTTCCGTGTCTGTAAACATAGAAGCCAGGAGCCCTGAGGTACAGGACTCCATAAAGCTTATGGTGAGATTTTTTTCGATAAGAAAGCGAGTCACTTTTTCAGACGAAATCATTATGCCAGAAAAATTGTTCCGTTTGCTTTTCCGTTTACCAGATTGTCCAGAATGTTATCCTGAGAACCGTTGGCAAGAAGAAGAGGAATACCGTAGCTTGTAGTTTTTTCTGCAGCCTGAATCTTTGTTTCAATTCCGCCTGTACCAAAAGCATTTGTATTTCCGATTGTGATGCCTGCGCGCAAAGCAGGAATATCTGTTACAGTTTCAATAAGTTTTGCTTCAGGATTAGTCTTTGGATTGTCTGTGTAGATTCCATCAATGTCGCTGAAAAGAATCAGAAGGTCAGCACTCCAGAGAATTGCTGTAAGAGCTGAAAGGTTGTCGTTATCACCAATGGCAAATTCATCTGTAGAAACAGAGTCGTTTTCATTGATGATTGGAATTGCTCCTTCATCTGCAAGAGTGAAAAGAGTATTGCGGATGTTCAGGGAACGGTGATCATTTTCGAAATCTTCTTTTGTAAAAAGCAGCTGACCGATATGAAGATCCTGTTCTGCAAAAGCTTTCCTCCACTGAGTCATAAGCTCAACCTGACCGATTGCACAAAGAGCCTGACGGAAATGAACATCCTTTTTACGAGCCCATTCCTTCAGAGTCGAAACTCCCGAAACCTGAGCCCCGGAAGAAACAACTACAACCTGTTTTCCCATATCAATAAGGCTTTTACACTGACGTGCAAAACTCTGCATGAACTCTGTGTTCTGAGTTCCGTCTGCTTTTGCCAAAGTGTTGCTTCCGATTTTAATTACAATTTTTCTTGAAGACTTCAAAATCTTCGCAATGTTAATACTATTTGTCATAGAATTTTCCTCATTCATTTTAAAACTCCCCAATCAATTTTATATATCTCATACAAAACACTTTCTTTTACATTAGATATACTCTCTAATTCAGACTGCGTTCCTCTTCGATATTCAGTCTTTTACACCGACCGATTTCCTATACATTAGGTAATTATTCCCTATTCCTTATTCCCTATTCCTTTTATTAACCTCTAACTTGTCCTTCCCCGTCGATCAGGTACTTTGTAGTTGTCAGCGCCTTGATTCCCATAGGTCCGCGGGCATGAAGCTTCTGAGTACTGATTCCAAGTTCAGCGCCAAAACCGAATTCGCCGCCGTCTGTGAAACGAGTCGAAGCATTTACATAAACGCAGGATGCATCAATTCTGTTCTGGAATTCGCGGGCCCGGTTTCTGTCATTTGTAATAATTGATTCAGAATGTTTTGTGTTGTGCCCATTGATGTATTCAATTGCTTCATCAAGGTTTGCTACTGTTTTAATGGCACAGGCAAAATCCAGGAATTCAAATCCAAAATCTTTTCTTTCTGCAGGAACAAGCCAGTCAACTCCCGAAACTTTTGGAAGCGCAGCGGAAGACGAGACTTTGTCTGAAACCCCAAGAACATCGGCCAGATCTGAAAGGCTGAAAACATCATCTTCAACTTTTGGTTCTTCTTTTACAGGCTCAGGAACTACAAGCCCTTTTTCTTCCTTAAGATATTTAAGAATTGTTCTGAAGCTTGGACTGTCAGCATGCATTGTAACTTTCCCGTCAAAAGCTTCCACAAGTTTTGGCAGGAAAGTCTTTGAAACTTTCTTGTTCACAACAATACATTCAATGGCGTTACAAACTCCAGGTCTCTGCATTTTTGCGTTCTTTGCAATCTGAACTGCCATTTCAATATCAGCTGATTCATCAACATAAAGGTGACACACGCCGCTGCCTGTTTCGATTACAGGAACCTTGGCAGTATCAATTACCATCTTAATTAGTCTGGCGCTTCCACGTGGAAGAGCCATGTCGATTTTTCCTACGGCTGTAAGGATTTCCTTTACCTCATCGTGGCTTTCGCATGGAGCAAGTTCAATGGCTTCCGGAACTCCGCCCTCAACTGAAGCAAGTCCGTCTTTAATTGCTTTTACAATAGCTTTGTTTGAATTAAGTGCCGATGAAGATCCGCGAAGAAGAATGGCATTTCCGCTTTTGTAAGAAAGACAGAAAGCATCGGCTGTAACATTTGGACGGCTTTCGTAAATAATTGCAACAACCCCTACAGGAACACGAACCTGGCGGATTGTAAGGCCGTTAGGAGTTTTCCATCCTCCCACTTCCTCACCAATAGGATCAGTCTGAGCAATAACCTGTTCAATGCTGCCCAGAATGCCGGCGATTTTTTTATCATCCAGAGAAAGACGGTCTACCAGACTTTCTGTCATTCCGCCGTCGCGGGCTTTCTGAACATCCAGTGCATTAGCCGCAAGAATTTCTGACTTCTGATTTTTTATAGATTCTACAACTGCCTTCAAAGCTGCATTTTTCTGAGTCGCAGTCTGAAGGGCCAGTTTGTTGGTTCCTGTTCTTAAAGATTTACAGATGTTGTTCAAATCCATTTTTTTCTCCAAAAAAAAAAGCTCCCCGAAGGAAGCCTTATGTCATCCCGAACGGAGTCGAGGGATTAGTAATTTGCCATGAAGTACATTCCGACCAGAACAGCCAGACGGCATTTTGCTTCTGACCAGTCATGTTCTTTTGGCAGGCTTCCAATATACCACCAGAAAATCCCGAATTCGGGGTCAATGCGAAGTGAATATTCAAGGAAGTCTTCTGACTTTGCCTGTTTTCCGAACATAAGGAATACAGCTTCATCAATGAGCGAAAGGAATGCAGGATAGCGGTCTACCCATGATTTTTCATCATCAATTTTGAATCCTTCAAGTTCGAAAAGAAGTTTATCTTTGAGTGCGATGTCTGATTTTTCAACCCATGTCTTCTGGATAAGAAGTGTCAGGTTGTTTTTGAAACTGTGTGAAAGTTTAACAGCATTTTCAGGAGTGATTTTTGAAAAACCTGTTTTTGAACCAAATGCTACAGCGATTTTGTCGGCGGCTTTTTCAAATTTTTCTGCTTTGTTCAGGAAATTGGCCAGTTCGTTGACTGTATCTTTATCCAGAAAATCACTTATTAAATCGTTTACATTATTCATATAACACAAATATTAAAAGTTTATGGGAAAATGTTCAATATATAGGGGATTTCCCAAATTTGACTAATCGAATTAATGTAATAAAATAGAACAAATACGTAAA
Organism: Treponema sp.; assembly: GCA_024402695.1. Classification (GTDB taxonomy): domain Bacteria; phylum Spirochaetota; class Spirochaetia; order Treponematales; family Treponemataceae; genus Treponema_D. Next base: position 2,161 of record JAKSTG010000009.1, on the reverse strand, counting down.
TTTGCCCTAAATGGGCACAAACTGATATAAAAAGGAGTCGAAAATGAAAATTAAATCAGTTTTCAGTCATTCATTCAAAAAATACGGTAAGGTTCTTACAGGCTATGATGTAACAGCCCTGCTTGCAAAACTTGATGAAAAAACAGAAAAACCTGCTAACGCAGTAATCTACGAACCAAGCGATTCAGACCTGGAAGCAATCATGGGAGATGTATTCTCTACAAACGCTTACGGTGGAATGCCAATCCAGATCGGTTACTGTAACGGTAACAACACAAAACTCAACTGTCTTGAATGGCACCGCGGTTCAGAACTTAACATCCCATCAAATGACTGTATTCTGATGCTGGCTTCACTTGAATCAGTTAAAAACGGAAAACTGAACACAAACTGTGTAGAAGCTTTCTACGTTCCAAAAGGAACAGTTGTTCAGGTTTACGAAACAACTCTCCACTACGCTCCATGTAACGCTGTAAAAGGCGGAGAAGTTTCTAAAGAAGGTTTCCGTGTAATCATCGTTCTTCCAAAAGACACAAACACAGAAAAACCAGCTCTTAAAGAAGTTGATTTCGAAGACAAACTCCTTTGGGCACGCAACAAGTGGCTTATCGCTCACCCAGATACAACAGAAGCAAAAGCCGGTGCCTTCGTTGGCCTCATCGGACCAAACCTGGACCTGGCAAAGAACTAAGCTCTTAAGATTATTTGAAATATCAGAAAGATTTTTCCTTTCTGGTATTTTAAGCTGAAAATCTGCGCGAGTAAGAAAACCGTGACACCAAAAGCACTCTGAGTGCGGTTTTATAGTTTCCTTGACGCACTCAGCGTGCAGCGACGCTAGCGAGCGGTTTTGAGTGGCCGGTTTTCGCACGGGAGCAGATTTTCAAAGACTAAACCAACTGAAAAGGAAAGACATTTATGAAAACAGTAGCCGGAATTGATATGGGTACACAGTCAATGAAAGTTGTACTCTACGATTACGAAAACAAAAAAACTATTGAAAGCGGCGCATGCCCAATGGACCTCATTTCTGAAAATGACGGTACACGTGAACAGAAAGTTGAATGGTACGATGAAGCACTCAGCGTATGTTTCGGAAAACTTTCTGCTGAAGGACGCGCTTCTATCCAGGCTATCGGTGTTTCAGGACACCAGCACGGATTTGTTCCTCTTGGAAAAGACGGAAAAGCTCTTTACAACGTAAAACTCTGGAACGATACATCAACAACAGAAGAATGTAAGATTCTTACAGATGCTATCGGCGGAAAAGAAAAGATGGTTGAAGCCGTTCAGAACTTCATGCTCCCTGGCTTCACAGCTCCAAAAATCTTCTGGCTCAAACGCCACAAACCTGAAGCTTTCGCAAACCTGGCATACATCATGCTTCCACACGACTACATCAACTACGCTCTTACAGGCGACTACGTAATGGAATGCGGTGATGCTTCTGGTACAGCAATCTTCAACTCAATCGAAAGAAAATGGTCAGAAAAAGTTTGTAATCTTATTGATGAAGGACTTCTGGCAAAACTGCCAAAAATCATTTCTGACGACCAGCCAGCAGGTTTCGTAAACGCTGAAGCTGCAAAGAAATTCGGAATCCCAGAAGGAATCCCTGTTTCTGCAGGTGGTGGAGACAACATGATGTCTGCTATCGGAACTGGATGTGTTAAAGGTGGAACTCTTACAATGTCTATGGGTACATCAGGAACACTTTACGGTTTCAACGACAAATCAGTTGCTGACCCAGAAAACGGAATCTCGGGATTCGCTTCATCAACAAACGGATACCTTCCACTTCTTTGTACAATGAACTGTACAGTTGCTTCAGAAGAAATCCGCGATCTGTTCCAGCTGGACGTTCGCGCATTCGACGACGAAGCTGCTAAAGCAAAACCAGGATGTGACGGTGTATTCGTTCTTCCATTCTTCAATGGTGAAAGAACTCCTAACCTTCCACACGGACGTGCTTCTATCACAGGTATGACATACGCCAACTGTTCACGCGCTAACATTGCTCGTGCTGCTCTTGAAAGTGCAGTATTCAGCATGCGCGGTGGGTTGGACGGATTCAAAGCTCTCGGCTTTGATGCAAAAGAACTTCGCCTTACTGGTGGTGGAGCAAAATCTCCTGTATGGCGCCAGATCGTTGCTGACATCC
>JAKSTG010000089.1 GCA_024402695.1 Treponema sp. | reverse complement strand
TTACTTGTTCGGTTACTTGTTCGGTTACTTGTTCGGTTACTTGTTCGGTTTTTTCATTTACAGTCGGAACTTTCTGTGCATCCCATGAAAATTCGTCATTCAGTGGGACAGTAATTCTAAAAACGTCGCCTTCTGAAAATTCTGGATCTGCACCTGAATATTTATAGGAATAATTGAAAAGTTTTCTAACCCCAGAGCCAAGTCTGTCTGAATAGCCGATGTTTCTGAAAAATGAAGCAATAAGCGGATTTTTTGCATAAGGTTCAAGATTTTCTGGAGTAATTATTCCGTCTTTTCTTGCACGGTTTGCGTTTTCCACATACATTCTGTCTTTTTCAATTATGAACTTTGCCTGATAACCGCTTGAAAATTCCCTGTGCATCAAAGTATTCACAATCATTTCACGAGCTAAAACATTTCTAAGGGAAAGCCTTACTTTTCCGTCTTCAAGATAGAACTTATCCAGAAGATGTTTTGTTGCAAATTCAAAAAGTCGGTCATAGCTTTCAATCAAATTTGTTTCTACAATTAACCTGTCATCATAGCGGTCAACATTTATTTTTCTAAGCAATGCATCTGTTGAATAAGTTGGAGCAACATCACGAATAACTTCATCTTTTCCAAGAAGCATAACTGCCGCTAGATTGAATCCTTTTTCACCGGTAATGCGGTCTTCTGTATAAAGTCCAGCACTTTTTAAAAGTTCTTCATCATTCAGCTTTTCCCACGGATGACTTCCTGCAGAATTGTTTTTTGCCATTGTCCTTACAAGCGGAAGCAAATCCAATCTCAAATCCTCAAAATGAACATAAGGATATACTTTTCGTTCTGTAAAAATTTCCTGCTTGCGAATATACATTTGGGCAATATCTGTTGTTGAAGTAACTTTTACATCAGAATCATTTACACGATTATAAATCACCTTTTTAAAACTGATTACTTCTCCAGAAACCGGCACATGAATATGAATCAGCGTTTTTCCTTCGTAAATAATGATTTCAGGATCAAGAGTAAGTGTTGGTGAAAAAAGATTCGGATTTGCCAGAACTGTAATGAAATTTTTAATCATGAAAGGAACTGCATTTTCCGGCACACCATTTACAGTTCCATCATCCAAAATTCCAAGATAAATATCACCACCAAATCTATTTGAAAAAGAACAGACAGTTTCGTAAACATCATGCTCAATATTTCCGCCGCATCGCTTGAATTCAACAGAAACTGTTTCACCAATTTGTCTTATTTTATCAAGACGTTCAATCTTACTTGCATTCATATCCAAGTCCTTCAAATGCGGCTTTGATTTTTGCGGTGTTTGCTTCGTGGGCTTTTAAAAGTTCGCTTACGGCTTTGCTGGTTTCTTTGAGAGTTGCATCGTAGTCAATGTTTGAATCACGGTCCACGAACTGAATATATCGGCTTGGAACAAGAGAAAAATTGTTTTCCTTTATGGTTCCTAAATCAACGCTTTTGTAAAGTTCAGGCTGTTCATAATTCTTGCCGTCATTTCCTTCTTCCTGCCACTTGTGATAAATTTCTGCAGCTTTTGAAATCTGTTCTGATGTCAACGCAAATTTCTTTTTCTGCATATTCTTCACGCCGTTGTTCCATTCTTCCCCTGTCCAACTTCTTAAATCCATAAAGAGAATTTCATTTTTGCGGTTACGGAGAGTACGGTCCTGGTATCTTCCACCTTCTTTGTTTTCATTTAAAATCCAGAAAGAAACACTAATATCAGTTGTAATAAATAATTCTCTTGGAAGAATAATGATTGCTTCAACCTTGTCTTTTTCAATAAGTTTCTGGCGGATAATAGGAGCTGTTCCATCTGCATCACCTAAAGCACCGTTAGCAAG
>JAKSTG010000088.1 GCA_024402695.1 Treponema sp. | reverse complement strand
TTAATTCCCTGAGTTCTGAATCCCATTTCTGCACAGGCTCCACTTAATGAAGACTGAAGTGAGAGGCCATTTATTTCAGCCTTGCCATAACGCTTGGCTCGTTCAAATTCCCAGTCACGATTCTTGAATTCTTCCTTATCGAACTTAATTCCTTTGGCCTTGCACTCAGCTTTTTCTTTTTCCATAAGTTCCTGTTTCCATCTTTCAAAGTCTTCCTTTTCTTCATCTGTTAGACGATGAGCAATCGGTATAAAATCAAAATGAACATGAGGAGCACTGTCGATTCTTTCATGCGTCACAGGATTTATAGTAAATTCATCATCATGAAGAGAAACACAGATGGCTTTAAGATTTGGAAAACGCTGGGGCATTCTTTCCATTACATATTTTTCCAGAATTTCATTTGCCAGTTCCCTGTCTATCTGGTGGTCCCTGTTTCCAATTTCAAAAATGAATCCATAGTTGGCCTTTCTAGAATTATCAACAGATGCATTCTTTTTCATTGAGCCTCTGCGTTTGTCCTGCAAAATATGAGTAAGGTAGTTATCAATCCTGCGGTCTTTACGAATTTGTTTGCTGTTATATTCTTCCAGAGGTTCAGAAAAGATTTCATCATAACACTTTTCAATAGGTCCCATATCGATAAAGGTTTCATGATGTCCTTCAGGATCAATATGAACCTTGTCTTCAACATAATTCGGGTCACGAATGTTATGTCCTCTGGCATATCCTGATTCCATAGGTGCAGAAACCTTAAAGCCTCCGGGAGTACTTCTACGAGGTTTTCCAGTAATTGGATTTATTCCCCAGTTTTTCTTATGAGCTGCAAGCATGTCATTCAAAGGTTTTACATCATTTTTTGATTTCACAACTTTCTCTACGTCATAAAGGTGTTTTTCTGCTTCGTGAATACTTCCAGTTATTGGATCAGGAGTGTAGGCGGCTGAAAAAATGTTTAATGGTTTTCCCATTACTGTACCTCCTGTTGATTCATTCCTGCCAGAACATTTCTGTTCTTCTGTTCGAAATATGCTTCACGTTCTTTTTCAGTCATGTTCTTGAGAAGTTCAGCTTCTGCACGGCCTTCCTGATCTTTTGCTTCAGTAAAGATTGTGAATTCCTTTTCAAAGTCGAGGTAAACTTTTCCGCATGGACCATTACGGTGTTTTGCAAGTGTAAGGTCTCTTTCCAAAAATGGATTCGAGTTTCTGTAGCAGGTAAGGTCCCGTTCACCGTTCAGAAGGATTACAAGGTCCGCATCCTGTTCGACGCTTCCTGAACCTCTGATATTTGCAATGTTAGGAGAGTTACCTTCTGCATCTCGTCCAAGCTGGCTTAATGCAACAATCGGGATTTTAAGTTCACGGGCAAGACCTTTTAAGGCTTTAGAGATATCACTGACTTTTTCCCATACAGGTCCGTTTCCATCAACATTAATCAGACCGATGTAATCAATGAAAATGATTTTTACTCCGTAATGAATTCTCATATGGCGTGCAGAAGAAATCAAAGAGTTCAGGCTGATGTTTGGAGTGTCATCAATGTAGAATTTTCGGCTTGCATAATAATGAGTTGCTTCAAACAGCTTATCCTTTGTTGCCTGTGAATATTTCCCGCTTCTGATTGTTGATCCATCCAGTTTTGTTCTCTGGGAAATCATACGGGTCATAATCTGTCTCTGACTCATTTCTGCACTGATAAATCCACATGGAATATCTTTTACCATAAGGTTCTGCATCATGGAAATTGCAAGAGCAGTCTTACCGATGGAAGGACGGGCACCGATTACAATTACATCTTCTGCCTGGAATCCATCTGTCATACGATCAAGAGTTGGAAATCCCACTTTGATTCCTTTTTCAATTCCCCAGGTTTCTTCGTTATCTTTGATATACTCAT
>JAKSTG010000087.1 GCA_024402695.1 Treponema sp. | reverse complement strand
GTAAGCGTATAAAAACCACCACCTAAAAACAGAATAAATAAGAATGTAGAATCACCTTATACACAAAAATGAGGTGATTTTTTTATGTCTGAAGAATTTAATATCTTTGAAGATGAGAAAGCTCAGGAGATAGTCTGGAATCAGATAATTCAGGATTTTGCAGAAACAAAAATGCCAATAGATACATTCTGCAGGATAAAGGATATAGGTGAGGCAGATCTTCGGGAACATCTGAACATACGAATTGAGGAATTCAAGGAAAAAGAGTTTCAAGACAGTCTGATATTTGAAAAGAAAGATATCGTAGAATTAAATCCAGAAAAGGAAGAAAAAATCAGTGAAAATTATCAACTAGAACAATTTGTAACAATCCGACATTTGCAAATGGAAATACAGATTCCATTAAACGCCAGAGAGGAAGTATACAGATGCATCATAAAGGCGGTAAATGAACTATGAACTTTGACTTCAAGAATACAAAAATATATATAAAACCTGGAACTCTGGATTTCAGAACGAGCAAGGACAGTCTGATCAACTCGATAGATAATATAATGAATAAAGATCCGATGAGTGGAGCAGTATTTATTTTTTGTAACAGCAGCAGGACCATACTGAAACTTGTGTGGTGGGAACGAAACGGTTTCTGGATAGCACACAAAAAACTTGAAAAGGGCAGGTGGCCATGGCCGGCAACAAAAAAGGAAGTTCAGTCATTAACGGAAGAAGAAATAAAACTGTTTCTAAGGGGAGTTGATGTATTCCACCGTCATGAAGAAATACTGCTAAAAAAATTATAAAAACCTCTTTTTAAATTCCATGATAAATGTTAACATCTTAATCGTGGGAATAGAAAAGGGAATTACGCTGGAACAGGCATTAAAGCTGCTTGTTGCAGCACAGGCAAAAATAGAAGAACAGGAACTCAAAATCAAGGCACAGGCCGTTTCCCTTAGAGAAAAAGATATAAAACTGAAAGAAGCTGAGATTGAAAATACAGCATTGAAGGAAAAACTGGCAATTCAGCTCAGAGCAAGATTTTGTGCAAAATCAGAAAAATACAATGAAAAGCAGCCTCTGCTGTTTGATTTCGAAGATGAGAATCTCATTCCGAATGAATCAGAAATAGAAGCTTCAGTGAAAGACGAAGGTCCGTTCAAGGAAGTCATTGTAAAGGAATATATAAGACGAAAATGTGGTCGAAAAAAGCTGTCTGACGAACTTCCTAGAAAAGAAATTATCATTGATATTCCTGAAGAAGAAAAGGTATGTGCATGCGGAGCCAGACTTGTAAAAGTAGGTGAAGACAGAAGCGAAAGACTTCAGATAATCCCAGCACAGATTTATGTGGAAGTTACAGTCCGTCCAAAATATGCCTGCAGAAACTGTGAAGGAAGCAGCGATGAAGATAAACCTGTTTTCCGTCAGATGCCAGCTCCAAAACATATAATTCAAAAATCAATTGCAACATCAGGTCTTTTAAGCTTTGTTTTCATAAATAAATATTGCAATCACATGCCATATTACAGGCAGGAAAAAGCATTTGAACGCCGTTTAATTGATATCTCCAGAGCCGACATGGATAACTGGCAGCTTATGGTTTATAAAAAGCTGAAACCTATGGAAAAAATCCTCTTGCGGCATATAAAAAAAGGAAAACTGCTTAACATGGACGAAACGACGGTAAGAATTCTTCATTACGATGATGCATATCGGAACTTGAACCGTCAGAAATCATATATATGGGTAGGAATCGGAGGCCCTGAAAATCAGAAAGCTTGTGTTTACCGCTATTATGAAAGCCGGAATTCTGATTTTATTAAACTGTTCATAAATGGATTTAAGGGACATATTCAGACAGATGACTATCCAGGTTATGAAACAGCTTTAAAAGAACATCAGATTGA
>JAKSTG010000086.1 GCA_024402695.1 Treponema sp. | reverse complement strand
ACAATGATCGAAAATTTAAAAGATGAGTTTTCATAATTGAAAAATCTTTAACACATATTAAGATGAAGAAAAACTAAGTATTTAGATTTTCTTCATTGAAATCCTCACAACCACTTAAGCAAAATCAGGAGATGCCCCGACTAATTTTGCTGGATTTCACGACGGGGTGAAAGACCAAACTGCATTCACCTTTGTGGAAAGTCCATCACTTTTAATGGCCGCCTGCGGGCATTTTCAGGACTTGCAACGTTGCAGATTGGTCTTGAGGGGCAGCGCAATGCCCCCGGAGAGCCCGAGAGGTACGACCTCTCGGCACAATACCCACATTGTTAGCCAGGACCCGTGGTTCCGCCAGCTGACAATGTGGGTATTGTGTTATACCGTTATTGTCATACCATTTTTAAGTGGATTAGAAGGGCTGCTCCTGTTGCAAAAAAGTGAAAAAAAATCGGAAAAATCGGCCCTATACGGCCAATTTTTCCGATTCTGGATTTATACACAATCCTGAAAACGGCGAAGTCAAGGCTTTAAGCTTTAGCGTGCCTTGATTCGCCGTATTCGCAAGTTTGCAAGCAGTCGCGATTTTAGATAGATTACTTAATCCCGTTCAACTTCATATGACCTTCTGACAGGCTTCAATGCTAATTTCTTCTTTTTCTCTTCCACCTGCCAGTTCAGGTTTTCACCGTACCATTTCTTCTCGTACTCTTCAAAATTCTTTGCACCATTAAGTTCCATGTCATCAGCAAGATTTCTGAAATCCTGAGGCGTTTTCCCTTGAAGAAAATACTTGAATCCGCGGATAGCATCCTGACACTTAATAACAATCTTCTGACAGCGGTCCTTAAAATTACCGACTGCATATTCGACTTTGTTTCTCCAGGAAGCACCTGGTTCTGCAAGTTCCATCTGTAACTGATTTCCGATTGATTCTACATCAACCTTAATCTGCTCAGCAGAATTAATAGTCATAGAATACTTCTTGTACTTTTCTTCCAGTGGAGCAAAACTTTCAATCTTGTAATTAATTTCTTTCAAGTTTGCTTCATTCTTTTCTGCATTTTCCTGATTGAGTTTTGCATCTTCCTTATTCTGTTCTTCAGATTTTTGAACTTCAGTTTCCCGGTTTGTAATTTCAGCTTCTCTTGAATCAAGATTAGTTTTTCGGGTATTCAACGAGTCTTCAAACTTATCAAGAGATTCTTCCTTTGAGTCCAAAGCTGATTCCCTTTCATCAAGTTCTTCATCCCGCTTATCCTGTTCAGCATCTCTTTTGTCTGCATTTTCCTTCTGAACTTTTACAGCTGCTTCATCCTGAACAAGAGTATCAATACGTTTTTCATAAGGAGCAATTTTATCCTCCCGTTTCTGTACAGCCTTTTCATGTTCCAGAACTTCATCTTCTTTTTTATCCAGCAGCTTTTTCTTATCTTCAAGACCTTCAACACTCTTTTCCCGTTTTTCAAGTTCTTTGTCTTTCTTTTGATTTTTGGCTTCATGTTTTTCAGCCTGCTTCAGAAGTTCTTTTGCCTCTTTCATGATAGCCTTTGCATCTTCACGAGCTTTATAAACATCAATCTTTACTTTCTTTTCAGGATTCTCTTCAACGGTCCGGTCTACAGGAATACCGTAGCTTTCAACAAAATCAAGGAAGTCTTCACGAACAGCTTTTTCCATCTGAATCTGGGCAGTATTAATTCCCTGAGTTCTGAAACCCATTTCTGCACAGGCTCCGCTTAAAGAAGATTGAAGTGAAAGACCATTTATTTCAGCTTTGCCATAACGCTTGGCCCGTTCAAATTCCCAGTCACGATTCTTGAATTCTTCCTTATCGAACTTAATACCTTTGGCCTTGCACTCAGCTTTTTCCTTTTCCATAAGTTCCTGCTTCCATCTTTCAAAGTCTTCCTTTTCTTCATCTGTTAGACGATGAGCAATCGGTA
>JAKSTG010000085.1 GCA_024402695.1 Treponema sp. | reverse complement strand
ATTACAGTATCAGATTACTTGCTTAATTATGCCATAAAAACACAGAAAATGGCATATTAAGTAAACAGTTTAAGTAAGAAAAACAGTGACTTTGGGAAAAACATTTACAAAATCCTAATAATATTGTAAGTTATGTGTGTTCCTGTCTGCCCAGATAAGGAGCTATATGAACAAACCTTATTTGTTGTTCAAAAACCGCAAGTCACCTTACTGGTATGCGCAAATCCGCCTTTCAGACGGAAGTCTTTCTAACAACAAAAGTACTGGAAAAGAATCCAAAGCCGAGGCTGAAAAAGTCGTTATGGAATGGGTTGTGGCCGGTGCTGTCCCAAAACGAGTTTCAAGAAAAGAAAAATCTGAAATCAGAACTTCTCTTGATACCCTTTCTATTTTGAATCAGCTTAAAACACATGATTTTTCTGATTCAGACATCAATCAAATCATAAACATTCTCAAAGAACGCAACTACATCAAGTCCGCAATTCGTGTTGAGACTAAAGCTGCTCGGGATGCAATGGATTACCTTCTTGAGTTCTGGGATTATGACAAATCGCCATATATTCGTGAACTGCATCTGAGAGGCAAATCATTCCACAAGAAACATTCCAATAGAATGACCCGTATCATAATCAATTATTGGAAGCCAATCATTGAAGGAAAGCTTCTTGGAGAAATAACCCGTAACGACATCAACAAAATCTACGAAGTTGAATCAACTCAGAAACTTGCACCCAAAACGGTTAAATCAATCATTCATGCGATGACTGTTTCAATGAAATGGGCATTTCTTCATGGTCTTACTGAAATCAACTGCTATGACGGAATCATCAAACCTTGTGAAAATTCTAAAGAAAGAAATATTCTCACAATGGAAGAGACAAGAGCCCTTTTTGCTGCCAAATGGAAAAATGAAACGGCAAAACTAGCATGTCTTATTGCAAGTTACACAGGAATGCGTCAGGGAGAAATTGCTGCACTGAGAGCACAGGACATCGGAGACGACAGAATCTACATCCGCCATTCATGGGGAAAATATGATGGCCTTAAGTCTCCAAAAAACGGGGATGAAAGAGAAATTTTAATTCCTCAGCAGCTACGCAATATGATAATCCAGCAGGTAATGAAAAATCCATGGAAGCAGGATTTGTCGGCATATGTATTCTTCAGTAAGAAAAAAGCTGACAGACCAATGGATGCCGAGGCCTGGACTAGATATATGCGACAAGCTCTAAAATCAATCGGTTATTCGGAGCCTGAAAAGATTTGTTTCCATAGTTTCAGGCATGGATGGTGTACGACAACGCTTTCGGAAATCGGTGACCAGAGAATCTGCATGATTGGTTCCGGACATAAAAGCGACAAGATTTTTGCCCACTATGCAAATCACATAAAAAAGGAATCAGCCTTGAAGACCATTGCTGAAACATCTGAAAAACTTTATGCACCAATTTTTGAAGAACTGGCTGTCGATGAAGTTGAATATACAATCATTGAAGACTCTCCAGAAAATCAAAAATTACTTCCATGCGCTGATGAAAACTTTAACAAAACTGCATAGAAATTAAACGGCCATAAACCTCACTTATGGTCGTTTGAAATAGAAAAATTTACAACAAGAGGAGTACCCGCAGATGAAAAAAGAAACACTAGCAGAAGAACTCATGCTTCAAAAAGAAGTGATTGAATTCTTGAGATGTGCTTCATCATCTTTCTTTACTGCAGAGCGTTATGAATGGCTCAGAGCAAAGGTAATCAAGGATGGAAGCCGCAGAAAGTATAAGAAATCTGATGTTCTGGCATTTATCGAGCATTTACAGAAATCAGCTTAAACAGGGTGAATAAAACCTGAAGTCTAAGACATTATGGTTTTATTCACATCACAACAAACAAATTGAACGGAGAACTATATGAACTTTAAAAAATCACTTGCTGCAGCACTCAGTGTAGCGAAAGAGGTAACACAGAAACTTGCAGA
>JAKSTG010000084.1 GCA_024402695.1 Treponema sp. | reverse complement strand
TTAGTAAATAATCAGTAAATCAGGAGGAATATAAGATTATGACTGCTTACGAATTAGCAAAGGATTTTTATGCTCAGTACGGAATTGATACTGAAGCTGCTATGAAAAAATTGGATGATATTCATATCTCAATGCATTGCTGGCAGGGTGATGATGTTCAGGGATTTGAAAATCAGGGCGCTCTTACAGGTGGAATTCAGGCTACAGGTTCTTATCCTGGAAAAGCAAGAAATCCACAGGAATTAATGGCTGATATTGATAAGACATTTTCTTTAATTCCAGGAAAACACAGACTTAATCTTCACGCCAGTTACGCAATTCCTGCTGACGGAAAACCAGTTGACCGCAATAAATTAAAACCAGAAGATTTTGCAGCCTGGGTAAGTTTTGCAAAAGAAAGAGGATTAGGAATAGATTTTAATCCAACATTGTTCTCTCATCCACTTTCGGAAGATGCAACACTTTCCAGCGAAAATGAAGAAATCAGAAAATTCTGGGTTGACCACGTTATCTGCTGTTTGAAAATTTCTGAATATTTCGCAAATGAATTGAATACTTACTGTTGTATGAATATCTGGATTCCTGATGGCTTTAAAAATGTTCCTGCAAACAGAACAGAACCTAGAGCAAGACTTAAGAAATCTCTGGATGAAATTCTGGCAACACCTTATGACCGTTCAAAAGTAAAGGTTTGCGTTGAGTCCAAAGTTTTTGGAATTGGTGTAGAAAGCTGTACTGTTGGTTCTCATGAATTTTATATGAACTATGCAGCAAAAAATAACATTATGTGCCTTTTGGATAACGGACATTTCCATCCACAGGAATATGTTTCTGATAAAATTTCTTCAATGCTGCTTTTTGCAGATCAGGTTGCATTGCATGTTACAAGACCTGTTCGCTGGGATAGTGACCATGTTATCAGTCTTGATGATGAAACTAAAGCTATTGCCTATGAAATTGTTCAGGCAGGACCAGAAAAAGTTTTGCTTGCAACTGATTATTTTGATGCAAGTATAAACAGAATTGCAGCTTGGGCAATTGGTATGAGAAACATGCAGAGAGCATTGTTAACAGCACTTTTGTTCCCACAGGCAGATGCTACAAAATTACAGAATGAACGAAACTTCTCTGAATTATTTGCATTGCAGGAAAGTTTTAAAACTTATCCGGTAGGGGCTGTTTGGGATGAATACTGTAGTCGTCATAATGTGGCAGTTGAAGCTGAATGGTTCAAAGAAGTAAAGAAATACGAAAAAGATGTTTTGTCTTTAAGAAAATAAGGAAAGTGAGGTATAGATATGAAAATTACAAAGGTAGATTTTGTTGCAGGTTTTATGCGTATGGCAAATGACGGCTGGGAACAGGGCTGGCATGAAAGAAACGGTGGAAACCTGACTTACAGATTAACAGAAGAAGATGTTTTAAAGGTAAAGAAATTCCTTAAATACAATAAAGATTGGTGTGATATTGGAACTGAAGTTCCAGCTCTGGCAAATGAATATTTCCTGGTTACTGGCAGCGGTAAATACATGAGAAATGTAATGTGTGATCCAGAAGATTCTATAGGAATTATTCAGATTAATGAAAACGGAACTAAATACAAAATCTGCTGGGGTTTTGTAAACGGGGGAAGACCTACAAGTGAACTTCCAACTCACTTGATGAATCACGAAGTAAAAGTGCTTTCTGGAAAACCTCAGAATAGAGTTATTTATCATGCTCATCCGGCAAACACAATTGCTCTGACCTTTATTCTTCCTGTAGACAATGAAGTCTGGACAAGAGAACTTTGGGAAAGTGCTACTGAATGTGCTGTTGTATTCCCTGAAGGTGTTTGTGTTGTTCCTTGGATGGTTCCTGGTGGAAGAGAAATTGCAGTTGCAACAAGTGTTTATATGAAAGAATGTGATGCTGTTGTATGGACTCATCATGGACTTTTCTGTTCAGGTGAAAATTTTGATTCAACTTTTGGATTAATGCACACAATTGAAAAAGCTGCAGAAAT
>JAKSTG010000083.1 GCA_024402695.1 Treponema sp. | reverse complement strand
AATTGCTGGATGAAGGAATGCTGGCTTTCAATCCTGCGGTTGATCTTTCTTATTTGTGTTCATGCCGATGCGCGCCAGCGCTCCTTTCAGTCACGCCTATGCTTCCGGCACAAACGATTATGAAAATCTAGGCATCATTTATGTTTTGTTCTAAAATAGTATCGATACCGGTATACTACAGAGCACGTCTTAACGTCTGGAGATTCCGAGACCGATTTTTTATAAGTTGCCGCTATTCTTCTTGCACAAACGATTATGGATTATCAAGCCTGGATACTTATGAATATACCCAGCTGAGCTTTGTATCAGTCATGGGTTCCCGCAGGAATAGCAGTCAATGCCGGTACCACCTATTCTTCTCTGCTCCCCAGGGAACATATATAAGGAGGCAACAATGGCAAAATCTTCTAATTCTAAGAAACATTTCTCCTCTGAAGAGTCTTATTCTTCTGAAGAACTTACAAATGTTGTTCTTGATGATGGCACTAAGCTTTTCACAAATCCTGTGTCCGATATCAAACGTCCTGTCTGTGCAGGAATCGATGTCCACAAAAAAATCCTCGTCGCTGCGGTCTGTGTGACTAATACAGCTGATCTTACAGCAAAGTATTATGTTCGGAAATTCAAATCCACTAATTCTGATATCAAAGCCATGGCGAAATGGATGTTATCCTATCAGGTAAAGGATGCCTGCATGGAATCTACCGGAAAATACTGGATCCCTGTTTTTAATCTCCTTGAACAGAACGGCATTCATCCTGTTCTTACTCATCCTAAATATGTCAAACAGGCAAAAGGATGTAAAACAGATTTCCGTGATGCGGTTCATATCGCTAATCTTTTCCGTATGGATCTTGTGGTCGCATCCTTCATACCTCCGTCTGAAATCCGAGATCTTCGTGAACTGATCCGCTATCGTCTGAAACTCACCTACATCAGAACAGCTGAAAAGAACCGTTTTCAGAATTCCATGACGATCTCCCAGATTCGTCTGGATAATGTTTTCTCGGATCCCTTTGGTAAATCAGCTTCTGCTATTATGCATTATCTGATCTATACAGATCCTGCCTCTGTATCTGATGAAGAAATCCTGTCACTTGTAGATCCACGTACAAAAGCAGGTCATTCCGAAATCCTTGACAGTATCCATGGATATGAATTTATCGGAATCCAGTGCGATAAACTGAAAGTAATCAGTTCCCACATAAACAATATCAACGCCCTTCTGGATGAGATTGATTTCTACTTAAAACCGTTTGCTCAGAAATACAAGCCAATCATCGACCATCTTTCTACCATGATTGGTATCACTCCTGTTTCTGCATTATATATCATTTCAGAAATCGGTACGGATATGTCCGTTTGGAAGAATGCAGATGCTCTTGCTTCGTGGGCTGGTCTTTCTCCTGCTAACAACGAAAGCGGCGGAAAGAAAAAATCAACCAAAATCGGAAAAGGTGGTCATTACCTTAAGCCATTACTTGTGCAGTGTGCTTTTGCAGCAACAAAAAGCACAACAACCGATCCGTATTTCAGAAATAAATACACTACGATCGCCAAGAGGCGTGGGAAGAAAAAAGCGATTATCGCAATAGCCCGTAAGATGCTGGTATCCATCTATTACATGATCAAAAATGATACTGATTTCAGGCCTGTTGATCATGATAAAACTATTATCAATAAGCAGGATAAACCTTTGACACTCAACAACGTGATCGAATTTCTTGGAGAGCATGGAATCGATGAAAACACAATTGAACTGGTAAAAGAACAGTTTTCTCAGAGAAACGAATCTGAAACTGCTAAAGAAGAAAAGTTTGAAATAAAAGAAAAGCAACCTTCTTCCAATACAGATAAATCTAATTCAGAGAAAACTACCAGAAAAAGAACTCGAAAACGCGCAAAGTCAAAAAGTTCTGAATCTGCCAACAATATCAGTCCTGAAATAGCATCAGCATAGAATCCAGTTGCTACTTCAGATTATATCATATGAACTTGTAATTTCCTATCCAAATTTGATTTTGGATGGTTCATGGGGATAGTGCGCCCTTTTTCAAGTGCACACCATCTATTTATTTACATACTTGAACTCATTCTATTATCCTCCCCCTAGTCTGGTGAATTAGATCGCATTACACGCATCTGAATGAACGATACTACCATGATGCACAGACCAAGGACTACTGCCCTCGCCGCCGAC
>JAKSTG010000082.1 GCA_024402695.1 Treponema sp. | reverse complement strand
TTAAAACTTGAAGTAAAAGAAAATGATGATTCCTATGTTACTGACTGGAATATAACAACTCCCTCTCTTCCATGGGATGAAGACAGAACTTTTTATTTTGACGGTCACAATGTTCTTGCTGACTTAAAGAAACTTCCTCTTGTTTACCGTTTTGAATTGAACGGCATTTTTACTGAAAAATCAAAATATCAGATTACTCTTTATTTTCCTTTAAGCACTGAATATTTTCCTTCACAGAATAAAATTGAAAAGCTTACAATCCAGCTGGATCCTCGTTCCGGCGTTAGCCTTGATTTATACGACTTACAGCCAGTTGGTGATATGACTGACATTAACTGTGCTGATACAGTTCTTTGTTTTCAGAAGTTCAACATTTTAAGCAATGTTGTTCTGAACATCCGCAACGAAGAACAGAATACAACGGTGGTGCTCTGATGAAGTTTTACGAATTACCACAGGCCGTTGAAGCTGCCATTAAAAATACAGATGTACGTCCTTTTGTTAGAGTTCTTTTTGAACTTGCTGACGGTGATGTTTTTATTCCTGATTCTGACATTCTGGAATTTGTTTCTACTTCCTACAAGTCCAGTGACGGCGGAATTGTAAACAGTGGCGAACTTACACTTAATAATAAAAATGCTCTGTATTCTTCAGAAGTAAATGCTGAATATACAACAGGTCTTGGAGTTCAAATCTGGTATTGCTTTGGAGACAAGGCAAATACTTTTTTCCGCTTTCATCTTTTTGTAGATGATAACGGATTCCAGAACCAGGAAACAGGATTTCTTAATAAGAGTACAAAAATAAAGCTCATTGATTTAAGCCAGAAACTGAACGATTCAAAACTGCAGAAAAACTGGACCGATGCACAAACTGTGATTCATTCAGTTGTTTGTGATAAAGAACATCCTGAAAAATCGCTTGTTCATCTGATTGCTTCAAGAGGCGGTATTAATGCAAATGAAATAAACTGCGGAAAACTTCCTTTTGATATTCCTTATGTATTAATAGAAGGAACTGCATGGAAAGAGCTTTGTGCTTTAGCCAGAGCTTATAACGCCGTTGTGGAATGCGGAAAGGATTTGACTTTAAGTTTTATTGAGTCTCCTTATGATTCTGAAAATGAATATTCTGATGATTCGGATTTTTCATTGAATGAAAAGGAAATTACTCATTTCAGATTCTTCAATAATAATGAACTTTACGCAAACAACATCCGCCTTAAATATACAAGATACATTCAGACAGAAAGACAGGAACTCTGGAGCTATTCTGATGCTCCTGTATGGTATGACGAAAACATGGATGCTTATTATCCGTTTACTGATGATACAAGAAAGATTGTAAAAGATTCGGATTATGAAGCTATTTATACAGCAAAGAATTTTGACGGCAAAACAAGAAATGTTGTTTTTGCTGATTCTCTTGATTCTGAAGAAGACTTCCTAAACTCAATGGAAGTTACAGGAACTGAAAAGCCTGTGATTATCCAGTATGACACTACAACTCATAAAGACCGGGCAATTATACAGCTTGGCCGTGACGGAAAATTAATCGGTTTAAGAAAAGCTTCCATTACTGGAAGAGCCATTATTTCTGAAAACAATTTCAGCGTGTTTGTAAAGAATGATTCTGAAATAAAGAAACATGGCCAGATTGTCCGCAATGTTACTTCCAAATATTTGAGCGATGACCTTTTTGAAGATAAGCCTTTTTGTGAACGCCGTGCAAATGATCTTCTTGATGAATGCGTGAACACTAAAGGCGGCTACTACCTTACAACTTATATTCCTCTTATTCATGCCCGTGTGGGTGCTTTTATGGATATAAGACTTTCTGAAGACGGTGCAATTAAAAAAGTGAAAATTGAAGAACTCACTTTTAGATATAAACACAATGAAGCTTTTAGTTCTGAAATCTGGGTAAAACAGGTCTAGGCTTTGGGGAGGATGTAACTATAGATAAAAATGATGAGTCATTGATTCAGGCCATGAACGGCTTGAAGGTTGAACTTTCTGGATTCCGTTCTGAAATGAAAGAGTTTAAGAAAACTGTGGAAAAGCGGATTGATACTCTGGATAACAGACAGATGCAGTGTCAGGTAAATCCTGCCAGCTGTGCCAATGCCAGGAAGTTAGAGGAACATGTAAAAACTGATGCAGGAAAACAAGGCCGTATTACTGGGATTATTGCCTGTGTTATTTC
>JAKSTG010000081.1 GCA_024402695.1 Treponema sp. | reverse complement strand
TCTCCGCTAATCATAAAATAATCAATGTATGGAGCATATTTTTCCATATCTTTAAAATCCCGGTATGTATCAAAATCCACCGCCAGCTTGAAGTGACTTGTTTTCTTTAATTCAATGATTTGACCAAAACATCCTGCCCAGAAATGAACAAAAACAACATCTGCTGCTTTAATCAGTTCCAGTTCATCCTGGTTCAAAATCATTTTATCAACAATATCTCCCGTCCAGGAGTCCTCTTTATAATATCTGTCGCCATCTTTTGTAAGATATGTACGATTATTCGCTGTTACCATATCTTTTTCGACTCTTACATGGCTTACATCAATTTTTTTGCCAGAAATCGATTTCATGATAAACTCAGCGTATGAATCCTGGCCCACTGCACCTAATAATGAAACATTGATTTCCTCAAATCTTGATGAATGAACGGCAAAATTAAGAGCTTCTCCTCCAGCACGCATTTCATCTGTTCCATCAAAAACATCCACACAAAGACACGGAAGTGCTATTAAATTAATCAAAATTACTTCTCCCCCTTTAGCAACAAAACCAATTCCATACGGAAACTTGCAACCCTTCAATTCGTTCAAAAAACATATTCCAGCATCCAGAATTTTCTTGTTCCCACTACTTCATAAAACATTTCAATCCTGTCGATTTCTTCAAAACCTGCTTTTACGTAAAGCTTCATGGCTTTATCGTTGGTATCAATTACATCAAGATGAATTGCAGCGTCCCCATTTCTTTTGCAGTAATCAATAACTTCTTTCAAAAAAACTGAACTGGTTCCGTATCTCCAGTAATCAGGATGAACACAAAAAGCATGAATTGTAGAAATTTTTTCTGCAGGAGTTTTGATTTTCCAATTAATCTGATTATATTCTTCGTTTACAGAATAATTTACAGCACAGGCACCGATGATGCTTTCATTGTCACCAAAAATAAGCATTTCATTTTTATTAACACATTCAGTAACCCATTCTAAAGATGGATATACTTCCGTATTCCAGCCAAGATTTACCGGTGTTTTAGCAACCCCTGCAACAACTGCTTTGTAAAGTGAGAATATATCATTGATTTGTGAGGGATTTGCTTTTTGTAAGATTGGTTTCATTACTCCCCTACCTCTTATGATAAGTAAACCTAAAAATTGCTTTCGCAATTTTCTTAACGGTTGTCTCTCGTAAACTCGTTCCCCTGCATTTTTTCGTTGAACCTAAAGTAATCCTTTCGGATTACTTTTTAACGGTTCTTCTATTCACGCATATTTAACACCGGCCGCCAGCGGCCTTACACATTTTCAAACATCTGTTCCAGCAGATACTTTCCTGTTTCCGTTTTGAAAATATTCTTTTTCATTTCTGGAATTGACTCACGCTTACAGTAACCTTCCATAAGATTCACGATATAGTCCGCTTCAACAAGAATCTGGAAATCAATTCCATCAATGGCCTTGTATGTGTGATGATGTCCGATGATAAAACAGATTCGTTCAATATCTTCTGCAGGAAGCCCCATTGGAGCTAAAAGTTGGCGTGCAATGGCAGGTCCTTCTGCTTCCTGGTGCGGAGGCTGACTGTTTCCATACTTTTCCTTGCTGATTTTTACGCCGATATCGTGAAGATACGCTGCAAGTTCAGTAATCAGGAGTGTATGCTCATCAACATTTTCCATCTTTGCAATCAAAACACTGTATTCATGAACTGCCATTAAGTGATGAATGTTTGGGCCGTCTGGGTCGTAATCGAAAATTGATTTTAGAAGATTGTTGAAGTTCATAATTTTTTTCCTTTACCTCAAACTCAGAATAATATCAGTCTTGCCCTTCCCTGCCGCACTGTTTTACACAAATCTACCTATCGAATATAGACATCACTTATGTTTCTTACATCTCAATATTTTTGACATACAAGAACAATGTCTGATTTTCTGCTGAATAATCATCTGCAGGTATCATATCCATTGCAACCTGCTTAAAACCATCTGGATATTTTCTTCTGTATTGAATACTAATAGATGTTTTGCCAGAATTAAAATAGGTTCTTAAATTTTCCAAATCGGTCTTCTTTAAGTATACATCCAGATCATCATTATGAACCTGTCCCGATTTGCCAAAACCTGAAAGCCATCCTGATATTGTGTCAGCAAATCCCATTTCTGTGGTTTTCTCTGAAGAATCCATTTTTACAATCGAATATGTATCATCTGTAATATTTATTTTCAGTATCTTTGTATATAAGCTGCAAAGAGCAGTATTTGCTGCTGCCTG
>JAKSTG010000080.1 GCA_024402695.1 Treponema sp. | reverse complement strand
ATACATCATTTACGAAGAAATTTATACGACAGGGTGAAACCACAAGCGGGCATAAATGGAACAAAACAGGTCGTCACCTTTTTACCGACCTGTTTTGTGCAATGTTGCACACTTGTGGTGAGGGGCAATCGTAATGCCCCTGAGCGGATTCCAAAGGCTGCAGGCCTTTGCTTTATGACTGACGAGCCGTGCTTCGGAAGTCTTAAAGTCGAGCGTATGCGATGAGTAGAGGTTTGAAGGGGACAAAGTTCCCTCACAAGATTTGTAAAATGATGGCCGTAGTGCCAGCACTTTTGCGAATCTTGCCACAGTATGAGTCAAAAAAAGAAGCAGATTCCGGCCACTTTTGCTGCCGAAATCTGCTGAATGTTTGGTGAATACTGTGTGATTTGTAAAGTTGTGCAACATTGCATAATATCAATGTTGCACCAAGATTCTAAAGAAAGTATGTCTTTAGCTTTCTGAATGAATATGAAGACAGATTATTAAGATGTGCTTAATCAGAAATAATAACATTATTTCTTTTGATTTCGTTTATATTGTTCATGCCCTCGTTTTAGGAAATCATTATAGAAACTTTTTATTTCTGGATATACTTTTATATCATCCGACTTAATATAAGTATACATATAATGTAAACAATCCACTTTGCTTAAATTACTTGCAACAAGCTTACATGCATCTTCACGATATAAATTCGACCCCTTATAAGATTCGATTGCATTCTGTTCAATCTGTTTCTTTTTTGAGTCAATCTCGATATTCATTTTGCGTAAACTTTCTTTCATTTCTGCTTCAAACTTAACTCTTTCTTCTGCTAACGCTTCAACTGCTTTTGCTTCTGCAATCTTTGTTCCATCACGATAATTCTGTACATAAAGATAACCACCAATAGCGGCTGCCAGCAATACAATTGATGAAATAAAATTAAACAAGAGATTTTTACCCATCATTCTTTCAGCGGTTTTAGTTGCATCTTTCAAACCATCAGTTGAAGATTCCACAACTTCAGAAATCTTACTCTCAGCACTTTGGAAAAGACTTGTACATTTATCGACTATATCCTCCTGATTTTCTTTCCTTAGTTTGCTTAACTGTGTTTCGGTCTGATTCTGATAATCCTTTATTTTGCTGCTGAACTCTGTTTTTATCTCGGTCAATTGCAAGTTGTGCTGCTCCTTGCTCTTCTGCAATTCTTCTTTGCTCTGCTTCAGCGAGTTCTCTTGCAAGTCTTGCTGCTTCTTCAGCTGCTCGAACATCACGTTCTTTATCGACTCTGGCAGAATAATCTTCAAATCCTTTATTGAAATCAATAAGTTCTGAAGTTGTTCCAATTTCTGATTTGTCTGAATTGATTCCTGTAACAGCAGGTCTGTTGTTGTCTGGTTCAATTCTGGTTGTGCTATTTCTTTGGATTCCATTTATTAAATCCTCCTTGGTTTTAAAATTTTTAAGTTCAGGAAAGTATTGAGCCAGTTTATGAATTCTGACTTTGCATTTACTTTCACCAGCTTCTTTACGTTTTACATCTGTAAAAGTGATGTGTTTTTTGTTGTCCTTCCATTCAGTTTCAAAACCTTGTGCATGCATAAGCTGAATGAACTGCTCTTTGTTTTTAGCCATTTTGATGGACTTAAGAAATGCTTCCTTACAATCCATCAAATAACTGTCTTTCAACTTTGCTTCCGCCATCTTTAAGGTTCTGAAAGTTTTAGCATTATTTGCAGTAACTTCAGTTCTCTTTTTACCAAACATATCAAATCCTTTTTTAGGAGCTGCAGAATATCCAAGTTCTATACAGATTTGATTCTGAAGTTCCTTCATGGCCGCCAGCTCCTTTCTTGTGATGTGGAACTTATGGCCATCTACAAAGGAAACAGAGTTCATTACAAAGTGTGTGTGCAAATGATCCCTGTCCTTATGGGTAACGATTATCATTTCGAATCCCCAAAACTTCTTGCACTTTTCTGCAAACTTTACAGCAGCATCATGTGCTTGTTGTGCAGTTATGTTCTCGTTCGGGGGAAAGGATTGCACAAAGTGATAATATTGCCTGCCTTTTGTTTTTCCAAAGTTTTCTTTTGTTTCCTTGAAATACTCCAGTGCTTTTGGAACGTCACAACAAAATCCTGTAGTAAGTTGTTCTTCTGTTTTCTTTGGCTGAAGAACGTAATTGATAATGCCTTTAAGACGGGCATTCTTCCCAACTTTTACATTTACTGCCTTAAGGATTGCCATAGTGCCTCCAGGTTAGTAATGGACTGATTTAT
>JAKSTG010000008.1 GCA_024402695.1 Treponema sp. | reverse complement strand
ATATCCTCATGTATTTTGACTTTATCTTCCTGATGAGTCATGGAACTGTTCGGAACTTGGGCTGGCATGCTTATGCCGGAATGGCACTTTTTGCGTTGTTTGTAGTTCATCACATTTTGAACATGTGGTTTTACAAAACACTGGCAAAGGGGAATTACAACGTTCAGAGGATTCTGCTCAGTTCCACAGCCTGGGTATTAATGGTTCTGATGACTTTGATGGCAGTAAGTTCTGTTTTTGCAACCGGAGCAGTTTTTGAATGGTCGTCACTGCGGTTTACTCAATTCTGGCGGACCGTTCATTTAATGAGTACAAGCTGGGCTTACATGATTATGAGCTTTCATCTTGCACTGCATGTTCATTCGCCTCTTAAAAAACTGGATGGAAAAGCAACACAAATATGCAGGATTCTTCTATACACACTTGTGATTCTTGCCGGGTGCTTCGCATTCTATAAGACTCAGATTTATTACTATCTCTTTAATATCGGTAACTGGAAAATGGCTGCTCCTAATATTGCAGTTTCATGCCTTGAATATATGGGAATTACCGCAGGCGTTATCAGTGTTTATCATCTTCTAAAGTGTCTTCTTTCAAAGAAATCTTGACCAAAGCCGAAGGACTAATTATAAAAATTACTTATGGTCCATTAGGTGAAGAAGTAGAATTTTTTGAAGTGAAATTAAAAATTAGAAGGAGTGTAAAAATAAATGAAAATGACATTACAGGAAAAACTGGATAAAGCAGTTGCTTACCTTAAAAGTCTGAATATCGAAGAAATGGAAACTGGAAAATACGAAGTAGATGAAGATTTTTATTATTCAGTTCAGGAGTATGAAACAAAGGCAGTTGAAGACTGCAAATTCGAATCACACAGAAAATATGCGGATATTCAGATGATTGTGCGCGGAAAAGAAGCAATCGATATAGCACCAGTTTCGTCATGTACTATGAAAACAGAATACAGCGAAGAAAAGGATGTGATGTTCTGGAATGATGCAACAACAATGGCTCGAATGGAACTGACAGAAGGCAGCTATGCAATCTATCTTCCTGATGTAGCACACAAACCTGGGATTGCAGCTGGTCCTTCAGTAAAAGTGAAAAAGTGTGTCGGTAAAGTTAGAGTTAATTAAAGTATTATAAATAACTAAGAAAAAAGAAAACTTATCACTCAAAGAAAAATCAACTTGAAGGCATCAATATCTATCCAAGGAAAGTTTTCTGCCGTTTTGGGAAAGAAATATTTGCTCCAGGGACATATAGAGATTATACCATGTGTTTCTTAATTTGAACTATTTGATCTGGTCCAACTCCTAAATTCCTGGTAAGCTGCAGTTATGAGCATCGCGAATCAGCTTGTTACCAATGAAATAAACAAAAACTTTCTTACTACTCTCACTGAAAATCTTTCTTCTTGTACTGAGTTTAAAATCTGTGTTTCGTTTATTCGTATAAGTGGTGTTCAGCTTTTAATGGATCTTCTTAAAGAATTAAATGCTAAGGGCGTAAAAGGCCAGATTCTTGCTTCTACTTACATAAACGTTACTCAGCCTCAGGCTCTTGAGATGCTCAATTCTTTTGAAAATGTCCAGCTTAAGATTTTTACTTCTACCAGCGACCAGGGCTTTCATGCAAAAGGTTATCTCTTTTTGAATACTGAAGAAAACAACAAAGAAAAATGGACAATCATTATTGGTTCATCAAATATTTCTGGTGCGGCTTTCAAAAAAAATGTTGAATGGAATGTCATCAATAACGAAGAGGTTTTAGAAAACCGGGAACCAGGTGTCTTTGCAAAATCTGTTCTGGAAGAATTCTATGAACTTTGGAATGATCCTCACTCCAAAGATTTTTCTGATGAGTTTTTAATTCAATACCGTGATTATCTTGCCGGAATTAAAAAAGTTCAGAAAGAACACAAAGATGTTTTCAGTTTTGAAGAAAAAGTAATTAAACCTAACGAAATGCAAAGCGAAGCCATTGCAAAATTAAATACACTGCGCAAGATGAATCAAACTAAAGCTTTGGCAATTGCAGCAACAGGAACTGGTAAAACTTACATGTCTGTTTTTGATGCAATGCAGGTTAATCCTAAAAAAGCATTGTTTGTTGTTCACCGTGGCGACATTCTTATTAAAGCTCAAGAATCTTTTGATAACGTTCTTGGTAAAACTATTCCTGATTATTCTTCAGATCGCTATGAAGGTTCAAAGGGAAATAAAAACAGCAAATATCTTTTTGTAACAGAAAGCACACTTGCCCTTCATCTTGAAGATTTTGCTCCTGATGAATTTGATTACATTATCATTGATGAAGCACATCACGCCGCAGATAATTCTTATACAAAAATCTTAAATTACTTTAAACCAAAGTTCCTGCTTGGCCTTACAGCAACTCCTGACCGAACTGATGGAAAAGATATTTTTAGTATTTTTGATTTTAACCGCGCCGTAAATATCCGTCTTCGTGATTCTCTTGAAAAAGACTTGGTTTGTCCTTTCCACTATTTTGGGATTACTGATGTGGAAGGAATTGATTATTCAAAACTTACTCATTCACCCGATGATGGCGAAGAATATCTTAATGAAGTTGCCCGCATGCTTATGAAAACTAATCGTGCAGATTATATTTTTGAAAAGATTAAGTTTTATGGTCATGATGGAGACAAGACTAAGTGTTTAGGTTTCTGTGCAACTGTTGAACATGCAAAGTTTATGGCTGATGAATTTAATAAGAAACTTGGCGAAGGTTCTGCCATTGCTCTTTCTGGTGAAAACTCAGTTTCAGAACGACAGAAATATTTACAGCAGCTGGAAGATGATGATTCAAAACTCCAATATATTTTCTCGCGTGATATTTTTAATGAAGGTATTGATGTTCAGGATGTAAATCTTGTTTTAATGCTCCGTCCAACTCAATCTTCAATTGTATTTACACAGCAGCTTGGTCGTGGTCTTCGTAAAATCAAAGGAAAAGAATTCCTTACCGTTTTAGATTTTATCGGTAACTATCAAAAATCATTCTTGATGACTAGCGTTTTCTCAAAAGATCCAAATCCTGATAAGAAAACTCGTCTTCGTGAGGTTGCTACAGATTTTATTGATATTCCAGGCGATACATTTATTCATTTTGATAAAATTGTAAAAGAGCAGATTCTGAATCAAATTGATAAAGAAAAGTTTATGTCAGATGTGAATCAGAAAAAAGCTTATTTTGTTTTTAGAAAAGATAATGGAAACCGCATGCCTTATCTGACTGATTATATTAAGCACGGTTCTGATTTGGATCCATGTGTATTTAGCAAAATCAAAAAGGGTTCGACACTGCAATATCATTCATATTTTGAATTTGTTACCAGTAGCGAAAATGAAATTACATCCGAAGAATCAGTTAATCTAAATCAACTTTCCCAGAGTAAAGCTTTTGGCACTTTTATACGACTCTTAGATTCCCTTCTTCCTGCAAAACGAATTGAAGAATGGTGCATCATAAATAATCTTATATCAAACGAAAATCATTCAACAACAATAGAAGAAATTAAAAACAGTTTGAAGAAATATGTTGATTACTGCAAAGAAGAAAACATCCTGAATGCCTGCAACTTTTTGGCCGGAAAGTTCTTTGATTCTACAGAAGAAAAAACTTACGGCGATGTAATCATGAACTTTGATGGAAACATAATTTCATTAAACCAGAATGTAACAAATCTTTTCTCTGCACAAAACAAAGAAGAAATCTGTAAATGGATAAATGATTATATTGAATATGCCTTATTAAGATATGATGAAGAATTTGGCCGAACCGATTTTGGATTCCCATTTTTGAAACCTTATGGAAAATATTCAATGCGAAGTATTGCTCCACTTTGTAATTACGAAAAAATCCACAGTTCCTTCCGTGGTTCCGGATTACTCACAAGTGCAAAACCTCAATATTTCATTTTTGTAGATTTATACAAAGCAGATGACATTCGCGAAGAAATCAATTATCACGACAAGTTTATTACTTCAAATGTTTTCCAATGGCAGTCTCCAAATAACATGACTCAAGATAGTGACCGTGGTCTTGATGTAATTGATAATACAGCCCGTCACACTCATCTTCATTTATTTGTCCGAAAGTTTAAGGAAGTTGAAGGTATTCCACAGGAGTTCATTTATTTAGGCGAAGTGTCAACAATGCCAGGAACAGCAAAAGGTAATTGCCCTGTAACAATGAACTTTGCAATTCCAGAAGTTCCAGCAGATTTATATAACGATTTTATTACTGATGTTGACCGCACAAAAGTGGAGGAATAGAAATGAAACAAGTAACAGTAAGTGGCGCAATTATCTTGCGTGAAAATAATGGTATAAAAGAAATCTTTGCAACTCAGCGTGGATACGGCGACTTCAAAGGCGGATGGGAGATCCCAGGAGGAAAACTTGAACCTGGTGAAACTCCAGAACAATGCATCGTTCGTGAGATCCGTGAAGAATTAGCAACAGAAGTTCGAGCTGAAAGAATCCTTGGGGTAGTGGACTATGATTATCCAACTTTTCATCTGACAATGCATTGTATTTTGTGCACTATTGTTTCAGGAGATTTGAAACTGCTGGAACATGAAGCTGCTAAATGGGTGAATAAGGAAACCTTACGCTCGGTTGATTGGTTGCCTGCTGATCAGTTGATTTTGGATAAAATTGAAGAGATTTTGTAATAGGTTATAAGTGTTAAACCTCTCATTAAAAGATTATAGTTACCTTGACTTTGTGTTACATATGTTATCAGGATATTTTTTATGATATAATAACGTATATAAATTTAAAAAAGGTATTTAAAATGTTTAAAAAACAAAAAGTAAAAAGTTCTACACGAAAGAAAGGTAAAGATAATAAAGTCAAACTTGAATTGACTAACAAACAAATAGAGGTTATTTTTCATACCCTTATTGAGCGGTTTCATGATGATGTTACAGGGCTCTACACAAGAGATTTATTTTTGCTTCAGGCAGAAGATATTATCAAAGCAAGTCCAATCACAAAGCAATATGGTATATTAGCATATAATCTTCATGACTTTAGAACTACCAATGCCCTTTATGGAGAAGAAAAATGCAATGAACTGTTAAAGTTTATTGCATCTAAGCTTCAGTCTTTATATGAAAAAGAACCTCTTATAGGTTGTTTTGGAGGGGATCATTTTGTTGTTTTGATCGAAAGTTCAAACAAGAAAAAAAGGAATATTCAATATCATCCAGAACGAATTATGAAATCTTCGCCCATTCCAAATCAAATACTAAAGGTTGGGCTATACGCACCTATCGATAAGAATCAACCGGTAGTACTTAGTTGTGCGAGAGCCTTTAGTTCAATTAATAAAATTAAAGATCAATATAATGTATGTTATGCTGAGTATGATGAAAGTTCTCTTGAAGAAGAAAAGAAGGTACATGAACTTGAAGAAAACATGGAATCAGCATTAAAAAATGGAGAATTCCATGTTTTCTATCAACCAAAACATGCAACAAGAAGTGAGTATCTTGCTGGAGCTGAAGCTTTGGTTAGATGGAAACGTCCTGATGGAACTTTAATTTCTCCAAACGATTTTATTCCAATATTTGAAAAAAATGGTTTTATCACTGAACTTGATCTCTACATACTTGATAGAGTATGTAGAGATCAGAAAAGATGGCTAAATGAAAATCTAGAAATTGTACCTGTATCAGTAAATTTTTCTCGTAAAGATTTTATGGATGAGGAATTAGTTGAAAAACAGATTCAGATAGTAGATAGTTATGGAATTGATCATAAATACATCCATTATGAAGTAACAGAGACTGAATGCGAAATAAAAATTGAAGATCTTATTAAACTTTTAAAGAGACTCAAGAGTGAGAATTTTTATATAGAAATGGATGATTTTGGATCTGGATATTCATCATTAGGAGCACTCTCCGATCTACCAATAGATGTAATAAAAATAGATAAGAAATTAATTGATAAAATTGAAAAAGATGATGCAATTGTTTTAGGTATTATTTATATTGGTAAAAGACGTGAGTTAAAAATTGTAGCAGAAGGAGTTGAGAATCGGTCTCAATTAGAAATACTTAGAAATAATTCTTGTGATTTGATTCAAGGATTCTATTTTTCAGAACCAATAAGTGTTGATGGTTTTGAGAATTATCTTAAAAGTTATCAGGGAAAAATTGAATAAATTTTTTTGCATAAATACGCATTTTTTTATAATTCATCTTTAGCCGGGCGTTGCGGGCCGGCGATTGAGACCCGCAGAAGGGGTGGCGGAAGACCGCGGAGCGGGCTGCAGCCAGGGGAATACTTTCCCCTCTTATTAAAAATTCCCTCCATCCCATCCCCAGTTACTGGTTCCGAAATACGCTACATACACAGCATCACCTGGAATCCCCAACTGCGTGTTCAGAATCTCGCAAACTTTTGCTGTCATCTTATCACTCTGGTCGGCGTCGATATTTCCGAGAGCTTTTACTTCTACAAATGCCCCCTTATCCATCTTCTTTCCGCCAAAGTACAAATCTTGATTATCAACAAGATTAATCATAAGGTAGCTTTCTGGTTTTCCCATAATGCTGATGGCTTTTCCAAGTTCAGCTTTCAATACATCTCTTCTTTCTGTTGGAAGACTTACTGTAGTCTCGACTTTAATCATTGGCATATAGATTTTATCCTCCTCATTATTTCATCAATATTATATTCTTCGTCAATTTCAATAAATGGTGTTCCATTTTCTAAACAGTCATTTTTAAACTCATTGTTCCATTCAATAAGTCGTTCCAGATTTATTTCATCTTCAATTCGATTTTCTATTATATTTGCGTATTTTGATAGATTTTCAAAATGATTTCTAAGATACTTTTCGCTCATTACTAGAAATACAGCGCGAATTTCTTTTAGATATTCTTGGGTGAAACTAATCTTCCATTCCTTTGGAATATAGCAGCCTTCTAAAATCATATTCTGATTATTTTCAATGGCAGTCTTTATCATTTCTGCAGCAAAAGGCCAGAGAAAAAATTTCATTTCAGAATCATCTTCTACTGTCAGTTCCGTTCGTCCAGTTCTGATAAACCCCATCTTCAGATGATCTAAACTGGTACAAGGATAATGATATTTTTCTATAAGTTTTTGCGAAATCAGTGTTTTACCAACATGACTTGCACCACCAATCAGGACAATCATTTATTTTCCTTTTTGTTCCGAATCAACATTACTAATCCTGCTACTCCAAAAGTAATGGCAGCTATTTTCATTATAACTCTCCACTCCAGGCAGGAACCCACTTTCCGCCTTTGCGCTCAAAAATTGTAACATTATCTACCGGAAAATCTTCCACCAGGTTTAGCTCGTTCATTACTTCAAGTGCAGGTACAGAAGCTCCGGCCGGAATGTCACGATTGGCAACGGTAAGATGTGGTTGGAAAGGGCGCTGGTCTTTTTTAGTACAACCGGGTACGGCCTTTAAAACTGCGGAAAGAACTTTATCTCTAAGTGCAGTCCATTTATCATCATGAATAACTTTTGCAAAAATTGTTCTGTCACCAAAAGCGTCGAAGTTGTTGATGTGTGCATCAAACTTTAACTGATCAGCCAGAGGCAGAACGTCATCTTCAATTGCCCGTACTAAATCTGCAGTTGTGAATCGTTCTGGAAGATGAAATGGTGGAACCAGAGTTACATGAATTGGAGTTCCGTATCCTGATTTGCAGCCGAAAGCTTCGTTCATGTATCTTCGGCAATCTTCTAGAGTAAGTGTAAGATCTCTTGGAATTAAAACTCCGAGGAAGTGTGTTTGTTGTGGAAAATTATTTTGTTTCATTTCTCTCCAACTTTTCCGCGTACTCCAGAATCCCGCCAATCTCAATTACATTCACATACCCAAACTCTACCAGCTTTTGGCTGCTTTGTTTTGATCTTCTTCCTGACCGGCAGTACACATAAATACTCTGCTTTTTATTCTTTATAACTTTCTCAGCGTCTTCCTTTGTAAAAGTTTCATTTGTAAGTTGAACAGCCCCTGGAATATGGCCGCTGGCAAACTCCTCAGGAGTCCGGACATCAAGAAGAATAAAATCTTTATCATCGGCCATGAGCTTTATACCTTCTTGCATGGAAACAGATTTAAATGTGTTCACAACAGCCTCCTTGATTTTGACTTCTTTTGCGAAACAGGCAATTAGTACGAGATTTAAAAAGATAGAAACAAATAAAAATTTCTTCATGGAAAAATTATAGCACATTCATTAATTTAGATTTACTGTAATATTTTATTCACATTTGAAACGACCATCAGGTTTTATGGATTTTTTCTCCGACCACTAGGATAAGATGTAAGAGGTCGATTAATTTCTCCCACCAAATTTTGACAAAATTGGTCCTTACTAAACCTCCAGGTTTTTTACTATCTCCATAAAAAAGCGACTTAATTACCCGATTTTCAATTTTTCATTAAGAAAACAGGTTAAGTGTAAGTTAGGTAAGAAACCTCCAGGTTATGGGGTGAGAGGTCAATTTTGATCTGAAAGAGAAGTTTTTGAAGAAAATCAAAATTTTCGGAAAAATTTGATGTTTTTTTGCTGAAAAAAAAGTTGTAAAACCTTCAGTTTCCTCCAGGTTTTTGACTTATTTCTGTAAATGTAACCAAAAAATGTAAGGAAAACCTGGAGGACGATGGAGCCCAGTGGAGTGAATTTTGCTTGAAAACTCCGAATTTCCGTGGTAAAGTGGGAGAAAAGGGCGATTTTAGACTGAAATGGAGTATGGTGGTGGGAAATGGACTATTTCTTAAGTCCCTCATAATCTGGAGGCCGCAAGTTCAAATTCTGCTTTCGCTAATACATAAAGCTTCTTCTTTGGAAGAAGTCTTTTTATTTTAAATAATCCCCATTAATTGCAATAACCCTGTATCGTTCTTTGAGACAGTGGACCTTCTATAATGAAATCAATATTTGCCATAAAAGGAGGTGTGTTATGGGATCAACTAATGTAATTAATTGTGCAGCAGAGAATTGTTCCTATTCCGAAGAATGCAAAACACTTACCAGCGAAACAATATGGGTTTGTAAAAAAGGAAAGAATAGATTCGATTATAAATGTCCCGACTGTGGTTCAGAGAAGTTCAAGATTCCGGATATGATTATGTGGGATTAAAAAATATTACAACAGAAAGATGACTTTAGAAGAACATTTTAATAAACAGAATTATTTCGACCATTGGGACTATGTCGGCGAAATTGGCACCGTAAAACTTTATGTTTATTACAGAAAAGCCGACGAAAACGCATGTACAGGTTTCCCGCATTTTGTAACCGACGATAACGGCAGAATATCTGATGTTACAAGTTTTGACAAAATACTGGAATATAACGCATTTTATAATGATTCATTTTCAGACGACGATTAGGAAGAATGTGAATAAAAAAATCAAACAGAATCATCCGTCATATGTGCTATAATGGCAAATATGAATAAAATAAAATTTCTCTTTGTACTTTTTTCTATTTCTATTTCGTCTCAACTTTTTGCACAACAATATAAAGCGTTTAATATTGATGGTTCCATTGTTTACAGATGGTGTACCTGGAAGACTACTACTTTTGAAAAAAAAGGATTAAAACAAATTGAAAAGGTAGTCAATGAACAAGGTCAAACTGTTAGTTTAAGAGAACAAGAATTCTATCCAAGTGGGCAATTAAAAAAAGATGAATTTACAGAATACCTTTATACATTTTTTTCAGGTATAAAATATCCTTTAGGGAGTACCAAAAATATTACTTATAATGAATATTATGAAGACGGTTCATTAAGGGCAGAAAAAAAATCTGGAATATTTGATGAGAGTGGCTATAAAGAAAATTATGCATACTATTACGACAAAAATCATTTTGTAGAAAGATTTGAGAACAATAATAGTAGCAGGGATTATGAATATTTATATGATGCAGAGAACCGACTTGTTTGTTGGAAAAATAAATTTTCTTTAGACTCTTCCCCTAAAAGTGAAGAAGAATATTTTTATGAGTATACAAAAAAAGGGCAATTAAAATCGGTTTTTTATATTAAAGATAAGGGTGAAAGAGAATTATTATATGAGTATTTTTATGATTCAAATAATCTTTTAATTAAAGAACATGATTATAAGTTAAAGACTGGAAATGTTTATAAATACACAGAGGATGAAAAAGGGCGTCTTATAAAACTTGAATCAAATTCTCTAAGATATATTGATAAGGAATTTATAGAAGTATCAGATTTAGATAGTTATCGTAAATGGATTTCTATGGATTTTTTTTATGATAAAAATGGAAATTTGATGGAGATTACTACTTCGGATCCAAGAAATACTGTATGGCCGAATGATAAATACTTAAAACTCACAGTAGGAGGAAAAACCTTTTTTGATGCATCACCAGAATTTAATGATGTTATTTCACATTACAAACTGGAAAAGTATGCTGAAGTTTATTCATATGATTGCATTCCGTTTAAAAACTCTCTCCCAGCAATTGGTAAATACGAAACAGATAAGGACGGAAGACTGATTTCTGTTCCAGAAAAAACCAGAATAATTTATGATTCTGAAGGAAAAATTATTGAGCTTATCAATTATAAAAACAGATATTCTTATTATTACCCTGTTTCAAATAGTGATAAGATCCGTTCCCCTTATCATTATTTTTATAATCAAAGAAAAGCCGAAAAAAATGAATTTTTGTTATCAGAAAATGGAATTGTTTATGAATGTAAAAAAGATGATTCTGGCAGATTAATTCAAAAGGGGAAAATGAAATATAAAGACGCCGGTCATTTAACAGAATATATATATACCCCATCTGGAAAACTTGAAAAAGAAATTAGGAAAAGCATGACCAGCGATGACAATAGAAATTTTAAAATAAAGTCTGTAATGACTTATAACAATAAAGAGCTGCCTTCAAAAGTTTTTGATTCTGATGGGAACATTACTCAAATGTATGTATACAAATATAATGAAGACGGTTCAATAAAAACAAAGACTTTGTATACATTTGAAGTTCCAACTTCTTTTTAAGTGTAAATAGAATTAATTATCAGATTATATTGCCGTCAATCAGAAAAATTAGTTTTTCTCTCATCTGTCACAATATGTTTAACGCCGGCAATTGGATTTTTTAGTTCTTCTCTGAAGAATTCCGGAAAATATGTGATTTCACTTTTATCATCAACCCAGATAAGTTTTTCTTTTGATTTGTCATCTGTAAAACTTTCACATACGGGTTCAAAATTTTCCGGGGTTCTCATGTAGAAAAAATAGGATACCTCATAAATAAGTTTATCATCTACTTTTCCGTAATCACCATAAAAGAAATTCTCATGAATAAAACCAAGTCTGTCTATTTCAAGTTTTACACCGGTCTCTTCATAAACTTCGCGAACAACCGCTTCTTCTGCAGTTTCACCAAACTTAATTCGTCCACCAACAGAATAAAGATAATCATTCTTCTGATTACCCACCATTAGAAATTTTCCACCTTTCATGATGATGGCGCCAACTCTTAAATTTATAAATCCATTATCAATTGCAACTGTACAATCCGATGCCATAATATCTCTCCTTATAATTCTTCACTTTCCAAAAAACTTTTGATATCATCCTTTGAATAACCAGTTAGCCAGCAGGTAATCTCATCAACTTCTTCCCGTGTTCGATTTTTGCGTTCGGCTTTTGCAATCAGACAGGGATAAACTTTTGAAAACAACATACTGTATATTTTTTCCATTTACAGACCCTTACTCAAAAACATTTCCATTGGCTGTTCAAATCCTGGAATATCAACAGTAAAGCCGCCGCAATCTTTATAACCAAGTTTTCTGTAAAAATGCTGGGCGCTTTCATCCACTTGAGTAGAAACCATCACCATGCCGTAGCCTTTTGATTTCATATCAGCTTCCCAATGTTCCATCAACTTACGACCGTAACCTTTTTTCTGTGCATTCCAGTCTACAAAAAGCATTGTGCAGAAAGGGGTATTATCCCAGAACAAGTTATAACGCAATAAGCCCTCAGGTTTTCCTTCTTCAAAAAGAACGTAGCCCATTTTATCACGAACTTTTATTTCAAATTGATCTTCAGGTAAATGCTTATCAAGGCTATACCAAAACGTTTTGTCATCAGATGTGACGTATTTAATTTCCGTTTTCATAAATCAATTTCCCATCTCCTCAATAATTTCTTCTACAACTTCTACAGTGGCGGCAACCATTTTGGGCAGAACTCTGTGAACAATGTAATCCTTGAGAAAAATAATTTACTGCTTTTTCTGTATGTGTCACTTATAAATCCTATATCAAACTATAATAATGTAAACAAAAAAAATTGCTTTCGTAATTTTCTTAACGATTGTCAGGACCAACGGCCTTATTGTTGAATTCTTCAAACGCATGGTTTACAGAACTGATTTCTTCCTCAGTTGGATTGTAATTCATTCTTCCATTATATAGGATGGACGGAATTTATGTGTTAAAGTTGTGATTTAATTCCAGGGCTTTTATAATTGTGATATATTATTTTTAGGGAACTTTTAAAATGGAAAATGTTGATATAAAAGAAGGATATAATTTCAAAATATTTCCTGGTAAAACTTTAGCCGTTCAAAGTGGAATCGATAATGTATTTTTTTGTCCTTTCTGTTATAGCCCGGCCGTAGAGTCGGAATCAAAATGTAATGTATGCAATAAAAATTATCCTGAAATTATTTACTATCACAGCGACGACGACACCTGGATTGCTTCAGGAAATGAAAATTAAATGAAACAGATAACAGTAAGCGGCGCAATCATCTTGCGTGAAAATAACGGGAAAAAAGAAATCTTCGTAACTCAGCGCGGCTACGGCGACTGGAAAGGCTGGTGGGAGATTCCTGGCGGAAAACTTGAAGAAGATGAAACTCCGGAAGAGTGCATTGTGCGTGAAATTCGCGAAGAACTTGTTACCGAAGTAAAAGCTGAAAAAATTCTTGGGGTGGTGGAATACGATTACCCGACTTTTCATCTGACTATGCACTGCATTTTATGCACTATTGTTTCTGGCGATCTGAAGCTTTTGGAACACGAAGCTGCTAAATGGGTGAACAAGGAAACATTGCACTCGGTAAACTGGCTTCCTGCAGATAAACTGATATTGGAAAAGATTGAAGAAATTTTGTAGTCTGCAATATTATTGCAATTTTAACTTACCAGATTATTTTCTTTCTAAACTTTCTTCCACCCAGACATCAATCTCGTCTTTTGCCGGGATTTCAAAAATCGATTTGAACTTTTCTGCCAGCCCTTCATCAACATAATACGCATCAGACTTTTTTTCCAAAACATCTTTATTTCGTTTTTCCAGACGGCGGTACCATTCTTCCAGTTTCAATAATCTCTACCGATTTCTGAAAAAAGTAGTGCTCCAATTTTTCCACATAATATAAAAACTTTTGCCATCTATTTTTCCTCTTCTGGAAGTTCCCCTCGCTTCGCTCGGGTCGGGCTTTCCGCACTTCGCCGTCTACCGCGGCTCATCCCATCGCTTCGCGCTGGGACTAAAGGTGCTCCAATCCCTAACTCTTTTTATGTAAATCCTTTATCAAATGATATTTCTTATTACCCTCAGGAATGTTTTCAAGTTCCCCAATTATCCGATAACCATGTTTCTTATAAAACTCCGGTGCCTGCCAGCTCATTGTATCTACATGAACTGAATGACAGCCTCTACGAACAGCTTCTTCTTCCGCGGCTTTCAGCAGCTTTGATCCGATTCCTGTTCTGCGGAATTTTTCATCCACCCAGAGAATATCCAGATGCATCCAGCCCCAGTAAGTTCCGCCAAGGATTCCGGCAATTACATTTCCATCTTTATCATATTCCACGATATTCAAAAGTTCATGATTATCAGGACCAACAGCTTTATTGTTGAATTCTTCAAGTGCGTGATTTACAAAATCGATTTCTATATCAGTTGGATTGTAGTTCATAATTCTATCTTACCAAACTTTCTGTCTATTTTTCTTCAGGACGGAATAAACAACAATTCAAAGATTTTTGTTTCACCTGACACCGATGTTTTTGATAAAGATATTTATGATTTTCTTGTTCATGTTGGACCTCTTCTTGCTGCAGTGGAGGTAAAGGACTCTCTGCTTGCCGGTGAACTTTATCTGAGACGCACTAGTTCTTTTGAAGTTTAAATCTAACCAGAAAGAAATTAAGACTTTAGCCGAAAAATACAGGATTTTATAAAAAAGATTACATTTTTACGTTCAAAAAATTAAATTTCTCCATTTTCATAAAAGTCTGTTATAATATATAGAAGAATTTAAGGAGTTTATTTTGAAAAGTCTTAAAAGAACAATTCTGCTTTCATTTATTATTGTAAGTTATTTCAGTGCATCTACAGTTTTCTTCATTGCCGTGAAGTATTCAAGACGGTCGGTTAGAAAAGTTTTCAGAGATGACATGTTCCTTACAGCAGACAGAATCAATGATTCCATTGGCGAAGTGGTTTATGAAAAGTTCAAGTTCATGGAATACATGGCCAATCTGAAAGATATCCGAAGCGATGAAGTATCGAATCCGGATAAGAATGTTCTGCTTTATCCAATCGCCAGTGACAGAAATAAGGACCTTATCAGCGTCAGTTTTATCGATTCAAACGGTGATACTTACATTGGTCCTATGAAGGTAAATTTCGGTTTTATCCCTGTTTTCCAGGAATGTCTTAAAAGCGGAAAGACTGTTATGGCTGGGCCAACTACTGACCAGCAGACTAATGAACTTTCAATCAATATTGCAACTCCTGTCAGAAATCCTAACAATCAGATTACCGGGGTTCTTCTTGCCAGATTCAGCTGTAACTTCCTTTGTGAGATTTCTGAAAGAATCAAAATCGGTGAATCGGGATACGCCCTGATCATCGACAATCTTACAGGAAACACAATCGGTGCTCCTGATAAAAAGACAGTAACAGAACAGCAGAATCTTAAGAAGATTTCCGAAGAACAGAACATTCCTGAACTTGGAATGAACATGGATAAAATCACAAGTGCTCAGACTGATTTCGGTTACTACACCATGAACAAGGTTAAGCACATCATGATTTATCAGCCGGTAAAAAACACAAACTGGTCTGTAGTTCTTATTTCCGATGACAACGAATTCATCAAGAGTCTTTCAATGATGGAAAAAATCCTCTTTCAGCTTACAGTCTGTATTCTTGTTCTGAGTGTTATTATTTCTATTAGCATTGCAAGAGCCCTCAATCCGCTTAAAGCAGTTGGTGATGCAATTTCGGAAATTGCCACAGGAAATGCTGACCTTACAAAGCGTCTTGAAATTAAACGTGGTAAAAAAGAAATCCTTGATATTGTAAACGGCTTTAACAGTTTCGTTACAAAACTCCAGGAAATTGTTTCATCAATGAAAACTTCTGAAACAAGACTGGTAACTGCCGATGATTCTCTCCAGGCTGGAACTCAGGATACAGAAGCTTCAATCACAGAAATCATTGCAAACATCGAAAGCGTTAATTCACAGATTCTGCACCAGGCCGCCAGTGTTGACGAGACTGCAGGTTCTGTTAATCAGATTGCTTCCAACATTGAGTCACTTGAAAAGATGATCATCAATCAGTCGGCAGGGGTAGAGGAAGCTTCAACAGCTGTTGAAGAAATGGTTGGAAACATCACTTCGGTAAACAGCTCTGTAGACAAGATGTTCAGCTCATTCAAGGAACTTGAACAGAATGTTAATGTGGGAATCAAGACTCAGACCGATGTAAACGAAATCATCCAGGATATTGAAAATCAGTCTAAGATGCTTCAGGATGCCAACGCCGCCATCGCTAACATTGCGGAACAGACAAACCTTCTGGCAATGAATGCCGCTATCGAAGCTGCCCACGCAGGAGAGGCCGGAAAAGGCTTCAGCGTTGTTGCCGACGAAATCAGAAAACTGTCTTCTACTTCGGCTGAACAGTCACAGACAATCGGTGACGAATTGAATAAGATTCTTGCTTCAATCACAAGAGTGGTAACTGTTTCTTCAGAAGCAAGCGCCGCCTTCATGACAGTTTCAAGCAGCATTCAGGAAACAGACATGATCGTGCGCCACATTAAGGAAGCAATGGAAGAACAGCAGATTGGTTCTAAACAGATCAATGACGTTCTTCACACAATGAACTCAAGTACTGTGGAAGTAAAGATGGCTTCAACAGAAATGGGAATCGGAAACCAGCACATCCTTTCCGAAATCAAACAGCTTCAGGACGTTACTTCTTCCATCAGGGAAAGCCTAAAAGAAATGTCCATCGGTGCCCAAAAAATCAACGAGACTGGAGCCGCCCTTTCTCAGGTTTCACGCGAAGTTACAGATTCCATCACTTCAATCAAAGCCGAAATCGATCAGTTCAAGATTTAGGCTGGGAAAATGTATATACAAAAAGCCCGAATTCAGAAGAATTCGGGCTTTTTTACTTTGCGGTTTCTGAGCGTTAATTCAGTGGCAGTGTGCGAAACATAGTCTTTGTAGAACTGCTTTTTTTCATAAGCTTCTCCTCATTTGTTTATTCTAAAAATAATATCAGAAGAAATGATTTTACAGCGGGTTTTCGTGGTAAAATATTAGTATAGTTTAAACGAGTAGGTGAATAAGCATGGCAGAAAATGCAAGTCTAAGTCAGCAGGAAAATAACCGCAATGTAGAGATTCTCTATTCTTTGGCAGAAATTTATTACAGCATGCATTTGATCAATCTGGTCGAAGATACAGTAATTCCTTTCAGTTCAAGAGACGAAGTAAAAACTATTGTAAATAAAAAGACAGATGCAAGTGCACAGATGAAGGAAGTTATGTCATCAACTGTTGTAGATGACTTCAAAGAAGCCGCACTTAAGTTTACGGATCTTAAAACTCTGGCAAAGCGCATGAAACATCGCAAGCTTCTTGAAGCCCAGTTTGTAGGAAACCGTATCGGATGGTTTGTTGCTTCCTTCATCAAGGTCGAAAGTGATTCTGAAGGAAGAGCGGTTAAAGTACTTTTTACTACTCGCAGCATCGATGAAGAAAAACGTAAAGAAGAAAATCTTATCAATGAATCAAATACAGATGAATTGACCGGTTTTTATAACAGACGTGCCTACGACATGACGGCAAAATATTTTGCCAAGAACGGATTGGGAGAAAACTTTGTCTACGTCTCAATTGATATTAACGGACTGAAAGTTGTGAACGACACCATTGGACATGGGGCCGGAGATGAACTTATTCTTGGTGCCTGCGATTGTATGAAAAAGGCTTTCTCTGATTATGGAAAACTTTACAGAGTTGGCGGTGATGAATTTGTTGCCATTCTTTCTGCCAGCGAAAATGAACTTGAACTCATCAAGGAAAAACTAAAAGTTGCCATATCAAGCTGGAAAGGGCAGCTGGTTGATTCTGTTTCCATGTCTTGCGGTTACGTCGTAAAAAGCGAAACCATCAATCTGGCCCTCCATGATATTTCTGTTCTGGCCGACAAAAGAATGTATGAAGATAAATCCCGCTACTACAGACAGGCAGGTTTTGACCGCCGTGGTCAGAGAGACGCACACGTTGCCTTATGTGCTTTGTATACAAAGATTCTTAAAATCAGTCTTACAGATGATTCGTACCAGATTATCAATATCGATAAAGACGAGCAGCGCGAAGAACTGGGATTTTCTTTAAAAGTTTCTGAGTGGCTTCACAAGTTCGGCGAAGCAGGCCTGATACATCCGGACGATCTGGAAGATTATTACCGCAAAACTGATTTTTCATTTATCCGCGAGCATTTCAAAAACAGCACTGATTCACTCATGTTTACGTATAGAAGAAAATATGGAAAAGATTACAGAAAGGTCATGATGGAAATTATCCCTGCCAACGACTATTCTGAAACTTCCCAGTACTATTTCCTGTATGTGAAAAAAATTGAATAGTGAAAAAAGGCTGCTCTTTTTGGAGCAGCCTTTTTATCAGATGGTTTCTGAATTTGTCGAAGTTTTCAATTATTCAAAGATTGTATTTGGAATTGGAACACATTTAATTGAAGGTGTTGCAAATGTGTATTCAGGGAAGTCTTCCATAGCAAATTGGTAAAGGAATTCTACAAAGATGTATGGATAACCAAGTGTGTCATTGTCTTTCCACTGTTCAGTCATAATGTCTTTCAGATCAAGAACATAGTCGGCTACTGTAGGTTCTTCGGCATTGGCTGCTGAAACTTCAATTTCTGATGCTTCTTCAAAAATGCCGTAAAGTTTATTTACTGGTCCTCCAACCCATGCAGGACCAGCACCATTCTGTTCCATAAGTCCAATGAAATGCCAGAGAGGTTTAATTGTCTTTGGTGGAATTACTTTATGAAGTTTAAGAATGTGTCCTTCTTCGATAGAGATGTAATCTGTTTCTTCATAGTCTTTCTGTAAAGGCTGAATAAATGAATCACCATGGGCAGGCATAATTTCGTAGAAGAAGAATGCTGCAGGCTGAGCTTCATTTCCGTTATCAAGCATAATCCAGAAATTTGCTTTTTTCCCAGCTACAACCAGAGGGAAAATCATTTCGATATCATCTTTACCTTTATAAAATTCATCTGTAAGACCAACGCTTGTTGAACGCTGTCCGTTTGAATCAACATACTGGAAGTTGATGTAATTTACATTGTCAAAATCTGCTGGTTTTGCAAATTTGAATTTGATGCCTTCTTCACAGTCTTCAAATGTAATTGCATTTTTAAGCATATCAAAATTTTCACCTGAAGTTTCAGTAACTGTTTCTCCATCAACTTTATAATGAACGTAAGACATTTTTGCATCACCATTGAAATTTGGAAGGTCTTTAAGCAGTTTATAGCTGAATTCATATTTTACTTCTGGTTCAGAAGAAGCGGCGCGTGCAACAATATTTCCAGCGGCATCTTTGATACGGTAGTCAACAATCTGAGCTACATGTTTTGCTGCAGGGGCGTTAGAACAACCTGCAAGAACGAGTCCTGCCAAAGCACAGGAAAGTACAGTAATTAATGTTTTTTTCATAATAAAAACTCCTAAGAAATACTAAATAAGTGACACTTTTAATCACTATGTTTTTAGTATAAAAGGAACTGTACTTTCCAGATTAGGATAATAAATCCTATTTTTTTATTATTATTCCCCGTATTTTGACAAAAACTCGTTCCGGTTGTGGACTTCGGCCAGTGTGTAAATATAAGAAACATAATTTGCAACACTGTGAGCACTTATGAAAAGTTCATCTTTTATCTGATCGTTGGATTTTCCCTGAAGCAGTTTTTCAAAAACCAGACGTTCCTGTTTTGTAAGGACACAGGTAATAGGTTCAAGTTTTTTCTGGACCGATTCGAACCGTGGTTCAATATAGAATCCGCCTCCCTGAATAATCCGAAGGGCTTTTACAAGTTCAGGTTCGCTGCTGACTTTTGAAATGTATCCTTTTGCTCCGGCATCTTTTGCCTGAAGAATATAGCCCGCTGTATCGTACATGGAATACATAAGGCATTTAATGTGAGGAAAATCTTTTGAAATAGTCTGAAGTAAAGAAAACCCGGTTTCACCAATAAGCTGAACATCAATGATGGCGATTTCGGGATGGTTTTCTTCGGGAGCATTGTTTAAAGAATCAATGCATTCTTTTGAACTGGAAAATGTCCCGGTTACCTTCCATTTAGTATTTGATTCAAGCCAGGCTACCAGTCCGTTTCTTACCATTGAATGATCATCGATAATATAAAGAGTATTCTGCATTTTACATTTTCACCGTAATTTTGATTTTCATTCCTTCGTTTTGAGAACTGAAGAATTCTATTTTACCGCCAATAAGGTTTATTCGTTCCTGAATGTTATGTAGGCCAAAATGATTTTTTTTGCGTGATTTCAGACATTGCTGGATGTTGCAGCCGATTCCATCATCAATAACAAAAATAACCAGATGGTTTTGATTGTCTTCAAGTTTGTTACGTACAAGAACAGTTACATTTGTTGCGTATGAATGTTTTTCTATGTTGTTCAAAAGTTCCTGAAAAACCCGTACAAGGTGAAGACTGGTTTCTTTGTCATATTCCGGATACACAAGTTCAGAATCTATTTGAAGACTGCATGGAATTTTCGTTTTAACATAGAACTGCTGGCATAGGGAATCAATTACAGAAATCAATTCAATTTTTGCGCTGTCACCGTCCTGATGAGTTACAAGTTCGGCAGGAGTCAGATTGTAGCAGATGTTTCTCATTTTTACGATTGTCTGTGTAATGTCTTCAATTACCCGTTCTTTCTGCTGCTGAGCTTTTTGATTATCACCTGTTTCAATTAGTCCAGTCTGAAGCCTTATGGCGCGAATATCCTGAACGACAGAGTCATGAATGTCGCGGCTCAATTTTGCCCTTTCTGATTCCTGCAGTTCAAGAATTTTTTTCTGAGTTATTTTCCTGATAAGGATTTTTCTGTGAGTCAGAACAACCAGCAGAACAATTATTAATGCGAAAATTATAATCAAAAGAATGATGAGGCTTACAATCAGAAGTTTTTCCTTTTTTTGAAGTTCAAATATTTTCTGGTCGTTTTCTTTAATGACCGCCTTGTATTTTGCATTCTGACTCATAGTATTTGACTGAGTAAAGAGTTTCTGGTTGTAATCACTAAGTTTCTGGTAAAAGTTATTTTCAGGAATTTCATTTAATTTATTATCTTTTAATAAATAAACCTTTGAATTCTTGTCTTTTATGTACAGTCCTAATGGAGTGGATCTTAATGACCGCCCGTTTCCATTATAGTCAGGACTGTGAAAACGTATGTCAGCGGTTTCTTCAACTAACTTAAGCTTCAGGGAATTTCCGTTATCAATCAATTCATGAAGAATACCATCAACAGGATAAGTTATACCTAAATTGGAGGCGGCGTAAATTCTGTTGTCGAATTGATCGATAACAAAAAGATTGTCCCAGAAGTCCAGACTTTTTCCGTTTTCAATATCTCTTTGCGAATAATATTCCACAGAAGGCACCTGAGACAAAATGTTCAGATTTCGTAAGACACAGATTTTTCCTGCTTCATCACTTTCAAGCGCTGG
Source organism: Treponema sp. (assembly GCA_024402695.1). GTDB lineage: Bacteria > Spirochaetota > Spirochaetia > Treponematales > Treponemataceae > Treponema_D. Next base: position 72,414 of record JAKSTG010000008.1, on the reverse strand, counting down.
ATCAAAAAAGCTTGCAATGACATAAAAACTTTCGTTTTGAGGATTATAAACTATGGATGATACTTTGGATGCATTCAGATAAAGGAGGGAAACAGGAGAAGTAAACTCCTCATCTGTGTAAAATAAAAAAGCCTGGGTTGATCTTGATGTGTTTCCGTTGCTTCCTGTTACAACCAAAAACTTTCCGTCTTTGGAAACAGCATAGTCTTCAACTTTATTATATTCCTTTGGGAGTGCAAAAAATCTTTTGTCATTCGAGTCTGGTGAATACATAAGAATGCCGGAGAGGCCTTCATTTTTTTTCGCAGAATTTATGAAAACCCGGCCAGAATCATCGAACTTGATGTATTCTCGTTCATGTTCGTATTTTATACCCGGCTCCAGGGAATAAGATTCATTTTCAGAAATATACAGAATATCGGTGAAGTTTTTTCCGTCAGGAAAAATATAAATCATTTTTGAAAGATATTTATTCTTTTTATTTGAATGAGACAGATCAGGTTTTAAGTATGAATAATCTTTGAAAATGCAGTAGATACCTCTAAGATTCCCATCAGAATTTTCCCCATTGAATTTAACTGCTTCCCGGAATTCAGAAAGGGTGTAATTTTGCTGAAGAGTTTCCGGAATCGTAATTAAAGATTTCTGGCCTTCATTCAATGAGATTTTATTATGTGCGTATCCTTGAAACAAAGCGACAGCAAAGAAAAGAATTAACAGTTTTCGTTTCATATTATTTTCCTGAAGATATCATAAATCATTATATACTTTTTCGATTAGGATAAAAAATCATAAATTTTGAATATGGTGTTTTCCAGAGGGTGTCTTTTCCCCTCAATCAAACAATGTTAAACTGTGTTCATGAAACTTTACCTTTTGAGACATGGCGAAACTGACTGGAACAAAGAATGGAGACTGCAGGGATTATCTGATATTTCATTGAATGAGAATGGAATTGCTCAGGCAAAAGAAGCGGCTCAAAAGTATGCGCACCTGCATTTTGATTATGTATTTTCCAGTCCGTTACAGCGGGCTTTGAACACTGCGCGCATTCTGGCAGAACCACACGGTCTTGAAGTGCAGACCGATGAACGCCTTTGCGAAATCTGTCTTGGAGATCTTGAAGGAAAAACAGTAGAAGAAACAGATCGGGACCCTTTACTTAAAGAAGCCCGGACAAATTTTTTTGATCATCCGGAACTGTATGTGCCAACAGGCAATGGAGAATCTTTTGAAGCTTTGAATAATCGCTGTCTGGACTTTTTAAATGATCTTCGTACCCGTTTTGACAGTAATTCCTGCATTTTGCTTTCGGGGCATGGTGCATTGTGCAAAGGAATTGTGCGTGCTGCGAAGTCCTTGCCGGTTGAAGATTTCTGGAAATCAGGTTTGCAGAATAACTGCGGACTTATAGAGCTGGAAATCTGATGAAAATAAAACAAATAATTAAAGTTGAATGAACTGTTTGGAAAACCGTTTTTAGAATATAATTAAAAGCATTAAAAAAGAGATTTTTCCAGCTATGAATAAAAATATAAAAAAGTATGGTTATTTTTTTTGTTATATGGAGTGATTATTGCTCTTGTAAACTTTATGGGCTTCATGCTTCCGGGAACAGGAAACATTCCACTTAAGACATCGCTAAGCTGGGATGAGTGGATGTTCTTTATGGACAGAAACTCGAACCTTATAACAGGAATGACTGTATTCGTTTTTCTTGTTCCAGCAATAATCTCTATACATCTTTTATGTACATTCTTCAGGAAGGACTTTTTATTTTTACCCATGTTGTTGTTCCTCTTTCCTGTGTTTTTGAACTGGGGAAGTCCTGCCGGCGCTTTTAAGTTTACTTCTGAGTTTCCATTCATGGGCTGTGCCTGGTGGATTCTTGCACTTTCTATTTTTCTTACTCTCGTCGGAGCTTTATATATCTGGATTTTGAAGCTTCTTAAAAAACACCAGGCAAAGTAAAAGACTTTATTTCGTCTGATACTTATAAGCTCCTTCAATGGCGTGGATTAAATCTACAATGAGGGAGTTGTAAGGAACCGGAACGTTATACATTTTTGCCTGTTCTACGATAGCACCGTTTATAGCATCAATTTCTGTACGGCGGCAGTTCATTACGTCCTGAGACATAGAAGAGTAACCTTTTCCTGCATCTTCGCAGACGTGATGAACCATGTTTAAAACTTCCATATAAGAAAAGTGGGTTCCGTCAGCTTCGGCAACATCAACTGCTTCGCATATCATTTTTTCTGCAAAGTCCCAGGCATATTTGTTGTCTATCATTGAACCGATAGGAGAACGGGTGATGGCAGTAAAAGTATTGATTGAAAGGTTTACAAAAAGTTTACTCCAGATAATGCGCTGAATATCATCTGTAATTTCTGCTTTGAAGCCGCTTTCGGACAAAAGCTTTTCAATTGTCTCAAGGGGTTTCTTTGAATCCAGATTGCTTCCTATTGTAGTTTCACCTGTTCCGGAATGTCTGATTTTCCCGTTTCCCATGTTTACAGAATTATGCTTGCTTGTTCCTATTACAATATTTTTCTTTGCAACATATTTAGCAATCTTTCTGTCATTTCCGGCACCGTTCTGAAGTGTCATTACAAGGGTATGATTTGCAAAAAGAGATTTATTGTCGTGAAGGGCGTCTTCGGTAAATGTTGATTTTACAAAAACAATAACCAGATCCGCAGCTTCGTGGTATTCCCCGGATTTGAAAGCCTTTATGTTTTTGTAGTTGTATTCTTTTCCATCTTCTTCAAGTACAGTGATTCCATTTGTATTCAGAGCTTCTACTTGAGGTTCATAACTATCTAACATTACAACCTCATTATTTTTACTCAAATAAGCTCCGTAAAGACAACCCATAGCTCCGCTTCCAATAATAACAACTTTCATATATACCTCCAAAACCAAATGGTCAATTTGATAAAAAAAAACGCAGGACTCCCCATAGGAAAATCCTGCGTCTTCGTAAGATATTTAAAGTATAGAGCTTATGTTTTTCCTGTTCAATAGTCAAAAAACGGACAAAAAGCGGGATTTTTTTTGGGATTTTGACTGCTAACAATTTTTTCTGTTGATTTAATTAGAGAAACATCATACCATTTATTATGACATTATTTGAAAAAATGTCATAATAAATGGAGGCCAAAGATGCTTACAGAAAAGGATTTTAAATCAAAAACATTCCCTGATTTCTGGAACCTGACAGTTTCTAAATTTGCAAACAACAAGGCTGTTGGTTTTGCTCTTGAAATGGAAAAGTTTCTGACTTATAAACAGCTTGATGATCTTCAGAATAACGTTTCAAAGCTTTTTGCAGCACAGGGCATCAAAGCTGGTGATAAAATTGCCATCTGGTCAGTAGGCTGTCCAAACTGGGGTGCATCTTTTTTTGGTGCCGTAAACCATGGTTTTACAGCAGTGCCTCTTCTTCCTGATTTTTCTGCCCAAGAACTTACAACTATTTTTAATCACTGTGAAGTAAAAGCCCTTGTTGTGGAAGAAAATCTTCTTCAGCGTTTTGAAAAATGCCCTGAAAACCTTCCTGAACTGGTATTCAGCATTTCTGATTTTTCAGTAATCAAAGGAAACAAGGAAATCACTCTTGAATCGGTAAAAGATAATCTTCTTCCTGAAGCAGATGTAAAAGAGGAAGATATTGCTTCAATCATTTATACATCGGGAACAACCGGTCGTTCAAAAGGCGTTGTGCTTTCCCACAAAAATCTCATCTCAAACCTCCTTCAGGCCCAGACTATTTTTCCTATTACAGACAAGGATGTTACTCTTTCATTCCTGCCTTTAAGTCACGTTTATGAATTCACCGCAGGATTCACATACATTCTTTCTTACGGTGCATGTATTTATTATCTTGCAAAGCCACCTGTAGTTCCTGCTCTGCTTAAGGCTTTCGAAAATGTTCGCCCTACAGCAGGTATGTCGGTTCCGCTGGTAATGGAAAAAATCTACAAGAATGCAATCAAACCTAACTTTGAAAAGAACAAGGTAATCAAAGCCCTTTATGAAATTCCTGTGTTCAGAAAACTTCTTCACCGTGTAGCCGGAAAGAAACTTATGAAAACAATGGGTGGAAGATTCAAATTCTTTGGAATTGGCGGAGCCAGACTGGATCCTGTTGTTGAACGCTTCCTTAAAGAAGCAAAATTTCCTTATGCCATTGGTTACGGACTTACAGAAACTTCACCTTTGATTTCAGTTTCAAATCCATCGCAGACAGTTCTTGGAACAATCGGTCTTACACTTCCTGGCGTAGACATGAAAATCCTGAACCCTAACGAATTTGGAATTGGGGAAGTTGTAGTAAAAGGCGACAACGTTATGGCCGGTTATTACAAGGAAGAAGAAATGACAAAATCAGTTTTCACTACAAAAGAAGACAGTTGTGGTGAAGGTTATTTCAAAACCGGTGATCTTGGATGTATGGAAGAAATTAAAGGCGCTGTAAGGCTCAGCCTTAAAGGCCGCAGCAAGAACATGATTCTTGGACCAAGCGGTGAAAATATCTATCCTGAAGACATTGAGTTTGTTCTGAACCAGTATGTTCACATTACAGAATCTCTGGTAGTTATGGGTAAAAAAGGACTTCGCGCCATCATCAAACTCAGAGACAACGTTCACCTTAAGAGGGAAGAACTTCAGGCTCAGATCAAGACATACATCAACGAAAAAGTAAGCCGTTCAAGCCGCATTGAAGAAATTGATTTTATTGCAGAGTTTGAAAAAACAGCAACACAGAAAATCAAACGCTTCCTTTACGAAGTAAACTAATTTATTTACTTATTTATTCGTAAATAGGTTCAAAATCGTCCTTGTCGTGTCCGCAGATTGGACACTGGAAATCGGCAGGAAGTTCTGGACCTTCGTAAATGTAACCGCAGATCTTACATTTCCATGCTTTGATTTTTCTTTCGGTCTGAGCAGACGCTGCAGGTTTTGGTTTTATTTTATTCTGATAGTCAGCGTAAGTAATAGGATTTTTGTCGCTTGTAACAACGGCATCAACAATTTCGCCGATGAACATTGTGTGGCTTCCCAAATCGATTTTTTCAGTTACTTTGCAGCTGATTACAGCACAGGTTGACCATGAAAGGTATGGAACTCCGTTTACATCAGTTGGAAGAGGAAGTCCGTCCAGCTTGTCTACTGTGTGGCCTGACTGGAATCCCCAGTGTTTGATTGTTTCAAAAGTAGTTGTTTCATCAAGAAGACTCAGGGCAAAAACACCGCTTTCTTTTATAAGATCACAGGTATAGTTTGTGTTCAGTACAGAAATTGCTACGCGGGTAGGTGAGTTTGCAACCTGAATACATGTATTTGTGATACAACCGTTTACTTTGTCTCCAGCTTTAGTTGAAAGCATGAAAACACCATAACTAAGTTTGTAAAGTGCTTTGTTGTCCATAAATCTCTCCTCTTAATTGTTTTTTATATTAGTGGCAGCTGTGTTCGCCACAATTATGACCTTCCCCGTGATCGTGATGGTCACATTTTACGTTTGGATTGAAAATAAGAAATCCGTTCAGGTAAGACTGGACTGCATTGTCTGCATTTCCGCTTACTCCGCCAAATAGCTGGATTCCTGCTTCTGCCAGGGCGGCCTGAGCTCCTCCGCCAATTCCGCCACAGATTAAGATGTCTGCTTTAGCTTCTTTAAGGAAACCTGCAAGGGCGCCGTGGCCTGAACCATTTGTGTCTGCAACCTGCTGATTTACAATTTTCTTGTCTTCAACATCATACAGTTTGAACTGTGCTGTATGTCCGAAGTGCTGGAAAATGTCTCCAGTATTTGAATCGTATGTAACTGCAATTCTCATAAAATATCCTTTGGTAAAAATTAGTCTTCGTAGCCGTTAGGGTTGTTTGACTGCCATCTCCAGGAATCTTCACACATTTCTTTGATTCCGTACTGAGCTTTCCAGCCAAGTTCTTTTTCTGCTTTTGCAGGATCTGCATAACAGGTTGCAATGTCTCCAGGACGGCGGGCTTTGATTGAATATGGGATTCTTACACCAGTTGCTTCTTCGAAGTTGTGAACAATGTCCAGAACTGAATAACCGTGTCCTGTTCCCAGGTTGTAGATGCAGAGCCCTGCTTTTTCTTCGATTTTTTTCAGAGCTTTAACATGGCCGTTTGCCAGGTCTACAACGTGAATGTAGTCGCGAACCCCTGTTCCGTCTGGAGTGTCATAGTCGTTTCCGAATACGCCCAGTTCCTTCAGTTTGCCTACAGCAACCTGTGTTACGTAAGGCATAAGGTTGTTTGGAATTCCGTTTGGATTTTCACCCATAGTTCCCGATTTGTGGGCTCCGATTGGGTTGAAGTAACGAAGAAGGATTACGTTCCATTCAGGATCAGCTTTCTGCATGTCGCTTAAAATCTGTTCCAGCATAGATTTTGTCCATCCGTATGGGTTTGTACACTGTCCTTTTGGACATTCTTCTGTAATAGGAATAAAGGCTGGGTCTCCGTAAACTGTTGCCGAAGACGAGAAGATAATGTTTTTGCAGTTATGCTTTCTCATTACATCAACAAGAGTAAGAGTTCCGGCAATATTGTTTTCGTAGTATTCCCAAGGTTTTGCAACTGATTCACCAACCGCTTTAAGACCTGCAAAGTGAATTACAGAATCGATTTTTTCTGCATCAAAGATTTTGTTCAGGGCATCACGGTCCAAAATATCAGCTTTGTAGAATTTAACTTTCTTTCCAGTGATTTTTTCAACTCTTTCCAGTGATTTTTCGCTTGAGTTCACAAGGTTATCAAGAACAATAACGTCATAACCTGCGTTCTGAAGTTCAACAACAGTATGACTTCCAATAAATCCGGCACCGCCTGTAACTAAAATAGACATGTATAAACCTCCTGATGATTCATTACTGGTTATCTTTAAAAATACTCATTTAATAATACCTAGGGAAAGAAAAATTGTATATCCTTGGGGGGAATAACGAAATTTTACGGCTATTAAGAAATTCAACTTATACGAAAATCTCCAGTAGTTGATATAATTGTATCATAATGAAAAAGTCGTTTCGTATTTCTCTGATTATCCTTATTTCCATTCCGTTGATATTGTGCGCCGCTTTCCTTAGCTGGCTTTATATTCCAAGAACAATAAAACCAAAAGTTTCACTTAATAAAGAAAAATGGAACACCAGTTACAGATTCGTTTTCTGTCACGGATTCCAGGGCTGGGGCAGCTATGACGAAAGATATAAAAGCATGCCTTACTGGGGAATGTTAAACGGAGATCTGATGGCTTACTTGAAGTCTGAAGGATTTGATTCCTATGCTGCTTCAGTGGATCCAATTGGAAGTGCCTGGGACAGAGCCTGCGAACTTTATGCACAGCTTACAGGAACCCGGGTCGATTATGGAAAAGCTCACAGTGAAGAAATGGGACATGAACGATTCGGAAAAGATTTTACGGGACAGTCTCTTGTTCCTGCCTGGAATTCAAAAGATAAAATAAATATTCTGGGACACTCCTTTGGAGGCGCCACAATCAGAACTTTGATAAGTCTTCTGGATAAAGGCGAAATAAAAGAGACTTCCGTTACACCGGCCGGGGAAGTTTCACCGCTGTTTACCGGTGGTAAAGCCGACTGGATTTATTCTGTAATTACTCTGGCCGCTCCTCATAACGGAACCAGCGCCTATTATGCAGATCCTGACATTAAGTTCCGTCCTATTGAAAAAATCATTTCTGAAAGCAGACGGGGAGAACTGGCTCCCGCAGACGATAAACGAAGCGAAAAAGATTTCGCTGCCCATGATATGCATCTGGACCGGGCAAAGGAACTGAACGAAACTCTTTCACTTCCGGAAAACCTTTTCTATTTTTCAATTCCCTGTTCAAGTTCTATTCGGCATGAAGACGGCTCCTACACGCCAGACCGTTCAAGAATGGAAATCTTTTACCGTGCCGATTCAGAACGTATGGGCCATTACACTGGAGTGGGTGACGGTATTACAATTGGCATGGAATGGCGCGAAAATGATGGACTTGTAAATACATTTTCCGCAACTTATCCTTTTGGACAGCCTCATTGTGAATATGTTCCAGGTCGTGCAGAACGGGGAATGTGGAACATAATGCCTGTTTATAAAGGCGATCACATGTCCCTTCAGGGCGGAATGTTCAAGAGAAATGATGTAAGAAAATTCTATGCTCAGCTTTTGGACGAAATCAATCAGCTGCAGTAAAGAACTCGGAATTATACTTTAGAAGGTTCTTCCTGATTTCCGTCGGCAACGTATTTGTTCAGCTGACCCAGAGCCACATTCGGATTAACGATTACTCCAGGACCTGCAATACAACCGCCTTCACAGGCCATAACTTCAACAAGGTTTGCGCAGTTTTGCGGTGTGGCCATTTTTCCGGAATTGATTTTTCCGTACATCATGAGCTGAGCCATACCTTTTTTGTTCAGACCGTTGATCAGTGTAGGACGAAGAATTTCAGGATCTGCAAGACGAGCCTTGATGCTGGCAGCAACTCCACCGCTCTGGGCAAAGTTTCTTCCGCTGGCAGTAGGCACAATCTTCTTGTTCAGAATTTCAGGATCTGTGATTTCGATATTTACAGGATCAATTTCCTTTGCAATGAAAAGGGCATTGATTTCTTCAACGCTCAGAACGTAGTCTACCATCGGGTCGTCCATACCTTCGCGGCGCTTTGCAATACAAGGCCCGATGAAAACAGTAACGCATTCAGGATCTTCTTTCTTTGCAATTTCGGCAGTGTAGTGCATTGGACTTCTTGTTTCGCTGATACAAGGCACCAGGTCCGGAACATGTTTTCTTACGGCGCGAACATAAGCTGAACAGCAGGAAGTGGTCATAAGCTTATCGCCTCTTTCCATGCGTTCGGTAAATTCTTTTGCTTCTTTGTCGGCACAGATGTCAGCTCCAACGGCAACTTCAAGAACGCCGGTAAAACCTGCAGTCTTCAAAGCCTGTTCAAGGTTTCCGCATGGAGTCTTGAACTGTGAAGCAATTGAAGGCGCATAGATGGCAGTAACTTTGCGGCCGTTCATAATGTGTTTAAGAACGTCTACAATCTGACTTTTGTCCATCATGGCGCCGAAAGGACAGCTTCTCATACAGTTTCCGCAGAAAATACATTTGTGGAAGTCGATAACTTCGCGTCCTGTTTCGTCTTTTGAAATTGCTCCAACAGGACAGGCTTCTTCACATGGAACAGGAATCTTGATGATTGCGTGGTACGGACAGTTCTGCATACAAAGTCCGCAGTTGGAACACATGTTTTCGTCGATTTTTGCGTGATGGTTTGAAACCGTGATTGCTTTTTTAGGACAGTTCATTGTACATGGACGGGCCAGACAGCCCTGGCAGGCGTTGGTAACCATATACTTTGTGTGAACACAGGCGTTACAGGCTTCGTGCAGAACAGTAAGCATAGGCCAGGTTGGGCTTTCGCGCCACATAGCTTCCTGTGCGAAGTCTGCAAGGGCGGCGTCTTCATCAAGTCCTTCTACAGAACAACCCAGTCTTGCAATTACGCGCTGGCGCAGAATTTCACGGTCGTGATAAATACAGCAGGTAAAAGGTTCTCTGTCTTTCGGAGCCATCTGTTTTGGAATGTAATGAACACCACGGATAAGGTTGTCTTCAAGCATCAGTTTAATAATGCGAACAAGAATTTCAGTCTTGATCTGGTTTGCGTTGTTGTTGATGTTTAACATGGGCAACTCCGAAAAATAAAAATCGCAGAAAGTATAGCATATTTAAGATATAATATCTGTATGCAGTCTAAGGGAATTTCCCGTTTTCATCTTCCGGGACTTTTTGAGTTTTTCGATTTTTACAAAGTCTTTCTTCCTCTTTTTTATGAACACCGGGACTGGTTTTATGACTTCTGCCAGATCGGTTCCATTTATGGCGCCCCTGCGGATTGCTTATGGGGCGGTGGAAGAGCAGGTTTCGGGCAGAACGGAATTGAGCGGAGTGTCCTGGACCTTTGCCGGGATTTTGGCGTTTCAGCCCGCCTTACTTTCAGCAATTCCCTTCTGACAGAAAATCACCTGGATGACAGAAAATGTAACCGCCTTTGCGAGCTTTTCTGCGGTCCCGAAAACGGAATAATCCTCCATTCAGATCTGCTTCTGGATTATATCTGTAAAAACTATCCTCATTTCTATTTTGTTTCCTCAACCACAAAGGTCCTTACAGACTGGGATTCTTTCATGGCTGAAGTGAAAAGACCTGAGTTCAGCTTTGTTGTTCCTGATTTCCGGCTGAACAAAGATGAAAGGCTTTTCGGTTCCTGGGGCCAGCCGGATGATGAAGTTTTGAAGTCTAAAATTGAGTTTTTGTGCAACGAATGCTGCTGGTTTGGCTGTAAAAATCGCAGAATATGTTACGAAAACGTGAGCCAAAGGTGTCTTGGACAGAATGTTCCACAGTGGGAATGTACTTCGCCTGGGTCTGAAGAAGGTTATCTCTTCTCAAAGGCAAAGCTGAATGAAGGATTTATTGGGATTGATGATATTCGGGAAAAGTACATGCCTGCCGGATTCAGCAATTTTAAGATTGAAGGAAGAAGTCTTGGAAGTGCACTGCTGCTTGAATTCATACTTTATTACATGACAAAGCCTGAATATCAGCTTAACGCGCGCGAGAAGATTTATCTGGATAATACTCTGGATCTATTCTGATTTGCTGTATTCTGTGCGCTTTTTGTTGTAACCAAGGAAGCAAATCAGACCTGCAATTACTCCGAGAATTATAAAAACGATTGCAAATCCTGTAAGGCTTGCTGTTTTTGTAATTAAGTTTAATACGATGATTGATAATCCTAAAAGGACAAAAGCAAAAGATAAAAGCATCATATAAAACTTATCGAAGATTTTCGACATTTTTTAAACACCCCTCATAAAAAAATATACATATTTTCTAAAAAAATTTATATACGAGTTTCACCCCATATAGAAAAAAAACTAAAAATTTGACCTAAAATCGTTTCTATCCTAGAATTTGGGAGTTATTAAAGTTTAAGGAATATAAAAATGAAATCACCAATCAGTCTTCTTTGTCCCGAGGGTGTAGACCCTGAATATATCCAGATGTCGGACGAAACAATCCACGATCTTTCTTTGAATGAAATTTGCGGACTTGTTACCGAAAAGAGAAGCGAACAGGATGTGGCTCTTCATATTCTTTCGCAGCTTTCCCGCAAGGAAGAAGTACTGAAATATCGTCTTGATGTTTTTGAAGACATTCTGAATAACCCTGCAATCCGCGAGCGCATGCTTAAACTTTTGGAAAAAGTGGATTACATCCGCCAGTTTTCCAGTCTGAACAGAGAAAGTGACGCAGCGGGAATCTGGCAGCTGCTTCACCGTCTTGGTGACCTGGGCGATTACATTACCTGTGTGGAAGAAATTTCCGACTGTCTTTCTTCAAGCGAAATCAAATCTGAAGGACTTATCAGCATCCGCGATTATGTAATGAAAATCCATAAAGCCGGCAATTTTGCCGCAATGAAAAAAGACATTGCAGAACTTAAAATGGACGCATCTGAAATCAAATCCCTTACAATCGGAATCAATTTGAATTCAAAAATGGAACCTGTGGAAATCGGAATCAATTCCGTGAACAGGAAGCCTTTCAAGAATTCAAAAATATTTCACAACATGATTGATGCCTATAAATACAAAAACGAAGAGGATGGAGCCGACTGGGACGGAGCCTACAAGTTTTCATCCGACACGGAATGGGCCGATCTTAATTTGCGGAATATGGCACTTTTCAACGGAATTATTATGCCTGTAAACGGAACAACTGAAGTTGTCCGTTCCCTGGACCGTATTGCTTCCGGCGTTCTGCGCGACACCTGCAAAAGACTCAGAAACAGCCTTTCGGAATACGCAAGCGTAAGCATCAACGTGATTATCAACAATCTTCTGCCGGAACTTCTGTTTTATGTAAAGTTTGCTGAATACATTGAGGGGCTTAAAAACAAGGGATTCATTTTTACAAAGCCACAGGTACTTTCAACAGAAGACCGTTCTTTGAAATCTGAAGGCCTTTATAACCTGAAACTTACACAGAAAATTACTCCTGCTGAAGTTGTGGGAAATGAACTGGAATTCGACGCAGACAAGCGCACTTACATTCTGACCGGTGCCAACAGAGGCGGTAAAACTACAATCACTGTGGCCACTGGACTTGCCTTTGTGTTGGCTCAGGCAGGGCTTTATGTTCCGGCAAAAAGTTTCAGTTTCAGTCCTGTAGATCAGATTTTTACGCATTTCCCTGCAGACGAAAATCAGACAATGGAACTGGGCCGCCTTGGTGAAGAATCAAAACGCTTCAAGACTTCCTTCAAGGCTTCAACTAAATACAGCCTGCTGCTTTTAAACGAAAGTTTTTCCACAACGTCTTTTGAAGAAGGCTATTTTATAGCTCGCGGCGCCGTAAAGGCCATTTTGCAGAAAGGGGCCAGAACTATCTACAACACTCATATGCATAAGCTTGCTTTTGACATTGACGAGATAAACAAAGAAGCCGCTTCTGACTCAAAGGCTGCCTCAATGATTGTAGTTTCAGAAAACGGAGTACGCTCATTTAAAGTGAAAGTGGCTAAACCGGTGGGGCAGTCTTATGCAATGGATATTGCCCTGAAATATGGCGTAACCTACGAACAGCTTCTGGAAGATGAGTAGGATAGGTATAAATTCTTAAAAATTAAAGTGATGCTTTAATATTGCAAAAAAATAACATAAAGGGGTTGAATCATTTCGGTCAAATCTGATATGGTGAACCCATATTCACCCGAAACGCAGGTTTCGGCATCTTATATGCGGAGGACAGAACCAATGGATATTGCGACAGTGCGTACTGTAAAACAGCTAAAAACAGTCAATCATTATCGTAATCATAAACAGCAGAAACATTCAATTGATTCTGTGAGAAGCATCGAGTAGTCATTAAGCCGTTACATTCGGGCTGCCCGTAGCTTCCCACCTAAAACTAAAAACTACGGAGCGAAAAATGACAAACAATATTACAAAAATCTACTGTTCAAAAAAGATATCAAAGCCTGTTCTGGATATGGCTGGAACTGGAGCAAAAATCAAGGCATTAAGAAAATTCAATAAAATTTCTGTAAGTACTTTGCAGGAAGTTTTTGGTATGGCGAATCCTCAGGCAATTTACAACTGGGAATCTGGCAAGAACATGCCGTCAATCGACAATCTGCTGGTTCTGGCCCAGATCTTCGACGTTAGCGTAGAAAGTCTGATCGCCACAAATTATGTAGAAGTTGAAGTAGCCGGCTCTCTGGGTTTGAAGTCGGCTTAATTATTCGGCAATAATCTTGAACATCGGATCTTCATCCGGGTGCAGTTCCAGAATGTGTTTTTCGCACGACAGCTTTTCTGCAGGATCGTGAGTAACGTGAAGCATTGTTGAAGTTCCGTTCTGCCCGATGATTTCAAGAAGATGAAGAATCTTTTCGCGATAATCTTCATCAAGACCATGGCATGGTTCATCCAGAATCAGGATTTCAGGACATTTTACGGCAGAGCGCAGAATAAGGATTGCGCGCTGTTCCCCATAACTTAAAGATCCGAAAGTTACAGATTCACGTCCTGCGAATCCACCAAGACGAAGCCATTTCATTGCGGCAGCGCTTTCCATGTCTGTAGCAGCGCCATAAAGCCCGATTGAATCACGGAAGCCCGACACGATTACATCGCGAAGGCTAGTGTTTCCAACCATGCGGTATTCAACGTGCATACGGTAAGAAACGATACCCAGTTTTTCTTTAATCTCCCAGATGCTTTCGCCAGTTCCGCGTTTGCGTCCGAAGAGCCATACGTCATTAGAATATACCTGGCCGTTGTCGCCGGTTATCAGTTCAAGGAACGTGGTTTTTCCGGAACCGTTGGGGCCGCGGATTAACCAGTGTTCATTTTTGTGAAGGGTCCAGTTCAGATTTCGTAATACGTGATGGTCACCCCAGCCAACGTTTACGTCATTCATCTGAATCAGGACTTCACTTTTGTTTTCTTCTTTATCTTCATCTGAACCGTTCTGCAGAACTTCTGTATCTGCATAGGTCTGTGAAAGTTCATTTTCAAAGTCTTTGCGGGCTGCATCTTCGCCGGCCGCTTTTTCTTCATGGCGTTCTGCAAGAATCTTTTCGTAATCTGAGCGAAGTCCGCAGAAAGAGATTTTCTTGTCTTTGAATTCCAGAACGTGGGTAATGGAATCAGGAATTTCGTGCCAGCGTTCCATTCCAAGAATGATCGAAGGATCTTTTGAAGTGCAGCTTCCTGAAGTCTGTTTTTCTACGGCATCTGTAAAGAAGTCCAGAAGGATTTTGCGGCTTTCTGCATCAAGACCTGCAAATGGGTCTGAAAGTACCAGGAGTTTTTTCCCATTGATAAGGCCGCGGGCAAGAAGGGTTCTGCGGATTTCTCCGGTAGACATGTATTTAAGGCCACGGTCCAGGATTTTCTGAATGCCGCAGAGTTTTACGGCATCGCTTTCATCAATTGAATAAGCTTCAGGAGGAAGTGGCTGGTTCTTTTTGATTGTAATTCCGGGAATACTTTCGGCAATGAAAACACGGCCAGTGCGACCGATATCAACGCCGCCTTCCACGTAATCAGATTCATCGTTTTCCCGTTCTTCCTGAATAAGGCGGGCGGCCCGTTCCAGAGAAACCAGTTCAACAGAATTTTCAAAAGTGTTGCAGAAGAAAGGCTGTTCTTTTTCGGAACCGTTTACAGAAAATTTCATTCCTGCGGCGCCTGAAATGGCATTAACAAAATCTGCCTTACCGCCACCGTTTGGTCCAATGACGAGCCAGGCTTCCCCTTCTTTCATTTCCCATGACACATTCGGAACAACAGTTCCGGTTGCATTTTCAATTCGGCAGTTAGAGATTTTGATTAATGACATTCTATTTTCCTTTATATTAGTTTGATTGGAACAAAGCAAATACTTAAAACCTGTAAATCAAAAAATGGGACGCAGCGAGTTGTGCCACAGCGGCATCCCGCAACGAAGTGAGGACTTATGCCGCTGCTGGTGCAAGCTCGCGTTGCTGGGACCCATTTTTTGCTTATAATATTTTGTATTTGTTTTATTACTTTTCTCGATCTTCCCATTTGCTACGGCTTGCCTTCATTTCCAGCTGAACCGGAATCTGGTCATAGCCCAGGTCTTCGCGGATGCGGTTCTTCAGGTAAGTGATGTAAGTTTCAGGCACAACTTCAGGGCGTGTTGCAAAAATCATGAAGCGAACAGGGTTTGCTTCTTTCTGAGTAATGTAACGGATCTTGAAGTGGGCTGTGCGGCTTGCTGGAGGCGGATAACGATCCAGCCAGTCTTTAAGTGCCATGTTCAGGGCAGAAGTTCCGATTTTCTTTGTAAGCTGCCCGTAGATTTCCAGAGTCTTATCAAGAAGATCTTTTACACCTTTTCCTTCCAGTGCGCTGATTGGAAGAATAGGGGCATATTCCATCTGACCGAACATAATGTTGATCCATTCTTTTGTTGCCTTGAAAGTTTTTGAATCCTGAGGCATCTTGTCCCATTTGTTCAGAAGGAAAATGATTCCGCGTCCCTGTTCGTAAGCCAGGGAACAGATTTTCTTGTCCTGTTCTGCAAGACCTTCTTCGGCATCAATCATCAGATAAACGATGTCGCACTGGTCCAGGGTTTTGATGGCACGGTTTACAGAATAGTATTCAACGTCTTCCGTAACTTTTGCCTTGCGGCGGATTCCGGCAGTATCCAGAACTTTGAATCTCTGGTCGCGGTATTCGAATTCTCCTTCAACAACGTCGCGGGTTGTTCCGGCGTAGTCACAGACGATTGATTTTTCAGAGTGTGTAAGTCTGTTTGAAAGAGTAGATTTTCCTGTATTTGGTTTTCCAAGAATTGCGATTTTAATTGGGCGCTGGTTTGAAAGAACCTTAACCTTTGAGAAATCCATTTTTGAAACCAGACAATCTGTCAGTTCTCCGATGCGGTCCCCGTGACTTGCAGAAATGAAGAAAAGATTTTTGAAACCAAAGCGGGCATAGTTCCAGGCTTCAGATTCATTTTTTCCGCCTTCAGTTTTGTTTACGGCTGCAACAACTTTGTCCCAGTATGGGCGCATGCGCAGAATGAATTCTTCGTCTTCACCGGTAATCATTCCAGCTTCAAGAAGAATAAGGATGCAGTCTGCTTTTTCAATTTCCAGAAGTGATTTTTCTACAACCTGTTCGTCCAGAGCGGCTTCCATAGTCCCGATTTCACGTTCCAGTTTGTATCCACCTGTATCAATCAGGTGAACAGGTTTGCCTTTCATAATAGCAACGGCTTCTACAGGATCGCGTGTAACACCAGGCTGGTCATTTACAATTGCAATGCGACGGTGCAGGAAGCGGTTGAACAAAGTTGATTTACCAACGTTAGGACGTCCTGCAATTACCAGGGTAGGCAGACCTTCGTATTCAAAGTCTTCTGGTCTTACATAATCATTTGATTTTGTTTCCGGAAGAGTAATGAGGTTTTCATCAATAAAAGATTCTGCTTCTGAATCGTCTCTTTCGTATTCTTCTTCCTGATCATCAGTCAGAAGATTTCCCATTGAGTCATAATTATCAAGAGACAGACCTTCGTTTTCGTTTTCAGAAGCTTCTGTGTTTACGGCCGGTTTCGGTTTTGAAAAATCCGGTTTTGCTTTCTTTTTCTTAGCCATAGATTTCATTATATAGAAAATAAAATCCTTTGAAAATGAATGACTGCGTAATGATGGCGGGGACTTTTGTGCAGTTTTAAAGGTTTTGTTATGTTATTGAAACAATTAACTCCATTTTATATACTTTACGAAATTAGACATTTTTGACATTTTGGTCAGAAAAAGGAGTAAAAGATGAATAAAAAGATTATTGCTGTACTCGCAGCATTCGTAATCGCTGGAACAACATGTGCTTTTGCAAAAACAGGTGTTGGTGCTCAGGCTGGATTCGTAGCAGGTGAAAATGCACCTGGCGGAGCTCTTACTTTCAAACTGGAACAGCTTCCATGTGTATTTGCTGTTGATGCAACAATCGGATCAAAAATGACATCTGTTGGTGTAACAGCTGACTGGTGGATCGCAAATCCAAAAATCGAAGGAACATGGGGATACTACTACGGTGTAGGTCTTGCTGGAGCTTTAACTGTTGGTGAAAACACAGGTGCTTTCGGTGTAGGTGCACGTGCCCTCGTTGGTACAAACATTTTCCTTCTGGACAACTTCCTTGAATTCTACGCACAGGCAGCATGGCAGCCAACAATCTGGATCACAGATCCAGTTGATTTCAGAGCATTCTGCATTCCTGTAAACGTAGGTTTCCGTTTCTGGTTCTAATCTAAAACCAATACGGAATAAACTGTAAAAAAACGCGAGTGACTTTTTCGTCATTCGCGTTTTTTTTTCATTTATATGCTTTTGTTATTTTGCTAAAATGAAAGCATGAAAAAAAGTATTACAATCCTTTCTATATTTGCTCTTCTGGTTTTTGTGGCAGGTTGCAGTCACAGGGAAAATGGTTTGGGAAATGGTTCCTTAAAGTGGAATCCGGAAGGAAACTTTCAGTATCTTGATTCTTCCATGGCTCTGGATATTTCCGATTCAGTTTTTACAGTCAGCTATTCCGGAACTCCGGGATTTGCAACTTCCTTAAAAGGCTATGTTTCTTTTTCTGCCACAGAAGAATCTGATTCCGAGGCACAAGCAGTAGCTAAAAAAATAAAGGTTACTGCAGATAAAGCTGCCCTTAAAATCCTTGTTGATACAAGACAGGCTGCCGTTTCAGATATCGTTTTCCTTAAAATGAAAATCGCAGATGATTTTTCGGAGAACGAGGTAAAAGTTTCCATTTCAAATACCGGTTCCAAATCCGGTAAAAAGAAGACGGCAGTTCTTTCTGACATCCATTTGACCGATAAACGGGCCGCCTATTACGGTTATATTCCTCTTAAAGAGAACAAAACCAAGCTTTTGAGTTATCTTTCTTATCTTAAAGAAAACGCTTCCGCTTACAAGGAACTGGTCCTGCTTGGAGACGTAATCGATGAATTTACAACAGGACTTTATAATCCGAAGAATTCAGCACAGAAAATCAGTCTTTTTGCAAAGCTGGACGGAACTCCTGTTTCTCAGTTTGAATACGAACAGATGATTGCCGCTTATAACGAGGAAGTTATTTCGGCAATTAAAGCTGTAGGCGAAGCGGGGGTCCAGCTGGTTTATCTTCCGGGAAACCACGACCAGTACGTTACAGCAGAATCTATAACCAAAATCTTTGGCGAGAACATAAGGCAGGTTCGAGATGAAGAAAATCCTCTTTTAGGGCTTTATTCTCCTGAAGTTTTTCCTAATGCGGTTCTTGAACACGGCAGCCGTTACGATGTCATAAACGCTCTGGATCCTGTTTCTCTAGAAGGTATGACCGCCCTGGAAGGAGAGACGCCAAGTCTTTCGATCGGTTATTTTCTTACCCGCGGCATTGCACAGATTCGTATGCCGGCCCTTGCTTCTACAATTTCCCTTTTGCAGAGCCTGATGGGCGGAAATCTGGTACCAAATAAACAGAAACTTGAAGACCGCCTGCATGCGGTTCAAGACTCAATCGCAGATCCTGACGAAAGAAATTACAACCTTTATATCACTTTCATCAAAGACTATATTGGTGGCATTACAAAAACTACAATCGGGAAGATGGTGGATGGAATTGATACAGGAATCGGAGGAATTGAGGGGACTTACAGCGTTGCCGATCTGCTTCCGGCTCTTGGCTCCGGAGATCCTGAAGGGGTCTATTACAAAAAACTGACAAACCAGAAAGCCTGGGAAGAACGGTTAAGATACAACAAGGTTCCTGAAACTCTTCCTTTTATAGACGGGCTTATTGGTCCTGCCACAGATTATGGAATGATAAGGGTAATGAATCACGTTTTCGGAGATGATCTGGACCACAATATTTTCATTATGGGACACACCCATCGTCCGAGCCTTTTTGTTCGCAAAGTGGAAGGTTCTGACCGCAGTTTTATCTATGCAAATTCCGGGGCCTGGGTTGATATCAGCGAAAAACATGAAGACGGAACCCCTTACAGACAGTGTACCTTCATTGAACTTTACGAGGACGAAGGAAATCAGCAGATTTCCCTTAAATACATTGACGAGGATTATTCAATTAAGAATATGGAGTTCCCGGTCTGGGTTCTGAATTAAGTATGCAGCTGATCCCACACATTGCTTAAGTGTTTTGCCGAAATTG
This sequence comes from Treponema sp., assembly GCA_024402695.1. GTDB lineage: Bacteria > Spirochaetota > Spirochaetia > Treponematales > Treponemataceae > Treponema_D. Next base: position 53,083 of record JAKSTG010000008.1, on the reverse strand, counting down.
CTTCAAGCTCTGTAATGGTGAACCGGGAAAGAAGTTCCTTTGTTTTACTGATAAGTTTCGGACTCATGGAAAGGTTTCTGATTCCCATTCCGCCTAAAACCATGATGCTGTCCTGACGGCCGGCCATTTCGCCGCAGACTGCAACAGGAATTCCTGCGTTGTTTGCATTTGCAAAAGTCAGGTTAATCAGACGCAGAACTGCCAGATTGAACTCGTTGTAAAGATTTGCCACATGCTGATTTTCGCGGTCAATTCCAAGTGTGTACTGAGTAAGGTCGTTGGTTCCAAGGCTGAAGAAGTCAGAAATCTGCGCAAGACAGTCCGAGGTAATAGCGGCAGATGCAGTTTCCACCATGATTCCTACAGGTACATCTTCCTTGAAAGGGATGCCTTCTTCACGAAGCTGATTTTTTACTTCTTCAATAATATCTTTGCACTGTTTTACCTGGCTCTGACTTGAAATAAGCGGAAGCATGATTCTCAGGTTTCCGTAAACGCTTGAGCGGTAAAGAGCGCGGAGCTGGGTCTTAAAAATCTGAGGATAGGCAAGGCTCAGGCGTACTGCGCGAAGTCCCATAAGCGGGTTCTTTTCTTCGGTAAGAGGAATATCAACGGCGTTGATAATTTTGTCGCCACCTGCATCCAGAGTTCGAATTGTAACAGGTTTGTCGCCCATTGTTTCCAGAACTTTTTTGTAAGCTTTGAACTGAGTCTCTTCACTGAAGGTTCTGGCTGCAGCGTTGAGGGAAACGCTCTGTGTACTCATGTAAAGGAATTCTGTACGGAACAAACCGATTCCGTCGGCGCCTTCCGCTTTTGCAATGTCCGCTTCTTCCGGAGTACCAATGTTTGCCATAAGGTGGAACAGTGTTCCGTCCTTTGTTTCTGCAGGTTTATTGAGGAAGGCTTTCAGAGCCAGCTTGTGCTGAAGCTCTTCGCGGATTTTTGCTTTGTAATCGGCGATGGTGCTCTTGTCCGGATTCTGCATGATTTCTGCATCTTTACCGTCAACAATGAGGGTTTCGCCTGTTTTGATTTTCTTGATAATGTCTTCAAGACCAACAACTGTAGGGATTCCGTAGTTGCGGGCAAGAATTACTACGTGGCTTGAAACGCCGCCTTCTGTAAGGGCAAGTCCTGCAATTTTTCTTTTTGAAAGAACGATGGTATCTGAAGGGCTCAGAGTTTTTGCAACAATGACTGAACCGTCAGGAACCCGACTGATGTCAAAAGGATGAATGTCCAGCATCTCATCCAGAACCATTCCAAAAACATCAGTGATGTCTTTTGCGCGTTCTGCCAGGTAATCGTTACCGGCATTGCGAAGACGATTTGCATATTCTTCAGCCTTGAACTGAACAGCGTATTCAACATTGAACTGTTCTTTTTCGTAGAACTGTTTTACTTCTTTAAGGAATACAGGATCGCCAAGCATAAGGATGTAAGTTTCAAAAACTTCGCGCTGGATTTTGTCCTGTTCGTCAGAAGGAGAGAGTGTATCCAGATGATCTGTCAGATCAAGAGTTACTGCCTGAACAGCATTTTCAAAACGGGTCCAGCCTTTGTTCAGCTGATCAATTTTAATGCGGTGCTGGGGAATTGCCCTTTTTACCGGTTCAGGAACTACAAATGCTGTACCGATTCCTACACCGTCAGCAGCAGGGATACCAAGAAAAACTTCCATAATGTTCCTATTATACTCCAAAAACCTCTTGTCGGTGAAGTGAACCCAGTTCCCTTAAGGTTTCTGAAAGGGAAGTAGTATCTGAAGTACCCGGATTAGAACTTGCTTTTGAGGCATCTTTCGAGGCCTTGTCTGGGGCTGCCGCTTTCTGTTTTTTTTTGAAGTCGTTCAGGTCAATGGTAAAGCGGTTCATGGAAAAATGCTGAAAAGTAAGTACATTGTCTTTACAAAAGTCCAGTTTTCCATGGTTTTTGTAGACTTCTACAAGAGTATCTCTGTATCCTGTAAAAAGTCCTTTGTTTTTCAGTTCTGCGTAGCCTACGAGCCAAAGCTGAGGAATAACACCGCCTTCTTTCTCGGCCGCGGCAGCCAGATTCAGGTGAAGTTCGGCAGTTTTTTGAGCCATCCATTTTTGACTTTCATCAATCAGTTCTGCAATCTCAGGACCGCCGTTTTTGATTATGAACTTAAGCTGTTCTGTGCGGGCTGAATGAACAGGAGTCTTGTTCAGAATAATCACGTTCTTTCTGAAATCGGTTTTAAGCCCAGGATTTTCCGCAAAGAATTTAACTCCCAGTTTTCCCGCCAGACCTACAAGATATCTTTTGTTTTCGTCCAGCTGTTCATTTTTTCCAGGGTTGTCCCCAATCAGAATCAGTCTGATATCATCTGCTTCGGTCACGTCTTCAAGGGCGGTGTTGTAAACAACTGCGTTCTGTACAGGATAATCAGTCTCGCCGTTTTTTCCTTTGGCGGCTTCTGTCTGGAGGAAAATCAGCTGATCACTGAACCTGGACCACTGACGGATTTTTTCTTTGAATTCTTTTCTGAAAGTGTCGAAATATTGAAACTGAAGCGGAGTCATAAGGAAAGTATATCAGAGGGAAGTTAAAATACAATTATTTGTTAAATATTAATTATATTGTATAATATATAGAATACTCTAAAAGTTTTAAAATCCTGGAGGATGAGGATATGAAAAAAATGATTGTCGCTGCAGTTGCAGCTTGTGTGGCTTTATCAGCATTTGCGCTGGATATCACTGCTCTGGTACCTTTAAAAGAAGATGTAAGAAGTTACACAGTAACCGAATATTCAATTGCAACAAAATTCGGTGATTACTTTAAAACTGTTACGGGCAAAGTAAGTCATGTAATTGATGCTTCAGGAAATGATGTTGAATCTTGCCAGTATTCAGCACGCGGTGTTCTCGAAAACACAATGAGAACAACTTTTGATTCAATGGGCAACAGCCTTACTTCGTCACTTTACAATGCAAGTGATGAACTGATTTCAAAATCAGAAAGTGTTTATAAAAAAGGACTTAAGACAGAAACAAACGATTACGATGCTGAAGGAAATCTCAGAAGCAAAACCATCTTCAAATATGAAGACGGAAGAATGACTGATGAATCAGGATACGATGCAAAAGGTGACCTGATCTTCAAAGTAATCAGAGCTTATGATGAAGAAGGCCGCATCGTAAAAGGTGTTTCATATTTCCCTGACGGATCTCTTGATAATGAAAGAGTTCTGACATACAAGGAAAACGGAAAAGTTGAATCACAGACAACTCGTGATTCAATCGAAAAGACTACACAGCTTGTATTCCGCTACAATGCAAATGATGAGCTGGTAGAAATTACAACTTACAATGTACTTGAAGCAGGTCCAAAAGTAGTTGGACGCACAATCATCAAGTACGATGAAAAAGGAAATGTTTCGAAGATTTCAGACTATGTAATTGCTGAAAAATTCGGTACCACTGTAAACGAACTGGTTTACATGGCAGATTATTCATACGGATTCTAAGGAAAGCTATGAAAACAATTGGAATTAAGCTTGCGGACGGATCTTTCTATCCGGTTCTGCAGGAAGGTCATCCTGAACAGAAAAAACTGGAACTGATTACTGCACACAACAATCAGACCCGTGTAATGGTTGATCTTTATCGTTCGGAAACAGCCTCAATGGATGATGCTGAGTATGTTGATACTCTTCAGATTGAAAACATCAAACAGCATCCTCGCGGAGAAGCAGGTTTTGCATTTAATGTAGCCATTGATGAAAACAATGAGCTTTCTGCAAATATTGTTGATGAAGAAACAGGTGCAGAAAGCAAAACTACCATTGAACTGGTAAACCGTACTCTTGAAGAACGTATGGCAGATGAATCTGACGCTGGTTATGACATTGCAGAATCTTCGGTTTCTGAAGAAGAAGTTATGGCAGAACCATTCGAAGAACCTGCCGAAGAAGTTCCGGTTGAAGAACCTGTTGTAGAAGAAGAACCTGCAAAAGGCAAGGCCCCTGTTGCTGCCGCAGTTGCAGGCGGTGGACTTCTTGCCGCAGCCATGCTGGTAAATCAGCGTGACGAAGAAAAACCTGAAGCTGAAGAAGCAGTAGTGGAAGAAACTATTGTTGAAGAAGTTGAAGAGGAACCGGTTGCAGAACCAGTAGAAGAATCTGTAATTGAAGAAACTCTGGTAGATATTCCGGACTTTGAAGATAATACCCCGGCAGATGAACCTGTAGCCGAAGAAGACAGTTTTGATGCTTTTGCTGAAGAAACAATTTCAGATGATGATCCTCTCGGCTTTGACCTTCCTGATTTTGATGATGAACTTCCACAGGAAACTGTAATGACTTCTGCTGATGAAGCTCTTATGGACAATACAGAGACTGAATCACTTTTTGATCTTCCTGATTTTGAAGAAACTCCGGTTGAAGAAACAAAAGCTGATCCTATGGACTGGGATTTCGAAGAAGAACTTACAAGAGCAGAAAACTCAGAATCAACTGACAATAACAGTGCCCTGAGCTTTACAGGACTTTATGACAAAGAAACAGAATTCGGTGATTCATATGAAGATGAAGAAGACGATGTTCAGAAAAAGACTCGTACTCCTGTAATCATCTGTGTAATCTGTGCAATTATCTGTATTATTGCAGTCCTCCTTATTCTTTTTGTAATTCCTTCAAAACTGAATGTTCTGAAGAAAGGACACAAGAATGAAGTGAAGATTGAAGTAGTAGAAGCCGAACCAGCTCCAGCACCGGTTGTAAAAGAACCGGAACCAGCTCCAGTAGTTCCTTCTGCAAAAGAAGATGAAATTGTTATTATCGAAGAAGCAGAAGAAGTAATTCCTGAGCCACCGGCACCTCCAAAAGAAGAGCCTAAGCCGGACATCATCTACAAAATCAAATGGGGTGATACACTCTGGGATATTGCTGATACTTATTACAAGAACCCATGGCGCTACAAGAAAATCGCCAGATACAACGGAATCAAAGATCCTGATTACATTATTTCAGGAACAAGAATCCGAATCCCACAGGAATAAAACCAACAGGCAGGGCGGCCGGAAATCCTGGCACCCTGCTTTTTTTTACTATGAAGAACAACCTTCTCAAAATTTTTTTTGCCGTAATTTTTCTCTCAACGTCTCTTACTTCTTGTGCCAAGTCTGTACAAAAAAATGTAATGAATCTTGGTCCCGATGAAAGTTATTTTATGGGACTGAATCTTCTTTCAAAGGGAAAAGAAAAAGAGGCCAGAGTAAAATTTAATATGGCTCTTAAGAAGGCGTCTCCTCTTGTTGCACGCCGAAGTGCCGAAGCGCTCTGTACCTTTGGCGATGTTCAGGAAAAAGTCTCCGGGGCCAAGAAACTGGTTTCGCTTTATTCGGATGATGAAGCTCTTCTTACGGCCTGCAGAATTTTTTCCGACAACAATGAAATCGGTCTTGTGCTTCAGACTGCTACTTCTGTAAATCTGAAAGAGGCCGACGACGAACTTATTTCTCTTAAGTTCCGTGCAATGGAAAAAAGGAATTTGCAGGGACTTAAAGATCAGCTTAAGACCTGGTATTTTGAGAAAGCCTATTCAAAGTACCACCACGGATTTTTTGAAGAGTTTGCTGCGTCGGAACTTTTTTCTGAAAGTGAAAAGTTTTTGATTACGCTTAGGGACAGAGTTTATCTGCGGGATTATCAGAGCGCCTTCGAAATGCTTAAGGTTCTTGATGAGGACTTTGAAGGGGAAGGACTTCTTTATCCGCAGCTTACAGAACATTTTGCCAGCGATATAGGCAAAGTCTATCTTTACGGCAGTTCAGATGCCCTTAAAAGTGCTGACCGCCTGTCAGAGCTGGCACAGTTTTATGCAGGCACTCCATTGGAATTCTATTGGTGGTTTTATGCTGGACGCATGTATGACAAAGCAAAGAATTACACTTCAAAAGTGACCCGTTCCTTCAAAAAAGCAATCGAATGTACAGACAATTCGCAGAAAAAAGATAATGCCAGATGGTATCTGCTTCGCGCCGGCCTGAAAGAATCTGTTCAGAAAAGCGTGGAAGACGTTAAAAACAATCTGACAGATTTTGCGGATCCTTCCTATTACGATGATTTTTTTGATCTTCTTGCGCCTCTTCTTTTAAATCAGGGGTATTACGAGGAAATCGGAAATCTTTATAAAATGATGAAAGGCTATGCGTCAAAAGAAGCGACTGCAAAATATGCCTTTATCTATGGCCGCCTTATTCAAGAAGGAATATATAATCCGACAGAAAATATTCTTAAGGGGCTGACTTCCGAAGAGGAAATGAAGCAGGCTCTGACTACTGCCTGTGACAGCGCAACAGACATGTATTACAAAGTGGTTGCCGCAAAGGCTCTGGGACTTTCCAAATCGGAATGCGAAGCTCTTTGGACTTCTTCAAGAAAAATCGTTCCGGAAGAAATAAATGAAGAAGCGGGAAAACTTCTTTACGGCTATGCTACTTTCGGTTTTCCTGAAAAGATTTACCCGGAATGGGTAAGACTGAATCAGTGCCTTATTCCTCAGGATTCTACAGTAAGCATCTGCCGTTTTCTTTTGAAGTGTGCAGAAAATGGAAACGGTAATGATGATTATTATCCGCAGTGTTTGAGAATTGCTTCCCGCTACGCCAATTATTCTCCTCAGTCTGTTTCAAAGGAACTTTTGACTTATAGTTTTCCGAAGTGTTATGAAAATCTTATAACAAAATATGCCGAGAAAAATAACATCGAACCGGAAGTGCTCTTTGCACTTATTCGCAGTGAAAGTTTCTTTGATGCAGATGTTACAAGTTCAGCCGGAGCAATTGGGCTTTGTCAGCTTATGAGCTTTACTGCAGAAGATGTTGCTCACAGACTCAGGCGCCAGGACTACGACCTTCTGGATCCTGAAACAAATATTGAGTTCGGTTCCTGGTATCTTGGAAATCTGATCGGGCGCCTGGACGGAAATTATCTTGATGCCTTCTACGCTTACAACGCCGGAATTACGAGAGTAAGAAAATGGAAACAGAGTTCCGCTTTTGGTCTTGGTCTTAAAGTTATTCCTGAAGACCTGTTCCTTGAAACTCTTCCTTACGCCGAAACCCGCGAGTACGGTCGCAAACTGGTAAGTGCCGCAGAAATGTACACCTGGCTTTATTAGGCACTCAACTGACGAACTTCAATAAAAATGGTAAAATAACTTCCTAATTATTGAAGGAAAATCATGAATAATCCAATTTCATCACTTCTCCCTTCGGCTATGCATTTCTGGCAGCTGCAGGGTGTACAGCTTGTTCTTCTTCTTGGTATCGTTTTATTTTTTGGAGCCCTTGGCGGCTGGCTTTTTAAGAAACTTAGAATCCCTCAGGTTGTAGGGTACATTGTAATCGGAATCATTATTGGATCATCAGGTTTCAGAATTCTTGAACCGGAAGTAATTGCTTCCCTGAATCCAATCAGTACTGTTTCTCTTTCCCTCATCGGATTCCTTGTAGGCGGTGAGCTGAAAATCGGCACTGTAAAAAAATATGGAAAACAGTTTGTAAGTATTCTGATTTTCGAATCAATTACTCCAGCCCTTATTGTTGGCGGAGTAATTACTCTTGTGGTTTTTCTTATTACAAAGGATCTCAGATATGCTGTAGCTCTTGGCGTTATTCTGGGAGCTATCTGTGCCGCAACTGCTCCGGCAGCCACAACAGACGTTCTTGTTGAATACAGAACTCGCGGACCACTTACAACAACCGTTTACGGAATTGTTGCAATGGACGATGCCGTTGCCCTTATCCTTTATACAATTGCTTCGACAATTGCCGCTTCTCTGCTTGGAAGCGAAGTAACTTCTTTTGGCATTCAGCTTCTGGAAATTGTCCGCGACATTTTCGGTTCAATTTTCATCGGTCTTGCTTTTGGTTGTATGCTTCGTGTAATCATGCATTTCCTTCCAAATGATGATGGAAGAATTCTTTCTTTCTCTCTTGGAGCCCTTTTCCTTTGTACAGGTGTCTGTGAAGTTTTCAATTTTGACAATATTCTTGCAGCAATGTCTCTTGGTTTCTTTATGGTCAATTTCAGCCATGCCAAGACAAAATCGGTTTTCAATTTGGTACAGAAATTTACTCCTCCGGTTTATGTTCTGTTCTTTGTACTTGTAGGAGCAAAACTGAACATCTGGATTATCACACCTTTCCTTGGACTTCTTGCAATCCTTTATGTTGTTGGACGTACTTTCGGAAAAACAATTGGATCTATATTTGGAGCCTGGATTACAAAGGCTCCTATCACAGTTCAGAAATATCTTCCGTTCTGTCTTCTTAGCCAGGCCGGAGTTGCAATCGGTCTTTCTATTGCAGCGGGAAATGACTTCCCTAATTCCATCGGACCACAGATTATGCTCATTATTACGGCAACAACCTTCATTGTTCAGCTTCTCGGACCAATCTGCGTTAAACACGGGGTGTCAAAAGCCGGCGAGGTAGGACTTAATGTTACCGTGGATGACATTCGTAAAACCGCAAAAGTTAAGGATGTAATGTGGGGTAACGATTATGTCTGCTCTTACGAATCTCTTGCAGTTGTAAGTGAAACTGCACGCCTTGATTCTGTTCTGGATCTTTTCAGCCGCCAGCATAACCTGAACTACGTTGTAAAAGGTGAAGACGGAAAACTTATCGGTGTTATCGCTCTGGAGCATCTTAAGGAAGTTATGCAGATCGGTGAGTTCGCTTACTCAATGCTTGCAATGGATGTTATGGATAAACCGGTAATTACCTGTAAACCTGATGAACTTCTTCCTAATGTTTATGTCATGTTCGATGATTTTGACGTGGAAGCAATTCCTATTGTAGACGACGAAGGTAAGCCTATGGGAATTATTGAACATCAGACTGCAGACCATTATCTTCATTCACGTGTTCTGGAACTTAACCGCACACTGGAAAAACTGGACGCATAATCTTTAGCCTCTGTTGAGCGAAAATCTGAAGGAAAAAACCTCTTCCTCAAGTTTAAGCATCTCGCTAGAATACTTCATTATCAATTTTCAATAAGAGGCTTTTATGAATTCTCTTCCTAACACTGAAATCATTCTTCAGGTATTACTTTCAGTGGGTTTAATTGTAGTCGTAGCAAAATATCTTGGAATCACAGCCAGAAAAATCGGAATCCCGGAAGTTGCCGGAATGATTGTTGCAGGTCTTCTTCTGCGTTTTATTCCTTGGTTCCATAACTTTGGCGGCGAAGAGCCAAACGTAATTTATGCCGAAGCTAATCAGTTCATTACTTACATGTCAGAGATTGGTGTAATTCTGATTATGTTCTCTGCTGGTTTAAGCACAAACCTTAAATCCCTTATTAAGTCTGGCGGTAAAGCAACCCTCATTGCCTGCTGCGGTGTTTTTGTTCCTCTCGTAATGGGAACAGTAATGTCCTTCTTCTTCTTTGGCTTTGACGGATTCGGAACCCAGAACTTCTTCAAGTGTTTGTTTGTAGGAACAATCCTTACAGCAACTTCGGTAAGTATTTCAGTTGCTGTTCTTAAAGAGTTCGGAAAAATCAATTCAGAAATCGGACAGACAATCGTTTCTGCCGCAATCATTGATGATGTAATCGGAATCATCGTTCTTACTATTGTACTTGGTGTAAGTTCAGGAAAGGGCGGATACTTCATGATTATCCTTAAGACAATCCTTTTCTTTGTGTTTGCCATTGTAATTGGATTCTTAAGCTACAAGATTTTCAGCTGGTATGATAAACGTCATCCACGTTCACACCGTATTCCAATTTACGCATTGGGGCTGGCCCTGATTTTTGCTTACTGTGCAGAACGTTTTTTCGGCATCGCTGACATTACTGGTGCTTACATTGCAGGTATTGTTCTTTGCAGTCTTAAAGACGCTTCCTACATGGAATCAAAAATCGACATCAACTCTTATATGTTCTTCAGCCCTGTTTTCTTTGCCAGCATTGGATTGAAGACAGACCTTTCTGGAATGAGCACAGAGATTCTCTGGTTCGCAATTGCTTTTGTTATCATCGGGTGTATCAGTAAAATCGTCGGATGTGGTGGCATTTCAAAGCTTATCGGATTTACATGGAAAGAATCTTATCAGGTTGGTCTTGGAATGATGGTTCGCGGTGAAGTTGCTCTTATCGTTGCCACAAAAGGACTTTCAACAAATCTTATTGACCCAAAATATTTTACAGCAGTTATCCTTCTGATTATCGTTTCTTCAATGCTGGTTCCAGTTCTCATGAAAAAAGCATTTACAGAAAAAACTGTTGCAGCAGAAAAGACTCCGGAAGTTCCTGCCGAGTAATACAAGACTATTTAAGTCTGAAGCCCATAAATGCGGGACTTTTTCTGAAGGGTTTATAAGTCAGAATATTTTCCCCATTTATGAAAAGGCAGGTTGTGCCTCCGCCGTCAAACTGCATTGCATCCCGGCAGCCAAGGTTCAGGAAAATCTCGGCGCAGTCGGGATAGGGAAGCCCGATGCTTTTGCTCTGACGTTCTCCTTCGACGGCAAGAAGGTAAAGGGTTTTTCCGTCATCGGCAAGACCGGCTCCGTTTCTGGAATCGTAGTTGTTTGCCGGAAACTTCAAAATTTCATAATTCCTTAAAATTGTAAAAAATCCGCCGAATGCGTAGTCGGCAAAAAGAAGGCCTTCTTCACTCTGGCTGTCAAAAATTGAAGCCCGGTAAGAATCACCTTCTTTGAAAAAGGCCAGGGCGCAGTAACGTTGAACCGGCTCAGATTTAACGGCACCTTCGCTTATGTGGATTCCTACAGAATTGTAGGTTGAAGGCATCCAGGAAAACTTAAGGGCAAGACGGTTTGAATAGTTGAAAGGAGAAGTGTTTGTGACCACAAGAGGGTGGGCCTCTTCTTCCAGGCTGGTAATCATTACCGCTCTGTCGGATTTTTCTCCTTTTTCGTGATATTCAAAGACTTCAAGATTTGTGGAAGTCAGATCGATTTTTACAAGGTGATAAATCAGCGGAAATTCCGGAATCACAACATCAGCGTAGGAAACTTCAGGAGTAACCTGATTCCAAACATAAAAATCAGGGATATAAGAGGCTGCCGGGGCTTCGAAAATATGATTTTCGGAAAGGCAGGAAAAGAATAAGAAGGAAAAGAGAAAAAGGGCAAAAAAGCCTTTTTTAGGGTGCATTATAAACTCCTGTTTTTTTCTTTAAATAATTATAGCAAAATCGTTTTATTTTTAGTATCTTTAAACAAAGAGGTTTAATATGGCAGATGCAAAACTTCAGGAAACAGTTCTTGAAGCTATTGAAATGTTCCGTCCTCAGCTTCAGGCTGATGGTGGTGATATGGAATTCGTTTGTATTGATGAAAACAATGCAGTTCACCTTAATCTTGTTGGAGCCTGTGGAAGTTGTCCAATGGCTCTCATGACCCTTAAAATGGGAATTGAACGTTATTTAAAAGATGCCTGCCCTGAAGTAACAGAAGTAATTCAGGATAATGCACAGAACCCTGAAGACATGATGGGTTGGTAATAAAAGGAGAGAATATGAAAATCGAAGCAAACAAATTTGTGAAGATCAACTACACACTCAAAAACGATGATGGTATCGTTGTAGATTCTTCACTTAGTGATGGACGCGAACCACTCGGATTCGTTTTTGGACGCGGAGAACTGATTTCTGGACTTGAAAAAGAACTGGACGGAAAAAAAGCTGGAGATAAATTCAACTGTGTAATTCCTCCTGCAGAAGCTTACGGAGATTATGACTACTCTCTGATTTTCGACGTTCCTATGTCAGAATTCGATACTGATGCTTCATCAGTTGAAGTTGGAATGGCTTTTTACGCACAGACAGCACAGGGACCAAGAGTTGTACGTGTTCTGAATGTTACAAAAGATACAGTAAAACTGGACGGAAACCACGAACTTGCAGGAAAGAATCTTCACTTTGATGTTGAAGTAATGGAAGTTCGCGATGCAACAGAAGCTGAACTCAACCCACCAACAGGCTGTGGCGGCGGATGCGGCGGCTGTTCTGGTGGTGGCTGCGGCTCAGGCGGATGTGGATCCGGCGGTTGTGGCGGATGTAACTAGTCTTCTGAAAGAAGTCCTTTTGTGACCGCCTCGTAAAGGTGATTTGCATTTTCTTCAATCGAAGCATTTGGAATCTCTACGGTCAGGTCACTGATCTTTTCATAAAGCTCTGCACGTTCTTTGAACTTAATGCAGAGCTTTTCTTTTATATCTTCAATGGATGTAGGATTCTGGCTGCGGATAAAAGCCGGAATTCCAACGAATCCGCCTTTTTCATCAATACCGATTTTTTTTACAATTCTTCCCACAGAAACCATAAGGTCATTTTTCAGGAAAACAAAGTTGCCCGCTGATTTCAGCTGCAGAAGGGCAGGTGGATTGTCACAGATTCCGCCGCCTGTAGAGATAACTATTTTTTCTGAACTGGTCTGGGCAGCAAGACGCTTGCAGGCTTCCTCTTCGGCAAGAAAAAATGCATCGGCACCTTTATTGTTGTAAAGATCTCTTACCGACATACCTTCTGCGCTTTCAATTTCGTAGTCTGTATCAACAAAGTTCCAGCCAAGCTTTTTTGCCAGTTCTTTGCCTAATGTTGATTTACCCGAATGTTTAAGTCCAAAAAGAATAATTACTTTACGATTCATTCTTCTAGTATATCGGAAAATGCGCCGAATGTGGATTAGATTTTCTATCTACATTCGGCGGGGGGAGTTATATCCACATTCCATAATCAAAGGTGATGGTTTCACCAGATTTTTTCTTGAACTGAATGGTGTGGAAATCGACAAAATCAGTTTCTGGAACTTCGCCAATGAATGTCTCGATTTTGAATCTTGATTTCTTCTTTGTCGAAAATAGGTAATAGTCGATTGCTTGGCCATCAGAAAAATCTTTGTCAGAATTCCAGCTGGTTCCGAATAGCACCAAATTTTCGAAATCGACTTTCAAAATGTTTACACTGTCCTTCATGTCAAAAAATGGTTCAGTAACTTCTAGAGTCTTAGGATTTATAATTCTAAAATCTTCACGGTCCAATGACTCGAAGTTAAACCAATATTCCTCTTTTGATATTTCTGTAACAGTAACAAGTTCACACAAAAAAGAAAGTTCGATTTCTATAGGTTTGTCATTTACCAGGATCGGGGCAAGGTTATTAATTTTCAGCCTTCTTTCCGGATCTAAAGAAATCTTGAATTCATTTTCCGAAAAACTGACAGTGTTGATTTCTTTGTCGAAAACATTAATTTTCTTTTTCGGATATTTCTTTTTCTCAAAAACAGAATTCTCTGGTTTTGTTTCGTTTTCAAGAATTAGTTCTTGTTGTTTTTCAGTTTGCTTTTTACTGCAACCTAAAAACGACACTAATCCCAAAACTAGAAATAAAGAAATTCTAATTACCTTTTGCATTAGTTCCCTCTCCTTGAACCGTGCTAAAATCGTTTGATGAATTAAAACCTAATATGAGCTTGTATACGGAATTACTTCATCTGTGATCGCCTGCATAAAATGAATACAAGTGTCCTCGTATTTTGTCCCTGGGTACACCTCTTCTATAGTAACCATGGCATCTTCATCTTCGAGAAAAGAGATATCCACAGTCTGTGGGTGTGGTGTATCCAATACATCAACGATTTTAGATTTTTTTGATTTTAATCCTGAAATGCGAAGCTTTTTGATTCTTCCGTTCTGTTCATAGAGGTATGGTTTGTCATAAGAAATATAACCATTGATTATTAAAAGATAAGGTTTCCGTCCTAGATTATTCATTTTGAAATTTTCACCAATGCCATATCCAGGTGCATTTTCAACCCATGGAGTATCCGGTCTTTCGTCTTGTAGATTCTCAACAGGATATTCTTTGTTCTTTTCTTTTAAGAAAGATGAACAGTCATAAAATCTTGGCCTTATTTCTCCCTGGATGATATCAGTAAAACTTCCGTAGTCAAAAGGAAAACCTTTTATGAAAGTAAAAATTTCGAGTCTTTTATTTTTCTTCATCTGGCCGGCAAGAAATAACATTTTATTGTTTGTTGGTTCTTTTGCATCAAATTCGAAAATTTCTTTGGGAAGTGGTTCAGAAAAAACAATGAAAGGTATGTGCTCGATTGTTTTTATTTCATACTTTAAACGAACATCTTCTCTTTTCATAAATGATTCGAATTTAATTTCAACCTCACCGTTTTCAAATAAATTCATGTCTTCAATCCCAGAATATGGATTAAATGGGAAACCACGGTTTATCAGGGAGAAGGTTTGACTGTATAAGGTTACAGTTAGTAAAGTGATGATAAATAGTAAAATTGTTTTTTTCATTATTCGGATTTAGCCTCTTTTTTCTTGTTTTGATTTGAAAGAGAAATAATTTGAAGTTCAATAGATTCTGGATAAAGAACACCGTCCATCAGTTCTGTCATCATTTTATCGTGACTTGCCTGACCATCTTTTGAAATAACACATGCGGCACTTCCAGGTTCTTTATTGCTGTTATATGGTCCATCTTTATCTTTTTTTCGTTGATTTGCATGCATAAGAACATCTTGTGCAGTGTTCATTTCGTTCGCAACATCTTTAGCTACATTTGGGTCATTAGTCTTAATGGTAAGTGTATTATAATAAGAATTGGAATCATATGTTCCGTCTGCCTGAGCATACAAATTTTTCCCTGTTAAATAATATTTTCCGTCGGGAAGAGTATAACCATCTTTGTTTTCAGAATTGTATTGACTACAGTTTGCGCCAACGACATCCTGGTATGTATATTTAACATTTCCAAAACAATCTTCTTTTCTAATGTAACGGGTAGAATCAAACGAGTTACCAAGTTTATCATTATTTCTGACAACATAGACTGTGGTCTTTTTAGGAGATACCTGTTTGTTGCCTAAATAAGCAAAGAGCCCCCACATATCAACATAGTTCACAGGATCGTTGGCGACGAAGGAGTACCAGTTGCGGCCGTCGCGGATTGGGTCAACAGTGTTCCAGCGGGCAGTGGAAGGGGAGTAGTCGCGGAAGCCGTAATCGTAAAGGCCGGTCTGGGAGTTCAGACGTTTTCCGGAATAGCCGTAGTATGGTTTTTCTGATGAAAGAGAATTGCCGAAAGCATCATAGGTGTATTCCTTTTCCAAGGTGCCGTAGATGCCTGTTGAGTTTTTTACAGAGTGTCGGATATCGGGAGTGAAATATTCCGGCATTGAGTTTTCAAGTCTGCCCATGACATTACCCGAAACGGTGAGTGGAAGAGAATCCTGAAACTGGAATGTGCCGGAGTCGTAGCCTGATGCAGAACGTCCCCGGGGGCTGTCGTTGTCCCTCATATAGAACTCGTTTTTGTATGTATCTGTAAAAAGCCCGTTAAAGAAAACGGGACTTTCTTTTATAACATCCAAGGTAAGACCATCATACAAAGTCTTTGTAGATTCCTCATTGTTACGGGTTTGAAGTATTCTGCGGTTAAAGGCATCGTAGAAGTAGAGACAGGATGAATAATTTCCTTTTTCCATTCGTTCATAACCAGTCATGCGATTGGAAGCAGAATATTCATAATCAATCTGGAGGTCAGAAGAAATTTCTGAAATCAGATTACCATTTTTATCATGTTGATATTTTACAACTGAATTTCCGTTAATGCAAATTTCTGTCAGACGGTTTTCTGCATCATAAATATAATCAGTGCGGACCCCTTTGAAGGTTTTTGAAAGTCTGTTTCCGTTGTTGTCATAGGTATAAGTTTCTGCAGAATAGACTCCCATAGGATATAGATTCAAGAACGGCTGGTAAGTTTTTACGGCATCACAAAGTCTTTCAATCTGGTCTTTTGTAAGAAAGTAATTTTCAAGGCCTTCGGAAACAGAATCATTTTCTTCAGGATAATAGACTTTAATAAGTCTGTTCAGGCGGTCATATTCATAAACAGTTACCTTGCCCTCAAAATTCATTGAAGTCTCAATCTGTCCCTGTTCATTGTACCCGTAAGCTTCCGCCATCTGGATGTTTCCCAACGAATCTTTCTGGCAGATCGAAGTAAGTCTCCCGATTCTGTCATAAGTTTTTTCAATGGAAACTCCGTTTCCGTAAAGTCTTTTTATTTCACGCAGTCTGTTGTCGTAAGTAAAGGAAACTGAAAGGCCTGTGGCTACATCTTCGACTTCAAGAACTTCGCCCATTTTCCCGTAGGTGTAACGGATGTCTCGTCCTGCTCCCTGAAGCCGTGTACGAAGGCCGGCTCTGTTGTAGGTGTAGGTCAGAGTCTCACAGGATTCTTCGTCAAAAGAAGAAATGAGCTGTCCACGTTTGTCATAGGAGAATTGAAGATGACTGCTTTTGTTGGAAGCGGAAATACAGTCATCCGAAGAATTCGATTTTATGATTGAATCAATTTCTCCGTTGATTTTGGTTGTATTTTTTCCAGGACTGTATTCAAAGATAAACCGGTTTCCAGAAAAATCAGTTTTTCCTGAAACAGAATCTTCCAGATCGTATTCAAGGGATTGTGAATTATTCAGTCTGTTTTTTTCAAGTATTACACGGCCAAGTGCATTTCGTTCGAATGTGCTTGTATTGCCGTTGGCATCTTTAAGTGAAACTGATTTTCCTTTGTTGCTATACTGATAAGTTTCCTTCCAGTCACCAGATGAAACAGAAATCAGGTTTCCATTATTGTCGTAAGTATATTTTTTCTCGGGACAAAGCCGACCTTTTTCGGAAAGAAGATTCCCCTTGGAATCATAAGTTCCTGACCAGGAAATGCCTTCGGAATCTTTTTTTGAGATGCAGTAGCCGTTCAGGTCATATTCAAAACTTTCTTCTTCGCCGTCACAGTAACGTATCTTTGTGATCCTGTTCTGGGCATCGTATTCATTCAAAGTTTTGTTTCCGTATGAATCTGTGACTTCAGAAATCCTTCCCTGAAGATTGTAAACCGCCGAAAAAGAATTCCCT
This sequence comes from Treponema sp., assembly GCA_024402695.1. GTDB lineage: Bacteria > Spirochaetota > Spirochaetia > Treponematales > Treponemataceae > Treponema_D. Next base: position 36,123 of record JAKSTG010000008.1, on the reverse strand, counting down.
TCTCCGTCAGTAACTTTCACCGGTCTGTTCCAGGCGTCCAGTTCATAGACAGTTTCCGTAGCTCCGCCATAATTGATGGTAATCTTTCGTCCGTCATTATTGTAGTTAAATAGAGTGTATCGTTCTGCAGAAGAAAGGGATTCTGTGTCTCCAGAAATGATTTCTGTTGTTCTTCCAAAAGCATCATAGTGATAAAAAATATTTCCGTGAGCAGAAGTGATTTTCCAGAGCTTGCCTTCCTCGTTGTAGAAATATTCTGTTTTTTCGTTACGTCCGTTTTCAAAATGAACCGGTTCACCTGAAGCACTTAGTTTGTAAGTATTTTTCTTTAGAAGTGAATCATTCTGTTTTTCAAGAAAGCCTGAAGGATTGAAATATTCATCGTAAAGATATTCTGTAATTCCACCCAAACTGGTTTCTGAGGAAACCGCGCGGCCGGCTGGTGTGTAGTTGTTGTTGAAGATCTGCCCCATGCCGTCTTTATAAGAAAGAATCTTGTCTTTTGAATCCATTGTACAGGAAGTCCTGATTCCTTCAGCATCGGTAAATTCCAATTCACGAATATTATTCTGCAAAAAGGTTAACTTGTAGTTTTCAGTTGATTTTCTTTCCGGATCTGATTTTCTGTAAATTGTTTTCGAAGTCAGAATTCCTGAAATCCATTTATATTCAGTAACAAAAGCCTCTGTCTGGTTTTCATTATATTCAACTGATTTTTTGAGCTTTGAATCTGCTGTCCATTCTTTTTCCCACTGAACAAAAGAGCCTTTGTTTCCGGAAACTGTTTTTTTAATTGGAAGATGCCTTTTGTCGTAGGTGTATTCGGAGATTCTTTTCTCTCCTGTGATTGTGTCAGTTTCTTCCACACGGACCAGATCTTTTCTGTTGTTGAAGGTCCTTTCAATTCTCAGATGATTTATGTATTCTTCGATTCTTGATTTGCCTTTGTATGTAATTGTAACGTAAGGTTTATTGTTGATTTGAATGCAAATAAGTCTGTTTCTATTATCAAATGAGTATTTTGTACATACATTTCCCCGTTTTTCTTCTTCCAGATTCCCGAAAGAATCGTATTTGTAATAGGTCGTAACATCCGATGCACCGTGAACAGTTTCTTCGGTAAGGTAGCCCTGGGAATTAATTGTGCGTGATAAAGTGATTTTGTCATTTTCTTTTACAGAAATCAGATTTCCTTTTTTATCTCTATCATAAGTAATTCTGAAACCGTCCCTGTCTGTAAAGGATGTGAAATTTCCAAAGGAGTCGTAGGTGAAACTTTCTTTGGTTCCATCAGGGAAGCTAGCTTCAGTCAGGTTGCCTGCAGAATCATATTTCTTTTCAATAACAAAACCATTTCTGTTTTCTCTGATTATCTGATTAAGTTTATTGTAATCATAAATTACGGAGTCTCCGTTGGCAGCTGTTATTGAAGTTGTGTTGAAATTTTCATCATAGGTATAAAGGGTAGAGTCTCCTGCAGTGTTTTTATAAAGCGTAGTTCTTTCAGAAGGAGAAAATACAAAATGTTCCGAGTTACCTTCTTCATCGGTCGTCTGTGTAATGAGTTTTCTGCCGTCAGAAAATTCTTCTCCGGGTGTAAAGGTGATTCGACTTCCGTCTGGTTTAAGAAGATTCACAAGGATTCCAGAAGCATCGTAAACCATTACAGTTGTGTCTCCGGCCTCATCTGTTACGGAATGCAGAAATCCGTTTTCATAAGTGAAACTTTTTTTATCAGTTGGATCACGGCAATTTACAATTCCAGAAATAAAAGAATCCTCATAGGCGAGTTTGTATGTCTCTCCGAAGGAAGATTTAACCTCCGTAATTTTGTTTTCTTCATCACGGGAAATAATAATCTGATTGGAATTAACATCAGTGATTTTTAAAATGAAACCTTTTTCGGAAAATAAAAGACTGTCACCGTTTCTTTTATAAAGAACGTAGCCTTCAGAACTAGGTTCTATACGGAGAAAGTCCCCCGGTTCCGTTTTCTTTGGTACCCAGACTGTTGTTTCATCTACATTATTTTTTTCTTTTACAAAGCAGACAGGGGAGCCTGATTCATCAAGGAAAGTAAAATTTCCGCGCCCTGTGCGATACCATTCTTCGGGAGTTCCTTCAAAGCGGGATTCAGAATAGTTTTCCAGAAGAGTATTGTTCTGGCCATCCTGATTGGTAAAGGAACTGATTTTGTTTCTGTAACTTTTTATCTTGTTCCAGAGATTTGTGTGAAGTTCCTGAATGCCTGGCAGAGTATTTTTAAGCTGGACCAGTGCATCATACTTTGCCTGGTAGTGTGCCTTTGCATCCTTACAGTCCTGTACATAATCATTTCCGCGAAGGTTATTCTTCAAATGTTCCGCTTTTGAAATTTCCTTGTTGGCTTCTTCAATGCCTTCTTTGGCAGACAGGATTCTTACTGTGAGTAAATTGTTTATGGTGCTGAAGGAATAAGTTCCTAAAAGGGAATTGTAAGTCGGTGCAGCAAGATAGTATTTCTTGATTTCATTATTTAAAGTTTCCAGGCTGGCGTACAATTCATTAAGTTCATTCTCTGCCTTTATCAGAAGCTTTTTGGAAGAAGGATTCCCGTTGAATAAAAGTCTCTGATCCAGAGTTCCGGACCAACCTTTTCCAAAACTTCCTGTAACAGGATTTCCTGTGCGGTAAATTCTTTGCACGGAAAAATCTTTTTTTAGCGAAATGTCAGTTTCTTTCTGAAAGTATTCACCGCGGACAATGGAGACAGGGTCTCCTGCAGTCTCTGCCGATGCTGCCGCTGTTTCCGCTCCGGCCGCATCGGCGTTTTCGCCACCTTCCGCTGCAAGGGCCGCTGTACTCAAAGTTTCACCACCGTCTCCTCCTTCGCCTCCGTCGGATGAAGACGCCTCTGCGGCAATGGCTTCTGCGGCTGCCAGTGCTTCTCCACCATCCGCCACAGATTCTCCGTCTGAAGAAGCTGCTTCAAGAAAGTTTTCAATTTCTGCAGTTGCTTCGTCTTTTGCCTGTTCCAAAGAGGCCGTATCTGTTCCGCCTTGCTGTCCTTCGCCACCACCTCCGTTACCGCCTACACCGTCCTGGTTTCCTCCAGGCTGACCTCGGGGATCGGTACCGGTTGTATCAATAATTTTTACTCCCCCATGACCGTTATCGATAATGGCAAAGGAATCTGCCGGCAAAGGCAAAATCATCAAACCTGCTCCTAAAATAGCAGTCAGAATTTTTTTCATATAAATCTCCCATTTTATATTTTTGCTAACTGTTAATAGGCGTTAAAAAGACAAAAGCGGAAAATGGAACTGAAAAAAATCACAAAATCTGCTATCTTTTTTAATATGTTTGATTCACTGATTTTTGATGTAGACGGAACAATCTGGGATACTACTCCGGTTGTTGCTCCCGCCTGGAACGAAGCTCTTGATGAAATGGGACTTTCTTATGCCCATGTAACTGCAGATGATCTGAAAGGTCTTTTTGGAAAGCCAATGGATGTAATCATCAAAGCAATCCTTCCTGAAGAAAGTGATGAAGTCCGCAGAAAATACGAAGAACTCTGCTATGAAAAAGAGGAAGCCGCAGTAGGCTCAATCGGCGGGAAACTCTACCCTGACATGAAAGAAACTTTTGAAGTCCTGAGCAAGAAATACAAAATGTACATTGTTTCCAACTGCCAGAGCGGTTACATAGAAACCATGCTTCGCGTTACAGGCTTTGGTCCCTATTTTATGGATCACGCCTGTTTTGGTGACGCAAAAATCCTTAAGGCCGGCAATATCAGACTGATTATCGAAAGAAACGGTCTGAATAATCCTGCCTATATCGGAGACACTCAGGGAGACGCCGATGCAACCCATGAAGCCGGAATCCCTTTTATTCACGCTTCCTACGGATTTGGAAAAACTGTGGATAAGGCTGAATACACAATCAAAGGCATAAAAGACCTGCTGGATTTATAACGAGGTAAATATGATTCTGACAATCTGTCTCAGCTCCACACTTCAGAAAACCGTTACTTTTGACAAGGTTTCTCTTACACACGTTAACCGGTCAAAATCTTATCGTCTGGACGCATCCGGAAAGGCAGTAAACACAGCCCGCGTTCTTGATATGCTGGAACCGGGAGTGTCTCTTTCCCTTTGTCCTCTTGGCAGCGAAAATGCAGAGCTGTTTATGGATCTGGCAAAACGGGATGGTCTTGCTGTAAAAAGCGTAATGATTCCGGGTTTTACCCGCGAATGCCTTACACTTCTTGATTCAGAAAATCACGAAACCACAGAACTTGTAGTAGGGGAGCCGGCCCTGGATTTTGACCGTAATGGGGCCGAGGGGGAATTCCTGGATCTGCTGGAAGAAGCTTTGACAGAGGGGACAGACCCCTCAGACAACCTGAACAAAGGGGACAGACCCCTCAAAACCTCTTGCCAGGCAGTGGTTCTTGCGGGAAGCCGTCCTGCCATGTGGTCGGAGGATTTTCAGGCCCGTATTTCAAAAAAAGTGGTAGATTCCGGTGTGATTCTCCTTGCCGATTTCTGCGGTAAAGATCTGCTTAAGACTCTGGAAATCTGTACTCCACAGATAATCAAAATCAACGAAGAAGAATTCTGTTCTACCTTCGGTTACACATTCCCGGTTCCGGAAGAAAAGCTCCGCCAGCTGGTAATTGAAAAATCAGTTGAACTTGGAAATATCCTTGTTCTTACCCGCGGAACTGACGAAACTTATGCCGCCTGTAAGGGAGAATTCTATTCATGCCCTGTAGAAAAGATTGTGCCTGTAAACACAACTGCCTGCGGAGACACTTTCAATGCAGGATTCATTTATGAATATCTGAAATCAGCTGATATGGCTGCGGCTTTGAAAAAAGGTACCTGGTGTGCCGCCCGCAACGCCGAAAGCGAAGTGCCGGGAACAATAAAGTAATATTTTGGGGGAAAAGACATGAGTAAGATTTTTGTTAATCAGGTTGGTTACCTCCCTGATGCCGATAAAGTGGCTGTGGTTGAAGTTCTTAACGAAAAAGCTGCATCTTTTGTCGTAAAAAATAACAAAGGTGCCGTAGTTTTTGAAGGAACACTTTCTGATGTTCGCCAGGATGAACTGGCCGGCGGAAAATACGCCCTTGTGGATTTTTCTGCCCTTTCAGAAGAAGGCCGCTATACAATTGAATATGACGGAAACGAAAGTTACGGATTTGATATTAAGGCTGGTGTTTATAAGGACCTTTACCGTACCTCTCTTGAATATTTTACCCTTAGCCGTTGTGGAGAGGCTGTAAAAGACCCTGTATGGGGTCATGAAGCCTGTCACACAGGTCCAGCTGATATTTACGGTACTGACCGCAAGAAGACTGCTGACGGCGGTTGGCACGATGCCGGAGACTACGGCCGTTATATCGTAGCCGGTGCCAAGACTGTAATGGACCTGCTTTATTCATACGAAACAGAAAAAGGCCTTTACGGCAATACAATGAAGTTCTGGCACGAAGAATTGTCCATTCTGGATGAAGTCCGCTTTGAACTGGAATGGTTCCTGCGCATGCAGCGAGAAGACGGTGCCGTTTATCACAAGGCTTCTTGCTACCGCTTCTGCGGTTTCATCTGGCCTGACAAGGAAAAAGATCCTCTGGTACTGGCTCCTGTTTCTACAACTGCAACTGCAGACTTTGCAGGCGCCTGTGCTTACGCCGCAAAATTCTATAAGGATTCTGATCCTGATTTTGCAGACCGCCTTATTAAGGCCGCTAAGCTTTCCCAGGAATATCTTGATTCCCATGAGGATGAACTCTATAAAAACCCTCCTGAAATCACTACAGGGGGCTATGGCGACGGCTGTGCAAAGGATGAACGTTATTTCGCTCTCTGCGCTCTTTTCGGGGCTACAGGAGACGCTGAATACCTTAAAAAGGCGGTTCAGATGCGTAAGGAACTGCAGCAGAACCCATGGTGGGGCGACGGCTTCGGCTGGGGCTGTTTTACAGGCTTCGGAAACGAATGTCTTCTGCGCCTGGACCAGAAACTTCTGGAATCTCTGGATGCAGAAAGCCGCAAAATTGCAGACGGCCTGATTGAAGAAATCAAGGAGGCAGTTATTGCCACTGCCGACAAGGCTCTGGAAATTGCCGATTCCAACGTTTTTGCATATCCACTTCCAAAGATTTTCTGGGGAAGTAACGGTGCCGTCATGGATGCCGGACACTGTCTTACAATGGCCTACGACCTTACAGGCGACGAAGAATACTTCCATTGCTTCCAGCGCCAGCTTTCATACATTCTGGGCGTAAATCCTGTAGATTACTGCTATGTAACAGGTTTCGGCTCAAATCCTATGAAAAACCCTCACCACAGACCTTCCGGCTTCCTTAAAAAGCCTATGCCCGGCATGTTGAGTGGTGGGCCTGGTGCCGGGCTTAATGATGCTATAGCAAAAGAGAAACTTCAGGGGGCGGCACCTCTTAAGTGTTTTATTGATCACCAGGGAAGCTACAGTACCAACGAAATTGCAATTTACTGGAACAGTCCTCTTACACTGGGACTATCCAGAATGCTCTAGAACAAAAAAGGCTGCCTTTTAAGGCAGCCTTTTTTGTTATCTTTCCGATATCCAGAATAGTAATTTTCTAGCAGGAATTATTTTACGAGAGCATGCGTCGCCTGGCGGCTCCGCTTGCCTATAGGAAATTTATTTCAGTACATCAAATACCGCTTCGCGTTATTTGATGAGGGCATCAATTGGATCGATGCTTCCGTCGTCGTTGAACTTCAGTTCACAGAACTTGATGTTACGGTTCTGGTTTACACCCTTAGAAAGTTCACAGTCGTGGTAGAACAGGTACCATTTTCCGTTGAATTCAACAGCGTAGTGGTGGTTTGTCCAACCAAGAACAGGCTTAAGCAGAACTCCGCCGTATGTGTATGGTCCGTATACATTGTCACTTACTGACCAACAGATGTTGTGTGTGTCACCTGTAGAGTATGTGAAGTAGTATTTTCCGTTGCGTTTGAACTGACAAGGAGCTTCAAAGTAGCGGCGGTCGTGGTCAACAGCCTTGATTGGTTCTCCGTTTTCGTCCAGGATTACAACGTCTTTTGGTTCTTCTGCAAAAGATTTCATATCAGGATTCATTTTTGCGATTTTTCCGCAAACTGCATTTCCTTCTGTTGGTTCTGTGTTTTCTGCAGACCAAACGTTGTTGCGGTACTGGTCCAGCTGTCCCCCCCAGATACCACCGAATGTACAGTAGTATTCTCCGTCTGTATCAGCGAAGAGACATGGGTCAATTGAGTATGAACCTGGAATTGGGTTTGGTTCAGCCTTGAATGGGCCACCAGGGTTCTTACCTGTTGCGATACCAAGACGGAACATGCCTTCTTTGTCGCGTGCAGGGAAGATGAAGTAGTATGTATCACCTTTTTTGTTGCAGTCAGGAGCCCAAAGCTGTTTTGATGCCCATGGAACATCTTTCAGGTGAAGAACTTCACCACAGTCTTTTGGATAGTTTTCAGTGTCGGCCATTTCGAATACGTGATAGTCACGCATGTTGTACTGGTCGCCATTATCATTGTTTTCTACGTCTTCTCCTGGATCGTGTGAAGGGTAAATGTAAATTTTTCCATCAAAAACGTGTGCTGAAGGGTCAGCAGTGAACATGTTTGTTACCAGAGGTTTGTTCTGAATCATTGTTTTTTGTTCTCCTAAAAAAAAAGGCGGTGAGAGAACCGCCCACTATGAGATATTTTAATTCAGAAAAATGCTTTCCGTAATCGGTGAAATTCCCTTATATTCCAAAAATCTCTAAAAAAGTTAATTTCACCGAAAAAACGGTTAATATGCCTTGAAATCGTGAATTACGCTGATTGCAGACTGGATTGTGTAATCAGGAAGGATTTCTGAAGCCAGACGGCTTGTCAGTTCTACAGTGGCTACAGAGTCTGAAACACCCTGAAGAATCACTGTATTGCCTTCAATTACCGCATGAAGGAATTCAACCTTTACTTTATGCTCAAAAACCAGCTGATTGATGAGTTTCTGTGCCATAAGCATTTCATCCAGCTTCTTTTTGCCTTTTTCTTCGGCTTCAGCGTTTACCAGTGCCTTTGTGATTGCAACAATTGTATCTGCAGCTGATTCGCAGTTAAGGATTCCAGTATTCAGGACTGCTGTATAGTTGCGGCAGTCATCCCAGTCTACGTTGTAGAAACTTTTGTGGAATCCTATGCGGTTAGCGTCACTTTCATTGATTCTCTGGCGGGCCTGCTTTTCATCCCAGTTCTTTTCTTCCATTAGTCGCTGCAAGCGGGTTTTTTCGTCTGCCACAAGGCGGATTCCAATGTGGTTTGGAACATCAGAGAACAGAGCAAAAGCTCCGCGCCCGATGAATACAACATTTCCCTGGTCTGCAGCTTCAAGAAGGGCCAGATGGAGCAGATCCAGATATTCATCACGATCTTTTGCCAGGGAAGCAAAGAATCCGGGTTTTCTTTCGTCATATTTTGGAAGTTTGTTTTCAGGGAAGCCGTGTTCCATAAGGCTTTTTTCTACATCTTTTCGTGTAATGAACTTATATCCCAGTTTTTCAGCAAGAACTGCGGCTACTTCATCACCTAATGCTGCTACTTCTCTAGAAATTGTAATAATTGCCATATGAGCCTCCTAAAATTTGCGTCTTATTCCTAATACATATTATAATAACCCGAGATAGGGAATTTAGCAAAAATGAATGATGAAAAACTGATTTGGAACGAGAAATCTTCCAGAATAGTATTAAAGACTGTTGTTTTTGACGTTACAGAAAGACATTCGGTTTCTGCCGACGGTCTGGAAGGGGATTATATCGTCTGCAACGCCCGCGATTGGGCCATAGTTATTCCGGAACTTGAGGATGATTTCTTGATGGTAAAACAGTGGCGCCACGGGGAAAAGGCTCTGAGCGTTGAGTTCCCTGGCGGAGTGATTGATGCCGGTGAAGATCCGGATATTGCCGCAGGACGCGAACTTCTGGAAGAAACCGGTTACAAGGCAGGAAAGCTTACAAAACTGGCTTCTTTCAATCCGAATCCGGCTTTGTTCTCAAATCATGTTCATGTTTATTTGGCAAAGGATCTTACGAAGGTTTCAGAACAGGATCTGGACGAAGATGAATATGTGAATTTCTTCAGACTACCAAAATCAGAAGTGATTTCAAAAATGGGTACCCCGGAAATGCCTCACGGACTTATGCTTTCGGCATTGGGATTGTATCTTGCACATAAAAACTAAGGAGAATAAAAATGGCAAAGTGCGTAAGTAAAGCTACAGGAAAGCCTCTGTCGGCTTACGAAACAGAAAAAGAAGCAAAGGAAAGCGCCAAGTATTCAAAGAAAGAATTCAAACTGGATTTGTATCCTTATAAGTGTGAAAACTGCGGGAAATATCACCTGGCACCTAAAGAATCAAAAATCAAGGTAGAACAGAATGCCTGTTCCTGTCGTGACACAAACGGAAAGCCAAAAGCTCTTTATGCCACCAAGAAAGATGCAGAAAAGCAGCAGGCAAACAGTGAAAAAGAACAGAAGGTTAAGCTTTATATCTACAAATGTCCTGACAAAAAAGGTTTCCACCTGACTCATCATAGCCCTGATGAATACAAGGACATTCCTAAAGAAAAGAAAACTGCCGCACCGGCAAAAAAGCCTGCTACAGTAAAAAAGGCTGCTCCGGCCAAAAAAACTGTTGAAAAGAAGACAACTGCAAAGAAAACTACAACAACAAAAAAGAAATAAAAAAAGGCTGCCATCTGGCAGCCTTTAATTAGTCCTTAATTGCTGTAAGGCTCGTATACTCAAGGCGCGTCTTGCGCGCCGCCTTAAATAATTTCCTATAAGTAAACGAGTCTGGAAGCAACGTTAGTTGCTGTAAGGCTCGTATTCTTTCTTAGGATCGTATGTTCCCTTACGGTATTCACCTGTGATGCTTGGGATCTTCATCTTCATACCAGGGTGGATGAGGTTAGGATCTTCAGGTTTAGGCATGTTCTGTTTGTTTGCCTGATACAGGTTTTCCCAAAGGAGTGGGTTGTTGTAAACGTAAGGACGTGCTGAAATGTTCCAGTAACAGTCTTTTGTTTCAGCCCAAGGACGAACAATGTACCATTCTGGGAGTGGTGTGATTGATCTGATTCCGTCCAGGGAATTAACAGAAGCCTTAGCGTATTCAACAGCTTTCATATAGTCTTCTGAACCGTATGCTTTTTCTGCGTTTTCAAGGTTTTCCTTAGCGGCTGTGTAAGCCATTGGGAAGTTTCTGTCAGCTTCGATGCTTTCAGCATATTTGATCTGGTTTTTAGCCAGGTTGATTGCATTGTCGGCTGTTGTTTTAGCAGTCATCATTTCGATGTAAGCTTTTGAAAGAGCGGCGTTTTCTTCGGCTTTCTTTGAGTATTCAATAGAAAGGTCGTATTCACCGGCATCCATAGCGGCTACCGCTTTCTTTGTGTATTCATTTGCAAGTTTCTGGTATGTGTTGTTTTTAAAACTTGCTGCAAAAACTGAAGCAGAAACCAAAAGAACTGTAAGTGCAATAACTAATTTTTTCATTATTTTTCACCTCCAAGGATGTTTGAGGCTTTGTTTGCAAAGTCAGTAACATTTTCAACAACAGCTTCAGTCATAGTTTCAGGAACTTCTTCTACAGCGTCGTCTGGATTTGCGAATGATTCTTCTTCAAGAAGAACTGCATCTTCAGCTTCGATACCTTCTGTTCCGTCAGCTACAGGGTCTGTGATGTCGGCTTCACCGGCAAGAACTTCAACTTCGGCAACTGCTTTTTTAGCGGCTTCAATTGCGGCCTGAGCTGCTGCACGTTTGTCTGTAAGTTCATTGTAAAGATCGTAGAATTCATCGTCTGCTGAGATGTAACGATCGATTGCTTTTTCTGAAGCCTGCATTGCGTAAAGTGTGTCACCTTCTTTGAAGTCGGCAACAGCTTTCTGGTAGCGAGTTTTTTCTGCTACACCGGCTTTTACAGAATCTGCCATTTTCTTTGATTCGTATGCAGATTCACGAGCTTCTTTAGCAACTTTTTTGAAACCTAAGAGCAGTACAGAGTTGTACTGTGCGTGAACGGCTTTTGCTTTTTCCTGAAGTTCTTCACCAGAAATGCTTTCGTCTTTAAGGAGAGCTTCAAGTTCAGCAAGAAGTTTGTTTCCTTCATCGTAGTGTTTCTGATCGTACTGAGCGAGTTCCCAGTCATCGATCTTTTCTTTTGCTGCGAGAGCAGATTCGTATGATTTCATTGCAGCTTCACGGGCTGCTTTATCTGCTGAAGTATCAATTTCTACTGGAGCTGGAGTTTCTTCTTCCTGAACAACCGGCTCTTCAACTACTTCCGGAGCAGTAGGTTTGTTTTCTGCTTCGGGATCAGCTTTTGATCCGCAGGAAACGAATGACAGAAGCATTGCGGTTCCCACAAGCACAAGGGCGATTTTTTTCATAAATACCTCTATTTTATTTGTGTATTATATATTTTATAACAATATACCGATTACGACAATGTTTAAAACTTTGTCAAGGTCAAGAATGATTTTTAGAGTTATTAGAGAATAATTCCTCTCATTTCCTCCAGATTCTTATAACCTTTACGTTTCATGAAGGCTGAAAGCCCGTCAATACATTCAATCATGGCCAGAGGATTTGCAAAGGTTGCAGTTCCTACCTGACAAAGGCTTGCACCGGCCATAATGAACTCAACTACATCCTGCCATTTTTCAATTCCGCCAATGGCGATAACAGGAACCTGTTTTTCTTTAGGAAGCTTTTTGATTTCCTGGCACAGTTCATAAACAAGGCGAACGGCAATAGGGCGAACTGCAGGTCCACCGAATCCGGCCTTGATTTTGTCGAATACAGGAACACCTTTTTCAATGTCGATGGCAACTCCCTGGAAAGAGTTACAAAGGCTGATACCATCAGCACCGGCTTCAATACAGGCCAGAGCAACTTCGTTGAGGGCAGGGGCCTGAGGTGTAAGTTTTACCATAAGAGGTTTCTTTGTTACTTCACGAATTGCCTTTGTAATGGCTCCGGCACTCTGGCAGGTCATACCAAAAGAAGCGCCGCCGGCAGCAACATTTGGACATGAAATATTCAGTTCGATTACAGGAACGTCTGTCTTGTCCAGAAGTTTTGCTCCCTCTACATAGCTTTCTGTTGTAGAGCCTGAAAGGTTTGCGATTGTTACAGGTTTAAGCTTAAGCATTTCTGGAAGTTCGTTTTCAATGAAGTGAGGGATTCCAGGGTTGTTGAGGCCGATTGAGTTCATAACTCCGCTAGGAACTTCCCAGATGCGTACGCCTTCGTTTCCCTGGCGTGGTTCAAGGGTAAGACCTTTTGAAGAGATTCCACCGAGGCGGTTCACATCAAATACAGATTCGTATTCAACACCAAAACCGAAAGTTCCCGAACTTCCGATAAGAGGATTTTCAAAGCGAACGCCCTTGAAGTCGAAGGAAAGATCCGGAGTGAATTCTTTCTGTGGTTCACCAGGCTTTGCGACCATAGAACCCCAGCGGTTTGGTTTTGAAACGAAAGAGTTCTTGAACTGTGGGAATGTCAGGATTTTTGAATCGAATACAGGCCCGTCTTTACAGCAGCGTTTAAGACCTTCAGAAGTTTCGATTGTACAGCCGAGACAAACGCCCATGCCACAGGCCATACGGGCTTCCATACTGAGCCAGCACTGAACGCCACATTTTTCAGAAACCTGTTTTACGTAATTCAGCATTGGTGAAGGACCGCAGGCGTAAACGGCAGCGTAGTTTCCTTCTTTCATAAGATCTTCTGTAAGGGCTGCAGAAACCATTCCTTTGATTCCTACAGAACCATCATCTGTTGTAATGAGAAGTTTTTCAGCTTTGAGATTTTCAAGTCCGTAAGAACCGCTCTTGAAGGCGGCGACAAAGTCGTATGAGTTTGCAGGAAGACTTTCAGCAAATCCTGCAACAGGAGCCACTCCGATTCCTCCGCCAACGATAAGAACTTTTTTTCCGTCAGCAGGGCGTGGGAAGATGTTTCCCAGTGGACCGAGAACTTTGATTTCATCATTTACTTTGAGTGAGCAGAGCTCTACAGTTCCGGTTCCTTTTACAAGAATAAGGAAGGTAACTTCAACTGAATTCCCTTTCTGTTCTGAATGGAATACGCTGATTGGACGTGCCAGAAGACAGTCGCTTTTTACAGGGTGCAGCATATAGAACTGACCCGGAACAGGTTTGCGTTCTCCTTTGATAGAAAGTTTAAGGCAGTAAACGCTTCCTTCAGGAATAGCGCCATTAAGCTTGTCGCAGTATGTAACAGTTCCGCGAGTGAACTCTGGGTAAGGAATTCCGTTGCAATCAAAAATCTCGTTGCTCATATAATCTCCTGTGAAATAAACGTACATAAAGATAGGTAAAACAACACGCGAGCAAAAACAATGGAGTACCGTGGGCAAGGAGCCGAGCGAAGCGAGCGACGGGGCTCCGCGGGAGGCCTCCATTGGTTATTGCGTGAGTGTTGTTTGCGTATATTAAACGTACGTTTATTTTACAGAAAATATTCCTATTAAAGAATATGGTTCTTACATTTCCGGTAACCAAACGCGCATCTGGTTCAGGCCGCGGTTGGCCCAGGTGTAGTATGGTATAAGACTGATTTCACAGGTCTCAGTTTCTGCAGGGGATTCTGAATAAAGAGGATCTTCTGCTGAATTCTTTACTTTGAGTCCTTCGATTTTCAGACGACGGATTCCAGAAAGTTCGTTTGAAAGTTCCATAAGTTCAGGAGCTGCACCCCGTTTTGCAAAAAGATTCAGCACTTTGCCGTTATCTACTTCTTCGGCACAGTAGATGAGTGGTCCGTATGCAAGGGCAGTTTTGCCGGTGTTTGAAGAAACTGCGTTGTTACAGTAAAGCTTTCTTGGTACCAGTTTCAGGTCGATTGTAATTACAAAGTCTGTACAATTTGCAGGAATTTCGTAATAAGCAAAGCCGTTTTTCATTTCAGGAGTTCCTGAAAGTTCTGCTTTGCGTGCCCAGGATGGGATTCTTACTGCAAGTTTCTTTATAGAAGATGCGGCAGTTCTGCTTACTGAATAAGTGATTTTTCCGTCATAAGGATATTCAGTTTTTACAGAAACTTTTATTCCATTATCATCAAGATTGATTTCATTTTCCATGAACAGAACAGAGTAGAGAGTGTCATCCTGTTTGAGCCAGGCGTAATCGGCAATGTCGGTGATTGTTCTTGCAACGTTTGGAGGACAGCAGGCGCAGCCATACCAGCCGGGACGTTCTGGAAGAGCGTGTTTATGGGTTGGACTGATTCCGGAAATGCCTGTGATTGCTTCCAGCGGATTTACATAAAAGAAACGTTTTCCGTCCAACTGCATTCCAGCCAGGACTGTGTTGTAAAGAGAACATTCCATTACGTCGCCGTATTCGCCAAGTTTTTCGTTGCGGAGCATCTGCTTTGCGAACATCATAAGACTGATGGCTGCACAGGTTTCAGAATATGCTGTGTCGTTTGGAAGGTCGAAGTCATTTGTGAAAGCTTCGCCATGGAATGTGGAACCAATACCGCCTGTAACATACATGCGTTTCTGAGTGATGTTTTTCCATAAAGTTTTACTGGCATCAAAAAGGGAACTGTCCCCTTTTTCAAAAGCCAGGTCGGCCATGCTGGTGTAAAGGTATCCTGCACGAACTGCGTGACCTACAGCTTCAGTCTGCTGACGAACCGGTTTGTGTGCCTGGTGGTAAGCAGGATCCACACTTTCTCCGCCCCACACATTCCAGTCTCGGCTTTCCATTTCTTTCTTGAAGAAGTCAGCATCCACGCCGCGGACATTGATGAAGTGTTCTGCCAGCTCCAGATATTTTTTGTTTTCTGTGGCACGGTAAAGTTTCATAAGTGCCAGTTCGATTTCCGGGTGACCTGAATAGCCTGGATTCTTGTCTGTAATGAAGTGTTTGTAAATGCAGTCTGCAAGGTGGCATACGATATCCAGAAGGGAAGTTTTTCCTGTGGCGGCATTGTGGGCAACGCCGGCTTCGATCATGTGACCTGCACAGTAAAGTTCATGGGCGTCGTGAAGGTTCTTGAATCTGTCGGCAGGGCGCTTCAGAGTAAAGTAAGTGTCCAGGTAACCGTCAGATTCCTGTGCTTTCCCGATTGTCTCTATCAGTGAATCAATTCTCTTTTCAAGTTCCGGGTCAGGAAATTTTGCAAGAGAGAAAGAGGCGGCTTCCAGCCATTTTGCAACATCGCTGTCCTGGAAAACCATTCCATAGAAACCCTCATTTTCTGCAAGTTTTTCACCGGCAAGTTTGCGGGCTGCCATCTCGAAGTTTGCCACTGCATGGCTTGGAGCAATCCCCGGGATTTCATCTTTTATGGCTTTTTCCTGGTAAGGAATAATATTTTCTACTGCAAGCTTCTGGCGTTTTTTCCAGAATCCGCCTGTAATATCTGTCTGTTTGAAAAGAAATGAATCCATATTTACTCCGCGAATAATTTGTTATTGCTTTACATATATCATGGTTTTTCTTCAAATTAAAGGAAATAAGGTTATAATTAGGGGCGAAAAGTAATAATTTTAACCTAGGGTTTTATTAAACATCTTAAAAATGGACTCCCGGTCTCAAAATGGATGTGCAGGACGCGCCTGGGGAGACCCCAGGCCCCCTTTAAGGACGCTGCGTTGCAGCGATTTACAGCTGCACGTTGAGCGTGTATAGGAACCTATAAAGCCACGCTCAAAGTGCCACTGCACATCACATTTTGCTCCCTCGCGTCCATTTTTAAGGCTTTTGGTTAAACGTACATATTAAAACAACAAATAAAAACTTACGCGAAGGAAAAAAGTGTGCCATCAGCAAGACTCGTAGCGCGGCTCGATAGTTTCTTTGCCGCGCGTACGCGTCTAGCGACGCTAGCTAGCGTTGCTAGATGGCCACTTTTTGACTGGGAGTAAGTTTTTGAGATTTCAATTTATATGTAGGTTTTTATAAAAACCTAGGTTTAAGCTCAAGGAGAAAAAAATGGATAATTTTATTTATGACATTCCAACAAAAGTTTACTTCGGTAAAGGGGAAGAAGAGAAAGTCGGAAAAATCATTTCTGAATACAATGTTAAAAAAGTTCTGGTTCATTACGGAAGCGGTTCTGTTGTTAAGTCCGGGCTTCTGGATAAAGTAAAGAAAGCACTGGAAGCAGAAAATATCCCTTACGTTGAACTTGGTGGAGTTGTTGCAAATCCGGTTCTGAGCAAAGTTCGCGAAGGAATTGAACTCTGTAAAAAAGAAGGAGTTGATTTTGTGCTGGCAGTCGGTGGCGGTTCAGTTCTGGACAGCGCCAAAGATATTGCCAACGGAGTTGCAAATCCTGATGTTGATGTCTGGGATTTTTCTCTTGGAAAAGCCGCTCCAAAGGCAAGCCTCAAAAAAGGATGTATTCTGACACTTTCTGCTGCAGGTTCTGAAATGTCAAATTCCTGCGTAATTTCAAATCCCGAGGAAAACGAAAAACGCGGTTACGGAAGTCCTTTTAACCGCATGAATTTTGCAATTGAAAATCCTGAACTGACATATTCTGTTAGTCCTTATCAGACAGCCTGTGGTGCAGTTGATATTGCAATGCACACTATTGAACGTTATTTCTGTCCGGGAACAGATACTTACCTTACAGATGCAGTTGCCGAAGGTGTAATCAAATCGATTATGAAGGCAGGCGTTGACTGTCTGGCAAATCCAAATGATTATGCTGCCCGCGCCAATATGATGTGGGCTTCTTCTCTGGCACACAACGGGCTTACCCAGTATGGACGTACTTTCCAGCTTGTTGTTCATCAGTTTGAACATGAAGTTTCAGCAGTGTACCCTGAAGTAGCACATGGTGCAGGTCTTGCAGCCCTCTGGTGTTCATGGGCCCGTTATGTTTACAAAGACACAATGCCACGGTTCATTAAGTTTGCACAGAATGTTTGGAACATTGATGTGGATCCTGAAAATCCTGAATATTCGGTTCTTAAGGCAATTGAACTTCAGGAACGTTATTACAAATCAATCGGCATGCCAACTTCTTTGAGGGAACTGAATGTAAAGGAAAATGATCTTGAAAGACTGGCTCTTGCCTGCAGCCGTAATAAGACCAGAACTCTTTCAGGGTACAAGATTCTGGCTTACGACGACATACTGGCGATTTATAAAATGGCTTACTAGTTTGAATTATAACCTTTAGGAAATATGAAAAATAAAAAACCGTGAATCCAGTGGACTCACGGTTTTTTGTTTAAAATGAATGAAATATCAGCTCAAAGCTAGTTTGTTGTCTGAATCTTGTCTTCAGTGTTTGAACCATCATCATTTTTTTCTGGAACTGAAATTTTAATTTCACTGACTGTTGATGGAAGGAAAAGGCCTTCATAGTCTGTAATGAATGTCTGTGATGTAACATTGAGTATGTAGTCGCCTGGAGTAAGGCCTAAAGCAGCAAAGTCTATAAGTACATCCAGTTTGTTGAATGCAGTATTGTTTTCTTCCAATGAATTTGATTCTTTATTTAAGAATTCAGAGTTTTTGTCAGATACAATTGATATTGTTTTTTCAACTTTGTTTTCTGTATTGAGTAATTCAATATCCAGAGTAATGTAATCAATATTACGGGTTATATCATTTTCTTTTTCGGAATAAACAGGATATCCGTCAGTTGCGTTTACGATGAAAGAATATTTACTGTCACTTCCATCGATAAGGCTGACAGTAGCTTCTTTTGAGTAACGTTTCAATGTGACAGTTGTGAAATTTTCTTCTACTGGCCAACTTCTGGTGATTGTTACAGGAATATTTCTTCCGATTGCGCCCCAGTTATTGTTTGCTATTTCAACACGGTAGCCGTTGTTTGAATTGTCAATTTCAAAGATTTTTTCTCTACCATTTGCATCAGTTGTATAGAATTCGAAATCATCCGGAGTGAGAATCTGTCCTGTTTTGCCGTTGTTTTCGTTATTGCTTCCGGTACAGAGCGCGTAAGATTCTTCATCGGAAACAAAAACGTATTCCTTGTTTTTTTCAGTTACCTTGAGCCTTGCAGACAGTTTAGAGATGTTTGCTTCTTCAGAGACTGAAAGTGTGATTTCCTTTTTAATGTCGAGAATGGCTTCCTCATTTCTAGGTGGATATACAGAACACATGATATCGTATGTTTCACCGGTAAGCTGTGTAATCATAAAGAAGAAACCATTTTCACCATCACATCTTACGAAGATTTTTGATTCTTCGGCTTTTGGAGCTTCCCACAAGGTTATGAAATTGCTGAGCTCTTTATCTGCTTCGTTTTCAAGAACAACATGATAAACGGTGTCTGTTTCGAATGTTGTTACAGGCTTGTCGTTTGCATCCAGAACCTCGGAAATTGTATATGGAACAACTTCAATTGTTGTAGTTTTTGTGCATGACAGGTCTTCTTCTTCAAAATAAGCCCAGTCGCTTGGCATTACTGTTACAGTCTGTTTGATTTCAGTTTCAAAATTTTCATTGAGGTATGGATGAACATCAATATAAATAAATGAAGAGTCTTCACCTTGTTCTTCATAAATCTGGAGGTAATCAGTGCTGTCATAAGCAACTTCAACTTCACTGATTTCATCGCAAACTGTTTCAGGAGCTTTGCCTTCTGCAGAGTAATAGAAGTATGTTTTAGGTGTTTCATAGAAAGCTTCCGGACGGGAAACTTCAATTTCATCAGAACCAAATAATGAAGGAAGCTTGATGATGTTTTCTTCATCCATTTCAACTTTTGGTGTTACAGGGTATTTGATTGTAACATTGAGATCTTCAATTTTAAGGTCTTTCTTTACTGAATATTTAACTGATTGGTTTGTTTCAGGATCAACAACTTTAATGCCTTCATCGGAAGCAGTGCAGTTAAAGGTGAAAGGCACTTCCCCAACATATGGAACTGATTCGCCTGTTGATTCAAGTGTATAGAAAGGCATTGAAACGGAAATACAGTCGAGATCTTCAAGCGAAAGGAATGCAAGTTCATTGTTGTCTTCAGAAATGAGGAAAACGTCGAATGCCGATTTCAGAAGACCGGCTCTTCCTGAAACCTGGGCTTCAATAAATTCTTTTGCTTCTTCATATTTAAGGAAGTCCTTTTTAAGGAAAACATTGATTTCCGAAACGATTGTTTCTTCTTTAACAGGATCATCGATAACTGGGTCGTCAATTACAGGATCATCGATTTCTGGATCCTTGATTTCAGGTTTAGTTTCGCCGTCATCATATTTATATTTTAAAGGAATCATTTGAATGACAGGAGTCTGAGTTTCGCCTGCAACAACAAGTACTTCTACAGGTGCTTTAGCATTTGCAACAACAAGGTTTTCGTCATTGAATGCCTGTACATTGATTATATATTTTCCAGGTTCAAGAGCGTCGAAAATAATTGTGTCGCCAGCTTCACCTTCTTTTGTATCCTGGAAATCTAATTCAACACAGATCAAAGACACTTTATACAGTTTGGCATCTTCTTTTGTGTATTGAGTTTCAACAATTTTACGGGCTGTTTTTGGTTCGCCAGGAAGCTGAACGGAGATTTTTCCCTGTCCCGAAGATGAAAGGTTTGAGCAGGACAGCAGCATAAAAGTAATCATACTGGTTACAAAAATTCTAAACAGTTTAGTCATAAAGTACCTCATGTATAAAAAGTTAAAAATCTCTAATTTGTAATATTCCTATTATAGAAGATGATTTAAAATATGTCTAATATACTAAAACTCTCTTATAGAAGAAAACTGCAAATTGAGTGTAATCTATATGCAGAATAACAAAAAAGTTGCTTTATTAAGGAGAAAATGATGGTAAATCCTATCTGTACTACAATGTACACTGCCGATCCCGCTCCAATGGTAAGCGGTGACACACTTTATCTTTATACAACTCATGATGAAAACGAACTTATAAACAATTTTTATACCATGAATGACTGGTACTGTTTTACCACAAAAGACATGGAAACATGGTCAGACCCGATCAAGGTTTTTGACATTAAAGATATTGCCTGGGCAGAAGACAGAGCTTGGGCTCCACAGTGCTGTGAAAGAAACGGAAAGTTTTATCTGTATTGTCCGGTTCACAAAAGAAACGGTGGAGTTTGTATTGCCGTTGGAGTTTCAGATTCTCCTACAGGGCCTTTTAAAGATATAGGTCACCCTCTTGTTGATGAAGGCGACTGGAACGATATTGATCCTACAGTTTTTATTGATGATGACGGTCAGGCTTATCTGTATTTTGGAAACCCTGAACTGCGCTATGTAAAACTGAACGAAGACATGATTTCTTACAGCGGAAATGTTGAACGCATTCCAATGACAGAAGAAGCTTTTGCAAAAGGAAGTCACAATACTGGAACTTCTTATGGCGAAGGTCCATGGTTCTACAAACGTAATGGAATTTATTACATGGTTTTTGCAGGTTTTGCAGTTGGCGAAGGCCAGCAGAATGAACACCTTGCTTATTCAACTTCTACTGGCCCTACAGGACCATGGAAGTACGGCGGAGTAATTATGGAAGCAGGATCATGTTTTACAAATCATCCGGGGCTTTGTGATTTCAAAGGACATTCATATTTCTTCTATCACACAGATCAGCTTCCTGGAGGAAGTCTTTTCCACCGCTCAGTATGTGTAACAGAATTCAAATACAACGAAGACGGAAGTATCAGTACTATGCCTTATGCCGACGGTGTAAAAAAGATAGAAGACTAAAAATGCCAAGCCCGGCAAGAACCGCTATTGCTTTGTCTAAGAGATTTACGGGAAGCCGGGCAAGGAAGGCACTTAGATAAAGTCCAAAGTTCTGCATGACAAGAGTGTAAGTTAGAAAAACAACGGATAAGATTTCATTAGGTCCTCCCCGG
Organism: Treponema sp.; assembly: GCA_024402695.1. Lineage (GTDB taxonomy): Bacteria > Spirochaetota > Spirochaetia > Treponematales > Treponemataceae > Treponema_D. Next base: position 15,190 of record JAKSTG010000008.1, on the reverse strand, counting down.
TCAGACAGGAAAAGGGAATAAAGCAGGGCCCCTTCAAGACTGATAATCACACTGGAAAGAAAAATAAGAAGAGCGACCCGAATCCAGGAAAAATCTTCTTTTCGGGTTATAAGAAGCCAGGTCAGGAAAACTCCCGTTACGGTACAAACTGCATAAAGCGAGTAAGAAAAATCGTGCTGAAGAAAAATGGCGCCGGAAACGGAAAAAAGAATTCCTGTAATAATTCCGCAGGGAACTCCAACAAAGGCAGCCGCATAGACAAAAATCATATCCATAAAAAGAGGCAGATGCAGTACCTGTCCCGACAAATAAGAAACTAAGAGATTCAACAATATAAAAATCGGTGCAATTATGAGCTGAAACTTTATTGAATACTTTTTGAATTCCATTATGCGTCTCCGAATTTATCCAGAAGTTCTTTTTTGCCGGCTACACCCAGTTTTGAAAGAATGCGGGTCATGTAGTTTTCTACAGCACGCGGAGTAATGCACATAGCCTCTGCAATCTGCTTTTCAGTTTTTCCCTGAAAGAAAAATCCGATAAGTTCTTTTTCCCGTTTTGTAAGGCTTAAGAAGAGATTTGTATATACAATGTAGTTCGAAATGAGGCTTTCTTCCATAAAAAATGAACTTTTGTCAGCTTTTTCCATGGCCTGAAGCAGAACTTCAAGATCTGCATTTTTTGAAACATAACCTACTGCTCCGGCTGTAACGGCCTGTTCCACAATTCCGGCTCCTTTGAACATTGAGTAACAGATGCAGAAAATGTTTGAATATTTTTCTTTGATAAAACGGATAAGGGAAAACCCGTCTTCGTTTCCAAGGTTCAGGTCAACAATGCAGATGAGTGGATCATGGTCAAAGTTTTTGCAGAATTCTTCAAGGAATGATTTTGTTTCGTCGATTGTGGCAAAAGTTCCTGCGCATTTGAAACTGCTTTTTTCTTCGATAATTTTGCTTACTCCCTGTCTTACCAGGTTGTGGTCTTCAATCATTATAAAATTCATTTTCCTATCCTTATTTCAACTTCGGTGCCTTCGCCTTCTTCTGAAAAGAATTTGATGCTTCCCTTAATTTCGTTCAGGCGCAGTTTTATGTTCTGCAGACCAAAGTGCATGTTTTTTATATTGAGGATTTTTTTTGAGTTCATCATTTCAAGCAGTTTTGAATCAAGACCGCGGCCGTCATCAGTTATGAAAACCATGAGTCCACGGTGAATTTTATCGGAGGCAGAAGGATTTCTGATAAGGACTGTGACTTCTTTTGCATCGGCATGTTTTTCAATGTTTGTCAGAAGCTCCATGATAATTCTGAAAAGATGGTGGAAGTATTCCTGAGGAACTGAATCAAAGTCTGCATCATCTGTAATAATCAGCGAAGTTGAAATGCCTGTTCGTTTCTGGAACGAGTCTACAGAATTTTTTAAAGCGGCAGGAAAAGAACCTTTATCCATATTGATTGAAGAAAGAATGTAGCAGGCGTTCCGGATGTTTTCTACACACTGAGTCTGATTGGTTTTGATTTCTTTTGAAAGATTTTCGTCGGGAATTTTTTCTGCCAGGAGAGACACATAACGCATCTGCTGGGCAACGGAGTCGTGAAGTTCCAGGGCAATGCGGCGCCGTTCTTCTTCCTGTCCTTTATTTGTTGCCGTAAGGATTTTTTCAATTTCCTGCTTTCGTGCATAAGTAAACTGATAGAAAAACAAAAGAGCCATAACAATAAGAATGAGTATGCTCATAAGAATTACAAGCTGCATGAAAATTGCTCCGCTTTTCTGGTAAATCAATCCTTTTGAAATATAGAATGCAGTAACCAGGCGGGACAGATCCTGACGGTCTTTTTCGAGGCAGGCTTTTTCCATGTCGCTCAACTGGTTCTGGATTCCATACATACCGCGGGCTATGTTATAGGTTTTAAGATGTTTTTCTTTTTCGAGTTCCTGCAGAAAAATATTCTGCGCTGTAGCCACTGCTTCCTGTGATTTGTTTGATTCCAGAAGTGAAAGGGCTTCATCAAGACGAATCCATGCGTCATAAAGAGCAAAGTCCAGACTCTGGGTAATATAGGTCTGGTCCAGAAAAAAAGTATCCGTAGTTCCCAGTTCTGTGATTTTTTCGTATGTTTTATGGACTTGCTTTGAATTCTGTGAACAGGCTGCAGAAAGAAAGCCGGCGAGTAAAAAGATAAATGCAACGATAGTATTTCTGATAAACTTTTTTATCATATTTTAATTATAGCATGGAAAAAGATTTGCCTGAAACCGCAATTTTTCATTGAAATCCGGTGAAAAAAATCATTGGTAATTTATTATTCTTTTCTATCTACATAGAACTATATATAGGGTAAAATAATTTTTGTAGTGAAGAAAAAAAAGTATTTTCACATTTTCATTTTTTCTCTTATTTTTTCCGTTTCCTTGTGGGGGCAGTCTGCTTCGGACAAATGGTCTATTTTTGGAGTAGAACTGGGCTCTTATAATTTTACTGACGGAGCTACAGTGAATTCCAGGGGAGAAATCATCTGGAAGCAGGCAAATCGTCAGTGGGAAGATTTTGGCTGGGATTTGCGAGATGTAGACCTTTCAGCTTACGAAGGTATAAAAATCGTTCTTGATGCCGAAAGTCCTGAAATTCCAATTGATGCAGTAAAACTGAGTAACGGTTATTCCCAGGGACACTGGTTGTTTAGGGAAACTTTTCCAGGTGTTTACATGGTTTATTTTGACGGCTACGGAAAAAACAATACCTGGGGATATGTGGGTGAAATGGATCCGGCACTTGGTGTGGAACTTTTCTTTACAGTTCCCGGAACAAAGAAAAACTTAAAGACAATAATCAAAAGCATTGAATTTCTTGAAAAAGGAAGTAATGAAAAATCCCCAGAACTTTCTCCTTTCGGGGTAACTTTGGGAACTGCTGTCTTAAGGTCTTTTGCAGAAAAGGATTCAATTTACTGGCGCCGGGGATTCAATGATTCCAGCTGCGGCTGGGACTTTACTGGTCTGGATTTATCGGAATATGACAGAGTCCGGGTTGAAGTGTCCGAAAGCGACAAGAACCTGAACCTGATTCTTTGTGACGGACAGATGAAAAACTGGCACTGCTATGGCCGGGTTTCGCCTGTTGTTTTTGAAGTAAAGCTTACGGGGGAAGGCGCCCGCTGGGTTGAAAAAATTAATTATCCTTTTGACCCTGCAAAAGGCCTTATGGTCTTGCTTCAGAAACAGGATGATGAAATCAGAAAGGAAGAAACTCAGACGATAGTAAAAAGCATCCGCTTTTTAAAACCAGGTGAAGAGCCTTTTGATGCCGGGGAATTTGGAATAATGAACCGGGCCCTTGGCTGTGTTGAAGACAATACAGTTCTGGACGGAAATACCATTATCTGGAAGAAAGACAATACAGAATTAAAATGCGGCTGGAATCTTGTTGGAGTTGACCTTTCGGAATACAAAGGTTTCCGTGTTGAGTTCGAAAAAAATGAAGTGCGACTGGAACTGACCATTACAGATAAAGACTGGCAGAACTGGACGGCTTTCCGCGGAGAAGATCCTTACAAAATAGAAGCTTACTTTTCAAAAGAAGGGGCTGCCTGGAAGTGGAATGATACAGAAGCTTATGAGAAATCGGAAGGCGTTCTTTTATTTCTGCGCTACTTTAGCGACAAGCCGTTGAAAAAAGACCGAAAATCAATAATTAAAAGTATTGAACTTATAAAGTAAAACTAAAATAAAATGGTGAAAAAAATCACCGAATTCTGATTATTTTAAACTCACTACAAAATCATAATTCTCTCTTATTATTTTCCTAGAAAGATAAAAAGGAGATTTTATGAAAAAACTGATGAAAGTTGTTCTGCTTGTTTCTGCAGCCTTAGTTTTTGCTTCCTGCGGATCAACGCCAAAAGCAGAAGAAGTAACTGCCGGTCCTGTTAAGCTTGATCCTCAAGCTTTGTTTGATTTTGAAGGTGTTCGCGCTGAATCAATTAACTGGGCAAATGCAAGAGTTACAATCAACGGAATGATTGTCTGGAGCTGGGCAATGGATGCCGACTGTTATGAAACCGGATGGGACCTTCGAGGTGTAGATCTTTCAGGTTATGACGGAATCCGCATTGAACTGGAAGAACCTCAGGAAATGAAAATTCTTCTTGCAAATAATCCGGGAAATAAAGACTGCTGGGCATACGAGTTTGATGAAAAGGGTGTATGTTATGCTCCTTTTGATGGAGTCGGAAATATCTGGGGTGCGGAATCTGTTCCGGACCTTACAAAAGGTTTTGAAATCAAACTTCAGGTTCCTCCAAAAAAATATTTAACTACGCAGATTAAGAGTGTAGTAGTTTATAGAAATGGAAAAACTTCTAAAAAAGCTAATGCAAAAAATGAAAAGATTGTAGAAGAGAATGTTAATTCTGGAGATGATCTTGTAGTAGACGGAGTGCGTTTGGGAAGCCATGTTTGGCAGAGTCGTGTTTCCGGTAATGTTATCACCTGGAAAAAAAGTTATGACAATGCAGATGCCGGCTGGGATTTTACCGGAATGGACCTTTCTGTTTATGACCGTGTTCGTGTAGAAATAGAAAGTACAGATGCTCCGGTTCACCTTAGATTTGCAGATAAAGACTGGAACTTGAGCATAGGTTTTCCTGAAACAGAAAAAAATGTTTTTGAAGCAAAGCTTACAGGAGAAGGAAGCTGGGAATATGAAGGTGAACCAATGTATGATCTTTCAAAAGGTTTGCGAATTTATCTGAATCAGTGGAATGATAATGTTGTCCGTGCTGAAGATAAAACAACTGTTGTAAAAAGCATTCAGTTTTTGAAACCTGGCGAAGTAGCTGATGCAGGACCTGTTGGATTAATGGGAAGAGGGTTTGGCGGTATTGAAGATCGCTGTGAAGTTCAGGACAAAACTGTAATCTGGAAAAAAGGCAGTAATGACGCAAATGCCGGTTGGAATCTTTCGGGAATTGATTTGTCTGTATATGACAGCGTTCGAATCACTTTGGAAAAAACAGATGTTCTTGTTGATTTTGTTGTAACAGACAAGAACCAGGGAAAGTGGAAATTTGCCCGTAAAACCGATTCAAATGTATATGAAATGAAACTTACAGGAGAAGGGGCCAACAGCGAAGAACCTCTTATCGACAAATCAGAAGGGGTAAGATTCTTTGTTCATTTTTACAGTGACCAGCCTTTGAAAAAAGATTGTACGACTGTTGTAAAGAAAATTGAACTGTTGAAAGAATCTGCAAAAATAAATGAGCAGTTCATGCTCGTAGGTAAGGAATTAGGTTCTTCTGGTTACCGTTCATTTACAAAAGACAACGGTCTTATTGAATGGGAATGGGACAAGAAAGAAAAATATCCTTTTACAGGATGGAATTTCCGAGACACTAATCTTTCTGCTTATAATGTAATTCGTGTAGAAATCGAGACAACAGATGTGCCTGTTGATATAAGGCTAGTTCAAGATGGCTGTCATATTGGCTTCAAAGAAACAAAACCTGGAGTTATTGAAGCAAGATTCGATGGACAAGGTTGCGACTGGATGTGGGAAGAAAAAGGACCATGGGATCCTTCAAAGAAAATTGAAGAAATCCATATCCGTGCAGATAACCTTTCAAAAAGCGGAAAGAAAACAGTAATTAAATCTGTTCAGCTTTTGAATGAAGAAGAAAAAGTTCAGCCTGAATCAATCAGAATTGGGGATGTTAAACTTGGTTCAAAGAAAGATAATGCATGGCTTGATGATGATTTTGTAATCAACTGGGAAAAGGCAGATTATAATCAGTGCGGATGGAAACTTGAAAAAGTAGCAGGTGATGTACTTGAAGTAGAAGTGTCTTCGACAGAAGTCCCTGTTCGCTTAAGAGTTCGTGAGTATGCCTCAGGAAATGAAGCCTCTTGGGAAGATGATGGTTCACATGTTTTCCGTATTCAGCTGGATACAAGAAAGATGGAATCAAAAAATGGTTTGAAAAATCCTGAATGGATTAAGAAGACTAAAGATCCTGATTATTCACAAGGCTGTGAAATTATCCTGGAAGCAACAAATCCACGTTACAGTGGCGGTAAAAAAACAGTTGTTGAATCTGTCTGGATTAAGTCCTGGGAAGAAATATTGAGATAGTTATTGAAATATAAAAAAGGAGATTTTTATGAAAAAAAGAACTGTATTTTTTGTTATGTTTTCCCTCTTGCTGGGATTTGGGCTTTTTACTGGTTGTGAACAGCCAAATAAAAGCGTGGGTGACGATATCGGAACAAGTGTAGTACTTTTTAATCCTACAGATAAACCGGTAAAGATTGTTAAAAACAACAAAAGCAGGACACGATCCGCCACCGAAAATAATGAAGTGGACGAGATTCCTCCAAAGACATCCAAGAATGTTACACTGGCACCTGAAGGTGAATACTTTTTTACTGATGAAAACGGCAATAAAATCGCTGATCTTGCTAAAGGCGACAATGGAGCATACATGCCGGTTTATCTTGAACTGAATGAACCTGTTGTTGGTAAAGAATATCTGTGTCTGAATCAGTATAAGAATACAGATGCCGAGAGAAATCCTAATAGTGGAATTTACAGCGGAACTTATTCCGTTATGCTTTTTGAAGTGGTAGATGCAGATGCACTGGATGCTTATAAATACGATGATGATACGTATATCCGTACATATCCTTCTGCCAATCTCTGGGTTAATAAAAACATTCAATTAGGACAGACAATAACTTTTGACAGTTATGAAGAACTTGCAGGTTTGGCAGGGGATACTTTGAAAATTGTAGTTGGCCCATGGGTTGCATGGGGATGGTCAACAAAAGAAGAAATCTCCGGACTTTATTTTTGCCACAGAATGATTTCTTATGTTCTTAAAACAGCAACAGAAAATACTCCATCTGGTTCCGCAGGTGAAGATGAGTTTTCTGATGAAGAAATACAGCTGGTTCATAATGGAATGACTTATTATTATCTGGAAAGCAGAACTGTGAATAATCTTTATGACAGAGAATTGAATATCCAGAAATATTCATATAACGACTATAAATATGTTGTTTACCTTCACTATAATTATTTTGACCAGGAAAAAAAATGGGTTGCAAATTCAGGATATGCAATTGCAGTCAGAAAAAAATCTGAAGCTCTTGATGTTGTGAATCGTATGCGGGATACCTGGTATTGGGCAAAAAAACCGGAAGCCGGTAAGTACCCGCTTATAGAAGGTTATGAAGAATTCCTGAATCAGGAAGAAACCATAAAAAAGGCCCTCGGAATTGAATAGAACAGATGCCCTTTGTTCTGATAAACTGATTCTATGGGAAAAGTAAAAACAGGACTGGTTCTTGAAGGCGGCGCTATGCGGGGAATGTTCACCTGCGGCGTTACCGATGTATTTATGGAAAACGGCATCGACTTTGACGGAATTGTTGGAGTTAGTGCCGGTGCAACTTTTGGTTGTAATTATAAATCAAAACAGCCGGGACGGGCGGTCCGCTACAACAAGCGTTTTTCGCGTGACAGCCATTACGGAACTTTCCGAAGCCTTCTTCGTTCCGGCGATCTTTATGACGCCAAATTCTGTTATGAAGATATTCCTTTCAAATATGATCTCTTCGACGTAAAAACTTACAGAGAAAATCCTTTGAAATTTTATGTGGTTGTTTCTGAACTGGAAACAGGAAAAGCATTGCTTCATGAAATCCCAAATGGTGATGGAGAAGATCTTAAGTGGATGCGTGCTTCTGCAAGTCTTCCTTTGGTTTCTACACCAGTTGAACTGGAAGGCAAACGCTACCTGGATGGTGGAATTACCAGCTCAATTCCACTAAAACAGTTCATGGAACTTGGCTATGAAAAAAATATTGTCATTCTTACCCGCACAAGAGACTACGTAAAAAAGCCTTCTTCAATGGCCGGCCTTATGAAACTGATTCTCAGAAAAAATCCTGAAATTGTAAAAGCTATGGGACGTCGTCATATAATGTATGAAGAAGAAAAGGCCTTTGTGTTTGAACAGGAAGCTGCCGGAAACTGTCTGGTAATTGCACCAGAAGTGGATGTGGGAATCAGCCGCACAGAACATAATCCAGACGAACTTGAAAGAGTTTACCAGATGGGCCGCGCTACCGGTCTGAAGCATTTGTCGGCTGTTAAAGATTTTTTGATTTAAATTCTAGATAAATAGTTTAGAATAAAATACACGCGAGAAAAGAAAACATGATACCAGCAGGACTCGAAGCGCGGCTTGATAGTTTCTTATCCGCGCTTCGCGTCCAGCGACGCTAGCGAGCGTTGCTGAGTATCTGTTTTCTGACCGGGAGTGTATTTTATTCTGAGACATCCTATTTTGGAGGACTCTTATGAGACTTGGAATTTCATCGGGATTGATTTATGACAATGCAGAAAAATGGGCAAAGGCTCACAAGGAACTTGGACTTGGGAGTGTAGTTTTCCCTTTGGACTGCAATGCAGACAAAGGTCTTGTAAAAGACTATGTTGCCGCTGCAAAAGAAAATGATATTGTCATCGCCGAAGTCGGTGTGTGGCGAAATGTAAACAGTGCCGATCCCGCAGAAAAAGCTGAGATGACAAAATATGCTATCCGTCAGCTGGAACTGGCAGAAGAAATTGAAGCCCGCTGTTGTGTAAATGTTGCAGGTGCAATTGCCGGCGAAAAATGGGACGGCGGATATAAAGAAAATTATTCCGAAGAAGCCTGGAAAAAAACAGTTGCCAGCGTTCAGGAAATTATCGATGCAGTTCGTCCTGTAAAAACAAAGTATGCACTTGAACCAATGCCATGGATGATCCCTACAGGACCAGACCAGTATCTTGATCTGCTTTCTGATATCAACCGTGACGGCGCCGGTGTTCACATGGATATTGTAAATATGATGAGCAGCGCAGAACGTTTCTTCTGTCAGGAAGAATTCATGACAGACGTATTTACAAAACTTGACGGCCTTATTTTAAGCTGTCATTTGAAAGATATTAAAAACAAAGAGCTTTATACATGGCAGGCAGAAGAATGTAAATGTGGTGAAGGCAGTTTGAATATTGAATATTACACGAAGCTTGCCACTGCCCATACAGAAGATATGCCAATGATTATTGAACACCTTCATTCAGATGAAGAATATCGGAAAAGTGTAAGGTATGTTCAGAAACGTTTAGGACTTTAGCGTGAGCCCGTGGAAGGCGCGCGAAGCGCGGTCCGAATGAAATGAGGACTGACCGTAGGGGAACCTGGAAGGGGCGACCCCAGCTTGCAGTGGTTGAGTTTTACGAAACCACAAAAGATGGGGGCACGCCCATTTTTTATTTTAAAAGAAATTCCATGGCGCCCGGAATGCAGCGAGTCCAGAAATCCATATCGTGATTTCCTTTATCTTCCACATAAGTATGGGCGATATTATTTTCTGCAAGGAATCTATCCATGGCGCGGTTTGGTTCCAGAAGAAAATCTTCGGTGCCACAAGCCATATAAATGTCAGGAATTTTTGCACCGGACTCTTTCAGTTTTATTGCAAGAACTTCCGGATTCACATCTCGTTCTTCAACTGTTTCCAGATCTCCAAAGCATTCACGGTAGTATTCGTAATTTGCCACAGGATTTTTGTCTTCTGGTTTCATATGGGCAATGCCGTGAACAATCAGGGCAGAAGAAAGACAGACACATTTTCCGAAAGTTTCAGGATAGGCTAACGCGGTGTGCATTGCTCCGAATCCACCCATACTCATTCCCATAGTGAAAGTCTTTTCAGGTGAAAGAGCCAGCCCAAATGTGCTGCGGATAAAATCTACAAGTTCAACCCCAACAAAAGTCTGGAATTTATGGGCTGTAGAAATTCCATCCAGATAGAATGAATTTTCAACTGAAGGACAGACAACTGCACAGTTGTTTTTTACAAGTTCCCATTCAGGAATCCAGTTACCGCCGTCGCCTGTGTAGCCGTGATAAAGAAAAATACATTTCATGTTTTCTTTATCAATCTTTGGAACTTTACCTTCCCAGTCAGCGCGGGGATCGTTTGGAATAATTACTTCAAGAGGAACCGGTCTGTTCAGACAGTTCGAGAAAAATTTTATATTAAAGTGTGCCATAAAAAGAATTATAACACTCAAACAGGGAATAGAAAGTTATTTGTGATATAATATTTTAAATTAATAAGTCAGCGAACATTAGAATGAAATATCAGAAGATTGTAGAAGGTGTTTTTAAGGAACGGCCGAACCGGTTTATTGCAAAAGTTGAAATAGAAGGTAACCTTGAAACTGTTCATGTAAAGAACACCGGAAGATGCCGTGAGCTTCTTGTGCCCGGAGTAAAAGTTTTTCTTGAGGATTTTGATGGACGTATGGGAACAAGAAAACTTCGTTATTCTCTTGTGGCGGTTGAAAAACTTTGTGATAAAAAAGGAAAGAGAAAACTTCTGGTGAATATGGACAGCCAGGCTCCCAATGCTCTTGTAAAAGAGGAGTTTCAGAAATGGGCCGAAAAGCGTGGAGGAAAATTCAAACCGGAAACAACCTATAAGAATTCACGTTTTGATTTCTCTTTTGAACTTCCTGGTTCAGGAGAGGTGCCGGGGCAGCAGGGGTTCCTTGAAGTAAAAGGCGTTACTCTTGAAGAAAATGGATTCTGCCGTTTTCCAGATGCTCCTACCGAACGGGGTACAAAACATTTACAGGAACTGATTGATGCCCGGAAAAATGGTTACTGGGCCGGAGTTCTGTTTCTTGTTCAGATGAACGGCATGAAAAGTTTTAGCCCAAATGATGAAACTGATCCAGAGTTCGGTAAGTCATTAAGAATGGCAGCTGCTTCCGGGGTGGAGATTCTTTGCTATGAGTGCAAAGTAAAGCCTGACAGTTTTGTTTTAGGAGATCCAATTGGAATTACGTTATAAAATCTTTTCACTGCTGATTTTTATTTTTTTGGGATTTCCATGCGTTCTGGAAGATTTCAGAACAATGAAAATAAATCCCTGGAATGCATATTTTGGAACTCTGGTAACCGGGCTTGCCGCAGTATTTTTCTGTTTTGAATCTTTTATTCCTTCCATTATTTCCAGTGCAGGTCTTTTTATTATTTTTTTTATAACACACAAAATTTGCGGAAATGAAAAACTGGGATTTGGTGATGTAAAGTTTTCGCTTTTTTGTGGAATTGCAGTTGGAAATTTATTATGGGCTCTGGCAGGTCTTGGTGTGGCTTGTGTTCTTACCGTCCTTACTTTTTTTACAGCAAAAATAAAAGGGAGCCCTTTGAAGAAGCTCCCTTTTGTACCGTTTTTATTTTCGGGTACTCTGGCGGCAATAATCTGCCGGATTCTTATATGATTCCGTTTTTATTCCACTGGAGAACCTGCAGGTAACCTAAACGTGCGTACCAGTGTCCCACTCCGGTCCAGTGAATCCAGCTTAACTCGAATCCTTCTTCCTTTAAGATCTGAGTAGCTTCCTGAACCATCTTCAGCCCAATACCTTTCCGCCTGAAAGCAGGTACTGTGCCGACACAACCGGGCCCGCCGATTTTGATCTTGCGCCCGCCAAGTTCATGAGTTCCCATATCTTCCAAAACGCAGAAGCTTGCGATTTCGTTTTTAAAAGGACCGGGCTTTCCCGGATCAGGAACACGGGCCATGGCGCAGAAAACCCGATCAACTGTTTTGAAAATATCGAACTGAGCCCACTCTTCTTCAACTTCCGCTACAGCTTTAAGCAGCTTTTCAGCATCGCCCTGGTACCAGCCGAAGGTTATGTTTTCGGGTACAGGAATGTTCAAAGCGGATTTGTCAAAATGTGCAAGCTCTAAAATCTGCTCTTCCATAATTTCAGTTTCATCCATGTTCACGATGGAACTCTGTGAGAAAAAATCCGGATGCATCTGATTGAAAAGTGAAAGGGCTTCCTGTTTTGTCATAAGGCTTCCGTTTCTATTTCTGCTCAGGAACTACTGCAAAGAATACAAGAGGTTCAGTCTGAGAATTATTCTGAAGACTGTGAGTATGTCCTTTAGGACAGTAGTGGGCGTCTCCTGGTTTCAGATATTCAACATCGTCATCCATGAGCACTTTGCCGTCTCCACTTAAAATGTAAATAACTTCACTTGAAGCATCATGACAATGAAGACCGATTGTTCCGCCAACTTCAAGACTTCCGTGAAGAATACGGTTCTGTCCGTCAAAAAACATTTTGGCTGTAAGTTTCTTTTCTCCGCCTTTGAAGTTTGGGTAAACCTGGGCTTCTATTTCTGAATATGCAAATTTCATTTTTATCCTCGCTGTATTCAACATTATACTTCAAAACAGTTTTTCATTTTAAGATGATCACTGTTTTTGTTTTACTTAAGGCAAAACCGTAGATTTTCTCCTTATACTGTAAAATCTTTTTGTCTGTTTCCGTTTTTTTCATTTGATTCCTACTTTGAGTTCATTTTTCAGATTCATATATATAGTGTGATTATGAGGAAAATGGTTGGGTAACTTTTTAAAATTTTTCCTAAAAACTATTCTAACATAAATGTATTGATCAAACATTAGTGAAAAAGTATTTATTTCAGATATTTTCTTTCCTGCTGTATAATTTAAAAATGATTAACGTAACAATTTACAACGAGTTTTTTCATGAACAGACTTACGAAGGTATCAGAAAAGTTTACCCGGAAGGCATTCATAACTGCATAAAAGATTTCCTGAAAACTGATGAAAACCTGAATATAAGAACTGCCACATTTGATATGGAAGAACACGGTCTTTCAAAAGAAATCCTTGATTCAACTGATGTGCTTATTTACTGGAGTCATGCAAAGCAGGATGATTTTTCGGATGCTGTTGCAGAAAATATTAAAAACAGAGTTCTGGACGGAATGGGATTTCTGTCGCTTCATTCGGCTCATTTTTCCAAACCAATGAAACTTTTAATGGGCACAACAATGAGTCTTAAATGGAAGCACGATGAATCAGAAAAACTTTTCTGCACCTGTCCGACACATCCAATTGCCAGCGGAGTCCCTGAAGAAATTTTAATTCCTAAAGAAGAAATGTATGGGGAATATTTTGATATTCCTAAACCTGATGATGTTATTTATACAGGCTGGTTTTCTAACGGCTATGTCTTCAGAAGTGCCTGTACATGGATACGTGGAAAAGGAAAGATTTTTTATTTCCAGCCAGGTCATGAAGAATACCCTGTTTATTATCAGGAAGAAATTCAGAAGATAATTAAAAACGGAGTCTACTGGTGTGCTCCGGCAAAATCAGATGTAAAAATCAGGGAATGCACAGAGGTAAAAAAATGAAGATTTCAATTTTTCTGGAACATCTTTTACAGGCTCATGAACAGAGCGGAAAATCTATTGAAGAAGTTTTTTCTACAGCAAAAAAATGCGGAATTGACGGCATTGAAACAAATGCAGGTTTTATTGGGTCACAGGAAGGACTTCAGAAAAAATTACAGGATGCAGGACTTTCTGTAAGTCAGTTGTACGAAAACTACACTTGGGAAGATTTTGACAATGATATCAAAATGAAAAATCATATTGCCACTGCAAAAAAACTTGGAGCAGATAAAATCCTTTTTATTCCGCCATATTTTTCAGATATGAAAACAGATACTGTTCAGGCAGAAAAAGAAAAAGTAAAGATTATGATCCGCAAAATCTGTGTATTGGCCAAGCCTGAAGGAATTACTGTGACTATGGAAGATTTTGATAATCTTCAGAATCCAAGTTCAAAGTTATGTTTCCTTGAAGAATACATAAAAGAAATCCCGGAACTGATGATTACTTTTGATACTGGAAATTTTCTTGCCAACGGAGAAGAAGTTCTGGAAGCTTATCCGGTTTTGGAAAGCAGAATAGTAAACGTTCACTGCAAGGACAGACTTTCGGACGTAAGTTCCTGTCCTACAGGAACTGGAATAATTCCGTTCAAAATTATTGTGGAAAAACTTAAGAGAATAAATTACAACGGAAATTATTCAATCGAGCATTTTGATATTGAAAAACAGCTGGAAGCAATGGACGAATCTGCAAGGTTTGTTAAAACTTTTGTTTTATAAAACTAAGAGCTTAATGGAAAAATGAAGAAGTTCTTTAAGCTTTTGCAGATGATTCTGATTGCGGTCTGTTTTTGCTCCTGTTCTCCGAATGTAAAGAATATTTCACAGGAATCTCAACCCAATAAATTTTCCTGTGAATATCAGGGGAAGAAACGGAGTTACCTTTTATATCTACCGGAAACCGGAAACTATGAAAATACGAAAATGGTTGTAATGCTTCATGGTTATGGAAATTCTGCCAGTTCGTTTTCCCGAGATACTCAGTTCGAAAAAGATGCTTTGCCACAAAATTATGCCGTTCTTTATATAAATGGAATTCCAAATCCAGGCATAAAAATGTCTGCACCAGGGTGGAATTATAATTATGATAAATTCGGAAAAGCAGATATGAACTTTATTGTCGGTCTGGTTCAATTACTGCAGAAACAATATGGTTTTTGCAAAAAAACTTATGTTGTAGGATTTAGTAACGGTGCTTTCATGACGACCAAACTGGCGGTGGAAAGAGCAAAATACTTTGACGGTTTTGTAAGTGTTGGTGGAATGATGCCGGAATGGGTTTGGAAACACAGAAAAGGAAAAAAAACAGCTGTAAGGTTTTTTCAGATAAACGGTACAAAAGATGATGTTACTCCAATGCGGTTGAATGATTCTGCAAAATATAATCCAAATCCTGCCATGGAAGATGTAATAGATTTTTTTGTGACCGAAAATGGAATAGAAGAAAATCCGAAGATTGAAAAATTGAATAGTAAAATTGATATTTATAAATATGAAAGTAAAGTCTGGTGGATGCTCATAAAAGATTATCCTCATTCGTGGCCTTCAAAGCGCTATTGTGACTTGAACGTGAACGAAATAATCCTGGATTTCCTTAAAAATGAGTAAAAAATGAAATTCAACCATCGGTTTGTTTAAAAAAGAGGTATTTCCCGTTATGTTTGAATCATCAGCAAGCGGAAGAAGCTGATGAAAAAAAGGAGATAAAATATGGATCAGATCAAAATTGGAAAATTCATTAGTGAACAGAGAAAAGTGCACAATCTTACACAAAGTGAACTTTCCGAAAAGTTAGGCATTACAGACAGAGCAATTTCAAAATGGGAAAGAGGAATCTGT
>JAKSTG010000079.1 GCA_024402695.1 Treponema sp. | reverse complement strand
CCGTTGGTATCCACCTGGTACTGGCAACACAGCGCCCTTCTGTAAACGTTATTACCGGTCTTATCAAAGCAAATATTCCAAGCCGTATCGCCTTCATGGTTGCTTCCCGCACAGACTCGGGAATCATCATCGACTCACCGGGCGCCGAAAAACTTCTTGGCCGTGGTGACATGCTTTATGCTTCTGCTGTTGATCCTAACCCGGTTCGTATCCAGGGTACCTTCATCAGCGACGAAGAAGTTGAAAGCGTTGTTGATGCCGTTAAAGAATACGGTGAACCAGATTACATTGATGACGAAATCTTCACTCCGGATGAAGACGAACAGGGAGAACTCTTTGAAAACGGAACAGACTTCGGTGAAGATCCGCTTTATGACGAAGCCCTTCAGGTGGTTCTTCAGGCCGGAAAAGCAAGTACCTCATACGTACAGCGCCGTCTGAAAATCGGTTACAACCGCGCAGCCCGCCTGGTTGAAGAAATGGAAGAACGTGGAATTGTTGGACCTGCCAACGGTTCTAAACCTCGCGAAGTAATCTACATTCCTTAACAAAAAAGGCTGTCCTTTCGGACAGCCTGCTTTCCTTCTAAAAACTTGGTTCAAATTATTTATGAAGAAAGACTATTTTGTCTTTTCTCCAAGTTCAGCCATAATGGCTGGAACATCAATGTTCTGAGGACAGTGACCTGTACAGGCACCGCACTGTACACAGTCTTTAGGCATTCCTTCCGACTTAACATTTTTAAGCCCTTGCAAAGCCCAATCCCCCTGAAGTTTATACTGATTATAAACCTTAAGGATTTCCGGAATATTGATCTGAACAGGACATCCGTCTGTACAGTAACGACATGCTGTACATGGAACCTGAACCTGTTCATGGAAAATATCACATGCTTTGAAAAGCAGTTTTTCTTCTTCGTCTGTAAGTGGAGCCAGGTTTTCGAAAGTTTTAATATTGTCTACAGCCTGCTCTTTTGTTGTCATACCTGAAAGGCTGACTGTAAGAGCAGGAAGTCTCATAAGCCAACGGAAAGCCCAAGAAGCGATTGACCAATCAGGGTGAGCATCTTTCAGAAGCTTTTCGGCATCTGGTGTAAGGCTTGCAAGACGTCCGCCACGAACACTTTCCATGGCAATAACAGGAATGTTACGGCTTGCAAGAATTTCATATTCTTTCTTTGTGTTTCCGTACATCCAGTCAAAGTAGTTCAGCTGAATCTGTGCAAAGTCCCACTGACGCAGGCTTGCGAACTTTTCAAGTGTCTGAACAGAAGCATGTGAACTGAATCCAAGATATGTAATGCGTCCAGCTTTCTGCTGTTCAATGAAGTAATCAACTGCACCTGAATCAATATATTCCTGCATATTGTTGTCCAGAATACAGTGAATAAGGTAGAAGTCAATGTGATCTGTCTTCATACGTTCAAGCTGGGCTTCAAAACATTTTTTGTAGTCTTTTTCGGCACCAATGTTGAACTTTGTTGCCAGGTAATATGAATCTCTTGGGTATTTTGTCATTACATCACCCAGGAATTTTTCAGAAGCTCCGCCACCATGATAAACATGAGCTGTATCATAGTAGTTGATTCCGCTCTTCATACAAATATCAATAATCTCAGAAGCTTTCTCATAGTCGATATCTTTGTCTTTTCCACCTTCCATAATTGGAAGACGCATGTTTCCCATACCTAAAAGGGAAAGTTCGATGTCTTTGAATGGTTTCTTAATCATATTAGCTCCACATGTTAATTATACCATTTGAGGAAAATATCACTATCAATATATTTGTTAGTTTTATAACAAAAAAAAGCCCCCGAAACGAGAGTTCCGGGGGCCTTTGCAAGCTAAAAAGCTTATTGCTTAAAGTCTAATTACTTAGATTTTTTAGCTGGAGCTTTTTTTGCAGCTGGTTTAGCAGCAGCTTTTTTTGCTGGAGCTTTTTTTGCAGCTGGTTTAGCAGCAGCAGCGGCAGCTTTTTTTGCTTTGTTATCAGCGATAACAGCCTGAGCACCAGCAAGACGAGCAGCTGGTACACGGAATGGAGAACATGAAACGTAGTTCAGTCCCAGTTTGTAACAGAGAGCGATAGAAGCTGGGTCTCCACCATGTTCACCACAGATTCCGAGGTGAAGATCAGATTTAACTGAACGTCCAGCAGCTTCTGCCAGACCGATCATTGCTCCAACACCTTCATCAAGAGTCTTGAATGGGTCCTGGAGGAGAACTTTCTGATCAAGGTAAGAATCGATGAACTTACCGTAGTCGTCACGTGAGAATCCGAATGTTGTCTG
>JAKSTG010000078.1 GCA_024402695.1 Treponema sp. | reverse complement strand
CTTACAGATATACTGACTGCAGGTGGTGATCCTTGGGAAATTCGGGAAGAATACACCACCGAACAGTACAATTTGGATTTTGAAACCGTTACTTATCTGTATTATCTGATGAAACTTGCTTTTGGAGATGAAAAATTCCCTTCACAGAATTCTCATCTGACTAGATTCCTTAAGCTGCTTTCATACAACAGCACACCAGAACGTTGCGTAAGCAGACTTCTCAGGAACCTAAAATCAGGTAAAGCAGACTGGTCCAACACAGAACTCGGACAAAAATTCAGACAAGCTCTTGAAAAATAGTTAAATCACAGTCTTTCCCCTGACAATTTCATCTACAACGGACAAACTCTTACGAATATAGCGTTTGCCTGTTGTTATATGTTCAACAATAAAGAAAGATGTCCCAAGAACTGTAAGTTTACTCACCTTAAAGCCATTTTCTTCATATAAGAAAACCTTATTATTCATCAGAACCTCCTTTTGAACACATAGAGGATCTAATAAAAGACTTAATCTCAGTTTCAAAACCTAATGGATTCTGAGCCAGGTTTTCTTCCCATCTTGTTGTTTCACCAACATCCGCTATAGCGGATAATGGGCTTTCCAAGACTATTTTTAACAGTCTTTTGCCTGTATCTGTAATATAGATATTCTTGTTTTTTACCTCGATATACTTTGATTTTTCAAGTTTTGGAATAAAAGTATGTCTTGTAGCAGGAGTTCCTAAACCACACAATTTCTTGTCTTCAGACTCCCCTTTTGGATTTTCCATAAAAGCCAAAATCGAGGCTTCATTAAAATGCTTTGGCGGTTTCGTCCATTTTTGAACTGAATCAACAGAACCTAACGTCAAGTTATGCCAGTCAATATTATCTAAATCCTGAATTTCCTCACTATCAGCCTCTTTTTCCTTTAAAACACGAGTAAATCTGCGGAATTTCTGCCACCCCTCATCAATAACTTTTCTGCCTTCAATTTTAAAGAGATGACCACCAACAGAAACCTTTGCTGTATGTTTCTCATACTTATATCCAGGAGCAAAAGCCAGCATAAATCGTTCAAGAATAAGCGAATAAATGTTCTCTTCATCACCTGTAGCACTCGCCGGAAGTTTATCAAGCGGAATAATTGCATGGTGAGCTTCCAGTTTTGCATCATTAAAAATCCGCTTATCCTTTTCATCAATCACGAAATATGGATGCAAAACAAAATATTCCGGCGAAATTCGCATAAATTTCTGGTATAAATCACGGCATAACTGAACATTTTGGCTGCCCATTACCTTAGAAGGTGTCCTAGGATAAGAAACACATTTATATTCTTCATACAGTTTCTGGACCAATTTCAGAGTTTTATCTGCCGAATAATTGAAATATCTGAAGGCATCCTTCTGTAAATCGTTCAGACTATAAAGCTGCGGAGGCAGTATTTCTCGCTTTTCGGACTTCAATTCATCAAGATTCAGGCGAGAATTAACAAAAGGTTTTAATACTACAAGCAAAGAATCATCCTTTTGCTTTGTTTCTCCATTAGGATTGATGAGTATTCCTTTTACGGAACCGCCATTTGGCGGATTAAAGCTTCCTGTAATTTCAAAATACTTTTCAGGCTTAAAATTATCAATTTTCTCACATCGTTCAGAAATTGCAGACAAAATTGAGGTCTGCACTCGCCCTATAGGAAATAAAGAACCTGCTTTATTTGTTATAAACCTGGTGCCGTTAATTCCAACAAGCCAGTCTGAATGCTGCCGGGCAAACCCCTGATCTGCCAGATTTGAGTATAAACCTAAGGCTTTGGCTTGTTTTATACCCTCCATAATAACTTCTGGAGTTAATGCCTGAGAAACCCAGAAACGATTAATCTTTGAAAAATCAGAAATTCCAGCTGCTTTCAGGCATTCACGAGCAATAATTTCCCCTTCTCTGTCAGCATCTGTGGCAATGAGAATTTCATCAGATTTATGACTTTTTAAGAGAGAAACAACAACTTTTGCAGCATCTTTCAAATCTGAAGTTACATGGTAATGGAACTCTTCAGGAATTATTGGAAGCTTCTTCCAGGACTTGAATTCTGGATTGTAAAAGACAGGATCTTCTAACTGGAATAAGTGACCAACGCAGTTAGTGATAAAAACAGAACCGCTGTTGTTCTTGTAACATTTGTCAGCGGATGAATAATGACAACCAAGAGCTTTTGCAAAGTCTTTGGCAACACTTGGTTTTTCAGTAAGTATAAGCATAGGACTCCTACGGGCAGGCAGAAGTCTATAAAAGAGAAAATATATGATTTGCGAACAAAACTCAAGAAAACAACATTTCCGCCA
>JAKSTG010000077.1 GCA_024402695.1 Treponema sp. | reverse complement strand
CAAAAATACAGGCGAAAATCGCCAAAAACTGACAAACGAAAATGACCAAAAGTTCACATCTCACATCTTTAATTATTCAATTTCCTGAATACTGTCAGAAACAGTTTTAGTTACTTTTGTTGTCAGCGTGAAGGCTTCCCTGTCTTTCCCTCGATGACTTGCTCCCGTAAAGTTAAAAATCATTACAGAATCAAACAGTCTGTCCATGGCACAACGCAGAGAATCTTCATCGGCGAAATTCTGCTTCCAGAACTTCGGCTGCTTGTTGCTTGTGAAAATCATGTTGTAAGCGCCGTCCTTGTTGTACCTTCGGTCGACCATGTCGAAAAAAAGGCGTGTGTTTTCAAGATCAAAATTGCAGTAGCCGACTTCATCAAGAACGATGCAAGACGGTTTAACCATCGCATTGATCACTCTGTTTTCACGTCCATATTTTCGCGCTTCCGTAAACATGTCATTCAGTTCTGACATTTTTATGAAGTAAGCCTTCATCATTTTGCAGCAGCATTCATGAGCAAAAGCCATTGCAAGGTGAGTCTTTCCGGTTCCTGCAGGACCAATGAATGCCAGGTTTTTGTGCGCATAAAGAGGATTCAGCGTTCTTATTGATTTCAGTTTCTCAACACCTTTTCCTGAAAGCTCAGAGAAATTGAAATTGTCAAAAGTCCTGGGATTCTTCATTGGAAGCCTTGAGCATTTGAGCAGAAACTGAACTGTAGTTTCCTGCTGCTTCCTTGAAAAATGGTCAAACAGCTTTTCAACTGCATCAATCTGCTCGCATGTATATTCCTCGTCAATCATGAACGTTGCCATCTCTTCCGGCGGAATCTTCAGCTTCAATATTTCAAGATTCTGTGAAAGGGTTTCCAGCTGAATGCTACTCATCGTCATCTCCTTCGCTGAAATCAAACTGGTCGAAGTAATCATCAGTTATGGAATCCACAAGCTGGCGAATTGTTGCTTTTACGGGCATTGTCGGGAATTCTTCAGGCTGTTCGATTTTTGCATATTGGTCAGCACAAAAACTGTCCTTACGGCTCCATGTTACTGGGTGAACTGTAAGTTTCTGCTTGAGGTCATCAGAATAAATCAGTAAATCATGGCCGCTTCTACAGACTCTGACTATTCTTCCTGCGTATGTGAAAGGCACTCCAAAACGTCTTCCTTCATAATTCACGAACCCGTCAAAGGATATTTTTCTTTCCGGGCACAAATAGGGGAACAGATCAGGACTTTTTTCAAGAGGAACCGCAACCGAAAGGCATTCTGCAGAATGCTCACTGTTTGGAACCATGTCCGAAGCCTTGTGGTAAGTGGAGTTCTGTCTGTTGCACCAGTCCAGAGCCTGTTCATTCAGATCCGTTACATTCATGAACTTTCTGCCAGCTATGAAGTTGCTTTTTACGAACTGAACGAGTCTTTCTACACGACCTTTTGTGAAAGGATGGTATGGCTTGCACAGCCTGGTTTCAAAGCCGATTATTTTCATGAAGTTTTCATAGTCATGATTCCAGATAGGCTGTCCGTCTGGTCCGCGCTTGATCACAACGGACTTCATGTTATCGGTGAGAACTTTTTTCGGAATGCCCATATATTTGAATGCGTGAATCATTCCGATGAAAAGATTTTCCTGTTTTGCGTTTGGGAAAAACTCTATATAACACTGACCGCAATGATGGCAGTTCATTGCAAAGCAGGCTGCACGGTTTTTGTTGCCAAGCTCATCTATTGCATCCACAAAGCCCCAGTCCATCTGATAGCATTCTCCGGGTTCTGTAGAGTATCTTCTTCCGCGGTTTCCCTGAGGGGAAGCAACCTGTCGCTTTGCCGGAATTAAGTTCCGGTGTCTTGCAATATAGCTTCTTACCGAACTCCAGCTTCCTTCGTAGCCGAGTTTTTGTATCTGCTCGAAACAGACCTGCGAATTGCTGACATTGTTTCTAAGCAGATTATCTATTACTCCGTTATAGCCGGAAAGAATAGTCTCGGTAGCAGTCTTTCCCTTGTTTCCATGGGGAACTTCTTTGAAGCCGTTTGCCTTTAGACGCCTTAGTTTTGATCTTGTGATTCCTGTAAGTCTTTCAAGTTCAGCAAGATTCACTTCTTCATTTGAGAAGTTTTTTCCTTCTCGGCTCTTAATTTTATCCAGTGCTTCTGCTAAACTTAATTTGTAGTCATTATCTTTTGATTCATTCATGTTTCTCCTTCGATGTGAACTTTTAGTCAGAATCACATTTTAGGATTTATGAATTGATTTGATAATGGCTTTTTTATTTTGTCAGTTTTTGGCTAAAATCGCCTGGCACTTATTGGCGATTTTCACCTGGCACTAACA
>JAKSTG010000076.1 GCA_024402695.1 Treponema sp. | reverse complement strand
ATTACACTAAACACACGTGCACTTGCTTCAGCTCCTCGTTCTGTATCAGCGAAGAGAAAGTTCTTGCGAGCCATAACGAACGGCTTTATTGCGCGTTCCGCACGATTGTTTGTGCTTTCAAGTCTTCCACTGTCAGCAAATCTGCATAGCTTTTCCTTATTACTTAATGCATAAGCTACTGCCTTGTCAAGAGCACTGCCTGGAGCAGGAGTAATCTTTTCAAGGCACGACCAAAACTCGTCAAGAAGAGGCTTAATTTTTTCCTGACGATGTGTTAGTATATCTGTTTCAGAGGAATATGTTTCAAGAATTTTCTTATCCTCATCCAGCATTTTTGATATTTTCTGAAGGCAGTCGTAGGCTTTTCCTTCTTTCATTTTAGGAGGCACTGCGTCATTAAATTTTCGTCTGCAGTGAGCCCAGCAGGCCGAGTGCTCGCTCTTATCAAGATTACCATATACCTGATAGCAATCTGAAGTAAGGCACCCCGTATATTCTCCCAGAAGTTCATCTGCACTTTTCTGAGACTTATTACGATAGTATGCGTAAAGAGCTATCTGTCGCTCTTCATATTTTCCGGAGAGAACTACCCACATCGTTGATTTTGTATTTGTAGGAGTTCCGTCACGCTTCAGAACTCTGAGCGTTGTTTCATCCGAGTGGATGTTTTTCATTTTCATGAGTTCTTCATGAAAACACTTCACAAATGGTTCAAACAGCAGTGAAGCAAGTATTATCCATCGTGCCATGGTATTTCGATTGAGATCTACGCCGCGGCTTTTCCAGTATTGTTCAAGTCTGTAAAGCGGGCTGTACATCTGAAATTTTTCTACCATAACGTATGCTACTGCTGAAGCGGCCGCCATGCTGCCTTTTACAGGAAGCGGTGCCGGCTTTGATTCAACAATTCTGGCTTCATCTGTTTTTTTCTCGCATTCTGCACATTTGTATGTTTCTTTATACACATCCAGAATGTATGCCTGCGCTGGAATCATGTGAAGTTCCTGACGAACAAGTTCTTTTCCTACATACGCAAGAGGATTTCCGCATTCATCACAGACTTTCTGAGATTCATCAAGTTTTTCGATGTATGTCTTGTGTTCAAGCGACTGAAATATTTCTTCTTTTGAACGCTGCGGCTTTCGGCTATATCCTTTTACTTCGATAGTAGACGCTGTAGGTTCCTTAGATGCTTTATTGTATTCAAGTTCAGCCTCGTTAAAAAAGCAAAGCTGTGTTGATCCGTCGATATATTCTGTTTTTTCGCTTGATCTGCCGAAAAGCATTTTATTTCTTTTTACGAGCATCTCGTTCAGATTTTCTACAGTAGACTGAAGCTTTTCTACCTTATTCTCAAGTGAAGCAATATATGCAGCTACTTCAGGACTGAGATTTTCTTTATTGATTTCTGACATTTCGATGCACCTCCAAAAGATTTTGTTTATCTTTTATATTATACATCTTTTTTATCAGTTTCTCAATGAAAAAACACTTATTTACGTCGTTTGAAGTGTAGAAATATTGTCAACACTTCGCTGTTGAAAACTCAGTACAAATCGTATTTGGTATTTGTTTTTCTGATTGCTTTCGGCTGATCTACTGACAGTCCCTGCATCAGCCACGTGAATTCCTCTCTGGAAAGATTTCTTGCCTCATCTGCACTTCTTGGCCAGCGATATCTTCCTTCTTCACTGCTTAACGACTTGCTCAGAAGCAAAAATCCATCACCTTCCCAGTACAGCGCCTTGAGTTTTCTTGCGTTTCTTCCGCAAAAGAGAAACAGGCTGTCTGTATATGGGTCAAGATCATACTGTCCCTGAATTATCTGAAGTAATCCGTTGGCTCCTTTACGCATATCAGTGTAACCTGTTATTATGTAGAGGTTCTCAGCCTGAGCTTCTCTCAGCATACTACGCCTTCTTTCAGAACAGCTTCCAGTATTACTGATGCTGATGATACAGGAAACTCAAACATTACATTTCCTTTTATCATCCTGATTTTTTCCTGGCTAAATGCCTGATGAACTACCGGTCTTTCCTCAGATTTGAGATTGATCCTGACTACTTCGTTTTTGACGCTGGATGATTCAGAAGTTGTTTCCTCTAATGCCTTAACTTTTTTACGACGGTAGTAGAATGTCGAAGACGGTACACAGTTCTCTTTGCACCATGCGAGAACACTTTTTCCGCTGGCTTCCTGATTAGCGATCATTTCTATCCATGATTCCGGAATTTTGCTTTCCATTTGATTAGCTCCTTTTCTGTACTTAGACTTTTATGTCATTAGTATACCAGAATTTCGAGCTTTGCGGAAGTCGAGGTCAAACGTATCGCTTACA
>JAKSTG010000075.1 GCA_024402695.1 Treponema sp. | reverse complement strand
TGGGCTTCCTTCATTGGATTTCTTTCGGGAACATTGATGAAAATCGTCACGGTGTCAGTTTTCATAATCATTTTCATTTTAAGATTGAAATAGTTCACCCAATGAAAAACTCAACTCACCCAACACTAAGCCTACATAAACAATAGGATATAATAGCAATTAAAAGATGCAATATTCATATGTTGAATAATGTATTATAATCAGAATAGAGAGTTTAAATCCGCAAAGGGGTCTATATGCTTAAAAACAAGTCACTCACATTCAAGGCTACGGCTTTTGCTGTTGTCTTCAGCGTAGGTATCATTACCGTAACCGGAATTACCTGTGCAATTCTTACAAGAAAGAACTTCAAGAAAAATGCCGACATAATGATTACTTCACTTGCAGAAAACATCAAGCTTTCCTTCATATCAAGTGTACAGAAGGAAATGATTCTTTCGGAAAAGATGGTCACTTCCGCAGTAATCAGGGAATACATGAAGGATCCATCAAATCCCCAGTGGCATGACATTGGACTGAAGGAACTTTCTTCCTATGAAAAGATGTTCAAGAGCAAGCTCAGTTTCTGGATTTCAGACAAGGACAAACAGTATTTTGCAAACTGCGAATACAAATATACACTGGACCCTTCCCTTCCTGAAAATTCATGGTACAAGCCAAACCTTGAGGCAAGCGGCAACTATTCATTCTACGTAGATTATGAAGTTGCCCTCAAATCGACTTTCCTTTGGATCAACGGAATCGTACGCGATGAAAAAGGAACTCCACTAGGACTTGCCGGTACAGGAATTCCGCTTACCCAGTTCATAAACGAGATATATGACGGTTTTGACCCTCGTCTTGAAATGTACATGTTCAACAGCGGAATGGACACTTCTGCTGCCCGTGACAATCAGAAACTCATAGACGACAAGGTACCAATTCAGGATGTACTTCCAAAGGCAAACATACCAACCAGTATTCCGGATAAAACAATCCTGGTCTCTGCTGATGACGGTGAATATGTAATATGTCCTCTCACGGAAATAGGTTGGGGACTTGTCATCAAATGTCCAAATGACAATGCATCGTTCTATGACAAATCCATCATCAGAATAGGAATAGCAGTCATCCTTGTTTCTCTTTTAATCATATTCGTGTTTACGGTTTTCCTTCTCAGGATTACAGGCGGAATAAAAAAAGTCCTTAAGGCTCTGAGAAATTCAGTTGAGGAAATTGAAAACGGAGAAGCGGACCTTACAAAGAGAATTGAATCTGCAAACAACAACGAACTTGGAGAAATGATCGACGAGTTCAACAGATTTATTGAAAAACTTCAGTCAATCGTAGGTGACATCAAGGCATCTGAAAGTGGGTTGAACACAGCCGGAACAGGATTGAACAGGATCATAACAGAAACCTCCGTAGCCATTGAAAACATTCTTGAAGAAATCAACACGACAAATACGAAGGTCAACGAGCAGCATGATAGTGTCGGAAATACGGCAGCAGCCGTTTCAAAAATTTCAACAAACATCACATCGCTTGAAAAACTGATTGCGGAGCAGACAAACGGAGTCAAGGAAGCTTCTTCCGCCGTTTCAGAAATGATCAGCAACATAGAAAACGTAAACAGTTCCGTCGAGCACATGGCAAGATCCTTCAGCGAGCTTAAGGACAACACACAGAAAGGCAGTGCAAAACAGAATGACGTCAACGAAAAAATCAAGGAGATTGTCGTACAGTCCCAGATGCTTCAGGAAGCAAACCAGACAATTTCCAGCATCGCAGCCCAGACAAACCTTCTTGCGATGAATGCCGCAATTGAAGCAGCCCATGCCGGAGAAGCCGGAAAAGGATTCAGTGTTGTTGCCGATGAAATCAGAAAACTTTCGGAAACATCTTCAACACAATCAAAGACAATTGGAGAACAGCTTGCGATGATCCGTGATTCCATTCAGAGTGTCGTTCAGACTTCCGATGAATCCAGAATCGCATTCGACAATGTATATTCTGAAATTACTGAAACAGACAGCATCGTTCAAGGAATAAAATCTGCCATGAGTGAACAGCAGACCAATTCCCGTCAGATCGGAACCATCCTCAACAACATGAATGAAAGTTCCGGTTTTGTAATTCAAGCAGCTTCTGAAATGACAAATGAAAACAAGGCCATAACCGGTGAAGTTGAGCAGCTGCTTGAAGCTACTGAAGAAATCAGGAACAAGGTTTCTAACATCGCAAACGGCGCAGAAAAAATAAATGAAAACGAATCTCTTCTTTCAGAGATTTCAAATCAGGTAAACGAATCAATTTTGACCGTCGCAAGCCAGATTGGAAAGTTCAGAATTTAAGATGCCGGTGCATAAAAAGGCCCCCGCTTCAGGAGATTTTCATTTTCTGAAGCG
>JAKSTG010000074.1 GCA_024402695.1 Treponema sp. | reverse complement strand
ATACTGTAATGTTTGTATCAGGATAGTGATCGCGAGTAAGGATTGCATGTTTTGCAGTGTACATACAACAGATCTTTGAACAGTATTCGTGACCTTTTGTAGAGTCTGCAGAACAACGTGAACCAACACACTGAATGAATACGATTTCTTTTGGTTCTTTACCGTCTGATGGACGTTTAAGGTGACCGTTTGTAGGACCTGAAGCGTTGCAGAGGCGTTCGAACTCAAGTGAAGAAACAACATCTGGGCTCTGGTTGTAAGCATATTCGTCGAACTTGTCGAGAGGAATAGGGTTGTAACCTGTTGCTACGATGATTGCACCGTATTTTTCTGTGAGCATTGTTTCTTCCTGGTGGAAGTTGATAGCTCCGGCTGTACAGGCTTTTTCACAGAATCCACAAACATTGTCTTTTCCGTTTTTCATTCCCTTCATGTGGAGACAGTATGTTTCATTGATTGCAGCAACCTTTGGAACAGCCTGAGCGAATGGAATGTTGATAGCTTTACAGTTATCAAGGTTCAGGTTGAATGCGTTTGGAACTTTCTTGTTTGGACAAGCTTCCATACAAGCACCACAACCTGTACATTTTGTTTCATCAACAAAACGTGGGTGACGTTTGATGTCAACTTCGAAGTTTCCAATATAACCTTTAACATTTGCAACTTCTGAGTAAGAAAGGATGCGGATGTTAGAGTTCTGGCTAACTTCAGTCATTTTTGGTGTAACGATACAAGAAGCACAGTCCAGAGTAGGGAATGTCTTGTCGAGACGAGCCATTTTTCCACCAACTGTGTAATCTTTTTCTACGATATCAACTGGGAAACCTGCATCTGCAATATCAAGAGCAGCTGTAATACCAGCAATACCACCACCAATTACCAATGCACGTTTAGTCATTGGAGTTTCACCTTCAATAAGAGGTGTATTAAGCATAGTTTTTGCAACAGCAGCTTTACCAAGGGCAATAGCTTTTTCTGTAGCATCATCCATGTCTTTCATAACCCATGAACACTGTTCACGGATGTTTGCAACTTCTACTTTGTAAGCATTAAGACCGGCACGTTCTGCACATGAGCGGAATGTTTTTTCATGCATACGTGGAGAACAAGAACAAAGAACAACACCAGTAAGTTTAAGTTCCTTAATCTTTTCTTCGATCATCTGCTGACCGGCTGAAGAACACATGTAAGTATAGTGAGTAGAGAATACTACACCGTTTACTTTTCCAAGTTCTTCTGCAACTTTTGCTACGTCAACTGTTCCGGCAATGTTAGTACCACAGTGACATACAAAAACACCAATTCTTTCCATAGGATTTCCTTAATTATTTCTTGTACTTTCTGAAAGCAGCCATAAGTGCCTGCTGTGGCATGTCTGCATCCAGGTGTTCTGGTACCTGAGCTGGATCTAAATGATGAGGACCTTTCTGGCCTTCAACAACCTGACGAACTGCATCAATAAGTTTTGTTGGTTCAACCTGACGTGGGCAGCGTTCAAGACATGCAAAGCAGCTTAAACATGCGTAAATCGATTTTGATTCCATCAATTTTTCGATTTCGCCATTTTCAACCATCTGTACGAACTGATGTGGATGATATTCCATTGCATCGTAGTTAGGACATGTTCCTGAACATTTTCCACATACCATACATTTTTTAGGATTAACACCAGATCTCATTAAAACTGTTTCTTTCAAGAGTTCTTTATTTTCCATAATTATTCAGCCTCCTTGAGTCCAAGAGCTTCTGCTAACAATTCTGTAAAATAAATTACGTCGAGTTTAGAATCGCCTTTATTCTTGATGAGGTTATAGCGGCATAGAGGACAAGAAGTGATGAGGAAATCAGCACCCATATCTTCTGCATTTGTCAGAATAGCATCTGCACGTTTTTTAGGGATTGATTCATCCTCGAACATTGTGTAAGCACCACAACATTCGTTTCTCTGTGCATAAATAACTGGAGTTCCGCCAATTGCCTTGATAAAATCTTCCAAAAGTTTTGGATCTTCAGGATCGTCCAGCTGAAGGACTTTTCCAGGACGGAGAAGAAGACAACCGTAATAAGCACCGATTTTTTTACCGGCGAAAGGCTTTTTAACAGCCTTTTTAACGTTGTCCCAGCCAACAACATCACGGAGAATTTCAAGGTAGTGAACTACTTTTGCTTCACCATGATACTCAATACCTTCTTCTTTAAGGTAATTATTCACTTTGAAGGCTGTGTTTTCATCATTCTGTACAGAATCGTTAGTCTGTTTGATAACGTTGTAACAGGCAGAACAAAGAGTAACCAGATCCTGACCTTTGTCACGGGCATTTGCCAATGCACGTACTGAAGGAAGCTTTGCAGCAACTTCATTAGTTCCGAGTGGATATTCTCCACCACAGCACTGCCAGTCAGGAATTTCTTCAAGTGTGA
>JAKSTG010000073.1 GCA_024402695.1 Treponema sp. | reverse complement strand
AAAGACATAAAAATCGTTAATCCTATGAAATTTCAAAAAAGTATCTCCCGTTAATTTTGTTTATACGTTTGTATAAACAATGTTTATAGGTTGTTAATATCGAAAATGGCTTGTAAAAGTTGTTTTCGATATTTTACTTTTCTACATTTTATCTATTTATATGTATATTTAGAAACTTATTGACTTTATCCGCCATTTGGCGGTATTCTAATTTCAGTACTTGCCTGCCCGGGAGGTACTAGATTTTGAGTTCCAAATCTTATAATCCAAAAGGAACTAATGACACACCTTTTAATCCTCAGCTTCAGCATTTCGATTTTATTTGCGGCCAGATTATTAACGAAAACCGTATTCTAAAATTTGTTGTTGTAGCAGCCGTTCTCTCTTTTTTTCTTTCCATTGGAATCTGTATCTATGCAGTCTCTCAACCAGACTCAATTCCTGTTCTTGTAACAATGAATGACTTTGGTGAAACACAGTATATTGGTCCAGTTTCAAAGAAAAATTATCAGAACTTCAATGTACCGGAAGTTGCAATCCAGGCACAGGTTAAAGAATTCATAAACCTTATGAACACTCTTTCAACTGACAAGATTGTAATGAAAAAGTCGGTAAACAAAACTTATCATCTTCTTACATCAACCACTGCTTCAAAATATTCCACACTTGTAAGAGAAGATAATCCGTTTAAAGATTTTGGATCACGTACAAAAGAAGTCTTATTCCAGACAGAACCATTAAAAATTTCCAGCGATACATATCAGGTAGATTATCAGATTGTAACCCGCCAGCTTTCAGGACAGCTTATGACCAATGAATCTTATAGAGCTGTCATCACAGTAAAAATGCTTCAACCATCTGAAGAAGATATAAAGGACAATCCACTTGGAATTTATATCACTGCTTTTGACATGAAGCCTATCGACACAAAAGCGATTAACACAAAATAAAGGAGTACTTAATTAAATGAAAAAATCACTTTTTTTTATGCCGATTGCAGCAATGCTTTTTGCTGCATGTTCAACAACTCAGAGTCTTGAAATGCCAAATGACTTTGAACCAGAATCAAAATACGATTCCATCGAAGAAGAAGAACAGTTCAACGAACAGGATGAAAAGAACTTTCTTATTCAGGAAGAACTCAAAGTTCAGGACATCGAAGAAACAGTAGTTTATGTAGAACGCCCGGTTTATGTTCCTGAAGAAAAGAAATCAGATACAGACATCAAAAAACTTACAGGCGTAGATGCCGTTGCTGACAGCCAGAAGAAAGCAACTCAGAAACCTGAAAACTATAAAAGCGGAACATTCTTCTATCAGTTCAATGATAACTTTGTATATGAAGTTTATGCTCAGCCATATCATTTAACAGACATTGTTTTACAGGCAGGTGAAGTTGTTATTGGAACACCTCTTCTTTCTGAAGATGAATCAGTTTGGGAACTTACAGCAGGAGTTGCAAAAGATCCAGAAACAGGAGCAGATATTCAGCACTTGTTTGTTAAGCCAACTTATTCAAAGCAGGATTCAACTTTAATCATTATCACTGACAGACGTGTTTATCATTTCAGACTTAAATCTTTCTCTGATACTCACATGGCAATGGTTAAGTTCACCTACCCTCTTGAAAAAAATATGTGGGCAAAAAACACAAACAAAAATAATGGCCGCTCAATTGAAAATGATTACTTGAGAACATCAAATCCAGAACTTTTAAGTTTTGACTACACAATCAAATATTCAAAATTTAAAAAGCCAGAATTCCTTCCATCACGTATTTATGATGACGGACAGTGCACTTACATTCAGGTTGCAGATATTGTTCTGCAGAAGAAGCTTCCTGTTCTCTTTAATGAGAAAAATGAAATTATGAATTACAGCGTACATGGAAATGTATTTGTAGTTCCTCGCCTTATCAACAAAGTAACTTTGCGACTTGGAAAAGAAAAAGTCACAATCGAAAAGAAGATAACAAAAGCTGCAGAGCTTGAGGAGAGTATCAGTGAGTGATGAATCTAATTCTACTATTAATATAGAAGAAACTGATGTAAACGACGAATCATTAGTTGATGTTCCAGCAGACGGAGAAGAAGAACTTCCTCCTCCTGAAGAAGAAAATGAAGCTCGTGAAGTAAATGTTGGAAACATCATTGGTTTAATTGTTATTGGAGTCTTGGTTGTTTTTTTAATCGCCTTTATTGCTGTAAGTGCAAGCGGTAAGAAAAAAAATAAAAACGAAGCAACAGAACTGGATAAAGCAGGAACAAAAACAATTATCGAATTTAAAGATAAATCCTCTGTTGATTTTAGTTCTTCGAATTTTGATGATGACAGACCAAGTGTTGAAAAATCTGAGGACCAGATGAATGAAGTGATTGAATCACTTCCACCAGAGTTTCAGTTACCAATTCAGACAGAAGTTGGAAAGGCACCAGTTACTTCGGTGGGAAGCACTGGAGGAAGCTATAAATCAGACAGACCTGATACAAAAGGATCTAAATCACCAAGAAAAATTGAAGGTCTTGCAGCCCTTGATTATTCAGGACAGCAGAATGGTCAGAACCTTGT
>JAKSTG010000072.1 GCA_024402695.1 Treponema sp. | reverse complement strand
GATTTTTGAAACAGGACAGATGGGAAAAAGACGGACAGAAGTTCAGTAAAGTAACTATTACTGCAAACAACGTTCAGCTTTTAGGCGGAAGAGATGGTGGTAGTGGTATGGGAAGTAACAATGCTGGTTACAGCAACAATTCCTATGCCGGGGGTGCACCTGCTTTCCAGCCAAACAGCCAGCCTGCAGCTCCTTCTTATTCAGGTGGTTACGATTCAGGTAATTCTTTCGGTGGCACAGGAAGTGATTTTCCGGAAGATATTCCATTCTAATTCAAGATACGTTTAATACGTGAAAACAGGAGACTAAAATGTCTGAAGAAATGAAAGAAGAAGTAGAAATGACACAGGAAGCAGCTATGAATGCTCCTGCAGCAGAATCTGATGGACGCGAAGAAGATCGCGATGCCCGCAAAGCAAAGACATTCTATCGCAAGAAGGTTTGCCGTTTCTGCGCTAACAAATCAAAGATCGATTACAAAGAAGCTGACAATCTTCGCCGCTACATGACAGAACGCGGAAAGATCCTGCCACGCCGCATCACTGGTACATGTTCAAAACACCAGCGCGAACTGGCTAAAGCTATCAAATGCGCACGTTCAATCTGTCTGCTCCCATACGTAGCTGACTAATTTGAACTCAGTCTTAGACTGAAAAAATTTAAACTATAGGGACTTGCCAACTCCTGGTAAGTTCCCAAACGATATTTTATCGAATATTTTTTTAGGAGCTTGAAAAATGAAAGTAATTCTTAATGTTGATGTTAAACATCTTGGTGAAGAAGGCGACGTAAAAAATGTTGCTAACGGATATGCCCGTAACTTCCTTCTGCCACGTAACCTGGCAGTACCTTACAATGAAGCAACAGTAGCTATCTTCGAAGCAAAAAAAGCTGACATTGAAGCACGTAAAGAACAGAAACGCAAGGACTCAGCTTCTCTCAAAGAAAAGCTGGAAGCTCTGGACCTGGAACTGGTTATGCCAGCAGGTGCAAACGGAAAACTTTTCGGTTCTGTAACAAACTCTGTAATTGCAGACGCTCTTGCTAAACTCGGATTCGATATCGAACGCAAACGCATCGAAATCGCCGGTTCTGCAATCAAAGCTGTAGGAACTTACAAAGTAACAGTAAAACTTTACGAAGCTCAGGTAGCTGAAGTTAAAGTAACTGTAAAAGCTCAGGATGCTGATGATTCTGCAAAAGCAAAAAAAGCAGAAGCACCAAAAGCTGAAGATGCTGCACCAGAAGCACCAGCTGCAGAATAATTCTGTTGACTGATGTTTGAATAAAAAAGCCGGCTGCCCGAAGGGTGGCTGGCTTTTAATGTTTATAGGCAGCAGGGTGTGGATAACTTGTTCAAATCCTGTTGATAAGGTGTTTATTGATTCGAAATTCTTTTTGAAAGGGGATAAGTATGGAAATTGAATTAAAGGATAAGATTCCTCCTCACAGTATCGAAGCAGAACAGGCTGTTCTTGGTGCCCTGCTTTTGGATTGGGGGACAATGGGTGAAGTTGTAAACTTCCTTCGCCCGGAACGTTTTTATTCTCTTCAGAACCAGATTATCTACGAAGGTTTATTGTCCCTTTTCAAACAGAATATTCACGGGGATATTCTTGCCCTTATCAATGAACTTACAAAACTGGGTAAACTTGAACAGGCTGGTGGTGTCGCTTACATATCTTCGCTTACCGATCAGGTTCCTTCCAGCGCAAACATTGAATACTATGCAAAAATAGTAATGGACCGTTCAACAAGACGTGAACTTATTAAGATTGCGTCGGAAATGCGCAGTTCTGCTTTTGAAGTTTCCAGAGAAAGTGGAGACCTTCTTGGTGAAGCAGAACAGAAAATCTTTGCATTGAATGAAAGAAATGAAACCACAACCATTTATTCAATGCAAGATGTTATGACCAAAACTGTTGAACTGATTGATGCACGCAGTAAAAGTAAAAATCAGTTCACTGGCGTTCCAACTGGTTATGCAAAACTTGACTCCATGACCTGTGGTTTCCAGAAACAGGAAATGATTATTATCGGTGCCCGTCCATCTATCGGTAAGACTGCCTTTGCGCTTTCCATGATGCAGAACATTGCAGTAGAAAAAAATATTCCTTGTGGTTTCTTTTCTTTGGAAATGCCATACGAATCTATCGGACAGCGTCTTCTTTCTCA
The DNA here is from genome assembly GCA_024402695.1 of Treponema sp. Classification (GTDB taxonomy): domain Bacteria; phylum Spirochaetota; class Spirochaetia; order Treponematales; family Treponemataceae; genus Treponema_D. Next base: position 432 of record JAKSTG010000072.1, on the reverse strand, counting down.
GGAAGCCCGTATTCCTTCTGGAAAATTAAGAAGCGGTCTTTTGACCCTTGCTGAATTCAAAAAGCTTCAGGATGCTGCAGGCCGTTGTTTCAATTCGCCTTTGTATATTGTTGATACTCCAAATATGAAACTTCTGGATCTTCGTGCCATGGCCCGCCGTATGAAAGTACAGCATGATGTTCAGATTATCTTCATAGACTATATCGGTTTGATCTCTACAGAAAATCCTAACGCTCCGGTTTATGAACAGATTTCGGAGATTTCAAAATCTTTGAAGGCTCTGGCCCGTGAACTTCAGATTCCGATTGTTGTTCTTTGTCAGGTTTCCCGTGATGCGGAAGGTCAGGAACCAAACCTGGCTCAGCTTCGTGGTTCAGGTTCTATTGAACAGGATGCCGATGTTGTTATGTTCCTTCATCGTGACCGTAAATC
>JAKSTG010000071.1 GCA_024402695.1 Treponema sp. | reverse complement strand
AATGAATTAGGAAAGTTGCAAGTTCAGGGCAGAAAAAATAGGAGCTTGTCATAACTGACAAGCCCTGAATTTGTTACTTTTCTTTTGAACCAAGTCACGTTGAAGAGGTCCAACTCACTTTATATATGGGGATTTATGCTCTTCCCCAAATAGTATAATTTTAGCCTTGGGACAGTTCAAGGTTTCAGAATCCGGCATTTTATTCTTCATAACTGATTTTTCTGGCACACCAATAAGGCTGTCTTCATTCAGACAACCTGAAGAAAAGCCGATATTACGCCAAAAGACTTTCCGGCGGATGTTTAGTTCGCTCGGACGTCATTTCATGACCACATTTACTACAGACAGAAATATCTATCTGAAATAGTGCGAGCAACAGTTCCGCGTTGTTGAGTCCCTTGAATGGTGTTTCATATACTTTCCCACGCAAATGGCATATATGTTTCATGTTTTTTGTACGGGTTCCGTTTGCGAGATAACCCGTAAAACGAACACGATGAAATCTCTTTGGAAGAACATGCTGTAAAAAAAGGTGCAGGAATTCATCACCTGTAACGGTCATATACTTGGTTTTGTTTTCATCAGCATAATCTTTATAACTGAAGGTCACAGTGGTGTCTGTAATCTGAATGATTCTGCTGTTGCTGATGGCAGTCCTATATGAATAACGCGCCAGGTATTCGATGGCATTACCTTTTCCGTTGAAAGTTTCTTTGATGAACGGGCACCATGTCTTTTTATAAAGTTTATCTACAAAGGCTTTCCATTTGTCATGAGCAGCGAATTTCTTGTATATATCTGGAAAAACAAGTTTTCCTGCAGAATAAAACTTTTTAAGATAAAACATAAATTTCCCACGGAAAACGCTGCCGAGAACTTCAACAGGGATGATAAAACCTTTGTGGCGTGTTTCAACAAACTGACCAGAATCTGTCAATCCACCGCCAGACTGGATAGCATGTAAATGCGGGTGAAAATTTAATTTTTGCCCCCACGTGTGAAGAACTGTGATAATCCCAGGGGTGGCACCCATATATTTTTTCTGACGGCATAACTGGAGAAGTGTCTCAGATGCTGTTTTGGAAAGAAGACCATAAAGTAGTTTCTGGTTTGCATAAACGAGAGGATTCAATTCATCAGGGATCGTAAAGATCACGTGATAATAAGCAAGGCCTTCTACCAGTTCAGCATTTCGTTCCATGATCCATTTCTTTTCTTGTGGATACTGGCAGGATGGGCAGTTGCGGTTCTTGCATGAGCAGGCATGAATAACAGTATTTCCGCAGTGAGAGCATGTGCTTACATTATATCCGAGTTCTCCGGTCTTACACTTGGCGATAAGATTAGCAGCCCGTAACTGTTCTGGCGAAGGCTGATACTGATCGACATAGTATGGCAGAAATTTCCGGAATATAGTGCGGATAGGATAATCAATATCCTGTAATTCACCAGATTCATCGGCAACTTTATAGATCATAAGGACTCACCACGTTTCTTCCGTTTCCGATACCGAGTTTCAGATAGATTTCAGTACTGGAAAGAGATTTATGTCCCATGGCCTCTTTGATATAGATGAGGTCTGTGCCGGCATCATAAAGGTGAAGACCAAACGCATGTCTCAATGAATGCAGGGTATATCCTTTTTCAGACAAACTACATCGATCACACGCTTTATCCAGGACATTACGCACTGATTGCGGGGAGATACCTTTGTTACGAACTTCAACACGGTGCCTGTCCTCACCGGGGAATAAATGATCCTCTTTGGTAAGAGGTGGCTGTACAGAACGTACATAGTTTTTCAGGTGTCCAAGAGCTTTTTCTGAGAGTACAGCATATCTTTCAGAACGGTTTTTTGTTTTTGCGATGAAAATGCAGTTCTTTGAAGTGAGAATATCACCGCATTTTAAACGTGAAAGTTCGCTAATACGGATACCAGAAGAATACAGCAGTGCGATTTCTGCCTTGTGTTTCAGGTTTGATATGGAGTTGATAATCATGTTGATTTCATCTACAGTTGGTACAGCCGGAAGCTTCTCGTCCACACGCATGTAAGGAATTTCTTTCTTATCCCATGGACGTTTCAGAATGTATTCCCAGAAATCACAAAGTTGGGCAATATGTGCATTGATTGTAGAGTTAGCGAGTTTACGATCATCTTTAAGATGACCGAAATAAAGACGCAGATCATCCCATGTAAGGTCAGAAAGATCTTTTGATTGAAGACTTTCAGAAAGCCATACAAGGAATTGGTTCAAATATGACATGTAAGAAGAAATCGTGCTGTCGGCGAGATCGCGGAAAGACAGTACACTTAAGTGACGATTGATGTATTCATTATATTTTTCGTTCATAATAGCCTCCTAAATCTATGAAAAAGTAAAAAAGATAGATTTAGGATTGGAGGCGGACGATTACTCTTGAAAAAAGTTCTTGGAGACAGTATACTCATACATGTGAACGAAGTCCTTCGGAATGAGTGAGTCTGGTCGCCAAACAAGAGGTGCTCATCTGAGGGGCTTTTTCCTTTCTTCTGATGAGATAACTATACAATTAAAAAAACTGCCAATACAATGGCAAATTTAACAACAAGAAAAGGCTATCACGCGAATG
>JAKSTG010000070.1 GCA_024402695.1 Treponema sp. | reverse complement strand
ATCTTCTGCAGCAGGGTAAAACCTATGAAGACATTTCAAAGTATTTTTTTATTTCCTTAAATACGGTCAGATACCACATCAAGAAAATCTACGAAAAATTAGATTCCCAAAACGCAAATCAGGCTGTCTGGAATGCACGGCTGCTTGGTTTGATAAAATGATTGAAGGATAAAAGGAGCTATAATTGACGACCCAAAAATTGCACTGTAAACCGCTACGCTAAATCCATTCTCCACGGATCTTATAAGGAGTAATCTCTATATTCCATGGAAGGAGGTTTTCCCAGTCTTCCTCAGTCTCTGCGTAAGGTGCTTTTTCGAAAAGACACCTGAGATAGTCTTCGGGAGCAATTCCATTCTGCTTGGCTGTCTCGATTAGGCTCAGAATAAAACAACTTGCCCTTGCTCCGTTTCCGCTCCCTGCAAATAGAAAATTCTTTTTTGCCATCACCCAGCTTTTTACGCCACGTTCGACTTCATTCGTCGAGAACGTTACTTCAGGATAATTGATATAGTTTTCAAGATTTTCCCATCGCCTCAGGCAGTATTCAACGGCTTCCTTTGTCTTGGAAGAATCAAGAATCATGGACTTGAGTTGCTTATCCATAAGCCATGAGTGAAGATTATCCATGTGAGGTTTTACTTCTTCCTTTCTTTTCTGAAGGAATTCTGCCTCGGATATTCTCCCACATTCAAAAAGACGTCTCAATCTGTTTTCTGCATCAAAGATGTTTTTGAAAAGGCTGAGAGCCTGTGCAGCATGCTTTGACTTGGTTGCCTTGAATGAATCCGCAAAACCACGGCGGGCATGAACCCAGCAGTTTATCAGTTCTATATTATGATCCGGATGATTGAGGTTCCAGTATGTGACTGCAGAATTGTAGCCGATATAACCATCGCATTGAATTAAGTTTCCGTTGAAACCTTCAAGGAATTCAAGAACATTCTTTCCGCTTCGAGTCCATCTGAAATTATAAAGGTATACGGGATGTTCCTTTGTTCCGCCAAGAACAATCCACATGTAGCAGTTTTTCCTGCTGCCTTCATCCTTTGAATCGTCATTCTTCCTTCGATACCGGGAATCATCCCAGTACTCAGCCTTGATTTCATCCTCATCAAGGTGAAGGACCTGAACAGGACTTTCATCAAACATCAGAAGCTGTGCTTTTTTCAGCTCCCTGATGAAAAGATTCTCAAGGTTTTTAAGTCTTTCGTGAACCTTGAGCGACCAGTTGCACATATCCTGTCTGCTTATGTGCACTCCCTGCCAGTTGTAGGCATCCTCCAGGCAATAGAACGGAGTGTGCTTCATATATTTGCTGATAAATATATGTGCCAGCAGTTCCGGTGTTGCAATCGAATGCTCAATGATTCGTTTTTCCTTAGCAGCTTTTCTTACAGGCTTATCGTTCTCGTCCAAACATTCCTGACATTCATATACATAACGGTGAACTTCCTCAATGTATTCCATTGCTGGAACATGAACGACTCTTTCGCTTACAAGTTCTCGGACTTTTACCATCTTTGATCCGCAGTTTGGACAGTTCTTTTCTTCTTCAGTCAGGTCTATCACAAATTTCTGGCGGGAAAGATTTGATGTATTCTTTTTTCTTCCAGGCTTCTTTTTGTCGTTTTTTCTACCGAAAAGATCATCGTCATTAATGGCTTGTTCGATTTCTTCATCTGATGGAGAAGGACACTGGTGTTCAACAGTTATTCCAAGGTCTTCAAAATCAAAAAGAAGAGGCTGCATCTGTGCAAGTTTCTTAAGGGATTCTGTTTTTGCTGCAAACTCACGGGCTCTCTTTACGGCAAGCTTGTCATTGAGAATCTTGATTTCTCCCTGCTGTGCACGTATCTTTTCTTCCTGTTCAGAAATGCGTTTCTTCTGCTTTTCAATGAGGAGTAGTGCTTCTGCAAGGGATTCCGGCTGCCCGTTTTTCATATTTAAAGAGTAGCATTTTTAAAATTATTTAAAAAGTACTTTTAAAAAGAAAGTTTAGAAAACTGAATTGAATTTGATTTCTTCATGAGCACACCAGAAGTCGATTCCTGCAAGAAGCATTTCAAACTGCTCCGTATTGATTTCTCTTGCTTCCTGGCTTGTATTCGGCCAGGGCCAAGTTGCCTGTTCAAGCCTTTTCTGTGCAAGCCAGAACCCTGTCTTGTTCCAGAATATTATCTTAAGGAGCTTGTGGTTTTTATTGCAGAAAAAGAAAACAGAGTTTGAAAGTGCATCAAGATGCATCTCGTTCTCAATTATAGCAAGAAGTCCAGCAACTCCTTTCCGTAAATCTGTTGGTCCCGGCCGGACGTATAGTTTTGCACCCTCAAAATCTATTTTCATAATGATGCCAATGTTGAAATAACTTCTCTGAGTAGAGCTGGCATGGTGTTTCCTGGAATTTCGATCTGAATTCCATTTTTACTGATTTTAATTGACTGGTGTTGAGTTACTACAGTTGATTTCAGTTCAACAAAACTTACTTCGGAAGACTCATTTTCAGTTCTGTATTTCTTTACCCAGTTTGAAAGTGTGTTTGCCTTTATCCCATAGTCAGGAGCAAAAGCTGTCTGTGACTTGCCTGACTGGATAAAGGCCTCAACAATTTGCTGTTTTTGTTCTTTGTTAA
>JAKSTG010000007.1 GCA_024402695.1 Treponema sp. | reverse complement strand
AAGCAGGAGATGCAGACGGTTTCGTTTCTGGTGCATGTCACTCAACAGCAAACACACTGCGTCCAGGACTTCAGGTTATTAAGACAGCACCTGGAATTAAAACAGTTTCTTCATGTTTTATTATGGTTGCTCCAGAAGGCGGAAACCAGTATGTTCCGGAAGGAGTTGCAGTATTCGGTGACTGTGCAATCAACATTGAACCAACAGCAGAAGAACTGGCAGACATTGCAGTAGCTTCAGCTGATACAGCAAAGAAAATTGCTGGTATTGAACCTCGTGTTGCAATGCTTTCATTCTCTACAAAGGGATCAGGAAACGATGCAAAATTCTATGACACAGTTTCTAAAGTACAGAAAGCAACTGAACTTGCAAAAGCCGCTGCACCTGAACTGGCACTGGACGGTGAATTCCAGTTCGACGCCGCTATAGCTCCAGAAGTTGGAGAACTTAAAGCTCCAGGTTCTGCAGTAGCAGGTCACGCAAACACATTTATTTTCCCTAACATCAATGCCGGAAATATCGGATACAAAATCTGCCAGCGCATGGGCGGCTGGATGGCAATCGGTCCTGTATGTCAGGGCTTCGCAAAACCACTGAACGACCTTTCACGCGGATGTAACGTAGATGACATTATCGCTACAGTTGCAGTAACTTCATTACAGGCGTAATGAAGTTACGTTGCGAGTTTTACAAAGTAAAACTCGGTAAGCACGCTTTAGCGTGCGTCTAACTGCACTTCAGGCTTAGAAAAAGTTTAAGTTCTAATATAGGAGGGGGATGTTTCCCCCTGTCTTCAAAAGAAAAGGCGTTGTGCTGAGACACAACGCCTTTTCTTTTTCCGCCACCCCCTCTGCGGGCCTCAGTCGCCGGCCCGCAACGCCCGCTAGGTGAGTAAAGTTGACCCAAGGTCCTTTTGCAGTGGCTGCTTGTTTTGCGCTATTTAGTATGACATAATTGTTATGAATCTATTTCATAAATTAAACAAATTAAAAATATGACTTCTTTGGATTTCAAAAAAGACCTTACAAAATTAACTTCTCTTATTGCTTCAAGAAAAAGTGAAGAAGAAATAAAAAAATCCTATATAGAACTTTCAAAAAAGTACCATCCAGATACGAATGGTAAAAGTGAAGAAGAAAAATTATTCTGTACAGAATGTATGCGGATAATAAATCAGGTTTATGACCGTTTCGAAAAGGGTGATGTTCCGAAACCTGTTGTGCAGAATAACAAAAAAGGTCCTTTCAAATATGTAACATATTTTGGTGAGGAAAAATCCTTCGATGATTACAACGAATTTTTATTCAATTATGGAAAATACTGTTATTATGCGGCAAAGTCCTTTTATGATATGGATGATAAAATGAAAGATGCTTTGACTTATTTTGATGACTGCATAAAAGCCTTTGAAAAGTGGTCTACAAAAAATCAACCTTTAGAACGGATTGAACTTGCTAAGCATTTTTTACAAATGGCTCGAATTTATAAAGCAACGGTAGATGGGAGACTTCAAAGATTAATGAAAGAAATGAAAGATTCTCCATGGGGTCAACAGTATATGAAAAATGAAGGAATAGATTAGTCATCCAATGTTATAATTCTTGGGTCTGCATAAACTGTTTTTCTATGCTCCAGCGGGTTATGAAGTTCTCCACTCCAGAAGTTTCCCTCGTCGCCAGCAGGAAGGTTGTTTTCAAAACGGCAGTCATTCCAGACCATGAACCAGCTCCAGGTTGCACCGTCTTTCAGACAGGCATCTACATTTGGAATAGTTCCTGTTTCGCTTAATGCAATCATCTTTTTCTGAGATGGAGAGTTTTCCTGGCAGGAAGCGGCACTTTGGAAGCGGGGAAGCTGACTTGATAAATCAGTTTTACCGGAAACCGAAGCATAAATATCTTCGGAAATAATATCGCAGTAATCGTCGCCTGGGTAAAGGTTCTTGTCCTGTCCGTTGTAAACCCATATTAAATTATTAAGTTCTTTCTGATTGAAAAGATCCTGAAGCCAGCGCCAAAGGGCAATAAAACTTTCGTTTTTGTATTTTCCTTCTTTATTTCCGCAGCCCCACCAGAACCAGGTTCCGCTGGCTTCGTGAAGAGGACGCCATAAAACCGGAATATGTTTAGCTTTAAGGACTTCCAGGTATCCGGCAACTTTTTCAGCACCTTTTTTCAGCTGTTTGAATTCTTCAGTACTTTCATCAAGAAGAAAAATATTCTTCGAAGGATTTGAGTTTACAGAATCGTAAGGGATACGGAAATCTGTTTTCCAGCCATTTTCATTGTTTGCGTAAAAGGCTGTGTTTCCTTTTTCATCTGTTACATACCAGTGCCAGCAGAAAGTGACGATTCCGCCTTTATTGTGCCATGCTTCGGCTTTTTCAAGTTCAAGATGGCCGTGGCGCTGGTGATATTTTCCGTCTTGTCCCAGAACTTCGCCTTTTTCATTAAGCTTATCTTTATCTGGCTCACGAACCATGTTCATAAAATCAAAGCCGGCTATAAGTGGATATTTTCCAGTGTCTTTATGTACCAGTTCCAGACAGTCTACATTATAGTTCCATGTACAAGTCATCTGACCTGAAATGATTTTTTTTCCATAATTATCATGTAAGAAAGCCATAAGATCTGCAGCTTCTTTCGAAAGTCTGTTCTGTGAATATGGTGTGGCCATAAATGCTCCTTTTTTTATTAAATTAAAAGAAATTATGGTATTGCTCTATATGAATTTTCCTAAAAACTATAACAAAAATGTAACTAAAAAAAGGGATTTATGGTTAAAATATAAACACTACAGAGAGGTATTTTTATGAAAAAAATAAATAAAATTAAATGCGGCATATTAATTTTAAGTGCCTTATTGCTTGTATCCTGCGGAAAAGATAAGGTTGAAGTTTTTGAAGCTCCTGTCTCAACTCAAAAAACAACAGCTTTTGCCGCTCCAAAAATGGCTGTAAATAAAATGGCTGTTGCAGAATCTACAGAAGAAGCTTTTTTCGACATGGATGATAGAATAGCCGTAAATGGGGCTGCTGCTTCCTCTGGAGTAAATATAAAATATGAACGAAAAATTGTTCGTAACGGAAATGTCAGCCTTGAAGTGGATGACCTTGAAGATTCTCAGGAAAGAATAGGGGAATGGGCTGCCCGTTTCGGTGGTTACATTGTAAATTCCTGGGAAAGCGAATCAAGCGCAAACTATACTGTAAAAATCCCTTCAGAAAAATTTGATGAAGCTTTTAATGAAACAAAAACTTATGGAAAATTCCTTAACGGCAACGTCAACTCAGATGACATTACAGACCAGTATTATGATCTGGAAACCCGTCTTGAAGCAAAGAAGATTCTCCGTGACCGCCTTACAGGTTACCTGAAGAATGCCAAAGAAACAAAAGAACTTCTTAATATTGAAAGAGAACTGAACAATACTGTAAGCGAGATTGAAAGCATGGAAGGCCGCCTTCGCCGAATGAAGGATCAGGTTGCTTATTCTACAATCAACGTAAACTTGCAGCTTCCTTACCGTCAGACATCGGAAGGTTTTGAATGGCCTTCATGGAGTAATGGATTCCGCCGCTTTGCAAGTAATGTTCTGGATTTCTTCATCGGACTTTTCCAGGTGATTCTGTATGTTCTTGTCTGTGGCATTCCTGTTGTGGCAATTATCCTGCTTCTTTACTGGCTCCTCTTTGGAAAAATCGGTCTGATTAAAAAACTGTTCAAGAAACTTAAATAATGTGTTATACTGATAGACAAGATTTTTAAGAAGGAGAAATTATGAATAACTTTGTATTTTTAGGACCACCGGGAGCCGGAAAAGGTTCGCTTGCTGTTAAAGTTGCAGCTGATTACAAAATTCCACACATTTCAACAGGTGATATCTTCCGTGACAATATTAAACGCCAGACTCCACTTGGAGTAAAAGTTAAGGCTATTATCGATTCAGGATCTCTCGTATCTGATGACCTTACATTTGAACTGGTAAAAGACAGACTGGCACAGGATGACTGCAAAAACGGATACATCCTTGACGGTTTCCCACGTACAATTCCACAGGCAGAAATGCTGGATGGTCTTGTAAGCGACATCAAATGTGTAAACTTCGAAATCGCTGATGAAATCGTTATTAAACGTCTTTCTACACGCCGCGTATGTAAAGGATGTGGTGCAAACTACAACGTTCTTACACTGCCACCAAAAGTAGAAGGGGTTTGTGACAAATGTGGCGCAGAACTTTACCAGCGCGATGATGACAAACAGGAATCAATCCTTCACCGTATGGATGTTTACCGCGAACAGACAGAACCACTTATCAGCTACTATACAAATAAAGGAAAAGTAACAAACGTTGATTCATCAATTGAAACAGACATTCTGCTTGATGATTTCAAAAAGATTTTCCCTATGTAATTGATTCAGCTTTTTTGTGATTTTTTAATAAAACCATAAAGGCTGTTAAAACAAAAACCACTGATTTTTGATCAGTGGTTTTTTATTTAACTGAAAGTGAATGTTATAAAACTTAGTATCTTGAATAGTAGAAGTCGTAATTGCTCCAGTTGCTGTCTGTGTAAATGTTCTTGAATATCGTTCTTACTCTTTCAGCGTCTCCTGAATCATACCAGTTCCAGCTGCTGTCAGGTTTGTAGGTAAGGCGTACATTTGACATAACTGAAGCCTGGCGTCTTTTGCAAAGGGTAGGTTTCATCTGATACAGGTCAAAAGTAATCCAGGTAGAATAACTGCCTTTTTCATCTTTTACAGTTGCATCTACAAGCTGATATCTGTGGCCTGCAATTGCTTTTGGATAATAGTAAAAACCGTTCTTTTCGGTCTTCACTTTAATGATTTTATTTGTGTTAAGGTCTTTGAGCTGCAGTTCGATTCCTTTGGTATGAAGTCCGTTTACAGAAACTTCTCCCATGTAACTTCCAAGTCCGATTCCTTCAGCTGTAAGAATACCGCAAAGCAGAACAGATTCATTGTCTTTAGGTTCACATTTGGTTACTTTCCCTTTTGAGCCTGAGGCACAGGATATTGACAGCAGGACAGAAAAAAGTACAGCAAAAAAAGAAAATTTTTTCATTTTATATAACTCCATTTTCACTTTTTTTTTGTATAGATTAATAAAGCATATTATAGTTTAAGTAGAGAATTATGTATAGCGAAAAAAAAAGCTGTCCAAAGACTTTTGGACAGCTTTTTGAAATAAAACCAGTGTTCTTATTACAGAGGAATGTTTCCGTGTTTGCGACACGAAAACACGTCCTGTGTTTTGCGTGTCGTGGCAAGAAGCTTCGCTTCTCGCAAAAGTCTCCCCGAACATCCCTGTTCGGGATTTTCGTTATAACGGAATGTTTCCGTGTTTCTTAACTGGCTGGTCTGTGAAGAGTTTTGTTTCCAGGAAGTCAAATCCGGCAACAATTCTTGCACGTGTTTCTTCAGGATTGATAACTTCTGTAATGTATCCGCGTTTTGCAGCGATTGCAGGTGTCATGATTTCCTGTTTGTATGTAGCAGTTGCCTGTGCAACTTCTTCTGCCTTTGTAGGGTCCTTAAGCTGTTTTGCGTAAAGGATTTCGATAGCACCTTCGGCACCCATAACAGCGATTTCTGCTTTTGGCCAGGCGTATACAAAGTCTGCACCAAGGTGCTGTGAACACATGGCGATGTAAGCTCCACCGTAAGCTTTGCGTGTAATAACAGTAAGCTTTGGAACAGTTGCTTCAGAGTAAGCGTAAATAACTTTTGCACCGTGGCGGATAATACCTTTCTGTTCTTCGTTAGGGCCTGGGATAAAGCCTGGAACGTCAACAAAGGTCAGGAGAGGGATATCAAAACTGTCACAGTAGCGGATGAAACGTGCGATTTTGTCAGAAGCATCACAGTCAAGAACACCACCAAGTCCCTTAGGGTTGTTGGCAACGATACCTACTGTGCGGCCTTCGATCTTTGAGAATCCTGTTACACAGTTGATGGCGTATTCTTTCATTACTTCAAGGAAAGAATCTTCATCAATTACACAGTTGATTACATCACGGATGTCGTATCCCTGACGTGGGTTTTCAGGAATGATTTCCTGAATCTTCTTTGCACATTTCTTTTCATCGAACTTGAATTTTTCATTCAGTTCTTTTTTGTCACCGAAGTAGTGAGGAATGTAGTCCAGAAGTTTTCTTACTGTTTCATAGCATTCTTTTTCTGTTTCAGAACGGAAGTGTGCAACACCACTTTTCTGAGAGTGGATTGAAGCACCACCAAGGTCTTCTGCAGAAATGTCCATGAACATTACAGACTTAACAACTTTTGGTCCTGTAATGAACATCTGAGAAACTTTGTCTACAGTAAAAATGAAGTCTGTGATTCCAGGTGAGTAAACAGCACCACCAGCACATGGACCGGCGATGATTGAAATCTGTGGGATTGATCCGGAAGCACGTACGTTCTGGTGGAAAACGTTACCGTATCCAGAAAGGGCATCAACACCTTCCTGAATACGAGCTCCACCCGAGTCATTGATTCCGATTACAGGACAACGGGCATCAACAGCCATTTTTGTAAGGTCTGCGATTTTCTTTCCGTGCATGTGTCCCAAAGATCCACCCTGAACAGTAAAGTCCTGAGCGTAAACGGCAACTTTACGGCCGTTGATTTTTCCAAATCCTGTGATTACACCATCGTAAGGAATGTCTTTTGTGTCCATTCCAAAACTTGTACAGTTGTGGCGAACACCCTGATATGTTTCTACGAAAGTGCCTTTGTCACAAAGGGCGTTTATACGTTCGATAGCATGAAGTTTGCCTTTTTCATGCTGTTTTTCAATATTATATTCCATATATTTAGAATACGACATAAACCTTAAATTTGTCAATATGACAAAAATTAAAATTTTGTCATTTTAAGTATGGACGTGACAAGGTTTCTGCATTTTCATAAACTATAGCCATGAGAGTGGAAATCCTTCAGGCAGAACCTTTATATATAGAAGAAATCATGCAGGTTGAAAAATCCTGTTTTATACCTGCAATTCAGGAAGAAAAAGAAGTTTTTCTTTCCCGAATGGGAATCAATCCATTTTATGTTTTCAAAGAGGAAGTTTCCGGGAAAATTGCCGGTTACATTTCTGCGGAATATATGGAATGTGTTCCTGAATCAGGAAGCGATATTGCACTGAATCATAAACCTTCTGGAAAGAAAACAAATATCATCTATATTTCCTCCTTTGCACTGCTTCCGGAATACAGGGGCGCCGGTCTTGGTAAAGAACTATGGAACAGATCCTGTGAATTGTTCGGGAATCTTCCAGGAACTGAAAAACTTATTCTTCTGGTAAATGAAGAATGGAAAGGGGCTTCCCATATCTATGAAAAATCAGGTTTTGAAATAGTAAAGATTTTCGAAGATTTTTTTCCTAAAGAAGACAAGGACAGGTCAAATGGAATTCTTATGGCAAAGAATCTAAAAACCTGATTCTAAATATAAAACATAAAATTATTTCTTTTTTCTAAAATAACATATATTCAATTGGTCCAATGGATTATAATTCTGGGTATGAAGAATATTAACCGTACTTTAAGTTTTATAATTCTGTTTTTTATTTATGTTTTTTCATTTGCCATTTGTTTTTATTTGGGCCCAAAAGATTCTCACCATATTTGTGGTTTGTTCTTACTTTATGATGTCGCAGCAACAGTAATAGTTTTTATTTTCAGTCTGATTTTCAGAAATGCATCTGTTTATGATCCTTACTGGAGCGTTCAGCCTCTCGTATTTGTAACGGTTGCAGCCTGTGTTCATGGGGTAAACCTTATGGGAATTCTTATGCTTGTGGCAGTTTGGTTCTGGGGTGTAAGACTGACCGCCAACTGGGCTTATACTTTTCACGGCCTTGGACATCAGGACTGGCGTTATACCATGCTTAAAGAAAAGACAAAGTGGTTTTATCCTGTTGTAAATTTCTTTGGTATTCATATGATTCCTACTATCGTTGTATATACCTGTATGATGCCTGCTGTTAGTTTGATTCATAACGGTTATGAATTCAGACCTCTGGCTTTGATTGGTATTCTGATTTCTTTGACCGGGGCAACTCTTCAGGGAATTGCAGATATCCAGATGCACAGATTCAGAAAAAATGGTGGAACCGGTTTTATTCGTGTAGGACTTTGGAAGAAAGGACGTCATCCTAATTATCTTGGTGAAATTTTAATGTGGTGGGGAGTTGCTGTAACCTGGCATCTTGCCATTCCGGAATTTAAGATCTGGCCTCTTATGATTATGGGAGCTGTCTTAAATACCTGTCTTTTCCTGTTTATTAGCATTCCTCTTGCAGAAAATCATCAGGCTCGTAAACCTGGTTTTGCGGAATACAAAAAAGAAACAAGACTGTTTATTTAATAAATTGAAAGGCCGGACAAAATGTCCGGCCTTTTCTTTTATACTGTATCCAGATCTTTTTCTGCTACCAGTTTAATTCCGTTTGCCTGAAGAACTTCAGCTGCTTTTTCAGTGTCAGTGAAACGCATAACCATGTAGGCAGAATTTGATTTCTTTCCTGTAAATCCGTACATGTATTCAACGTTTCTTCCTGCTTCTGCAGTAACTGTCAGAATCTTGTTCAGCGAACCTGCTGTATCAGGTATTTCTACAAGAAGAACATCTGTGATTGTAGAAATGTAGTCATTTTCCTTGAGAATCTTTTTAACTTCATCCGGATTGTCTGTAATAACACGGATAATTCCGAAGTCTGAAGTATCGGCCAGGGAAATGGCACGCATATTAACTTTGTTGTCTGCCAGAACTTTTGTTGCGGCACAAAGTGATTTAGGTGTGTTTTCAATAAAAATCGAAAGCTGTCTGATAGTCATATTTCTCCTCCTTAGTCATGAAGCTTGCGTTTGTCGATAACGCGTTTTGCTTTTCCGATTGAACGTTCAATTGATTTTGGTGCGCAGAGTTTTACATCAGCTTTAATCTGAAGGATTGTCAGAAGGGCAGCCTGCAGTTCTTTTTCCTGTTTTGTAACTTCTGCAACAACATCACTGAATTTGTCTTCAGACATTTCAACCTGAACTTCGAATGTGTCTGTGTTGTTTACGCGGTCAACAACAATCTGGTAGTTGGCAGGGTAACCTTTTTCCATCAAAACGCCTTCAATCTGGCTTGGGAATACGTTTACACCGCGGATAATAAGCATATCATCTGTACGTCCCATTGGTTTTGACATACGTACAAAGGTTCGTCCACAAGGACAGTCAGCATGATTCAGAATACCAATATCTTTTGTGCGGAAGCGGAGAAGAGGGAATGCCTTGCGGGTAATACAAGAGAATACCAGTTCACCTTTCTGTCCTTCTTCTACAGGAAGTCCTGTGTCAGGATTGATTGTTTCTACAATGAAGTGATCTTCGTTTACGTGCATACCTTTCTGTTCGCCACATTCGTAAGAAACACCAGGTCCCATGATTTCTGTTAGACCGTAAATATCGTAAGCTTTAATTCCCAGTGATTTTTCAATTCCACGGCGCATTTCTTCTGTCCAAGGTTCTGCACCGAAAATACCAGCTTTAAGGCAGATGTCATCTGTTGTGTAACCCATGTCTTTAAGGGTTTCTCCAAGGTATGCTGCGTAAGATGGTGTACATGCCAGGATTGTAGAACGGAAGTCTTTCATGATTGTGATCTGGCGCTGTGTGTTACCTGAACCTACAGGAATTACTGTACATCCAAGTTTTGTAGCTCCACCATGAAGTCCAAAACCTCCGGTGAAAAGTCCGTATCCGTAAGAAACGTGAACAAAGTCATCTTTTGTAGCACCAACTGCTACCAGCTGACGGGCAGCAAGATCATCCCAAATATCCAGGTCTTCTTTTGTGTAACCTACAACAATCTGTTTACCTGTAGTACCACTGGATGCATGAAGACGTACAACATCGCTCATTGGAACGGCAAAAAGTCCGTATGGGTATGTGGCACGAAGATCATCCTTGTACATAAAAGGAAGTTTGTGCAGGTCTTCAAGGCCATTTACATCTTTTGGAGTAACGCCTGCTTCATTGCAGCGGTTTCTGTAAAATTCAACATTTTCATAAGCCCATTTGAACTGTTCCTTAAGGCGCTTGCTCTGAAGTTCCTTAATCTGGTCTCTAGGCATACATTCATACTCTTTCTGGAAAAATCTTAAATCCATCTTTTAACATCCTTGCGTAATATCAAGTATCAGCAATTTCTATTTTAAGGCAGATTTAGTATTTGTAAAGAAAATTAGTGGGAGTAAAGTTCGATATTTTTTTCTTATAAATATGAAATGAAACTGGTAATAAAAATGCCGCAGGATTTTCCTGCGGCATTTATGTTTTATGTTTTTATGAAGCTTATTTTCTTCCCAAAGCAAAGGCTTTCTTGTTGATTTCCAGGAAAGCCGGCTTAACCAGTTTTTCAATTGCTGTAAGCCATGATTCTTCAGGGAAGTCCATGAATTTTGAAAGGCGTCCCATAAGAACAATGTTTACGGCTTTTGAAGAACCTGCTTCATTTGCAAGACTAAGGCAGTCCATATCTTCAACATCAAATCCTTTTCCCTTAAGTTCTGTAACCAGGTCTGCAGGATATTCGGCAGCCCCTGTAAGAACCGGCATAGGGTCCAGTTTCTGTGTGTTTACTACGATTTTTCCTGTAGGTTTAAGATATTCTGCATAGCGGGCAGCTTCCAGAAGTTCAAAGGAAACGATGAAGTCTGCTTCTCCCTTGTCGATGATTGGCGAGTATACTTTTTCACCGAAACGAACGTAAGTAACAACGCTTCCTCCGCGCTGGCTCATTCCGTGAACTTCACTTACTTTTACGTCAAAGCCGGCATCCATAAGGACCTGGCCCAGTGTCTTACTGGCAAGGAGAGCACCCTGTCCGCCGACACCAACTATCATAATGTTTTTTGTATCACTCATTTTCCGATTGCTCCCAGTTTACACATCTGAATACAAAGTTCACAGCCTACACACATTGTAGGATCGATTGCTGCTTTCTTGTTCTTGATAGAGAGGGCAGGACAACCGATTTTCATACACATTTTACAGCCTACACATTTTTCTTCGTTGATTTTAAGTGGAGGCTGAGGTTTTACACTCTTAAGAAGGGCACAAGGACGGCGGCTGATAACAACAGATGGTCCTTCAAAGTCCAGTTCTTCAAGAATTACCTTTTCAGAGGCTGCGATTTCGTTAGGATCAACAACACGAACATGTTCTTTAGCAATTCCCATGGCAACACAAAGGGCTTCCAGGTTGATTCTGCCGGCTGGGTCTCCGTAAAGGTTCATACCGTTTGCAGGGTTGTTCTGGTGTCCTGTCATACCTGTGATTGAGTTGTCTACTATAATAACAGTGCTGTTTGACTGGTTATAGGCGATTGTTGCAAGGCCTGTCATACCTGAATGGCAGAAAGTTGAATCTCCGATAACGGCAACTGTGTGTTTTGCGTTTTCAGGATTTGCCTTGTTGAATCCGTGAAGGCCGGAAACTGAAGCACCCATACAAAGAACCATGTCGATGGCGTTCAGAGGCTGGGCAGACCCCAGAGTATAACATCCGATGTCACCCATTACGCTAATCTTGTTCTTTGAAAGAGCGTAGAAAAGTCCGCGGTGAGGACATCCTGCACACATTACTGGTGGACGTACAGGAATTGCAGAATCCACTTTTGTTCCGGCTGGAACTTCCAGTCCAAATGCCTTG
This sequence comes from Treponema sp., assembly GCA_024402695.1. Taxonomy (GTDB): domain Bacteria; phylum Spirochaetota; class Spirochaetia; order Treponematales; family Treponemataceae; genus Treponema_D. Next base: position 84,984 of record JAKSTG010000007.1, on the reverse strand, counting down.
CGGATAATGTTCTGGTTGAATTCGCCTGTAATTGGAAGAATATCTTTTCCGTGACAAGGAATTCCAAGGGAACGAACATGATTTTCGATGATTGGATCAAGTTCTTCTATTATGTAAAGATTTTTTACCTTTGCTGCAAAGTCTTTGATGAGCTTTACAGGAAGTGGATTTACAAGTCCCAGTTTAAGAATGCTTGCCTTGTCTCCGAATACTTCCTTTGCGTACTGATAAGATGTAGAAGAGGTGATGATACCGATGTCTGTACCGCCCATTTCTACACGGTTCAGTTTTGTTGTTTCTGCATATTCAGTAAGGGCAGCGGTTCTTGCTTCTACTTCAGGGTGACGGCGGATAGCATTTGCCGGAGCCATGATGTATTTCTGAGGATTTTTTACGTATTCTTTTGCAGGAACTTCAACTCTGTCCTTCAGTTCAACCATGCTCTGAGAGTGTGCAATGCGGGTACAGGTCTTGAAAATAACCGGAGTATCGTATTTTTCACTGATTTCGTAGGCTTCTTTTACAAAATCAATACATTCCTGACTGTCAGAAGGATCAACCATAGGCACTTTTGATGCAATTGCATAGTGGCGTGAATCCTGTTCGTTCTGGCTTGAGTGCATTCCTGCATCATCTGCAACCAGAACCAGCATACCTGCATTTACACCAGTGTATGAAATGGTAAAAAGAGGGTCTGCGGCAACGTTCAGACCAACGTGTTTCATTCCACACAGGGAACGGCGTCCTGCAAGGCTTGCACCAAAGGCTGTTTCACAGGCTACTTTTTCATTTGGTGCCCATTCACAGTAGATTTCTTTGAATCTGGCAGCTTCTTCTGTTACTTCTGTAGAAGGAGTTCCAGGGTAACTTGATACAATGGAAACTCCAGCTTCATAAAGACCACGGGCCACAGCTGCGTTTCCAAGCAGTAATTGTTTCATTTATATATGCTCCGCATTAATATGTTCTTTCATTTTAACATTAAAAACATCTTCTTACAATTAAGTAAGTGTTATTGAAAAATTGAAAGAGTATTTGAATTTCTTAGAGAAAAGTCATAAAATAATATCAAATGTCTAAAATCTCTATTTTATGAGGCGTAGTATGAGTAACAGACAGAAAAAATTTATTAGATTGATTGTCACTTCAGGTCTTGTTTTTTTTATTTTAAGTCTGGGAGTTTTTTTCTCCTGCACAATCGGTCTTGGTCCTGCAGTTGATATCGATAAACCAAATGTAACATTTGATTATCCGAGTGAAAGTTCCGTGATCATGGAAGACTTTGTTATGTCGGGATTTTGTTCTGATGATATAAAGGTAAAATCAGTTGTCCTTTCTTTCGAGAATCTGGACAGACAGAAAATTCTTAAAGAAACTTTTGAAACAAAAATAGAAGAAAGCGCAGATAAAAAAGGAAACCACAGATGGTCATGTGTAATTAACAGACCTGATGAAGATGGAACTTATCCAATTCCTGACGGGCGCTATCAGGTTACAGCAACTGTAACTGATGAAGCTAACCGTACAAACTTCGCAAAGTGGACAATTGAAATTGACAATACTCCGCCTCTGGTTCTTTTGTCAGATCCTATTACCCGTGACGCTGACTCTGTAAAAGCTTTTGGACGCCTTTTTAATATTAAGGGACAGCTTGAAGAAACTCATACTGCATCAAGCATGAGTGTTTTTGTAAAGAAATTTGAAAACAATGCCTTTGCAACTGACGGAGTTTTTGCTTCTCCTGAAGGATATGAAATCAGAATTGAAGATTACACTTCCATGTCTGAAAGTTCTCCTTTGAGACCGGCCGCCTGGTATTCAGAAGATCCGACTTACGGAACAAAAGCTGCAGTGCAGAAAGAAGTTTATAGAAATCTTTACGGAACAGTTCTTGAGAAGGGAATGAATACAGACAAGCTTTTCTATTATTCTCTTCTGTTTTCTGATACAGCACGAAAATTTAAAGACCCTTCAAATTCCGACGGTGAAGAATCCGGAAACGTTACAACCGGGTATTACATTGCCACAGAAGAAATGGATACTCTGACTGGAGAAAATTCATATTATCAGCTGGATCTGGTAAAGATTAAGAATATTCTTGATGGATCTGAAACTTATGGATTTAACGAAACAGAACTTGCAGAAATAAACAGAATTCTTTCTGAAAATTATGTTCGGGGCGATGTAATCACAAAGGAAGAATCTTTGTGCTTTACATTGAATCCGGACAATAATCCTGTATGGAATATTGCCAACTATGAGCTCGATGACAGTGATTCCAGCAGTATTACAGGAAACCAGCTTGATCCTGATGGAAACTTCAGCATTATGTTCAATGCCGGAAAAGACGCTGCTTCCATTGATGGATCTTCAATTGAAGTAAAACTCATAGACGTTACAGAAAATGAAGGTGAAACTTCGTCACCTGTAGTAGTTGTTGAAAAGGGAGCTTTGAGTGGAAATATAAGTTCTCTTTCATTTACTCATAATATTTCTCTTGCAGCCTTTGAAACATCACTTAAAACAGGACATGTTTACCGCGTAGAAGTTTCCGGTTGTGACATTGATGAAAATACTTTTGTACCGGAAAGCGGAAAAGGCTATGGATTTAAGCTTGTTCCTTCTGTTGTAAAACCAGTTATTACTCTTGATAAGGAATTTGATTCTGTTATTTATGTTTCAGGAAAGAATGCCATTAATAATGGACTTACAGTAACAGGAAAAGTTGTCTGCTATGGATCAACACTTAAAAAAGTTTCTGTTGAATCATCTTTCTCGGATTCCTGGGATAAGGCACCTGACTTTGTATCAAATCCGGTTATTACAACTTCTTTCGAGGCAGATCCGGCAATAGCCTCTGGTTACATATGGACGGCTAAACTGTCTGGAGATGAAACGCAGTTTATTCCTTCAGAAAAAGGTCTCTACACTTATAATATTTCGATTACATGTGAAGATAATAACTCTGGAGACTATTCTTTAGAAGGACAGAAAGACACAAGAACAGTTTCCTTCATTATAGACTCTGAAGAACCTACTGTTGCCTTTACAGAAAATCATAAACCTGAAGGTTCTGATGCTGTAAACGGAATCATGAAAATTACTGCCAGTGCACAGGATAACAACAGACTGGCACTAAATGATTCTCTGGCTCTTGCTGTATATAAAAATTCGGAAGAAGAAGCAAATTTAAACAAACTCTTGAAATTCCAGGGTTCCTGCGATGTTGAAATTGATAGCTCGGAATACGAAGACGGTACAAAACTTATTGTTTATATAATTGCAGAAGACTTTGTAGGAAATAAGGCGCAGATTAAAATTGCAGAACTTACTGTCGATCAGGATACTGACAAGCCTGTAATCAAAGTTCTTAATGCAGACCAGACAATTAAAACTGTAGCAGAAATCAGAAATGCTTATGAGAATTCCGCAGAGAAACAGAATATTTTTGGTGAATCAGAAAAGCTTAGGGAAGTAAACCTTTCTGTTTCTGATGATGACGGAATCAGCGAAGTAGTTTATAAATGTAAACTTATCTCTTCAGAGGAAGATGTTACACAGATAGACTGGAGCAATGTTCCAGAAACAAAAATTTCTGAAGAACATGGAACTGCTTCTTTTATGCTTCCTTCTGATAATGGCATATATGCGGTAAATGTTTCTGTGAAAGATATTAATGGAAATATTGCAGTCGATTATTTTGTGTGTGCAGTAGATTCCGGACGGCTTGGTTTTGAATCAAAACCATTATTTGTTTCTGCACCGGCAGCAGAAAAATATTTCAGAGACAATCAGGAAGTGGGAGCGTCAGGAAAATGTTCCGGAACAAATATTTCAAAGCTTGTTCGCACTTACAGCATAAACGGATCTTCATCATATAATCCTGTAGAAATTACTCTTGGTAATGATCTTTCATGGAACGATTCGATTAAGATTTCAGCAGTAAGCGGTTCGGAAGTTGTTGTTACATATACTGTTTCTGATGTCTTTGGAAAAACAAAATCTGAATCTCTGTCTTATACAATAGACGGACAGGGACCAGAGGTTTTTGAAGATGCTGAATATCCTCTTCTGGTACAGGGTGAATCAATTAAGGATTTCTACAATGTAAGAAACCTTATTATTTCGAACTACTGGACTGATTCTTTAAGCGGAGTTTCAAAAATCTGTTACTGGCTTAATGATGCAAATCCTTCGTTACCTTCGGGAATTCCAGGGGAAGGAACTGTTTCTATTGTTCAGGGAAAAGCATATAGTTTTGTAAATGTGTCAGGACTGGTTCACGGCGATAATGTAATTTCTCTTTGTGCAGAAGATGCTGCGGGAAACAGATCTGAATGCAAAGTAATCAACCTTAAGGTCGATGTAGTTTCTCCTGTAATTGAAAATGAAAGTCCTGCCAATGTCGTATGTAATGGAATAGATTCTGTTGTTCTTTCCGGAAAAGTAAGCGATTCCGGTTCAGGACTTTCATATATCAGTTTTATGCTTGGAGAAAAGACTGTAAAGATTTCTTCTGACGGTTCAATAACCGGCGATACAACTGAACTGAATGCAAAGCTTGAGAATGAGGCTCCTGCAAGAAAATGGACTCTTACAATCAATCCTTCAGAAAACGGAATGCCGGCTGAATGGTTCGAAAACCTTACAGATAAAACTGTGTATGTAGAAGCAGGAGATATTGCAGGAAACAGTTCAGGAAAAATTATTGTTTCTTATGTAGGTGCTGATTTAGTCTCACCTGTCCCTGCAATTCTTAATGTGTCATCAACTCTTGATGTTCTGAATGAAAGTAAAAAACGTATTAATAAGACTTCTGTAATTTCCGGAACAACAAGTGATAATATTTCGGTTAAGTCTCTGGCTCTTTCTTACAGGACTTCACAAAATGGTACAGACTGGTCTGAAGATTGCTTTATAAAGAAATTTGAAACATTAAATGGTGAAAACTGTCAGACCTGGTCATATAAATTTGATACAAGTTTGATTCCTGACGGAACATTTATTCAGTTTGCTGTGGAAGCCGAAGATAATGCCGGTAACAGCGGATCAGCTTCAAGTGCAGTTTTTGTAGTAGATCAGAATACTGATATTCCGGAACTGAAACTTACAAATGTTAATCTTGAAATAAAGTCAATTGAACAGCTTAAGGATGCAGTTGAGCATAACTATGCTATCAAGAATGTCTGGGGACTTAACGGAAAAATCACAGGAACCCTTGCTGATGATGACGGAATAGAGAGTTTCTCTGCATATTACAAAAAATACGACGGGGAAAATGATTTTGAAAAGGAAGATAAATCTAAGCTTGAAAAAATAAATATTTATCCAAACGAAAAAGAAGCAGCAGGTCAGAAACACTATACTATAGATTTTAATATTCCTGAAAAATACGGATATGGAATTTTCCAGGTTTATGTAGTTGTAGAAGATGTTGAAAATGCTGAAGTAGTTCAGGATTTTGTTCTCTCTGTAGATGCAGGACTTCCTTCTCTGGAAATTACAAACAAACCTTCTGCTTATGTAAATGCTTCTGATTCTCTGCAGTATGAAGGAATTGCATCTGATGAAAACTGGGATAAAATGACCCGGGTTTATAAGATTGGGGAAACTGTAAGTGAAGTGGTTGAAATTAAACCTGATGTTTCAACAGGTTTATGGACAGATAGAATTTCTCTTTCTGATGCTGAAAAGCTTGATTCAAACGGAAAAACAGTTTCTGTCGTTTATACAGCTACAGATAAAATCGGTCAGAAACGCGTTGCAGAAAGTTCATTTGTAATTGACAACGAACCGCCTGAATTCACTCGGGCTGTTGAAAAAGCACTCAAAACCGGAATTTCGGCTGCCAGTCTTGAAACACATAATTCTGATCTCTGGTTCCGTAACAGTGCAATTTATATGTCCGGTTATGTTGATTCAGATTTAAGCGGTGTAAAAAATATTAAATACTGGATAAAACGTTCGGATTATACCGCTGATGCAGTTCCTTCCGGAACCGTAATTCCTGTAAAGGAAGGTTCATTATGGAAATTCCAGATGAATCTTAGCGGTTTTGAACAGGGACAGAATGAAATGGTCCTTGTTGCAGCTGACAATGCTGGAAATCAATCTCAGCCTTTCTATGTGACAGTAAAAATTGATTCTTCTGTTCCTGAAATCAAGACAAATCCGGACTATGACCTGTTTCTTAGAAACGGAAAAGAAAAAGTTGAGATAAGGGGAAAAGCAAAGGATATCGGTTCAGGTATTCAGATGCTTTCTATGAAATTCAATGAAGGCGGAATAGTCATTGATAATTCAGGAGCAAACAGCAACGGTTATGTAGAACTTTCTGAATCTCCTGATGACGAAGGATATTATGACTGGACTGCAACATTTATTTGTTCTGAAGATGGATCAGTAAAATCCTGGTTCAAAGACAGTACAGTAACAGGAACTGTAATGGATAGAGCAGGTAATGCATCGTCTACTTTGATTTCAACAATGCTGGTAGATACTGTTGATCCTGAATCACGAATTGTATCTGTTTCTCCAATTCTTGAATCAGAATCAAAGAAACTTATTAACAAGACTCTGAAAATTGAAGGTATTGCAAGCGATGCTAACGGCCTTGAATCTACAGTTTTGACTTATTCGGTTTATGATGAATCTTCTTCGGCATGGGGAGATTATGTAACAGCGGAAGAATACACCGGAGCTTCTGCCTTTGACTGGAAATTTGAATTTGATACAGAAACTATTACGGCTGCAGCAAATGAAACTGCATTAATAAAATTCAGAGTGGTAACTACTGACAAGGCAGGAAATACAAGACCTCTTGATACTCCGGAATATACTGTTGATCAGAATTCCGACAGACCGGAAATTATTTTTGCTGACATTTCTGTAGGCGATATGGTTCAGAGAAATATTATTTCTGGATCTGTAATCGATGATGATGGCGGCGTTAACATGTGGTACTGTATTGATGACAACCTCACACGCCAGATTGTAAATAATCCGCCAACATTGACTTCAACACCGGATGGTTGGCACAAGATAAATGTTGTTTCAACAGCAGATAAGAGAACCGGTAACTGGACAATTGATCTGAGCTCAGAAGAAGATGGTGAAAAATATCTCTTCTTCTTTGTCATCGATTCTGAAAACAAAAGTTTCAGAACATCTGATGTTTTTAGCGCACCTCTTAATGCTCCTTTTGTGACAGACAGAAAACAGTCAAAACAAAATTGTCTTGTTGTTCTTACAAAAGATACTAAGGCTCCGGAAATTGCAGAGAGTATGGTTCTTTCTTATGACGGCGAAAATTTCAATAAAGGTGATAAACCTTTCTTTGGTGGAAATTTCAAAACACTTTATACAAAGATAACCGTAAAAGAAACAACAGCTATGCCTTCGGATCCAAAGGCTGCCATTTCTCTTTCTTTGAATACAAACAGTGCCGCTATTCCTGTAGATGTTGATCTTGCAGAAAATAGTGGCTCAAATTACACATATATTGCCGGGCCTATTTCTCTTGATGACCTTGAACTAGAAAACGGATTCCAGACTTTGTTCTGTACTGTTTCTGACGCCGCCGGTAAAATCGTTCAGGATAAAGTTCAGCTGATTATAGATAATGAAGCTCCTTCGGTAACTGTTTCTTATCCTGACAGAAATATGGCAAACTCAGGAACTCTGGAAATGAACGGTCTTGTTACTGATAATGTAAACGGTTCAGGCGTCTGCACTTCGGGTTCTGTTTATATGCTTATTCCGACAAAAACTCAGGTTGCCGCCGGAGTAGAAGCACTTCCTGAAGGTATATGGGGACAGGCTATTTCTCAGAGTTCATCATGGACAAAGAGCTTTAATTCAACAAACAAAGAATCTGCCAACTCTCTTTCTTATTATGTAGAAAATGATCTTTACGGAACTCCTGTATTGAACGAAGGAAAAGAAACCGGATGGTATGATGTTCCTGTATGGTTCAAGACAGTAGATGAACTTGGAAATACAGCAATCGATACAACAAATTCAATCCGAATTGACCGCTATTCATTTTATCCGAATATTACAATCAAGAATCCTGTAGCTGCACAGAAAGTCGGTTCAACAATTACAGTTTACGGAAGTGCATTTGACAATGAAGGTTTCGATGAATCTAAATACTGGCCTGTTCGTGTTCAGTTCGATGCAAACGGCGATGGTCTCATTGATTCTGCAGACTTTACAGAACTGAAGACTGCAAAATGGGCTGGAACTGATGCAGGGGCAAATGTTGAAGGATCCGCTTCTGACTGGTATATCAAGGCTTCCGGTACTACTTCATGGCGCCTTAAAATTGATACAGGCCTTATTCCAAATACAACTGATTTCAAAGTTCGCGCCTGTGTTTATGACAGTGAAGGACATACCCGTGGATGGAGTGATGTGGTTTCTGCTGTAATTGATATTGACTCGCCTCAGATTACAGATTTCAGGCTCGCAATGTATCGTGATTCAGACACTTCATTTACCGATCCTGTTCTTGTAAAGGAAGTGCTCAACACAACAGCATACGTTTCTTCTCCATTTGACGGATGCAAATGGTATCTTGAAGGTTCTTCTTCCGACAACAATTATGTTGAAAACATTTTCATCGAAGGTCTTTCAGGAAACACTTCAATGAAGTTTACTGAGTCTGATGCTGTAGATGATCCGATGAGTGCAAACAAAATTACTGCATTCCGTATTCCATTTGGTTCAGATTATGATGACGGCAGCAGAAATATTGTTATTACTGCTACCGACAACAATAATATCAGTACAAGTGCACAGGGTAGTATTGTTATAGATACAACAGCTCCATCTATGTTTACAACCGGAAATGTGTCAAAGGCAGCAAACATCGGTTCAGATCTTAGAATTACAACAAACAAAGGAACAGTAAATTACGACAGAAACACAATTGAAAATTCCAACAGTGTATTTACTTTTGGAGACAAAATTGTTGAAAATACAGATTCTAAAGGAAAGCCGGGTAGTGGAATTGATTTTGTAGCCTTCTATTTCTCACGTGGTGAAAAGCTTTACCGTCCTGTAGCTTCTTTGTCTGAAAACATCTTCACAGATAATCTTTCTGTTGTTGGAAACAAAACTGAAGGAACTGCCTCAACCGGTGAGGTTTTTGTAAATAATGAAGGACTTGTTGCAAAACTTATTTCTGTTACTCAGACCGGAGATGACAACAAGAAACTGGTTATTCCTTCAATAGATAAAAATATCAGAAACGGTGGAATGGTAAAAATAAACAACCGTTACATCGGCATAAAGTCTGTAAACGGAACCAGTGTAGAACTGAAAGAAGATCCTGGTATTGCTTCTTCTGCACAGTTTATTTATGCCCAGATTGTTGATCACTTTACAAAAGAATCTGCAGGCGGCAATGGGGACACAAGAAATGACTTTGTTTCTGACTATGACGGCGGAACCGGACTGGTAAATGATGACGGTGATGGAATGGTCGAAAGTCTTGAGAACAAGAATTCTCTTACAGAATATGAATGGTCTGCCAGCGTATTCTCAGATTACATTACCGACGGTCCTATTGAACTGCATGTTGTTGTTATGGATAAGGCCGGTAACAGTAACCACGGTTATGTTTCTTCTAAAGTAGAAAACCGCAGACCTCGTATTACAAAAGTCCTTCTGGCAACTGACCTTAATAACGATGGTAAATTTACATATTCCGGAGATGCCGGAAAAACAGAACTTGAAAACTATCTTGAACTTTCTGCCGGAAAGAACGGACTGGGATTCGGCGAATTTATGTATTATTCTGCCCTTGATAATTCCAATAAAGCTTCTGCCGAAGTTGAGCTGAATACAATCCGTAATGGAAAAGCAAGTTTCTCTGCAAAAAATAAACTTCTTGTTCTTCCGGAGTTTACAGGCGGTAACGGAAGCCTTAAATACAAGATGGTAGTTTCTGAAACCAGGGAAGGTGCTGTTCAGTCAAAAGATACGCCTGAAAACCTTAAGGCTATGATTTCAAAGACAGAACTTGAGTCTGCAAATCTGTTAAAAACAGAATATAACGGCAGCGGAACATTTGATGTTGCTTCTCAGATTGATACTTCTTTTGGTGGAATCCTTCTTGAAAACTCTGTTCTTGATCCTTATGACAAAGATGATGTTACTCAGTATATGGCTATTACTTTCTGGGATGAAACTGACGGCCTTGTTCAGGGAACAACTTCACAGTGGTCTCTCCTTACAGTTCCAATGATCTTTGATACAAAGGATAGTATTAAACCTGTTGCTACTATTGATCCGTTCAAATGGATTGATAAAGACCATAACAATACTACAGGATTCCTGAATCCGGCTTACAATGGAAAAGGTCATATTGAATACCCTGAAGGATGGAAAAAAGCCAATGGGTATAAACCAGCTGAAACAACAGGGGAATATGATGCTGATCCAAAAGTTTCAGGGGCAATTCGTATTACTGGAACAGCTTATGACAATACTGTTCTTAAAGACATTTATGTTGCCCTTAAAGGCTTCAAGTTTGACGGAAAAAATGATTTTGGTGGTTCAACCCGGGCAAAGTCTGTGAAACTTGCATCATACAAACCTGAAACTAATTCATGGAATTATGAAGTGATTTATACAGATGCTTCTACAGGTATTGCAGAAACAATAAATCATCCTACTCTTGAAAGTACAGGATATGAATTCAAAATTATTGAAGGTTCAGCTCCAAGTCAGGAAGGACACAGTGTAAAATGGCAGCTTGATATTGATACAACCATGAGTTCAAAACCGTTCATTCTTGATGTTCCTTTTGTCGTTTATGCAGTTGACGGATCCGGAAATGAAATCACTCCTTCTGAAAGTCCGAAATACCGTGTGGATATTGTTCCTTATATTACAAAGGTAACAACAAAACTTTCGGCCTTGGGAGATGATCCTTCTGTGTTTGCACGAAGTTCAACTGGTGCATATCAGATTTATGCCGGTCATTATGGAGCAGATGGAACTTCGTCTCTTTCTGAAAAAAATAATTTCGAGATTGAAGGTTATAACCTGTTTAACAGATATGCTAATAACAATTCAACGGTTAGAAATAAGTTTAATGGAAAAGGTGTTAAGAATGTCAATGAATCAGTTACAAAAACTTTTAATCGCAACAGTACTAATGTAACATTTAATACAATTTCTGTTTCTGTAACTTTACCGACAGACTGGCTTTTCTCCGGCGAAGCAGAAATTTTCGGTTCTGGCTACAGGTATCAGAATGATGCCAACGAGACATGTACTGGTAGCACTAATATCTACACCTTAAACAATGTAAACAACAATGATGAAGAGTATAACTTCTATGACAATGAAGTAAACAATAATCATGTTGACGATGATGTTGTATTTGATGTATGGGCTGCCCGCTATGGACTTCAGAAAACTACTTCTGAAATGCGTTATCCTTCTGTAAAAATCAATCCAACATCAGGTCAGATAGGTGTTGGTGCTGCAGATGCTTCTTATGCTTACCGTCCTGGATACAAAGATAAAGATTCAACCGGAAATTATTATTCATCATGCGGTGACAACAAAAACCTTTCCGGTGCAAGCTATAATACCTTTACTTATGATAGAGATGGTAATTCCTTTGGAATTGCAAACTATGTAGGTTCTAATGATCTTTCAAAGAATGGACCTGCTATTCTTACCTATGGTGTTTGTGTTTCTGATGGAAAAGGATTCGATGCATATGCCGGTGGCCAATATAACGGTATTCGTCTAGAATCCGGTTCTGTTAATATTCAAAAGGAACCTACAACTGATGCCAAAGAATGGAATCTGAGTTATTCACGAACAAGAAATCCAAATATGGTGGCTCAAAAGCAGGCTGATGGTTCAACTATGGTTCATACCGTTTATTATGACGCCATTACCCGACAGGTTCGTTACAGGCGCGGTCGTATTCGTACTCCACAGTTGAATGGAGGCAACTTAACTATTGCCGATGGTGTAAAAGCATTCTCAAACGATGCTTCTGATAACACGGATATGACTGTTACTAATACACTTACATCAGAAACAATGATGGAAGCATGGGACAGAGTTGAAAATGGTGAAGAAATTTATAACGGTCCATATTTCCACGATATTTCTGACGTAGAGTATAAATATTCAGAAAAAGTAAATCCGCTTTTGTATACAGATATTGCGTCTGCAAAAAACAGAAAGGATACAGCGGGCTATGGCTGGGCTTTCCCATATCATACGGCTCATACGGGACCAAATGGAACTCTGACATCAACTGATAACAACGATTATCGTGCCGAACTTCCAGACTCTGTTATGACTCTGTCCGGTATGACTGTAAATGTTATTGCCGGTGGTATTGATGCAGCAGAGGGAGAATTTGCTGATATTTACCTTAAGAAATCTAATGCGTATAAGAGTGAAGATAAATCTAAAGAATATTATCCGGCTCATGAATACAAATACGGAGCCAGTGAATACACAGCACTTGGAGTTTTAAGTGACGGACGCCCGGTTATCGCTTGGTATGAACCTTCCCGCGGAAAAGTAATGGTTACAACAAAATCAGATGCAAGACTTACATCCTTTGAATCTTGGGTACGCAATGCCCCAGCAGATGAAATTCATGTATATGCTGATCCTGCTGATACTGATGACAATCCTGATACTATCGGTATTGGTACTTCTCTAGCAAATATCAGGCTTTCCTTCGAAAGAACAAATAGCTGGGAAGTTTCTTCTCGAGAAGCTGGAAACGGCGGTAAGTTTGTTCAGATGACTGTAGATAAAGAAGACATTGTTCATATGGTTTATGTAGATGAAGATGCTGACCAGCTTAAATATACCCGCTTTACAGTAAGTAATGATGGTACATTTAATTTCCAGGGAACCTTCCATGGAACCTTCCTGGGAACCTGGGTTATAGATGGTTATTCTATTGACGGATACTGTACAATAAATGTTGGTTATCCATCAGATGCTGACAAATATCCATATGTTTATGTAGGATACATGAGCGGAGGTTATGCTAAATCTGCAGTTCTTAAAGGTGTTCCTGGAAACGGTTTTGAAAACAACTCTTATACAGGAACCTGGGAAATTGCTACAGTTCCAACCCTTAAAAATATTTCTAAATATAATGTTTCAACTGCAGAATATGTAGATACTGCCGGTTTGTTAAAAATTTCTACTCCAAACGGTGTTACACAGAGTATTCCAAAAGGTGCTGCTAATAGTAGTACGCAGCCTACCCCGGGTATTTTGTACGGTAACGGAACGGCAAATCCTGTAATTGGTTATGGTACGGCAGACGGAAACGTCGATATTGCCCAGATAAGATAGAAGGAGGATGGTTATGAAAAAAACTTTGATTAGAAACCTGTTTGTTATAGCATCTGTTTTTCTTGCTGTTGTATCCTGCGGAGTCGGACTTGGAGAATCAATTGACGCTGTGGCTCCTGATCTGAATATATCTTATCCTCCTGCCGGTTCTGTTATCATGGAAGAATTTATTCTTTCGGGAACCTGTTCTGATGATAAGGGTGTTGCAAAAGTTGAAGTAACCCTTACAGAACTTGTTGACGGAGATGAAGGCTTTAATGAATACGGACCTTATGAAGCTGAAATTTCAGATGGCACCTGGCAACTGATTTTGAATAAACCGGAAGATTTTGATGGTGTTCTATTATATCCTGTTCGTGACGGAACATACCGTGCAACAGTAACTGCCATTGATATTGCAGACCGCCGCGAAGTAAAGACAACTACTTTTGAGATTGACAACACAGCTCCGTTCCTTCTTCTTGCTAATCCGCTGTATCGCGGTTCGTCAGAAAAAGTATCAACTTTTGGACGTACTTTCTCTATTGCCGGTGATGTTGCAGATGATCATAAAGTAACATCAATGACATTTAGTGCGTATCCATATGATGAAGAAACAAAAACTCTTGGTGAAGAAATCTCTATTGATGTTTCGGGTTTTAATACAATGTCACATCAAAATCCTCTTGTAATTGCAAATTACTATACAGAGGAAGAAGCAGGGACAGATGTTACCCGTATAAATGCCCGTCAGAATTATCTTAAACTTTACCCAAATGCCGATGACGAAACTTTAAGAAAAGATGTGACATATTATTGTAATCTTGAACTTAGGGACAATGCCCGTGTTTTCAAAAATCCGGAACTTCCTGCCGGCGAAGAAAAAGGAAATGCAACTTCTTTCTATTACCTTAATGAGCTTGAACTTTATAGAAAACTTATGGGAACAAATTCTGCATATCATTTAACTGCAGAAAATATTAAGGATATTCTTATTGGAAAGCTCCTTGATAAGAATGGAAACCCTAAATATGAATATGAAGAATTAACAGAAATAATGGCAGCAATGGAAAGTGTAAAAGTTTCGGGTAAGGAAATTTCCATTGAAGATTCTGTTAAGTTTGTATTGAATCCTGAAAACTCACCTGTATGGAATGTATCGGGGGGATACACAATTAATCCGGGAGAAGAAGGAAAAGACCTTGAAGGTTATAAAGCTTATTCGTCTTCTGAAACAATGACGCTGAATGTAAAATCCGGAAAAGATAATATTCCAATTCTTGCAGAATCACTTAAGGTTGTGTTTATTCCTCAGGATGAAAATGCCAGGGAAGTGGTTCCTGTAGAAACCGGTTCAGTAAAGGAACTTAAAACCCCTACATATCATGTAATTTCTATTAGTCTTAAAGATTGTCCTGAACTTCAGATTGGAAGGCATTATTCAGTAATGCTTACAGGACAAGATAAGGAAGGAAATGCCTTTGTTGCAGAAGGGGGAAACTACGGATTTTATATCAAGAGTTCAAAAAGTTCTCCAATGGTAAAATTCAAGACTCCTTCAGATTGTTATTATTCCCAGGAAGATTTGAAAAAGGGGCTTCGTATTGAAGGAACAATTAAATATGACACTGAAGTTCAGCCTGATACAAAAAGGCCTGTAAGTGCAGAAATCACAACTTTTGAAGATAAAAATGGTGTTGCAGCTGGTTTTGAACCTGATGGTGAAAAATCACTTTCATTTTCTTCTTATTCAGAAATGATTCTGTCTGACGGAGTATACAGTTTCTTTGTTGATATAAAAGATATAGAAAATAGTATTGTTCCTTCTGAAAAAGGAACATTCTTTTATTCAACAGAGATTATTGTTCTTGATAATCTGAATAACTATACAACTGTAAATTTCAAATTCTATGTGGATAATATGAATCCGGAAATCAAGGATGCTTATATTTCTCCTGTAATTCAGAAGGATGGTAAGAATTGCATAAACGGAAAACCTGAACTTGCAATGTCATTCTCTGACAATTATGAATTTGATGTGGCAGATATCTTTGTTTATTGTGGAACTGTTCCTGAAGGAAGTCCTTCCGGAACTCCATATAAGCAGGTTACAGGAACTAAACCTGTTACAGAAATTGATACTACTGGTTTCGGAAAAACAGAATCTGAAGCCGTAACTATATACATTGTTGCAAAAGATAAAGTCGGGAATTCTACACTAAAAGAACTTTCTTTCTTTGCAGATCAGAGTACAGACTGTCCTGAAATAACATTTGCTGATAATGAAGATAAAATTACAGACCGTGAATCTCTTATTTCACTTAAGAAGAATATTTATGAAAAGAAAGGAACGATAAAAGGTGTCCTTTCTGATGATGACAGAATCGGGTCAGTAAAGGTTGTCGCAAGACTTTCCAATGAAGACGGAACTTTTGGAGAAGAAATTCTTCTTGGACAGAAAACCGGAATTGAAAATAAAACATTTAATCTTGAAGATCTTTCAGTTCTGCCGGAAGAGTGTGGAATTTATGAAATTAAAGTTTCTGCAGATGACGGACTTCTTCCAACCGGAATTACTACAAAAACTTTCTT
This sequence comes from Treponema sp., assembly GCA_024402695.1. Lineage (GTDB taxonomy): Bacteria > Spirochaetota > Spirochaetia > Treponematales > Treponemataceae > Treponema_D. Next base: position 69,054 of record JAKSTG010000007.1, on the reverse strand, counting down.
TGTTGCTGTAGACGATGGAAACCCTGTTCTTAAACTTTCTTCGCCTCTTCCAGAGTACAAGAAACCAGGAGATGCTGTTACAGTTTCTGGAACTGTTTCTGACGGTAATAAATTTTTACTTAAACGCAGCATGAGAACCGGAAGCGGAACTCCGGACCTTAAAGATATTGATTTCTCCGAAGATGGAACTTGGGAAGATTCCTTTAGTATAAGCGGAACAGATTCTGAATCTGTTTATGTAACTTATCTAGCAGAAGATATTCTTGGAAATAAAACTGAAATTCAGTCTGTAATTGTTATTGATGCAAAAGCTCCAGTTCTTGATTTGTCATCTCCTGCAGTTCTTGCTTCCGGAGAAGGTAAATGGATTTCTACAGATTCTCCGTCTCTTGATCTCTGGTTTAAAGAAGATGGAATAGGTATGACTTCAAAAGTTTCCTACTGGCTTAATATTGAAGACCTTTCTGAACCGGAGACAGGATCATTTGTTGCCGGACTGGATCAGAACGCAGGACTTTATGTTTACAACCTGAATCTTAAAAATCTTGCACAGGGAAAGAACAGACTTGCATTCCGTACTTTGGATGATGCAGGAAATACTACTGATTCGAATGTTATTGAATTCTATATAGATTCTCTGACCCCTTCCATAAAAGAAACAAAACATGAAGGCTCTGTAAAATCAAATGGTAAAAACGATATTGTTCTTAAAGGAATTGTTACAGATGAAACTTCAGGTCTTTCTGATCTTTACTTTGTGTTTGGCGATAAAGATAATCCTGAATCCTCAGTGACCATTACTAATAACTCTTCACCATTTGGACAGGTAAGTGTAAGCAGCAAAACTGAAACAGAATGGGAATGGACTCTTCTCATTGACTGTGCTGACGAGGACAATCCTGATGAAAATCATAGAGTAAAAGACTGGTATAACAGAATCCCTCAGAGTTCTTCGGTTTATGCCTTTGTTTCTGATAAGGCCGGAAATACCGGTTCCGCTATTCAGATAAAACAGATTCTTTCTGACATTGAACCTCCGGAACTGAAAATTGAAGGAATTGATGTAGTAGTTTCAAAGGAACAGAAAAATTATATCAATGGGGAAATTGTCCTTGCTGTTGAAGCAAGAGATGAAACTGAACTTTCGGAAGTACAGGTTCTTTATGAACTTGATGGCAGTCAGGACTGGATTCCGTTTACTTCTGTAACAGACGGAAAACTTGATGTAGCAGACGCTACAAGATGGAACGTTTCTTTTGACACCCGTGATATGGATGAAGGAACTTCAGTCAGATTTAAGGCAGTGGCTCTTGATGCTGCCGAAAATATGGCTGTATATGTTCTTCCTGGAGAATATATTATTGACCAGTCATCAGATATTCCTTCTGCTCAGTTTACAAACACAGAGTTTGTTTTTGATCAGAAAAATGCAGGTATTACAGGTATTGTTCAGGATGATGATGCTGTAAAAACTGTAGTGATTTCCTATAAGTTAAGTTCAGAGGCTGATTACACAGATTTTGAACTTTATAATAATTCAGATTCTGAAATTACATATTATTCTTTCTCTTTCAAAGATCTTCCAAAAACAGAAGAAAATTACAATTACGGAATTTATGATGTAAAAGTTTCGGTAACAGATAAATATGGAACTCCGAATTCTACTGATGCAAGATTCTATGTAGACGATGGGGATCCAGAACTTAATGTATTGGTTTCTTCAGCTCCATATAAAGAAAATGAACTGGAATTGAGCCAGGCACTTTTCATAAACGGAACTGAACGGGTAGTAAATAAAGGAACTCTTACAGATGCAAATGGGGCAGAACTGGTTCGCAGTTACAGAATAGGAGATTCTGCATTCTCTCAGGAAGAATCAGTTTCTGTTTCTGATTCTGGCGAGTGGAAAGATGTTTTTGCTTTGTCTGAAGAAGAAAGAGAATCAGCAGAAGGAAAAACAGTAAGTTTTATTTACAAAGCAACAGACCCTGCTGGCAATAAAACACTAATAGAAAATATTTTTTATACTGTAGATTCAGGAAAGCCTGAATTTTCAGGAAATCTTTATGTAGAAAATAAAGCTGTTTCTGAAGGTGGATTTATAAATAAAGATCCAATTTCCATTTCAGGAAACTTTACTGAAGATGTTTCGTCAATAAGTGAAATCAGATTGTGGATTTCAGATGTTTGTCCTGGTGCTGAAGATCCTGTTTTGGGAAGTGTCGGAGCAAGTCCAGTTGATGGAAAATATTATTTTAATACCATTGCTTCCGGATTTATCGACGGTGAAAACCGCCTCTGGATTCAAGCTGTTGATCAGGCTGGTAATAAGTCCGATTTTAAAGATTTTATAATCAGTGTTGACCAGAATGCTCCTGAACTGGTCTGCAATAATTCTTCGACCACATTTGTTACAAATGGAACTGAATCAATAGAACTGTCGGGAACAGTAAGAGATAATTTCTCAGGAACGGAATCGCTTATTCTTAAGCTTTCAGAAAAAGAATATGATGCTTCAATTTCTGATAATTCATGGACTTGTACTTTGCCTGCATCAGATTTAATGTTACTTGGTTCAGGAACATCTTATTCGGTTTCTGCAACAGCTAAAGACAGGGCAGGTAACACTGCATTGGTAAGCCGTGTTGCCGGTATTCAAAGTGATAAAGATAAACCAGTCGTAAGTTTTACAAATAATGATTCTGTAGTAAACGGAATAATTACAATCCGCGGTTCATCAAATGACTCGAACCTTAACTCAACAGAAATTAGTTTTTATGTTTCAGATAACGGAATTTCATGGTCAGAAGATACAAAGGATTCGTCAAAAGTTTTCCCTGCAGCAAGCGGAGAAAAGATTCAGGAATGGGAAACAACAATTGATACAGTTTCTTATTCCCACAAATATATTAAAGCCGTTGCTAAAGCAACAGACCGTGTGGCCGGAACACCAAACTCTGACTCTGCAGAATATATTTTTGAAATTGATCAGAACAGAGATCGTCCGGTAATTACGTTTCAGAAAGGAAGTATCTCTGTAACTTCAGACGGTATTAATAAAAACAGAAAGCTTCTTAAAAACCGCTCACTTACTGCTACTATTGTAGATGATGACGGTAATCTTAAAGGTTTCTGGTACACTTCTGACGGAGCTGTCGCTTCGGGGACAAAACCTGCAGCTGGAAGTCCGGTTCCTGCCGGATGGAAATCAGTTTCTGTAGACAATGGAACCTGGTCTGTGAATATTGAAGGTGAAGGAAATATAGACTGGTATTTCTATATTGTGGATGCTACAGATAAAGTTTTTGAATCTGTTGAAGCTAATCCTTTGAATCGTCCTTACATTTCTGATGAAAAGAATGAAAAGCAGGATGTTGCAGGACCTGTAGAATTCTGTATAGATTCTGTTCCTCCTTCTGTTTCAAATCTTAAGCTTGCAAGAAAAAGCCGTGAAACCCTTGTTTCTGCTTCTGAAGTTCCGGATGCAGATTTTACTATAACACAAAATGGTTCTGTTTTTGGTGCTTCTGAATCTGTTCTTTATGCAATGGTCACGGTAAATGAAGCTACTGGCCTAAAGGCTGAAAGTCCGGTTCATGTTCTTGTTGGAGACCAGAAATTTGAAGGCTATTATTCCCTTGTTTCTCATGAAAATGGAAGCGAAGTATATGTATATAAATACGGTCCTGTTGATTTAGGTTCAATGGATTCTGCCGTAACAACTTTTGCTGTTGTTGCAAAAGATAATGCAGATGGTGATGGACAGGCATCGCTTTCTATTATTATAGATAATACAGCTCCTTCAGTTTCCATGAACTATCCTAAGAAAAATAACCGCATTACAAGTACTGTAACAGCAGAAGGAATTATCGTAGATAATGCAGGTGGTTCTGGTGCCGAAACTTTAAGTTACTGTATTCCAGAAAAATCTTATGCAGAGCCATCAGAAAGCTGCAGCTGGATTCCTGTTATTAGTAACGGTGAAAGTGTAAGCTGGTCTATTCCATTTGACAGTGAAGACCCGGCAAGTCCTAAGGCTCTTGTTCACTATACGGATCTTTCAACATATAAAACCAAGAATCCTGCTATTGGTGTATACCAGATTCCTCTCTGGTTCCGTGTTTCCGATAAACTTGGAAACGTTGGTTATGATACAGAAAATTACATTGAGTTCGATACAGAAGGGGGTAAACCATCTGTAGAAATAATTACTCCTGTAAATGGAACCACAGTAGGGGGAATCGTTCAGATTTCGGGAACCGCTTATGATGATGTAAAAGTCAAAGAAGTTCATCTTCAGATAGATATTAATGGAAACGGAAAATTTGATGCTGCAGATTATGATGCTCTTAATTCAAGTGTCTGGTACGGAACTGATATTCAGACTTCTCTTAAAGGAACTTCTTCTGAATGGTACCTTCTTGCCATTGGAACCGAATCATGGCATTTAAGAGTTCCGGCTTCTCTTATTGAATCTGGAAGTGATGAAATCTATATTAGCATCCGGGCATCCGCTTATGATGAACAAAACAATACACGCGGATGGTCTGAACCGGTTAACGTACGCATAGATAAAGACTCTCCTTTGTTCGGAAGAACTGAAATTGTACAGTACAATGATAATGATACTTTGTTTACAAATAAATTACGCGTTATTGATGCAACAAAACTTGTTTCACTTAATGATCCGGCAGCAGGCTGTTCATGGTGGCTTGAAACTGTTGTAACTGACAACGAACATGTTGCATCTTATGAAGTAGTTGCAGATGAAAGTTCATATAATAAAAAGGCTCTTGAACTTACAAAAGTCGAAAATGATATTGGAAACGGAATGGTCGGTACACAGTTGATTCGTGTCAGAATTAATCTTGCTTCAGGATATGACGGTATTCTTCCGGCAGAAGAAGGAACAATAAAAGCTGTTGTAAAGGTAAGAGATAATGTTCGCGGCTCTGCTACACAGAGTATTTCAATTGTTTATGACGCAAAAGCTCCGTCTCTTTATGACAATGACGGAAACCCTCAGTATCATTCTAAAAATCTTGAAAACAAACTCCGTCTTTCTTTCAATAATTCAGAAAATGTTGTGATGAATTCAAACTATGCTTTCAGCATGACAGACACTGTATATGAAACCGGATCAGGACTTGATTTCCTTACAGTTTATATCAGACGAAAGAATAATATTTACAATCTCATAAACGGAACAAAAACCACTCTTGATTCATCTGTAAAACTCAATGCAGAGAATCTTCCGTCAATTACAGTAAACGGATCAAGAGATTCGGAAACAAGCTTTACTTCAAGTACTTCAATTGCTTCTAATTCTAATATCACAAAAGGAACACTTATTAAGATTGGCGGATCATACCAGGTAATTGAATCAAAGAGCGGAAATACAGTTACATTCGCTAAATCTGTTTCAACTGATATTACATCATGTGAATTCATTTATTCAGTAGTAGTAAACAATTCTCTTGAAGAAACAAAAACTAAGGGATCTGATTCAATCACGAATGATGACGGTGACGGAATCATTGATTTTATTTCTAGTCTTGGTGGTGCCCGTTATTCATGGAAAACAGAATTTGATTCTACCGTAATCCCTGATGGTCCTGTTCAGATTGTTGTTACAGCTTTTGATAAAGCCGGAAACTGTGTAACAGGAACTTTAAATTCAAAAGTAACAAATAATGCTCCTCGTATTGCTAAAGTTCTTGTTGCAACTGACTTGAATGGAGACGGTAAGTTCAAATACAGCGGAAATGAAGTTTCTCCTGTAGAAACAGAAGATTTCCAGAAAATCAGACAGGAACGCGAAGGTGCTATGGCAGGCGAATTCTCTGTTTATTCAGCAATTGACCTGGTAACCAGAGATTATTCTAAGAATGCTGTTATTACACCAGGCGAAGGTAAGTATTTTACTGTCAAAAATGGACTTCTTTTAATGCCTGAATTTGTTGGTGGAAATCACAGCTCTACTGATGGAAAATCCATGAAATTTACATGGAAGTCTAAAGCTACTTCTGATTCTACAGATCTCCTTACAAGTCAGAGTTCTGTTGGTCTTGTAGATATGAAGTCTCGTTCCGAACTTAAAACTTCGGGATTACTCATTCAGTCTGAGCCTGGATTTGATATCTATAACCAGGTAGACGAAACTTTTGGTGCTGCGTTCCTTTCAAAAGATCAGATATCAGAAGCTTCTTCTGAATCTGCAGTAACAAAGGGAACTGCTTCTACAGATTACCGTTATTTCTCTTATACTTTCTGGGATGAAACAGAAGAAACAGAACAGGGAAAAGATGCTCAGTTTACAACTCTTGTTCTTCCTGTAATTGTAGACCAGACCGATAATATCGCTCCTGACGCAGTTATTAATCCGTTCCACTGGACAAGCCTTACAGATAATGGTGCTTACGGATGTCAGACTGCAAAAAAACAGGGAGATCTTCTGGGACATGTTGAATACACTGACATTCCTGGAGAAGGATGGCTTGCTTCTGCTTCTTATTCAGGTACTTCCGGTCAGTTTGATGCAGATCCAAAAGTTTCTGGTAAAATCCGCATTCAGGGAACTGCCTTTGATGAAACTATGGTAAAATCAATTTCTGTTCAGGTACCTGGATTTGACCTTGGAAACGAACGCAGTCAGTTTGCCGTTCTGGCAACTTTTGATGGAACAACCTGGACTACAGTAAACAAAACTGTTGAAGAAAATGGATATGCATTCATCGTCCGTGATGTTGACGGTGTTACTCAGAATGGTCATTCAGTTGAATGGGAACTGGATCTTGATACAAGCCTTATTGAAGACAGTACCGGTAAACGTATTTATGTAAAAGCCGATGTAGTTGTATCTGCAAAAGTTAGTGACGGTACAAATGAAAGTTCTGAAACTCCTGAAACTTCATACAGCATGGATATTGTGCCATATATCACAAAACTTCAGACTGTCCTTTCAACAAGAAATGAAATTTACGGCCGCAGCTCCGATGGTCACTATTCTGTAAACGGCGGTAGATGGAATCTGAATTCTGTAACTTATTCTGCATCAGATGACGCTTTCAACGGAACAAAAGCAAGTGTTATGGAAAAAGATTCCGGCGAAACAATTAAAGTTTTAGGTTTCAATATTAGTCCTGATTCTTCTGAAACAAGCCTTGTTTACGACTATGTTTCAGAATTAAAAGAGGGAAGTTCTTCCGAAAATGCTGCACGTTACGAGGTAAACCCTGATGGAACAGTTTCTGTTCCTATGGAAGGAGAATACTCAGGAAAGATTTCTCTTACTGTAAGTGGTCTTACCACTTTGAATAACCTGAATGATAATGATTCAGATTCTAACTTGCAGCCAAACGGAACAAATAACAAGATTCAGAACGATGATATAATTTGTGATGTCTGGGAATTCAACACTCTGGCCCAGCATACGGTTCAGGAATATCAGTATCCAACAGTAAAGATGAATCCGAAAACAGGTCAGCTGGGGCTTTCTGCAACAGACACAGTTTACGGTTATATTCCTGCTATTGATTCAATGGGAAAGATTGCAAGTAATATTCCGTTTGGTTCTGTTTTCCGAGGTGCTTCTTTCAATACTTTCTCATATGATGAACAGGGAAATACTTACGGAGAAGTTTTCTTCCAGCCTTTGATTGATGATGATGGTGGTAGCGCCATTTTCCTTCTTGGACGACAGGAATATAAGACTAAGGTAGGCCGTTATGGTTATGCAAATCCTTCCGGAGGAATACGTCTTGAAGGTCTTAGAAATGGCCTTGGAGCTGATGAAAAACGAATTCAGTCTTTTAATATAGTTGTAAAAGAAGTAGAGGAGGCTGAAAAAGAAGATGCAGATAGGAACATGTATCACGATAAAATGGTTCATGTTGCTTACTACGACAATCTTACAAACTCTATCCGTTACAGACGGGGGCCTGTTTGGGCACAGAAGTATTTCGATGAAGGAACTGATGCAGCAGGATCTAGAGCTTTTGCCTGTTCAAATGATGCTGCTGATCCAAAAGTTTCTAGTTACAAATCAAATGTAGTTTTCAAAAATCCATCTGCTCTTCATGATTTTGCAGATACAACTGGTCAAATACGAAGTGGCGTTATGGGTAGTCACGATACTTATAAGAAAGATTATGTAAGTAAGGATACTCCATTTACTTCTTATGCTCAGGCTATTCATATTGTTGCAAGTGGTGGAACTGGCTCAAATGCTGCGGATAACATATATAATGTTTCATTGTATAAAAACAATGCGGCCTTCGGTTACTGTGGTCTTGGTGTAGATGACTCTGGAAACGTAGGAATTGCATGGCATGACGGTACAGGACTTAACTATGCATATATGACAGAAACTGAACTTGTTACTTTTGAAGAGGATCTTCTGGATTCAGATTTAGATGCAACAAGACATATTAAATCACTTGAGCGCACCAAAGCCTGGGAAGCAAATACAGAAACTGTATCAGCTTCAGGCGGTCAGTATGTTCAGATGCAGGTCGATGATGATGGTGGAGTTCATATTGTCTTCTTTGATAACGGAAAACTAAAATATGGCTATAAATCTTCTGTTACTGAAGGAAACTGGACTATAAATACTATAGACGGAAGTGTTGCTTCCGGTAACTGTACTTTGTTTGTCGGAAAAGATAATGGGGTTCAAAAAATTTATGTTGGTTATCAGGGTAAAACTATGGCAAAAATGGCAATCAGAACTAGAACTGATGGTATTGCTTCTGACGGATACTCAAGTTCTAATAAATCTTACACAGGTGACTGGAAGATTGAAATGGTACCAACAAAAGAAACCATCAATAACCAGGACTATAACGTAAACGTAGCTATCCGCCAGAATGGTTCAAGAGTAAATACAATGCCTTCTAAAAGTTCAAATCAAGGCCTTGTTTACCAGGTTACTTATGAACCTGGATCTCTTACTCCAAGTCATTCTTCTGTAGCATATGGAAACGGATCTTCATATCCTGTAATTTCTTATGCAACCCAGAGTGGTGACGTAGAAATGGCACAGATCCGCTAAAAAGGGCGGTTTTCAGAAAGGCAGGTTTCTTCATTGAGAAACCTGCCTTTTTGCATTATAATGGTAGTATTATCTTGCAAATTGGAGTCAAAAATGCCTATTACCCAGTATCTTGAAAGAAATGCCCGTGAATTCGGTGATGATGTTGCTCTTGTAGAATTGAATCCAGAACAGAGAGACACAAAACGTGTTACCTGGAAAGAATATGATCTTATGCAGAGCGAACCTTTCATGCCATACCGCCGCGAAATTACCTGGCGTGTTTTCAACGAAAAGGCAAATCGTTGTGCACATTTCCTTCTTGAAAGAGGCGTTCAGAAAGGCGATAAAGTCGGCATTCTTATGATGAACTGCCTTGAATGGCTTCCAATCTACTTTGGAATTCTTAAAACAGGTGCTCTGGCAGTTCCATTAAACTTCCGTTATGCTCCTGATGAAATCCAGTATTGTGTAGACCTTGCAGATATAAGTGTTCTGTTCTTTGGACCTGAATTCATCGGCCGTATGGAACAGATTGCAGACAAGATTATGGCTCACAGACTTCTTCTTTATGTTGGAGACGGACAGGTTCCAACTTTTAGTGAAGACTACTTCCAGCATGCCATGAACTATGACAGCCGTGATCTTAATCTTCCAATTACAGATGATGATTATGGTGCTATTTATTTCAGTTCCGGAACAACAGGTTTCCCAAAAGCTATCCTTCATAAACATCGTGCTCTTATGCATTCTGCTGCAGTTGAACAGAATCACCACGGACAGCAGAAAGATGACGTATTCCTTTGTATTCCTCCACTTTATCATACAGGGGCTAAAATGCACTGGTTTGGTTCTCTTATTTCGGGGGGAAAGGCAGTTCTTCTTAAAGGAATTAAACCTGAATTCATTCTTAAGGCAGTAAGCGAAGAAAAATGTACAATCGTATGGCTTCTGGTACCTTGGGCACAGGATATTCTGGTAGCCCTTGATTCAGGTGCACTTAAAAAAGAAGAATACAGACTGGACCAGTGGCGCCTTATGCATATTGGTGCTCAGCCTGTTCCAAAAAAGCTTATTGAAGACTGGAAAAAATATTTCCCAAATCACGATTACGATACAAACTACGGACTTTCAGAATCAATCGGCCCTGGATGTGTTCACCTTGGTGTGGAAAATACACACAAAATCGGTGCAATCGGTGTACCAGGCTTTGGCTGGCAGTGTAAGATTGTTGACGAAAAGCGTGTAGAAGTAAAACAGGGGGATGTAGGTGAACTTGCCGTTAAAGGTGACGGCGTTATGTGCGAATACTACAAGAACCCTAAAGCTACAGACGAAGTTCTTGATAAGGAAGGCTGGCTCTATACAGGCGATATGGCCATGCAGGATGAAGACGGCTTTATCTTCCTTGTAGACCGCAAAAAGGACGTAATCATTACAGGTGGTGAAAACATCTATCCTGTACAGATTGAAGACTTCCTCCACAAAATGACAGAAATAAAGGACGTTGCAGTTATCGGGCTAGGGGATGAACGCCTTGGTGAAATTACCTGTGCAATTATCGAAGTAAAAGAAGGAATGAGCCTTACAGAAGATCAGGTAAATCAGTTCTGTATGGAACTTCCAAAATACAAACGTCCACGTAAGATCATTTTTGCTCCTGTACTCAGAAATCCTACAGGAAAAATTGAAAAACCAAAGCTTCGTGAAATGTATAAAACTGCAAACGATCCGTTTGCTGCAATGAAGAACTAAATAAAATTAAACCTGAAGGTGGGATAAATGTTCGACGTAAAAGATACAGACTTTTTTGATCTGGAAGATGAATCTTTTGATACTATCATTGAAGATGATATTAAATTTACAGGCAGCATCAAATTCAAAGAACCTCTTATGATTCGTGGCCAGGTAAACGGAAAAATTGAAGCAACCAGTGACCTTGTTGTTGATACAAATGCAGTAGTTAATGCTGATATCGTTGCTTCCCGCGTTCTTATTAAGGGAAAGGTAAAGGGAAACGTTACCGGTGAAAACCTGGTTTTCGTAACTCAGAGCGGGAGTCTGGACGGTGACATTACAACAAAGAAAGTTGTTCTTGAACCGGGCTGTTCTTTCAGCGGACGCTGCAGCATGTAGTTTAATTACAGTGGACAATTGAAAATGAAAAGATTTTATATTTGTTTGATTTTGGTTTTATTGGGAGTTGCAGGACTTTCTGCCCAGGCAAAACAGGATGCACTGGTTCTTTACCATAACGGAAAGTATGCAGAATCTGTTGCAGTTTGCGAAGAAGAAATCGCAGAAAATCCAAACCGTATTGAATCCTATGTTGTAATGTGCTGGGCCCTTGTAAAAAACAAGCAGTATAACCAGGCAGAACAGAGAGCACAGGATGGTCTTGCCATAAGCCCTTATGATCTTCGTCTTATTGAAATTCTTGGCGAAGCAAAATATTACCTCGGAAAAAATTCCGGTGCCATGGAACAGTTCCAGAAATATGTAGCTTCTGCTCCTGATTCAAGTTCCCGTGTAGGAAGTGCCTATTACTATATGGGTGAAATCTACATCAAACAGGGACGCTATCAGCACGCTGACATTTCCTTTACTTCCGCCTGTCGTAAAGATCCTCTTATAGACCGCTGGTGGGTTCGTCTCGGTTATGCCCGCGAAATGGCAGGTAACTACGAAGAAAGTCACAAAGCTTACGAAGAAGCACTCCGTCTGAATCCTTCAAATGTTGACGCTTCTACAGGCCGTGAAAGAGTAGGAAAAAAGCTGTAATACATGACTGATTTTTCAAAGTACAAAATCCGCTTTGAGACACTTGGCTGCCGCCTGAACCAAATTGAGAGTGAAGGGGCAGCGCATTTTTTTTCTGAGGCGGGTTTCACATCCGATTTAACTCCAGTTTCCGCAGCATCTCCAGTTGATGAGACTACAGTCCTCTGTGTAATCAATACCTGTTCTGTAACAATCAAAGCAGAGCAGAAAGCCCGTCGTCTTATCCGCCTTCTTTTGAAGACTTATCCTAAAGCCGCTGTAATCGTAACCGGATGTTACGCTCAGCTGCGTCCTTTGGAAATCAAGAAAATGGATGAAAGAATCGCCGTTCTTGGTGGTCAGGTAAAAAGCCGTATTTCAGGTGTTCCTGAAATGCTTAAGAAATCCCTTGATTTATCTCCGGTGGAAATTGTTTCCTTAATCGAAAAAGAAATCATTCTGAAACCGATTCTGAATCCTGGTGTCCCAGAAAATTCTTTTGTTCTTGCAACAGATTCGTTCCTTGCACATTCCAGATCGTCTATTAAAATTCAGGATGGATGTAATTCAAAATGTGCCTACTGTACTATAAACATTGCCAGAGGAAAATCTGTTTCTCTTGATGCCCGTACAGTAATTGACCGTATAAAACAGCTGGAAGCTTCCGGACAAAGTGAAGTTGTAATCACAACTGTAAACATTGCACAGTATCACGGCGCCTGGGACGGGCCTGAGGCAATAGGTGGAGTAATCAATTTTGCAGGACTTCTGAAACTGATTCTTGCAAACACTTCAAAAATCAACATTCGTATTTCAAGCATCTATCCTCAGATAGTGAAAGAAGATTTCCTTGATGCAATTAAGGATCCTAGAGTCTGTCCTCATTTTCATATTTCTGTTCAGAGCGGCAGTGACAGAATTCTTGAAGCCATGAACCGCGGCTACAAGGCTCAGGATGTTATTGATGCCTGCGAAAAAATCCGCAGTGTAAAAGAAAATCCTTTCCTTGCCTGTGATATTATTACAGGTTTTCCTGGGGAGACCGATGAAGACTTTGAAGAAAGCCTGAATCTGTGTAAAGCCTGCGGTATGGCCTGGGTTCATGCTTTCCCTTATTCGGAACGTCCTGGAACTGAAGCTGTTAAAATGAAAAATAAAGTTCCTCAGGTTGTTTCTGGGGAAAGGGCATATACCCTTACAACAAAGGCTGCAGAAGCAAAAATAAAATATATCAATGGATTTATAGATAAAGAACTTTCCTGTGTTGTTGAAACCGTTCGAAATCAGAAAAGAAATAAAGATGGAAAAATCATCTATCATGCAGTAACGGGAAACTTTCTTCACTGCAGTATCGAAGTTGATGAAAATAAGCCTTTGATGAAGAACGGCATGCTTCAGAAAGTAAAAATTCTCGCTCCTTTACAGGATAATATCCGTAAGGGTGGTGAAACAGAATGTCTTGCAGAACTGATATAAAGGATCCCTTTATTGATAAATCAAAGGAAATTAAATAAAATGAAGTTGAATTTTCCAAAAGAAATTCAAATATAAAAAACGGAGTTATTATGAACCTTACCGGAAGAGATTTTTTGACACTTAAAGATTTCACTCCAGAAGAAATCCTGTTCCTGCTTGATACAGCCGCAGATTTCAAAGAAAAGAAAAAGAAACGCATTCCCGTTGATATTCACCGTGGAAAAAATATTGTTCTCATTTTTGAAAAAACAAGTACACGTACCCGCTGTTCTTTTGAAGTAGCAGCCCACGATCTTGGTATTTCAACAACATACCTGGCAGAAGGCAGTCAGATTGGAAAAAAAGAATCGATCGCCGACACAGCCCGTGTTCTTGAACGTATGTATGACGGAATTGAATACCGCGGGTTCGGTCAGGAAATCGTTGAAGAACTTGCAAAGCAGTCTCATGTTCCTGTATGGAATGGCCTTACAAATGAATATCATCCAACTCAGATGCTGGCCGATATGCTTACAATCCGCGAACACTACGGAAAACTTAAAGGTCTCAAAATGGTTTACTACGGAGACGCCCGCTACAACATTGGAAATTCTCTTTCAATTGTTTGTTCAAAACTTGGGCTGGATCTGGTTCTCTGTGCTCCAGAAAAATATTTCCCTTCAAAAGAACTTCTTAAAGAATGTGAAGAATGGGCAAAAGTTTCTGGCGGTTCAGTAACTTGCGAAACTGATGTAGCAAAAGCTACAAAAGATGCAGATATTCTTTACACTGATGTTTGGGTAAGTATGGGTGAACCTGATGAAGTATGGGCAGAACGCATTACAGACCTTAAGCCATATCAGGTAAATATGAATGTACTTAAAATGGCTAAACCTACAGCAATCTTTATGCATGATCTTCCATCTTTCCATGATGAAAATACAAAAATTGGAAAAGAAATTGCCGAAAAATTTGGAATTGGTGAAATGGAAGTTACAGACGAAGTTTTTGAGTCTTCACAGAGCGTAGTTTTTGATGAAGCAGAAAACCGAATGCATACAATCAAAGCAGTGATTGCTGCTACACTTGGATTATAAGAGGAAAATTATGAACGCAATTATTACAGTAGTTGGATCAGACAAAGTTGGTATTATCGCTAAAGTTTCAGCATATCTTGCAGAACACAAAATCAATATTGTAGATATTACACAGACAATTCTTTCCGGAAACTTTGTTATGATGATGATGGCAAATCTGGACAACGCTGATGTTGCTATCGATGATCTCCGTAAGAATATGACTGAACTTGCAGAAACCATGGGTGTTGATATCAACATCATGAGCGAAAAAGTATTTAGTGCCATGCACCGAGTTTAATATATGCAGATTAAACTAGAGAACCTAAAAAAAACTTATACCACTAAAGACGGTTCCATTACTGCAGTAAACAATATTTCCCTTGATATTCCTGAGAATAAGATTTTCGGGATTATCGGGAAATCCGGAGCAGGAAAATCTTCTTTGGTTCGTCTTGTAAGTCTTCTGGAAACTCCTGACGAAGGTGCTGTTTATTACAGCGGAAAACGTGTAGACAATCTTTCAAAAAAAGAGCTTATTCTTCAGCGCCGCAAAATCGGTATGATTTTTCAGAATTTCAACCTGTTTTCTTCAAGAACAGCGGCAAAGAATATTGCTTATCCTCTTGAAATCTGTGGAACTCCAAAAGCCCAGATTGAAGAACGGGTTCGTGAAATGCTTAAGCTGGTTGGTCTTGAAGACCGTGGTGATGCTCCAATTTCTACATTGAGCGGCGGTCAGAAGCAGCGTATTGCTATTGCCCGTGCTCTTGCAACTCAGCCGGATATTCTTTTCTGTGACGAAGCTACAAGTGCTCTGGATCCACAGACAACCCGTTCCATTCTGGCCCTTATTCGCGAGATTCAGGAAAAGATGAATCTTACTGTTGTAATGATTACACATCAGATGGAAGTTGTCCGCGATGCCTGTGACCAGGTTGCTGTTATCGAAAACGGTGCTGTGGTTGAACAGGGGCTTGTTTCTGATATTTTTACAAATCCAAAAACAGAAGTAACAAAAGACTTCATCAAAAATATCGTCCAGACACAGGGTGATGAAAGAACTGAAGGTATGCTCCGATGGTCTAAAGACGGCGGAAAGTTTGTTCTTCATTTTATTAATGAAGATACAGGAAAACCTGTCATCAGTCAGGTCTGCAAAAAGTTTGATGTAGATGTAAATATTCGCGCCGGTGGGATTCAGCATCTGCCTTCAAAAGATATTGGTTCTATGATCATAGATATTCTTGGGACTGAAGAAGAAGTGCAGAAGGCTGTCGGCTTTATTCGTGAAAGCGGCGTTGCCATAGAGGAGGCTGAATAATGAATCAGATTTTTATTCTTGTTGGAACTTCAACACTTCAGACTTTGATCATGGTTGCTCTTTCAACATTGTTTGCTCTTCTTATTGGTTTTCCACTGGGTGTTTTATTGAACATTACAAATAAATTTGGAATTACACCTCATCCGGTTTTTAATTCTATTTTAAGCCGTATCATAGATGTTCTCAGATCATTTCCATTTGTAATTTTGATGATTGTTCTTCTGCCTTTTACAAGATTTGTTCTTGGAACCGCAATTGGAACTGCTGCTACAATTATTCCTCTTTCTATTGCTGCAGCCCCTTTTGTTGCCCGTATTACAGAAACAGCTTTAAACGAAGTTGACCCGGGTATGATTCAGGCCGCACGTTCTATGGGTTCTACAAACTGGCAGATTATCTATAAAGTATTGATTCCTGAAGCACTGCCTTCTGTTGCCTCTGGAATTACATTAACTATCATAAACCTTATTGGATACAGTGCCATGGCAGGAACTTTAGGTGGAGGCGGACTTGGAGACCTTGCTATCCGTTACGGATACCAGCGCTTCAGAACCGGAATCATGCTTGCATCGGTAATTGTAATTATTATTCTTGTAGCACTCATTCAGTTTGCAGGCACAAAAATAGTAAACAAGATGATGTCAAAAAGATAAATGTTACTGTCAATTGTTATAGATTTAATTTATAACAAGGTATTAAAAGATAGTATTTTACAATTTCCTGTCAAATTACTAATATAAAACCAAGATTAGTTAAAGAGCAGGCTCAAAAGGGCCGGCTCAGACAGGAGATTAAAATGAAAAAGATTATCGCTATTTCGGCAGCATTCCTGCTGTCACTTTCACTCTTTGCTCAGACAATTAAAGTTGGAGCTACTCCAGAGCCACATGCAGAACTTCTGAACCTTATTACAGAAGACCTTGCAGCTGAAGGAATTACTCTTAAAGTAATTGAATTCACAGATTACGTAACACCTAATGATGCCGTTGAATCAGGCGACATTGATGCTAACTACTTCCAGCACATTCCTTACCTGAATTCCTTCAATGAAGAAAAAGGCTATCACCTGGTAAATGCCGGTGGAATCCATGTTGAACCATTTGCTGTTTATTCGAACAAAGTAAAATCTTTGAATGACCTTAAAAAGAAGGCTACTGTAGCAATTCCAAATGACCCTACAAACGAAGGTCGTGCTCTTCTTCTTCTTCAGGAAGCTGGACTTATTACATTGAAAGATGGTGCTGGACTTACAGCAACCCCACTTGATGTAAAAAAGAATCCTCTGAAACTTAAGTTCCGTGAAATTGAAGCCGCTTCACTTCCACGTACACTTAATGACGTAGACGCAGCTGTTATCAATGGTAACTATGCAATTCCTGCTGGTCTTTCTGCAGCAAAAGACGGACTTTTTGTAGAAGGTTCTTCTTCTCCATACGTAAACATTATCTGCGTAAAAGCTGGTAACGAAAATAAAGCAGAAATCAAAGCACTGGTAAAAGCTCTTCAGAGCCAGAAAGTAAAAGATTACATTACAAAGAAATATCCAAACGGTGAAGTTGTAACAGTATACTAATTTAAGCAAAAGATATTAGATTGCTTATATAAAGGCGCTGATTTTTTTCAGCGCCTTTTTTTTGTCAAATGTTTCTTGAGTTTGCGGTCCCTGAGTTTGCGGTCCCTGAGCTTGTCGAAGGGTCGAAGGGGCGAGGGCCCCATTTGATTGTTACCTAAAACGTAATAATTTCTTCAAAAACCTGAATGGCAAATTGGTCTGTCATTCCGGAGATGTATTCAATGCAGCATTTTTCGTAAGATGCATTGTCGTGAAGGTCGAAGACCTGCTGAGTGTTGTATCGGAGAACCCGTTTCTTGTCTTCAACGGAATGTTTTGCTGTATCAAAATACTGGTAGTTTGAATACTTTATGAGCCAGTCTTCAAAAGTGGATCCCAGTTTTGGATAGAGCTTAAGGGCCTGGCTGATTCTTCCGTTCTGTGCAAAAAGCTGTGCTTTCATGAGAGTTCTCCAGATTGTCTGGATAACATTTTCAGCGTAGTTCTGGAATTCCTGTAGTCTCCAGTGGCTGTAGATGTTTGCAAAACTGAAGCGTTTGATTTCGGTGATGAATTTAAAATATTCGGGACTGAAGCAAAGACCTTTTTCAGGGCTTGATTCATTACACAGGTCAACAATCATGTCGTTTATAAGAACTGTAGTGTTGATTGCTTTGCCGCTTCTCATGGCATGCTGTGCGCCTTTGTGTTCAAAGCCTAAAGTTCCCGCAACTATTTCACGGAGCTGGCGGTAAGAAGCAGAATCAATGATGTGATAAGCACGGGCATCTTCCAGGTCACGGCCAAGGAAGGCAATCTTATCGGCAATCTTTACAACGCAACCTTCCCATGTGAAAGGCTGAATGAAGCCTGGACGGGTCATTGAGTAAAGATCTATTGCTTTGTCTCGTGGTCTTACGCTGTGCTGGTCGATTTCGCCGCAGTGACAGATGAGTCCGTCTCTTACGGCATAGGTTAGATTCAGGGGCTGTTCAATTCCGTCAGGGTCTGGAAGTGTTTCGATGTAGTCTGCAAAGAAAAGAGAGTTTCTTTCATGCCAGAATTTTTTAGGAGCATTTCCACCTTCTTTTTGAGGAACCAGTTTATTCAAAACGTCTTCGCCAAAGTGACCGAAAGGGGCATGGCCCATGTCGTGTCCAAGAGCGATGGCTTCTGTAAGCTGCGGATTAAGCCCCAGATATTGCGCAATGGTTTTTGAAACCGATGCAACATGAAGAACGTGTTCCATTCTTGTACAGATGTGGTCGTTCTGTGGCGCAAAGAAAACCTGGGTTTTATGCTTCATGCGGCGGAAAGCCTGGCTGTGAAGAATACGGGTAAAGTCTCTTTCAAAAGGATCGCGAATGTCGTTGCCTCTTCCGTAAAGCTCAATTTCCCGCTTTACAGCTTCGTTCCATTTAGGGTTATTTTCATCGAGTTTTTCAGAAGTAAAAGCGTCTTTCATCCGGTCTCCCTTATTTATTGAAGAAAAATGTATTCACTGAAATATACTGCAGAAATCTTTCCAAGTGTGAGCTGGTCGTTGATTTTTTCAAGCAGCTGCTTTTTTACTTCAGGTTCTGTTAAGACTTGAAGTTCATGCTGGGTATGTTCAGAAAAATAGGTCTGGAAAATTCCTTTGATAATCAGTCTTTTGCGGGAAAGTTCCTCAAAGAAAACAGTGTCACCTTCAGGATAGGAAAGCCATGGAGTAATGACCATTGCAATTCCGTCATCTCCGTGTTTTTCTGAAGCATCTGCTTTTGTTACGGCTCTGATCTGTCCTAGGTCTGTATAGGCCGCAACTTTGTCACTGGATCTTTTATTCAGGCTGGTTATTTCTTTGGGCGTTGGATCTGAATCTCTTAAATTTTCTGAGGGTTTATGTCCGTTCAAAAGACCAAAGACCGTTCCCAGCAGAATCACGGCACACAAAAATATTATGACCCCAACCAGTATTTTATCTTTCATACAAAACCTATTACCTATTACCTATTACCTATTACTTATTACTTAATATAGGGGCTTAGCAACGCAAGTAATCTTCCTGTGGCTCTGGCGGTAATGTGGACTCCGTCATCGAGCCATTCTTCGCTTTCGATGCAGCCTGCTTTTTTCAGTTCGCTCATGAGTTTCATTTCGTGCATAGGAATAATGTATTCTGAAGCGGCACCAAGAAGCGTATCATATATTTTATCTTTCAGTTCATCAAAACCAGTCTGGTCTTTTGCGCTCACGCAGAGAGCTTCAGGGAAGTGGAGGCGAAGCTTTTGAAGATTTTCTTCTGCTTCTTCTTTTGCTTTGTCGAATTTGTTAAGAAGGATCATTCGCGGATTTTTGTCAGCTCCAATTTCTTCCAGGACTTTACATACTGTTTCGTACTGTTCAAGGGCAGCAGTATCTGCAGAATCCAGAACAATCAGCAGAAGGTCTGCGAAGGTAGCTTCTTCGAGTGTAGATTTAAAAGCATCGATGAGGGAATGAGGCAGGTTCGAAACAAATCCTACTGTATCTGTAATAAGGACTGCGGAGCCGTCATTCATCGGAAGTTTTCTTGTTGTAGGATCCAGAGTAGCAAAGAGCTGGTCTTGTACAAAGGCATCGGCGCCTGTAAGGGCATTCAGAAGACTTGATTTACCTGCATTTGTATAACCTACAAGGGAGCAGCTAGGATATTTGTCTCTGGATTTTCTCTGTGTCTGGCGGTTTACTTCTACTTCAAGAAGTTCTTTTTTGATTGCCTGGATTTTTTCCCTTACTCTACGGGAATCAAGTTCCAGCTGTGTTTCTCCCGAACCTTTGTTACCAAAAGCACCACCGCGCTGACGGCTCAGATCTCTGTTCATGTGCTGGAGACGCGGAAGTGAATACTGAAGACGAGCAAGTTCAACCTGAAGAACTGCTTCTTTTGTAAGAGCGCGGGACGCGAAAATGCGGATAATTACTTCCTGGCGGTCAAAGCAGGAAAGGTTAGAAAGAGCTTCCCAGTTTCTCTGTTTTCTTGGTTCCAGATTGAAATCAAAAATAATGCAGTCTGCTTCAATATTATGTGCAAGATCGCTGATTTCCTGGGCTTTTCCGGTTCCCATTCCGTAGGCAGGATGGATTTCAAGACGGGTCAAAGTTAGTTTCTGTACAATCTCATATCCTAAAGTAAGAACCAGTCCCTTCAGTTCCTGGAGGTCATTTCCCGGTTCTCCGACAAGGAGGGCACGTGGAACCCGTTCCATTTCTTCTTTTACTTCAACCATATTTCCTCCCGACTGCAAAAAAGCAGACCCATATCTATATTATAGCGGTTTTTTTATAAAAAGTGGTAAATAAACTTGTATGGAGTTTTTCTTTCATTTTTATTATAATTTGATGCTATGAGTACTCACAAACCAATTGACGAAGAAGTTCTTAATAATCTTCTTTACCTTTCGCGTCTTTCTCCGGAAAGTACAAACCTTGATATTCTTAAAAAACAGGTTGATGACATTGTCGGATATTTTGAAATTCTCTCAAAATACGATGATTCTGAAAATCCATATGATGCATATCCTTCTACAGTAGCGGAAAAACTCCGTGAAGACGAAATTGTTGCAGGTCTTGAAATGCACGATGTTAAAAACGTGTCTGAAAACTTTATGGACGGATATTTCCAGGTTCCAAAAGTTCTTGGGGAGGGTGTGTAAGGGCGTTAAAAAACGCGGATTAAGGAGCGTTTTAGCCCGGTGTTAAATATGGAAACTTGCTGTGCAAGTTTTCATAATAACAGAAACATCCATTTTTTATGAGGATAGAAAAAAAACTATGACAATCAACGAAACAAGAAATAAATTAAAAGCAGGCGAAATCACATCCAAGTCTCTGGTAGAAAGCCTGGTTAAGACTTTTGAAGATGATAAAGCTTCCTCTATGCCACTCAATGCATTCCTCGAGATGTATGACGATGCAGTTGCCAAAGCAGAAGCTGCCGACAAGGCTATCGCTGAAGCCCGTGCAGCCGGAACTCTGGACAAGCTTTTTGAAGAAAAACCTCTTCTTGGTCTTCCTTTTGCAAACAAAGATAACATTTCAGTTCGCGGAAAACACCTGACTTGTGCATCTAAAATCCTCGAAGGTTATGTTGCTCCATACAATGCAACTGTAATCAGCCGTCTTGAAGATAAAGGTGCCATTCCTCTTGGTCGCTGTAACCAGGACGAATTTGCCATGGGGTCTTCTACTGAATACTCATGCTATGGTCCAACCCGTAACCCTGTAAACCGTGAATACGTTTCAGGTGGTTCTTCCGGTGGTTCTGCATCTGCCGTTGCAGCTAATATGGCTGTTTTCGGACTTGGAACTGAAACTGGTGGCTCTGTTCGTCTTCCTGCTTCTTACTGCGGAATCTACGGTCTTAAAACAACTTACGGTGTTCTTTCCCGCTGGGGTGTAGTTGCTTACGGTTCATCTCTTGATCAGGTTGGTCTTCTTGGACACTCTCCAAAAGATATCGCTGAACCATTAAGCTACATGGCTGGAGCAGACTTCTACGATGATACATCAGCAGATCTTCCAAACGCCGAAAACCTTAAGAATCTTACAGCAATGAGCGATGATGAAATCAAAGCTCTTAAGATTGCTATTCCAAAACAGTTCCTTGAAACAAAAGGTCTGGATCCTGAAGTAGGCGAAAAATTCGCTGAAACAAGAGCCTGGTTTGAATCAAAAGGTGCTTCAATTACTGAAGTTGACCTTCCTGTTCTGGATGCTTCAATTGCCGCTTACTACGTTATCGCTCTTTCAGAAGCAGCTTCAAACCTTTCACGTTTCGACGGAATCCGCTACGGTGGACGCGTAGACAATGGAAACGGTTATGACGAACTTTATGTAGATACCCGTTCAACAGGTTTTGGTCCTGAAGTAAAACGCCGTATCGTAATCGGAAACTATGTTCTTTCTGAACAGTTCTCTGGAACAACTTACAAGAAGGGTATGACTGTTCGTGCCCGTATTCAGCGCGAAATGGCAGAGCTTTTCAAGTCTTATGACATCGTTCTTTGTCCAACTTGTCCAACTCCTGCTTTCAAACTTGGTCAGAAAGTTGATGATCCATTGGAAATGTACCTTTCAGATATGTACACAGTTTTCGTAAACCTGGCACGTATTACATCAATCAGCGTTCCTGCAGGAAACACAAAAGCCGGACTTCCTGTTGGTATGCAGTTTGCAGGACCTATGTTCGGAGAAGAAAAGATTCTTCGTCTGGCCCAGAGCTGGTTTGAAAAATAACCCTGATATAGCTGATTAATCAAAAGGATCTGAGGAATTTCTTCTTCAGATCCTTTTTTTTCGACTTTTTGATGTTATATAAATAACAATTTTTTTTATTGCGTTCTTTATATTTCCCGTTGTAGAATTACTATATGTGTCCGGAACTTCGAGTGCGAGCTTATGCAAAAGTAAATTTTGGGTTGAATGTTCTTCCTAAAAAAACACCAGATGACCCGGATTATGAAGCTCAATATGAAGGGTTTCATAAATTAGAAAGTATATTTCAGACAGTCAGTCTTTATGATGAGCTGATTGTCCGAAAGCAAGTAGAAAAAGTTTGTTCTATTCTTTGTGATTCTATCTCTCTGCCTGAAGAAAATACTTTAACTATGGCTTTTAAAGCTTTTTGCGATGTCACAGGAAAAAATGATTTCGGAGTTCATGTTGAACTTTTGAAAGGTATTCCTTCCGGCGGTGGTCTTGGAGGAGGTTCCAGTGATGGCGCAGCGCTCATAAAAGCTTTGGAAAAATTTTACGGTGTAAGGTTGAATAAAGATCAGCTTTCCCAAATTGCATCAAAAATTGGGAGTGATGTATTCTTTTTTACCCGCTGTAATGAAGAAGGTTCCGGTTGTGCTCTGGTTTCCGGCCGCGGTGAAGTGGTACAGGAGATTGAAGGGCGTAAAGACCTTTACCTTTTAATGGTATTTCCGAAGACGAGCAGTTCTACGAAACTTGCGTACTCTTTGATTGATAAAATGCACGAAAGGGGAGAATCTCTTGATGCTCCTGTTTTCGAAGATTACGAAAAGATTTACAGAGATAGTCCCGAAAAATGGACTTTTGTAAATACTTTTACCCCTGTTATTTCTTCCGAATATGAAGAAATTGACCGGGCCTTGAAATCGGTTCGAAAAACTGGTGCTCTTTATTCCGAAGTTTCGGGATCGGGATCAACGGTTTACGGCATATTTACATCTGAGCAACAAGCTGAACACGCCAAGAGTCTTCTTGTTGATGAAATGTGGAGCTGTAAAGTCTGCAAGACTTTATGAAATTGAGTTGGGTCATTAACCCCTTCTAGGAGGATCTCTATGCAGATTACTGAACTTAGAATTAGAAAAGTGGAAGACGAAGGAAAACTTCGTGCTTATGTTACCGTTACTTTTGACAACTGCTTTGTTGTTCACAATGTAAAGATTATTGACGGAAAAAGCGGTCTCTTTATTGCAATGCCAAGCCGTAAAACAGCTAACGGGGAATACAAGGATGTAGCTCATCCTATAAGTCCTGAATTCAGAACTGAACTTCAGGAAAAAATCCTGGCAGAATACAACGCCGGACATTTCCTTTCTGCTGATGAAGCAGATGCGGACTAAGAATATTTATCTTTTTGTTGAAACCCGTTGTCTGACAACGGGTTTGTATCTTTATTCTCGTTGATTTCAATAGGGTTTTAGTGTAAACTAATCCTTGTTATTGGAAACAATATTCTTTCTACTGTTGTGTAAAGGTAGCACACGAGCTTTTGGTGCTCAGAGTCTGGGTTCGATTCCTAGCAGTAGAAATCTTTTCTTTAAAATCACTTCATTTAACCTTCTATTTATTCGCATTTAGAATATAGACACACTTCAGTTGTTTTCGGTATAATATAACAATACGCTATATGGAAAAAGTGTTTTTAAACACTAGGAGGATAGTTGGCATACCAGAATAACAACAATAAAGGACAGAGAATCAATGAAATGATTCGTGTTCGTGAGGTCAGACTGATCGATGACGAAGGCAATCAGTTAGGAATTATTCCGACACAGGAAGCTGTTCGTCTTGCAAAAGAAAAGGAACTTGACCTTGTTGAAGTTTCACCTAATGCTAATCCACCAGTGTGCAAAATACTGGACTATGGAAAATACCGATTCGAACAGGAGAAAAAGCTCCGAGACTCCAAAAAGAATCAGAAGGTATTGAAACTCAAGGAAATTCGCATGCAGCCTAAAATCGGTTCAGGCGATCTTGATACAAAAGCCCGCCATATACAGGAATTTCTGGATGAAGGCGATAAGGTTAAGGTTACAATCCGTTTCCGCGGACGTGAACTTGCCCATACCGAACTTGGTTTTGAAGTTCTGAATGAGGTGTTAAAACGGCTTACCTCGGCGTACAATATCGACAAGCCTGCCGCAATGGACGGTCGCAACATGTCGATGACTATATCACCAAAAGCCAAATAATATTAAGAGGTAACATTCATGCCTAAAATGAAGACTAAGAAGTCTGCTGCCAAACGTTACTCACTGACAGGCACAGGCAAAGTTAAGCACAAGAAACAGAACCTTCGTCATATCCTGACAAAGCGTTCTCCAAAAAGAAAGCGCCAGCTTCGTGAAACTGGCTACGTAGCAGAAGCAGATGCAAAGAAAATCAGAAAGCAGATGCTTCCTTACGGTTAATAGGAAATTTTTAAGGAGTAAAAGATGTCAAGAGCAATAGACGGAACAAAAAGAAAGAATCGCCGCTCAAAGATTTTGAAACTTGCTAAAGGTTTCCGCGGAGATCGTAAATCAAACTACAAACCAGCCAAAGACGCTGTTACAAAAGCACTGAGTCACGCATATGTTGACCGCCGTGATGTAAAACACGAATTCCGTTCACTGTGGATCGCACGTATCAACGCTGCAGTTCGCGCTGAAGGAATGACATACTCTACATTCATTGACGGAGTAAACAAAGCCGGAATTAAACTGAACCGCAAGGCTCTTTCTAACATGGCTATTGAAGATCCAGCAGCATTCAAAGCAGTTGTTGAAGCAGCTAAAGCAGCTCGCAACAAGTAATTGGTTTATAACAAATAATCAAACCCATATGGGAAAGGGGAATAGGGGTACCATATGATTAGTCTTGATCAGATCCAGCTTCTTGAAGCAAAAATTGAAAGTGCTGTGGAGAAAATCCAACAGCTACAGGTTGAAAACGATGCTCTGCGCAATCGCGTGCACGAGCTTTCAAATGCGCTTTCAGCTAAGTCGGAGCAGCTTTCTATTGTTGAACAGAAGGTTTCTGAACGTGACGAAGAGATTTCTTCCCGCGCCAGAGAACAGGAAATGATCGAGTCGGGTATCCTTAAAGCCCTTAACCGCTTGAATTCCATTGAGAATACAGTTCTTAAGACTGCTTCTCAGGAATCAGGCGCTGTAGTTCAGGCTGCCCAGCCTGAACCTGTTGCAGTACCAGTAGAAGAAACTCCTGCTGAACCTGCACCGGTAACTGAAGCCGTAATTTCAGAACCTGCCTATAACGAACCAGCAGAATCAGATAACTCAGAATACATTTCAGAAGAAGAACCTGTTATTGAAGAAGTTCCTGTAGAAGAAGCTTTTGCAGACGTTTCGGAAGAAGCTCTTTCAGAAGAAGAACTTCCTGAAGAAATTGAAATCTCTCCTGAGCCAGTTTATTCATCTCCAGATGTAGAAGATTCTTTTGAACCAATGCCGGAATCGGATGAAATGCCTTTCGACAATACAAAATCTGATATTCCAGGGTTTGATATTTTCTAATGGGTACTTTATCAATCAATACATTAGGAACAGCTTTCACAATTCAGGCAGGCGAAGATACAGAATATCTCGCCAAGCTTCTTGGATATTTTGAACGCATTTCTAATCAGATTAAAGATTCCGGAATTCTTAAAGACAATACACAGATTGCAATTATGTCTGGTATTATGCTTTGTGATGAACTCTATAAAGAAAAATCAAGAAAGATCAGTGCCGAAAACGGTGTAATTTCAGAATTCGACCTTGAAGCCGAAGAAGAACTGGAACGCCGTACTCAGGAAATGATCAGAAAAATAGATCAGGTATTATAGGTTGAAAATCTTCATAGATGCCGACTCTTGTCCGGCTCTCGTCAGAAATCACGTTGTAAAAGTTTCAAACTCTAAAAGCATTGCAGTAGTTTTTGCCGCAAACAGGGAATTTGTTCCGGAAGAAGGACAGTTTTTTGAAATGGCTTTATGCGGTGCCGAAAAAGATGCCGCAGACAATTACATTTTTGAAAACTGCAAGGGCGCTGCCTTTCTTGAAGTAACCTGTGCCGATGAAAAATACGGTTATAACTCAGGAGTTGCTGTTCATTCTCCTGAAGAACTGGTAAAAGCCGGTAGTGATGTTGTTGTTACAAGAGATCTGCTTCTTGCAAAACGCCTTGTAGAGAAAAAGGTCTGCGTTATGAATGACCGCGGTACTTTTTTTACAGGTAAAAACATTGACCGTCTTTTGAAGGAAAGAGAAGAAGACCTTCAGTATGTGGCCATGGGACTTGTAAAACACACAAAGGGTTCTTCCTACAATAAAAAAGAGTTTGCAGCCTTTGCAAACTCTTTTGATAAGATTTCTATCTTGTTCTAGAAACCAATAAAATCTTTAAATCAGTTTTATTCTGCGTCTTTCATTGCTACGCTGATTGCAAGAATTCGTTCTTTGATTTCAAGGAAGGCTCTTACTACTTCAGGATCGAACTGGGAACCGGCATTGTTTTCGATTTCTGCAATTGCCTTTTCTACATCCCAGGCTTCCTTGTAACAGCGCTGGTTGCTTAATGCATCAAAAACATCTGCTACAGAAACAATTCTTGCTTCTATAGGAATATCATTTCCTGTAAGAGGTTCAGCTTCCGGAATCGGATCGCCTGTCTTGTATTCATCAATATTTACTTTTCCAGGATAAGCCAGTTCTCCGCCATCCCAGCGGTCATGGTGGTGAAGGTTGATGTTGAAACACATGACATCAAGTTCATCTTCAGAAGGGTGGAAAAGCTGGGCACCCATACAGGTATGGGCTTTCATTACATTTCTTTCAAAATCATCGAAACGGCCTGGCTTTTTCAGAATAAGGTCAGAAATACCAACTTTTCCGATATCGTGGAATTTTGCTGCGATTTTAAGGTTATCTCGGAATTCTGAGCTGTCAATCGGAGAAATGGAATGATTGAAGGCCCAGCGGTCATAAATTTCCAGAGCATAGGTTGAAACACGCTCAACATGTCCCCCTGTTTCTTTAGGGTCGCGAAGTGCGGCCAGGCGGTTCATACGTGTAACAATGGCCTGGAAACGATATGCGTTTTCGAGGAACTGGATGATATCATTTGCAAGGTGAGTAATGAGAAGTTCATCCTGTTCAGAGAAGGGAACCACATTTCCATTTTCATCTTTTTTGTTGATGATCTGAAGAACACCAAAAAGTTCCTTTTCTGACTGAAGTGGAACTGTGAAAATGGAGGTTGTCTTATAGTTTGAAAGAAGGTCAGGATTTACGTTGAACTTATAAGGAAGTGAAGGATCCAGAGCATAACAGTCTTCAATGTTCAGCGGTTTCTTTGTTTTTGCAACATATCCTGCAATAGAAGTTTCACTTATAGGAAATGAAAATGAGGTGTAAGGAAGTTTCATACCAGGTTGAAGGAGCTTCTGTCTGGTATCATTCTGTCCGAATTTGATTTTCAGACTTTTTCCGTTTTCAATAACTTCGTAGATTGAACCGGCGTCGGCGTTGATGATTCTTCGGCATTCAGTAAGAATGCGTTCCTGAAGAATATCAAGGTCCTTGATCTTTGAGAGAGTTTTTTCCAGTTGTACAATCTGTTCCAGTTTCTGGTTAATGTCTGTCATTCCATTTCCTTCATAAGGTGAAAGATTATTGAATTATC
The DNA here is from genome assembly GCA_024402695.1 of Treponema sp. Classification (GTDB taxonomy): domain Bacteria; phylum Spirochaetota; class Spirochaetia; order Treponematales; family Treponemataceae; genus Treponema_D. The sequence goes on along the minus strand of JAKSTG010000007.1, from coordinate 40,912 downwards.
CTCTATAAAAGTTAATTAAACAACCTGCAGAGATGATTTTTCTTTCATCATCTGTCATGTCGCCTGTTGTAAGGGTGAATTCTGCGATGCTTCCGTCTGCTTTTACGCTGAAGGCTTTGTATTCATCTGCTTTTTCGTTAAGAAGTTTTCTTACGTTAGGGATAAATACATAATCTCCGTTTGCGAATGGAAGGTTATTTGTTGCTTCTTTGTCGCCTGTTTTGTAAAGGAATGGCAGCATTCCCCAGTTCATCAGGTTAGAACGGTAACGTTTTGTAGCATATTCAGAAGCAATGTTTGCACAGGCTCCAAGAACACGCTGACAAGAAGCAGCCTGTTCACGGGCTGAACCGTCACCTGGTTTTACAGCATAAATTGTTGATCCAAGTTCAGCAGAGGCTACGCGGCCTGCAAATTCAGCATATTTGCTTTCCAGAGCTTTAGCGGCTGCAGCAACTTCGGCTTTTACTTCGTCTGTGTTATCACGAACAGCTTTTGCACGTCCTACATAAGCAGGATCCTTTCTTGAAAGTGTGAATTCAGCAAGTCCCAGAGGATTTGAACGATAAGATGAAGTTTCTCCCGAAGGAATAAGTTCGTCTGTTGTTGTAACTGGATCGTGGATTTCTGATACAACTTTTACAAGCAGGTCGTCTTTAAGTTCGCTCATGCTTGGCCAGTCTTTGATGTTTGGTCCGAACTGGATTTCAACTTCAGGATGTGCAACACCTTTTGAGTCGTAAACACGTGTTTCGTAGATTGTCTTGTCGAAGAAGTATGGTTTCTTTGAGAAATCTTCTGTGTAAGCAGTTGCGGCTGTAAGGAAACCTTTGTTTGCGGCTGTAGCGGCAATTGAACGGGCATCCATAAGAGCAACTGAAGAAAGCTGTCCGTTCTGGATTTTTGAACCTTCGCGGTTAGGAAAGTTGCGTGTTGAGTGACGGATAGAGAATGCACCGTTAGCAGGTGTGTCTCCGGCACCGAAACATGGTCCACAGAATGCTGTTTTTACAACTGCACCGGCTTTTATAAGTTCAACGGCAGCACCGTTCTTCATAAGTTCGAGGTAAACTGGTGTAGAAGCAGGGTATACGCTCAGAGTGAACTTATCGTTACCTGTGTTTGCGTTCTTAAGGATATCAGCAGCGGCACAGATGTTTTCGTATCCACCACCTGCACAACCTGCGATAATTCCCTGATCACAGTAAAGTTTTCCGTTGATTACCTTGTTTTTGAGTGTGAAGTTTACTTTATCACCGAAGGAAACTTTTGCACGTTTTTCAGTTTCTTCAAGAAGATCCATAAGGTTAGCGTTTACTTCATCAATTGTGTAAGCACAAGAAGGGTGGAATGGAAGTGCAATCATTGGACGGATTTCTGAAAGGTCAATTTCGATTACGCCGTCGTAGTAAGCAGTTCCGTTTGGTTTGATTTCTTTGTATGAACCAGCACGTCCGTGGAGTGCATAGAATTCTTCGATTTTTGAGTCCGTTGTCCAGATTGATGAAAGACAGGTTGTTTCTGTAGTCATAACATCAACCCCGATACGGAAGTCTGCAGAAAGGTTTGCAACTCCTGGTCCTACGAATTCCATAACCTTGTTTTTTACGTATCCGTTATCGAATACAGCCTTGATAAGGGCAAGGGCAACGTCCTGTGGCCCAACGCCAGGAACTGGAGCTCCTGTCATGTATACGGCTACAACTCCCGGCATTTTAACGTCGTATGTTTTTCCAAGAAGCTGTTTTGCAAGTTCTCCACCGCCTTCACCGATGGCCATAGTACCAAGGGCACCGTAGCGGGTGTGGCTGTCTGAACCAAGAATCATTTTTCCACATTCTGCCAGCATTTCACGGGCAAACTGGTGGATAACAGCCTGGTGTGGTGGAACGTAGATTCCGCCGTATTTCTGTGCACATGTAAGACCGAACATGTGGTCATCATCGTTGATTGTACCGCCTACAGCACAAAGTGAGTTGTGGCAGTTGGTAAGGGCGTATGGAAGTGGAAATTTTTCCAGGCCTGAAGCACGGGCTGTCTGAATGATTCCGACATAAGTAATATCGTGTGAAGTGATTTTGTCGAACTTGATTTTAAGTTCTTTTTCATCTCCAGAAGTGTTGTGTCCCTGCATAATGGCCCAAGCCATTGTGTTTTTGCGGGCTTCTGCTTCAGAAATGTTTGATTTTTCTACTAATTTGCCGTTTTCAAGAAAGGCGCCTGTGTTCCAGAGTTTCATATAAAATACCTGCTTATATAAAATTTATTAGGAAAATTATATCAAAAAAGAGGTTTTTAATAAATATTTTGACGGAAACAGGCTATTTTTTGTATTTTCTACAATTCCTGAAGTACATCAGAAAAGTAACCGGAAGAAGAAATCTTTTCACCGGCTTCCTTAAGATGACAGGTATCTCCGACTCGTTCTGCACGGAAATAGGCGAAACCTTCACTTCTTTCTTCTGAATTCAGGACAGTAATGGAAGTAGGGGCCACATAAAATCCCTGCCAGAGCTGCATAGGACTCAGGTTCAGAAGATGGCTCATAATGGCAAACATAACGCCCAGGTGACAGGTGAAAACCAGAGTGTTTTCATCTTCCAGGTTTTTGATGGAAGTAAGGTGCCATTTTGGAACTGGATTTTTCCAATTGTTGTTTGGAACCGGATTTTCAACTTTATACATCATTCCGTCACGGTGGTAGCCGTAGCGGGCAAGGATTTCATCAATGCCGTCACAAACCATCTTGTAGTATTTTTCACCGTCTCCGGATTTAATGAAATCTGTCTTCATCCAGAGATCTTTGTCGAAATAATCATCATTTTTTGTGAAATATTCAGGCTTCATGTCCCACATAATGTGGTCTTTCCCGGTTTCAGGATCTTTTGCAGGATAATAGAACTCCTGGAGCCATGGCAAAGTTTCCTGACTTCTGCCAAGTTTTTCCAGACTTGGGGCAATTGTTGCCTGAGCACGGCCTAAGGGAGAGGTATAAAAAGCTTTTATGTTCTTCCATTTTGTTACGCGTTCTGTAAGGGCTGCGACTTCGCGTTTCCCTTTTTCTGTTACATTGTCTACTTCGTAATTAGGATCGCCGTGGCGGATGAAAATAAGTCTCATGAGGTCATTATAATATAGATGGATTTATTTAGAAAAGCGGGCGTTACGGGCTGGCGTCTGAAGCCCGTAGAGGGGGTGGTGAAAAAAAAGACCTGATTTGGAATCAGGTCTTTTTTGAAGACAGGGGGAGACTTCCCCCTCCAGTCAATTATTTTACGAATTCTTTCTTAAGGAAGTCCAGATCCAGTTCTGGGTACAGAACGTGAGCTGAAAGGAGTTTGTTTACTCTTTCTTCTGCAGCTTTTACTGTATCGTCAGAAATGTCGATTTTTCCCTTTGCTGGTTTGCCTTCTTTTGTAAGGCCAGGTTTTGTATTCTTAAGAACGAAGTCGATGATAGAAGCAACTTCTTTCATGTCTTCTGTGTTCATGCCAAGAGTTGTAAGGGCTGGTGTTCCAAGACGGAGACCTGAAGTCCACCATGCACCGTTTTTGTCGTAAGGAAGGGCGTTTGCGTTAGCTGTAACACCACAGGCGAAAAGGGCAGCTTCTGCCTGTTTTCCTGTAAGTCCGTATCCTGTAACATCAACCAGCATAAGGTGGTTGTCTGTTCCGCCAGTCTGGAGTGGAAGACCGATTGTTTTAAGAGCGTCAGCAAGGGCTGCGGCATTCTTAACAACATTTGCAGCATAATCCTGGTAAGCTGGTGTATTTGCTTCTTTGAAAGCGATTGCTTTGGCAGCCATAACGTGTGGAAGTGGTCCACCAAGAACCATTGGACATCCTTTGTTTACGTAGTCTGCAAGTTCTTTTTTACAGAGGATCATAGCACCACGTGGTCCACGGAGTGTTTTGTGTGTTGTTGTTGTAACAACGTCAGCCCATTTTACAGGATCGTAATCGTCCTGGAAAACTTTACCAGCAACGAGACCTGCAAAGTGAGCCATGTCTACCATGAGAACTGCTCCACATTTGTCTGCGATTTCGCGGAAACGGCGGAAGTTGATGGCGCGTGGATAAGCAGAATAACCTGTAAGAAGGATAAGAGGTTTTACTTCCATAGCCTGTTTTTCAATCTGGTCGTAGTCCAGGAGACCTGTTTCTTCGCTTACTCCGTATGGGTGTGATTCGAACATACGGGCAGAAACGTTCATTTTGTATCCGTGTGTAAGGTGTCCACCACAAGAGTAGTCCAGACCCATAAGTTTCTGGTTTCCGAACTTTTTGCGAAGGTCATCGAACTGTTCTGCTGTAAGATCATTGAGAGATTTTACACCAAGTTCTTCGAGAGTTGGTGTTTCTACTTTTGCAGAAAGAATAGCCCAGTAAGCAACCAGGTTTGTGTCAGCACCTGAGTGTGGCTGAACGTATGCATAGTCTGCACCAAAGAGTTTTTCTGCTTCGCGGGCTGCTGTGTTTTCAACAGCATCAACGTTTACACAGCCACCATAGTAGCGGTGTTCTGGATATCCTTCTGCGTATTTGTCTGTAAGAAGGTTTCCCATAGCTGCCTGAACTGAAAGTGAACAGTAGTTTTCAGAAGCAACCAGTTTAAGGTGACTTCTCTGGTTTTCCAGTTCGTTTACTACGTCTGCAGCAATATCAGGGCCAACTTCGGCAACTTTCTGAAGGTTTGCTACATAAGCACACATTGCAGCGTTTGGTTTACCGCCACAAGATTCAAGGTAATTTTCCAATGGTGTAGACATAAATTTACTCCGAGGTTTATAGATTTCAGAAATCCGGAACTCCAGATTTTTTAGTTTATAAATAATTAAGTTCTTTAATTATATTGAAATTGTATTTTGTATGGAAGAGAAGAACAAAAAAAGCCCCTCACGGAAAGTCCGGTGAGGGGTGTTATCTCTTACATTTTTTCCAGGAATGGAACCAGAACCAGGTTCATGGCATTCTTCATTACTGTCAGTGTACATTCTGCAAGATACAGACGTGCTTCTTTAAGCTTTTCGTCTTCGCAGTTCATAATAGAACACTGCTGGTAGAACTTGCTGAAGAGCTTACTCAGGTCATAGAGGTAAGCTGCAACAACTGAAGCATCCAGGTTTTCGGCAGCACGCTGAACAACAGAAGGGAAGTCTCCGAGAGATTTAACCAGTTCCCATTCTTCTCCTGCTTTAAGAAGGTCAACATTGTCTGCGCATGGTTTTATTCCGCTTTCTTCTGCCTTTCTGAGGATTGAAGAAATACGGGCTCCCATGTACTGAAGGTAAGGACCTGTGTTTCCGTTGAAAGAAAGGGATTCTTCAGGATTGAAGAGCATGTCTTTGATTGGTGTTACGTTCAGAAGGTAGTAGTTCAAAGCTGCAAGGGCAACTTTTTCTGCTACATCATCTGCATCGTCCAGTTCTGCGTCACGTCCCTTAGCCTTGATTTCTTCAAGGGCTGCGGCGTGCAGGTTGTCTACCAGGTCGTCGGCATCAACTACTGTTCCTTCGCGGCTTTTCATACGTCCTGAAGGCAGGTTTACAAGACCGTAGCTTAAGTGGAACAGGCGGTCTGTCCAGTCAAATCCAAGTTTTTTCAGAATGTGGAAAAGAATCTTGAAGTGGTAGTTCTGTTCAGAAGCTACAACGTAGATCATTTCGTTGAAAGCCCAGTCGTCGTGGCGGCTGATGGCAGTTCCGATATCCTGAGTGATATAAACTGAAGTTCCGTCCTTACGGAGAAGAACTTTTTCGTGGTTGTCTTCGTCTTTTCCTTTTCCTACAACGTCTGTTACGTCAATGCGAACAGAACCGTCTTCGGCTTTGAAGAATACGCCTTTTTCAAGTCCTTTAAGGATTTCATCTTTTCCTTTAAGGTATGTTTCGCTTTCAAGATAGAATTTATCGAAAGTGATGTCTGTACGTTTGTAAGTTTCTTTTACACCGTTCAAAGTCCAGTCGTTCATCATCTGCCACAGCTTGCGAACTTCTGGATCACCTGCTTCCCATTTGATAAGCATGTCTTCAGCTTCCTGAAGTGCTTCCGGATGAGGTGCGATTGTGCCGTCTTTTGAACCTTTAAGATACTGTTCGAATTCAACGTAGCACTGTCCTACGAAGTGGTCGCCTTTGATTCCCAGAGTTTCAGGAGTTTCACCTTTTGCTTCGTGGAAAAGTTTGTAAGCCAGCATTGACTTACAGATGTGAACACCACGGTTGTTGATAAGGTCAACTTTGAAAACTTCAGCACCGGCCATCTTCAGGATACGGCTAACTGATTCTCCGAGGGCATCGTTACGAAGGTGTCCAAGGTGGAGAGGTTTGTTTGTATTTGGTGAAGAGAATTCGATCATTACACGGCGGCCTTCAAGAGGAGCCTTTCCGTTGGCATCAAAAGTACCGTAGTTTTTTCCGTCCTTTGCAACCTTTGCAAGAATGTCTTTTGCGGCACCTGACTTTTCCAGTTTAAGGTTGATGTATGGTCCTACGGCAACGAACTGACCGATAGAAGTGTCAGTAATTTGTTCAGCAACTTTTGCTGCAATCTGAGGAGGGGCCATACGGAGTGCCTTTGCAAAAACAAAAAGTGGAACACCAAGGTCACCCATTTCAGGATTCGGAGGAGTAACTACCTGCAGTTTGTCTGCGCTTGTAAGTTCTGCTTCCGGATTGATTTCTTTGATAACTTCGTTGACTGCATTAGCAACGATTTCTTTAAGAGTTGATTTTACGTCTGCCATAAAACTTATTTTATCGGATTTTGAAAGATTTAGGAATATGGAGTATAATTCGCATATGAGAAAAACACCACTTGTATTGCTTTTTATACTTTCCTTAAGCGCTTTCTTTTACAGTTGCCGGGACGAAAAAGCGGCAGAAATCACTTTGGATAATTCAGATCCTCTTGCCCTTGCAGTTGATGTTGAATGGGCCGTTATAAATGAACCTTATGTTGCATTCCGCGAAAATCAGGAATGGACAGGAAAAGATGTTGCCCATGGAAAAAGAGGGGAAGTTCTTCAAGTCAAAGGTTTTTCTTATTCTTCGGAAGGCGAAAAGTGGGTTAAGTTCGAAAAAGGATTTCTTCCCTCTAAAAGTGTTCTTGTGTTCTCAAACAGATTTCAGGCTGAAACTTCAGCAAAAGGCATGGCAGAAAAATGAGTCTTATAATTGCTGAAATAGGTACAAGTCATGAAGGGGATGCTGCAAAAGCCAGACTTATGATTGATGAATGTGCAGAAAGCGGTGCTGACTGCGCAAAATTTCAGTGGGTCTATGCAGATGAAATCCTCCATCCAAAAACAGGTTTCGTAAATTTACCTACAGGAAAAATTCCTCTTTATGACCGTTTCCGTCAGCTTGAATGTCCCGTTTCTTTCTATAAAAAAATGATTGATTACACTCATTCAAAAGGAATGAAATTCTGCTGTTCACCTTTTGGACTTCGTTCTCTTGAAGAACTTCTTTCTTTAAATCCTGATTATGTAAAAATCGCTTCTCCAGAGCTGAATCATTATCCTATGCTGAAGAAACTTGCCGAATACAGAAAGAATCAGAAAACTTCTGGACAGAAGCTGGTTCCTGTAATTCTTTCAAGCGGTGTTTCAAAAATGGAAGATATCCGCAAGGCCGTTGAAATCCTTGGGAAGGAAGATGTTTCTCTTCTTCATTGCATTACCAGTTATCCGGCTCCTGAAACAGAATATAACCTGCGCATTATTACAAACCTTAAAAAAGAACTGGGAATTGAAATGGGAGTAAGTGACCATTCTCTTGATCCTGTTCTTGTTCCGGTTCTTTCTGTAGCAGCGGGCGGAACAATTATTGAAAAGCATATTACTCTTTCAAAGAAAACCATGGGACTTGATGATCCCGTTGCCCTTGAAGGGGAACAGTTCGCCCTTATGGTTCATTGCGTTCATCAGGCAGAAGCCGCCCTGAACCGTTACGGAAAAGACGGCTATGATTATGTTGTGAACCAGCTCATGGAAAATGCAGGGGAAGGCGGCAAAGAAAAAATCGAAGCTATTCTTGGAGACGGTATCAAAAGACTTGCACCTGCTGAAGAAGCAAACTATGGTCGCACAAACCGTTCCATTCATTTTATGCGGGACATTAAAAAAGGTGAAATCATTTCGGAAAAAGATGTGGCCGTTCTGAGAACAGAAAAAATTCTGACACCAGGAATCAGTCCTGAGTATCTTGAAAAAGTAATCGGTCAACCGCTTCTGAACGATGTTACAGACGGCAGCGGACTTCAGTTTTCAGACATCCCGGAAAACTTCTTAACTCTTAACTCTTAACTCTTCCTACATGAGCTGTTCAAAAGCGTATCTAACCAGATTTGCAAACTGCTGTCTCATAACATCATTCATCATAATGTCACGGGAGTCTTCTGCGAATTTTTCTTTTGCAAGTTCCTGAATCTCTGCAACAGATTGTTTCGACAAAGGAAGTCTTATACCTGCAAGGGAAGTTTCAAAATCCTTGTTTCGGAAAGCGAAAGGACCTGCGAAGGCAAGGGCAACGCTGGAAATTGTGTTTCGTTCAGTTTCGGCAATGAAAGCGAAGGATACTGTGTTTTCATCTACTGAATGTTCCGGGCCGGCTCTTCTGAAAATTGAAATGTCTCCGTCATTCAAAGGGATTCTGATGTTCCTAAGAAAGAATCCTTCTGGAAGAGCTTTGAAATTCTGCAGTGAAATAGTTCTCTTTTCATTCTGGCTTTCAACTTCGAGTTTTGCGTCCAAGGCAAGAAGTGGAGCAAAAAGTGTAAGCTTCTGATTTTTTTCAAGAATGTTTCCACCGATTGTTGCCATATTTCTTACGTTAGGATTTGCGACAGACATAAGGGCTTCATAAAGAACTTTAGGAAGATGGTTTGGTCCCAGATCAAGAATTCTTGAAAGAGTTACTCCAGGTCCTATATCCAGAAAACGTTCGTGTCTTTCGATTTTGCACAGGTCCGGGATCTTTCTTGTGGAAATGAATTTCTGTGGAAGTTCTTCTATTCTTGTACAGCCTCCGACAATTTCCAGGTTCTGGGAAGTCTTCATAAAGTAAAGGAGGTCGTCAGTGTTGTTGGCAAAGAAAACGGTTTTTTCCATTTATCATTCTCCCGGAGTTGAATATTCTCTGATGGCGTAAATGATTCCATTGATGAGGGTATCCTGATCGGTACAACAGGGAGCAATGCCCTGCAGCTGGAATGCAATGTCTTCGCGGGTAAGGCTTTTCTTTAAAGTCAGAACCTGATAGGCTGCGAAAACTTTTGCAGCGTTGCAGTAACCGCAAAGGTTGATGCCTGCTTTTTTGAAGCCGTTCATAATGACACGGTATTCAGAAGTTTTAGAGAAATATTCCAAAGTAATGATTTCGCTGTTTCTTGCAAGGGCAACAGGAACGCAGCAGGAAGGTACCGGTGCGCCGTCCAGAAGAACTGTACAGGAACCGCAGATTCCTTCTTCGCATCCCGATTTTACAGAAAGACAGTTCTTTTCTCGAAGAATGTGCATGAGTTTTTTGTCCGGACTGCATTCAATATTCTGCTTTACGGAATTAATCGTCATCTGAAGCTGCATCTGTCTTTTCCTCCTGTTCGTTGTCTGTTTCTTCGTCCTTTTCTTCCCGTTTTTCTTTGATCAAATCATAAATCAGGCTTTGACTTACAGGAAGTGTATTGATTTCAGTTGATAAGGCTAGTGAAAGGGCTGAGGCAAAAGCTGCCGGAACAGTGTTGTGTACCAGTTCCCCGATCTGTCCTGGACTTTCTTCTGAATTGATGAAGAAAATGCGTATGCTTTCACATTCAACTTTTGAGTTTTCTACCAGAGTAAGAAGTTCCTGCTGGATTGCCAGTTTCAGAGTTCTTTCAGCGGCTTTTTTATCGAAAAGTTCTCCGCAGCTTACTGTCATGAAGAGCCTTTTGATTTTTTCCATGTAGGTATAAGGGTCCAGTTCCAGTTCGATGGCAACGGAAGCAAAACTTGCTGCATGGAAAGGAATACCTGTAAAGCTTTCATTGTCCCATTTGTTCTTGATGGAAGATGGAAGGGCTTTCTTTGAAACCAGTGGAAGAGGTGAGTGGAATCTTTTTTTCTGGATTTCCTGACAACATTTTTTCAGAAGGTATGTCATTACCGAAATGTTTGAACTGGTTTCTTCCGGAATGTCAGGAATTTCTTTTGCAGGGAATACTGAATTAACTTTGACTGCAGAAGGTTCAATCTGAAGAATGTCGGCTACTGTTTTTTTCCAGATTGCCTCTACAACCGAAGAAGGTTTCAGGGAATGGATTTCCACAAAATCTGCAGAGTTGAAAATAACTTCCATTTTCTGGTCGCAGGAATAGATTGTCTTTCCGAAATAACCTGAACCGTCGTAAGCGCAGGAGAATCCGATTCCTCTAAGAGGCAGTGCAAAGAAAGAGTTTTCCTTGTGCTGGGATCTTTTGTTTGCAATAAGATTGAAGGTAAAGAATTTTCTGTTGAAGTCGCTTTCAGAAATAGTTTTGGAAAGAGTTTCTTCTACGCTGTTTACCGGAATGGAAACCGGGAATTTTTTCTTTCCATGAGACATGTTCTTAAGGCGGAATTCTTCTGGCGAAATTCTCAATTCTTTTGCGATGTTCTGGATATGATTTTCCAGGGCAAAGAAACTCTGGGCATCAATGATTCTTGGGTAGATTGAAGAAGGCGGCTCATTTGAAGTAACTGCCTTGGCAGAAATGTACAGATTGTCTGGCTGGTAAAGTCCCATGCTTGAAATTACAAGACGGTCAATGATTTCCTGTGCATAAGGGTTTGCGCATCCTGCATCTACCTCTACATCAAGGTGCATGGATTTGATTATGCCGTCTTCTGTAACTCCAGTTTTGTAGGAGAATTTGGAAATAACTCCAGGTCGCATGAATTCGTTTTCTTCCGCCTGTGAGAAAATCAGTTTTACAGGTTTTCCTGTAAGAAAAGAAGCGGCAGCGACCTGAGTTGCAAGAACTGCATTTTTCCAGATTCCGTTGGGATACATGCCGGAATCTTTTGTTTTATGGACGAATATGTTTTCTTCAGAAAGGTCCAGGGCCTGGCAAAGAACATTCTGCAAAAGAAAAGCCCATTTAGTTGCTGTGTAAACATGAAGAGAACCTTTTTCGTAGTTACAGAAAGCACCGCTGGTTTCCTGCCAGAGGGAGTCTGCCTGGCGAAGGTCCAGGTCTCCGGAGAATTCTCGTATGTCTTCTGTGAAAAGTTCAGCTTCTGCATTTTCTGCTGAATACTGTTTGTAAAGTCCGGTTCTTACAGTTCTGTCTGCAATTACGCGGCCTTCTTCTGGTCTGATTCGTCCCCGGGAATTCTGAACTGTATCCAGGGAAGGCATTTCGTTCAGCTCATTTGCAAGGTTTTTGATGTCGGCAACTGTAGGCCGGCGCTTTCCTGAAATGGCAATGGCAGGGTGTTTGTATTTTTTTTCTACAGACTGGAATGCAGATTCAAGGGAGTCAATGTCAAAAGAGATTTCTGCTTCTTCAGCCAGTCTTTCTACAGTTTCCCGGTCTTCTCCAACCAGGATTCCAAGGACTTCGCCTTTGTAGGAAATATTCCCTTGTGTGAAAATCTGAATGGTTTCGTCATTGATCAGAATTTTGTTCTGGCCTGGAATATCCTTGGCAGTAAAAACAAAATAGTTTTCCGGAAGGTCCGGTACTTTTATGTCGGCAACTTTTCCGGTTCCCGCAGGACTTCGGATAAGGCTTCCATAAAGAAGGTTTTCGCTGGTGTAATCGGAATAAAAATCCTTTGCTTCCATTGAAAACATTTTTTCTGTATTACTGTTTGTCTTTTTTGCCATAATTATTCCGCGTTTTTATTCTGATAAGGATTTTACCTGTTCTATTACAAATTCAATATCTTCATCTGACATGTCTGGCCAGATTGGAAGTGAAATGGTCTGTGAGTACTGGGTTTCTGCGTTAGGGTAATTTTCTGCCCTGAAATCAGGGTATAGCTCCTGCCAGTAGGTGAAGTGGAATATAGGAATGAAGTGTACGCTGATTCCCATTCCTGCGGCCTGGAATTTCTTTGCGGCTTCAAGTCTTGAATATTTGCAGGCACTGTTTATGCGCAGAGGATAGATGTGCATGGCATTCCCTTCGTCATTTGGAGGAAGGGTAATGAAAGGCAGGTCTTTGAAGGCCTTGTTATAGCGTTCAAAAATAGCTTTTCTCTGTTCATAAAAAAGTTCTGCTCTTTCCAGTTGTTTTACCCCGATTGCCGAAAGAACATCCGGAAGATTGAACTTGTAGCCAGGAGCAACAATGTCGTATTCCCATGAGGCGCGGGGACTTGTGTAACGGTCCCAGGTAGTTCTGTCCATTCCGTGCATGCGCATCATTGTCATGCGGCGGGCCAGGTCTTTGTTTCTTGTTGTTACCATTCCGCCTTCTGCAGTGGTGATTGTCTTTGTTACGTAAAAACTGAAAACCCCGATGTCTCCAAGACATCCGCCGTAACCTTCTTCTGTTTTTGAAGGGAAGGAATGAGCTGTATCTTCTATGACATAAATTTTGTTTTCAGGAGTTGAATATTTGTCTGCCAGTTCTTTGATGGCTTTCATGTTGCACAGATTTCCACCGAAGTGAACCGGAACAATGGCGCATACCTTGTGTTCTCCGCTTTCTGTGTCTTTTTTGAGTATTTCTTCTATTTTAACGGGATCAATTGAGTAGGAATCTTTTTCAATGTCTGCAAAGTAAACATCGCCGTTCAGGTGTCTTGCGCAGGTTGCAGTGGAAACGAAGGTGTAGGGAGTAGTAATTACAGCTTTTCCTTCTTTTACACCACAGGCTTCCATCGCAAGAATCATTCCGGAAGTATTCGAGTTTACAGCCAGTGAAATAACAGGATCCTGTCCGCTTTTGTTTCCACGGTTCATGAACTCTGAAAACTTCTGTTCGAATTCAAGGGTCCATTTTCCGGTTGTAAGCCATCCGGAACGCAGTACTTCAAGAACAGCATCTTCTTCATCTTTTGTTATAGCGGCCTTATGGAAAGGTACACGTAATTCACTCATATAAAAGTCTCCCGCGGATTTTCAGATCAACGCAGATCACCGGATTTAGTTTTCTATCAGTTTTTTAAGGGCCTGGATGTTTCTGTATAAATCAGGCTGATTTTCATCAAACTTGCAGATAGGTTCAAGTCCCTTAAGGAGTTTTTCAAGTCTTTCAGAATCCCATGGAAGATTAACAAGTTTGAGAATCTTCGGGAAATCTGTTGGCTGAGGATTTTCTTCATCCAGCCACAAAGGTTCATCAAGTCTTTCACCAGGTCTTGCCCCGATGATCTTGATGTCGATGTCCTTGTATGGTTCCAGTCCCGAAAAGCGGATAATCTGCTCTGCCAGGTCCAGAATACGGATAGGGTCACCCATGTCCAGAAGATAGCTTCTTCCGTTTTCCCCGTGTCCACCGGCTTCAAGAACCAGGGAACAGGCTTCAGGAATGGTCATGAAATAGCGGACCATGTTTTCGTCAGTAACTGTAACAGGACCACCGTTTTTTATCTGATTCTGGAAAAGAGGCAGAATTGAACCGCGGCTTCCAAGAACGTTACCGAAACGTACAAACATGAAGGCCTGGTTTCCCGAAGTTTTTCGGCTGGCATCCAGAACCAGTTTTTCACACAGCATTTTTGAGAAACCGTAAGTACATACAGGACTTACGGCTTTGTCGGTAGAAATCAGAACGAAACGGGATACATTATGTTTCAGGGAAGCATCCAGAAGGTTCTTTGTTCCAAGAACATTGTTTTCCATAACGGCAACAGGATTTGCTTCCATCATGTCTACGTGTTTGTAAGCCGCACAATGGAAAATAACGTCACATTTTGTCTGGCGGATAATGTAATCTACATAAGCCCGGTCCTTCATGTCTCCAATAATAGGAACAACAGTGGCTTTTTCGCCGACACCTTCCTTTTGAAGAACCATAAGTTCGCGATAAATGGCTACAATTGAGTTTTCTCCGTGGCCGAAAAGATAGATTCGTTCAGCACCACCGCTTAAAAGCTGTCTTGAGATTTCTGAACCGATAGAACCACCGGCACCGGTAATAAGAACGCGTTTTCCACGAAGGTAATTCAGGCTTTCGCGGAGCTGGATTGTAATAGGAGTTCGTCCAAGAATATCCAGAGGGTTGATTTCGCGGGTCTGAACCAGGTGAGCGGTTCCGTTTACTATCTGGCTTACGCTTGGAAGAATACGTATATGGAAGAAACCAGCTTTGCTGAGGATTTCATATATCTGGCGGATTCTTTCTACGGGAGCCGATGGGATTGCAATAATTGCATCATCTTTTAATGTATTTCTGAGAAGAGGGGCTGCATTGGCAATAGGACCGAATACAGGTACACCGTCTATAGATTTTCCAATAAGATTTTCGTCGTCGTCCAGAAAAGCGGCAACATTGCCGAAGACTTTTTTGCGTTTAATATCATCTGCGATGGTCTGACCAGCAAAACCGGCTCCAATGATATAAACATTCTTTTTTTCACCCATTTTTATTCACCCAGATTAATTATATCACAAGTTTGAATGTTCTGAAAACATTCAAAAATCTCTAAACTAAGTTTTTTATATTCCGATAGTTAAATGACGACCAAAGAAAATAATGGGGTGTTTCTATGAAGTTATCTTTATGGAATATGGGAAAAAAACTTCTCCTTGGAGCTGTTCTGCTTGCTGCTGGTACTTTCTGCTTTGCAGGACAGATTTCGGTGCAGATTGTACAGCACAATTTGGCTCTGGATTATGTAAGTGAACAGTCGCTTATTGTAGAAGATGAACTGTTGAACGGTTTTTTTGACAAAGGATTTATCGTAACTAATTCTTTGGCCCGGATTTCGGATTCAAAAGAAGTTGATTCGGAACTGCTTTATACAGGTTTCGGAGAGGCTTATGAAGGTTCGTCAGACTACTTTGTTCAGGTGAAACTTTATTATGATTCATCAAAAAACAAAGGAACTTCAGATGCAACACAGTGTCCCCTGGATCATATTGAATGGGTTATGCTCAAGTGTTCTTCGGGAGAAACATTAAAATCAAGTTCTGTCAAAGGCAGTAAAGAAAAGCCTGGTACTGATGAAAACATCAGAATCGCTTCTTACTCTTTGATTTCAGATATTCAGAAAGCTTTATAAGGTGGTGGGATATGAATAAATTATCTAAGTTAATCGCAAAAATCGCATGTTTACTGGCAGTTTGTACTTTGTTTGCATCTTTCAGTCCGTCTCTTGATGGCCGTGCAGTAGTTGCAGATGAAGGTGTATTCCCTGAAGGCTATTTTGCAAAAACTGTAGGATACCTTCCTGGTGATGAACTGAGTGTTACAAACATCTCTAACAGTACTCCAGTAACAGTTCTGGTAATCGGAGCTCTTGATCCTTCTGAAGGGGTTGCAATCATGCTTTCTCCTGAAGCTGCTAAGGCTCTTGGAATTGCAAAGAACTCAAACAACATCGTAAAAATCACCAAAAGAACAGGGCAGGATGACAGAGTATTCGGAACTGCTGTAATTGCCAAATCAAATGATGCTGACTGGGAAGATGAAGTTCCTGCAATGGAAGAAGCAGAAGAACCTGCGGCTGAAGAAGAAGCAACAGAAGAAGAAACTTTAGCTGAAGAAGAAACAGCAGACGAAGATTTGAACGAACCTGAAGCCGAGGAAGAATACGAAGCTACTGAAGAAGAAGCTGAAGAAGAGGCTCCAGCCGAAGACGAATCAGAAGAAGCCGATTTTGAAGAAGATTCTGACGACGAAGAAGCTTTCGAGGAATCTGATGAAGAAGAATACCTTGAAGAGGAAGAAGCTCTTTCTGAAGAAGAATACGAAGAAATGGACGAAGAAGAGTTTGCCGAAGACGATTCTGAAGAAGAATATTACGAAGATGACTCTGAAGAGGCAGATGAAGAATATGAAGAGGAAGAAGAGTTCTTAGAAGAAGACGAAGAAGAAGGTGAAGAACCTGAAGCAGAAGCTTTCGAAGACGAAGAACTTGCCGACCTGGAAGACGAATCTGAAGAAGAGGAAGAGTACGAAGAGGAAGAAGAGTTCTTAGAAGAAGACGAAGAAGAAGGTGAAGAACCTGAAGCAGAAGCTTTTGAAGATGAAGAACTCGGAGAACTCGAAGACGAATCTGAAGAAGACGAAGAATATGAAGAGGAAGAAGAGTTCTTTGAAGAAGACGATGAAGAGCCAGAAGCTGAAGCCTTCGAAGAAGAAGAACTGGATGCCCTTGAAGAAGATTCTGATGAAGAAGCAGAAGATGAAGATTTCGAAGAAGACGACAGCCTCCTTGAAGAAGACGAAGAAGAATTCGTAGCAGAAGATGAAGAGGAAGAATCTCCTGAAGAAGAACTGGAAGAAGAGTTCATCGATGAAGAAGATCTTGAAGAAGAGGAAGAAGCAGAAGAACCTGTTGAAGAAGAAGCTCTTGAAGAACCTCTCGAAGAAGAAACTGTAGAACCAGAAGCTGAAGCCTTCGAAGAAGAAAAACTTGATGCTATCGAAGAAGAAACAGCTGATGAAGAATCTCTTGAAGAAGAAGTTCCTGTAGAAGAAACTCCTGTAGTTGAAGAAGAACCTGCAGTTGAAGAAGAAGTTGCTGAAGAAGAACCGGTTGAAGAACCTGCAGAAGAAGAATCAGATGATGAATACGATGCAATCGTTCTGGTTCCTGTTGATGACTTCCCACCTGTAAATCCTTCAATTGCTTATGTTGAAGAAGATGAAGTTGAAGATGTTGTAGAAGATGTAGCTGAAGAAGTTCCTGCACCAGTTGCCGTAGAAGAAGTAAAACCAGCTCCATCAGTAGTTGAAGAAGTAAAACCTGCTCCAGTTGTTGTTGAAACACCTGCACCAAAAGCAGCAGATGACTTCGCAGAATACACAGTTGGAAGTCTGAATGACCTTAAATCAGGTTCATACTACATTCAGATTGCAGTTTACCGTGATGTAAACAACATCGCCGAAATCATCAAGAAATATGGAACACACTATCCAATTACACTGGTTCCACTGGCAAGCGGAAGCGCAAAACAGGTTCTCGTTGGACCATTGAGCGTAGACGAATACGGAACAGTTCTTGGACGTTTCAAGGCTTACGGATTCAAAGACGCTTTCGTACGCAAAATCAAATAGTTTATGAACGGACTCCACCCGGTCCGTATATAATACGAATTTCATCCCGAGGTTCCCAAGGCCTCGGGATTTTTTGTTTTAAATATGGTATATTGAGGCCATGTCTTATAATTGTGTTGTAATTTTAGGGCCGACAGCCGTAGGAAAAACCGCTGTTGGGGTTGCAGTTGCCCATCATTTTTCGGGAGAAGTTATATCTGCCGATTCCCGCCAGACTTACAAAGGCCTGGATATCGGGTCCGGAAAAGATCTCTGCGAATATGAAGTAGATGGACAGCCGGTTCCATATCACCTGATCGATATTACAACTCTTGCTTCGGAATACAACGTCTTTAATTATCAGACTGATTTTTACAAGGTTTTTCAGGACATTACTTCTAGAGGCAAGCTTCCGGTTATTGTAGGCGGAACCGGCATGTATCTTGATTCTGTGATCCGTGGATATGAACTTATCAATGTTCCTGAAAATCCGGAACTTCATGCAGAACTGGAAGGAAAGACTCTTGAAGAACTGGACCGTCAGCTTCTTTCTTTAAAACCGGATCTTCACAATAAAAGTGATCTTCTTGAAAAAGACCGTGTAATCAAGGCAATTGAAATCGCTCTTTATGAAAACAGTGAAGAGGGAAAAGCAGCCCTTGAAGCTTTGAAACGTCCTGATATCAGACCTTTGGTTATAGGAACAACTCTTGAACGCAGTCAGGTGGTTTCTAATATCGAACGCCGTCTTAAGGAACGTCTTGATGAAGGTATGATTGATGAAATCCGGGGACTTCACGATTCCGGTTATTCCTGGGAAAGACTTGAAAAACTTGGACTTGAATACCGTTACTGTTCTCTTTTCCTTGAAGGAAAAATCGCTACAAAAGAAGAACTTTTTGAACAACTTTTTATTCAGATCCGTCAGTTCAGTAAGCGCCAGATGACCTGGTACCGTGGAATGGAAAAGAAGGGTGTAACTATCAACTGGCTCCCGGAAGATCCTTCTAAAGAAGTACGCATCAAAGCGGCTATTAAACTCATTGAGGAGAACTTCTAATGGGCAATCCAAGAAACATGGTTTATGCCGCTATAGATAAGGCTGTTTTTGATTACAACCTTATTGAACCTGGTGACCGAATCCTTATTGGGGCTTCAGGCGGTAAAGATTCAACACTCCTCATAAATTATTTTGCTGACCGAAAAAAAAGAAAGGATGCAGATTTTGAATTTCTTGCTTTGAACATTGAAAGCGGTATTGGCGGAGTTCTTGATCCTGAAATCCGGGCTCTTTATGAAAAGTGGGGCGCACCATACGAATCAATCAAAATTGATGTTATTGAGCGTTTGAAGCCGGGACGGAAGATGAACTGTTACTGGTGTTCTACCCAGCGCCGAACTGAATTAAACAATTACGCAATGGAGCATGGTTTCAATAAAATTGCTTTGGGACATCACAGGGATGACCTTCTTGAAACTCTTCTTATGAACATGCTTGGAGCTGCAAAACTTACAACAATGCCTCCACGACTTAAATATGAGAAATATCCGATAGAAGTAATAAGGCCTCTTTGTTATGTTGCAGAAAAAGACATAATTGAAAAAGCAAAAGAAGACGGTTATTACGGATGGACCTGTACCTGTAATTATCAGGATAATTCAGAAAGAAAACATGCCAGAAGACTTCTGGAACAGCTTACAGAAGGGGATGAAACCCGTAAAAGACATATGATGGATTCCCTTAAAAATATAGACCCTACATACTTACCCTAGTAAGGATAAAAAAAATGGAAAAGAAAGAACAAAAGGAAACAAGAGAAAAGAAATCTCTTGGACAGTTTCTGAAAGACCTGGTCAGTATTTATCTGAACTGCGCAAAGGTTGGTCTTTTCACAATCGGTGGAGGCATGGCTATGCTTCCTATGATGCAGCGTGAATTTGTCGAAGATAAAAAATGGATGACTGAAGAAGAACTTATCGATTTCTTTGCAATCGGTCAGAGTACTCCTGGAATCATTGCCGTAAACGTTTCAACTTTTGTTGGTTACAAGCGTTGCGGAATTATCGGAGGTTTCTGCGGAACTTTGGGAATGGTAACCCCATCTCTCATAATCATTACTCTTCTGGCAACTCTCATTAATTCCATTGAAGATTATCCTGTGGTGCAGAAAGCCCTAAAGGGTGTAAACGTAGTCGTTGCGGCACTTCTTACAAATGTTACCTACAACTTTGCAAAAAAAACTGTAAAAAACTGGTGGTCGGCTGTTGTTCTGATAGCCTCCTTCTGTGCGCTTTTCGTATTTAAAGTTCAGTCTTACTGGGTAATTCTTTCTGCAATTACTATCGGAATTGCAGTCACTCTGATTCAGACTGTCCGTGCAAGAAAAGCAAAGGCTTCCGCTTCTGTTGAAACTTCAGAAAACGGAACTGAAAATGAAAGTGAAAAGGAGGACAAATAAATGACACTGTTTGCTTTGTTCTGTACTTTCTTCTACATTGGACTTTTTACTATTGGCGGGGGTCTTGTTGCCCTGACCCTTATGCAGCAGACTCTTGTTGATACAGGAATCATTTCATCAGAAGCCTTTTACAATATGGTTGCTATTTCAGAATCGACTCCGGGTCCTCTTGGAATCAACATGGCAACTTTCATCGGATACAACATGTACGGAATTCCTGGAGCACTGATTACTACTTTCGGGGAAGTGCTTCCTTCTATTTTCTGTATTCTGATCATTGCCCATTTCTACAAGGCTTTTAATAACAGTATAGGTGTAAAAAATGTAATGAAGGTTTTACGTCCTGCATCTACAGGAATTGTATTCGTTGCAGCCGTAAATGTTTTCATTGTTGCTTTGCTCAATGTTCCTGCATCATGGAGTGATTTTGATTTCAAGACACTTTTCAACTGGATTTATCTTTGTGGATATGCCGTTTTCACATTCCTTCTTTTCAAGTTTAAGCTTCATCCAATCTGGGTTGTAATTCTTGGTGCTATATTCGGGATTATCGTAGGATGATAAAAGCTTTTGTCTTTGACATGGATGGTATTCTCCTTGATACAGAATCCATCTGCTGGGGAACCTGGACTTCGGTTGGAAAGGAACTTGGTCTTGATCCTGTAAAAATGGAAGAAGCCAATTTCCGTTGTATGGGAACCAACAAGGCGGACTCAGTTCGTATCCTGAAAGAAATTTTCGGACAGGATTTTGACGGGGCAGGTGCCCTTGCAAGGTCCAGTGAACTGTTCCATATCATTGAAGAAAAAGATGGTATTCCACTTATGAAAGGCGTTGTTGAATGCCTGGAATATCTAAAATCAAAAAATTACCGCATTTGCCTGGCTTCCTCTACAAGGGAAGTTTCCGTACGCCGTCAGCTTACAAGAGCCGGCATAATCGGATATTTCGAAACAATCACAACGGGAGACATGGTAGAGCATTCAAAGCCTGATCCCGAAATCTACCAGATGGCCGTAAAGTCCCTTGGGCTTTCACCTTCTGAATGTGTCTGTGTAGAAGACAGTTACAACGGAATCAGATCCGGAAAGGCAGCAGGACTTACCACCATAATGGTACCAGACCGGGTTCAACCTGATGAAGAAATCCTTAAGCAAGTCGACCTGCTTCTTGAGTCCTTACTGGAAATCAAAAAATATTTTTAATTTCTAAAATAAACTACAGCGGATTTTGTGTCCCGGTTCTGTTTCTTTCAGGTCTGGGCATTTTTTTTCGCATTCGGAATTTCTTTGAGCACATCTTTCGAAGAAAGGACAGCCTTCTTCCATACTAAGAACAGAGTTTACTTCCGTATTGTTCCGAGTCTTTGTGTTCCGGGCACCTTCAAAAAGCAGCTTTGTATAAGGATGGTCGCAGTCTTTCCAGAAGTTTTCTGCAGGACTTTCTTCCATAAGTTTTCCGCGATACATTACCCCGATGGTGTCGCAGAAATAGGTTGCGACGCGGAGGTCATGGGTAATGAAAATATAGGAAAGATTTCTTTTTTCTTTAAGTTCCGAAAGAAGGTTTATGATCTGTCCTTGAACTGAAACATCCAGGGCTGAAACAACTTCGTCGCAGATAAGGACTTCCGGTTCCATAATAAGGCCGCGGGCAATGCTTATGCGCTGTCTCTGTCCGCCGGAAAATTCCTGAGGATGACGGGAAAGATCATCTTCTGAAAGACCTACTTCCTTAAGAACTGCTGCCGCTTTCTGAACTGCAGCTTCCTTTCCGTTCCATAAAGAAGAATATTTAAGGCCTGAGGTAAGAATGTTTTCAATATTCATTCTGGGATTCAGGGAGCGGGAAGGATCCTGAAAAACATATTTCACTTTTTCAAGATATTTTTTTGATTCATTTTTGTTCAGGGAAAAAATATTTTTTTCATCTTCTGAGTTTTCATCAAAGTAAATGATTTCCCCGGATGAAGGAGTGTACATCTTTGAAATAAGTCTGGCAGTTGTTGTTTTACCGCAGCCTGATTCACCGACAAGACCGTAAGTCTTTCCCCGTTCAAGAGAAAAAGAAATATCGTTGACTGCATAAACTCTTTTCTCGTTACGGGCAAAGAAACCTGCGTTCAGATTGAAGTCCATGAAAAGATTTTTTACTTCAAGTATTTTATTGTTCATTCTTTTTCTCACTTCTGGTATTCAGGAAGAGGAAAACCTTTCCTCATTTCTTCGCTGATAAAAGTCATCTTTTCTTTTGTATAATGACTTCCGAATTCCGGAACAGACGCAATGAGTGCCTTTGTATAAGGGTGTTCCGGATTTTTGATTACATCCTGTGCTTTTCCGCTTTCTACAATATGTCCCTGATACATTACAAGAATTCGGTCCGAAATCTCTGCCACAAGATTTATGTTGTGGCTAATGAAAATAACGGAAAGGTTTCTTTCTTCTTTCAGTCTTAAAAGAAGCGAAACAATCTGAGCCTGGATTGTTACGTCCAGTGCTGTTGTCGGTTCGTCGGCAATAAGGATTTCACAGTTCTGGGCCAAAGCCAGGGCAATACCGATTCTCTGGAGCTGCCCACCTGAGAACTGGTGAGGAAAGTTTTTAAGTCTTGAATAGGCATCAGGAATTCCAACTTCAGAAAGAAGGGCTGCTGCTTTTTCATAGGCCGCTTCCTTTGTGATTGATGGTTCAAGGTTCTGGAAGGTCTCGAAGAAAACGCTTCCCATGTTCTGAAGTGGATCGAAACTTCGTCCAGGTTCCTGGAAAATGTATCCGATTTTTTTTCCTCTGTATTCCCGTTTTTCTTTTTCGGAAAGTGAAAGGATGTCTGTGCCCTTGTAGAAAATCTGTCCTTTTACAAGAGCGTTTTCGGGAAGGAGGGCTGGAATGGCTGTTGATGAGACAGATTTACCGCTTCCCGATTCACCTACGATTCCAAGAATTTCACCCTGGTTCAGACAGTAACTGATTTTCTTTACGGCAGGAATTTCATAATAGGAATTTCCTTTGTTCATAAGGAAGGTTACTTCCAGGTTTCTTACTTCAAGAAGCTGGTCTTCGTTTCCTTTTGTGTTTGTAACTGTATCTTCGCTGGTTTTCCCTGGAACTTTATTCAGAAGTTTTTTAAGGGAATGTTTTTTGAATACAACGTGGTAAGGGTCAAAGAAGTCCCGCATTGCGTCGCCTACAAAATTGAAGGCGAGGGTAACTGCAAGAAGCATCCATACAGGATTCAAAAGCCAAGGGAATTTTTTAAGGTTACTTAAGGTCGAAATATCGCGGTTGATAAGGGAACCCCAGCTAACTGCAGGGTCCGCAATTCCAAGCCCCAGGTAGGAAAGAGTTGTCTCGCTCATGATGAAGCCCGGAACAGAAAGGGTTGTGCTTACAATAAGAAGACTTGCCATCTGCGGAATGATCTGATTAAAAATGATTACCGGAGAAGGTATGCCTTCGTTTCTTGCGTTCAGGATAAACTCTTCCCGCTTCAGGGAATGAATCATTCCGCGGAGGGTTCTTGCTGATCCCGGCCATCCTACAAGAGACAGAATTAGGGTGATTAACATGTAGGAAGTTCCTGAATCCATTTTTGTATTCAAAAGAGAACGGAGGAAAAGGATAAAATACAAAGACGGAATCAACATGAAGAATTCTGCAAGTCGCATGATAGTCCAGTCTGTCTTTCCGCCGTAGAAGCCTGCAAGTCCACCAAGAAGAACTGCCAGAACCAAGGAAATTGCGGAAGCAATGAAACCGATTGTAAGGGATATTCTGCTACCTATGACAATTCGGGAAAAAAGGTCACGGCCCAGGTTGTCTGCGCCCCAAAGGTAAAGTGGATAAGTCTTTCCAGTTTTATCAGCCTTTGTGCCCATGAAATGGATGCGGCAAGGAACCAGTCCAAGGATTTTGTATTCTTCACCTTTCACAAAAAATCTTACAGGATATTCTTTTCCTTTAACCCTGGCGTATTTCAAAGTTGTCTGATCAATGATTTTATATTCCCTTGCTACAAGTCCATGCCCTGTCATCTGGATGTTTGCAGGATGAAAGGAATTTTCTGCATGAGTCATGGTTGCAGGATAAGTAGCAAAGAAGTCTGCGAAAATCATTATAAAATAGAGAATGGCAATCACAATAAGGGAAGCCAGAGCCACAGGTCTTCCTTTCAAATATTTCAAAAAGCCTTTCATTTTCCGTACCTGATCCTTGGGTCTACCACTGCAAGAAGAATATCACTGATAACCATACCGATAAGTACCAGAGCCGAAATAAACATGCTGTTTGCAAGAACAAGATTTATGTCTTCCTGCATTACGGCTTCATACATGAGCCGCCCGATTCCGGGGTAAGCAAAAATAATTTCAAGAATAAGGGAACCTGAGAACAAACCTGCCAGAAGGTTTGCGCTTCCCGTAATGTAAGGATTCAAGGTGTTTCTGAATGCGTGGTTTAGGTAAACCCTTTTTTCGCTTATGCCTCTTGCACGAAGGGCAAAGATGTAAGGCATTCCCAGCTGATCCAGCATTGTTGCACGGATTGTTCTCATGGTGCTTCCTATTCCTCCAAGAAAAGAACAGAGGAGTGGAAGGAAGACATGGTGTGCATAGCTGAAGACAAATTTTGTCGGTGCCGTATGGAACGGAAAGTCCGGGTAGCCTGTTACAGGAAAAAGCCCTGTGACGGAGGCAAAAAGCTGCATTAAAATTAAAAGGAGAATTCCAGGGAAAGCGTGGAAGAACAAAGCAAAAAATGTTATTCCAATATCCAGGCGGGTTCCTGCTTTGCTGGAAAAATACACTCCCAGGGCAAAAGAAAAAATGGTGATGAAAACCAGGGAAATTAGATTCAGAAGAACTGAATTCCATAACCTGGATCTTATAAGAAAAGAAACCGGCGCCCTGGAAATAATGCTTACCCCAAGGTCGTGGTTTACGATTACTCTTTTAAGCCATTTGAAGTACTGGATGTAAAAAGGTCTGTCCAGACCGAATTCTTTTCGGGTTTCTTCAAGGGTAGAGCCCGAAAAAACAGTTTCTGCAGTGGCGGCTTTTGCGGCATTTTTGCCGTTGCCGTCGGAACTGCTCATAATCTGCTGAGTCATCATCTGGTCAACAATGTCTCCAGGGGCCAGGGCCATAAGACCGAAGAGGGAAAGTCCCAGGAGAAAAAGAAGTACCAGCATTGTAACAATCCTCCTGCAGATAAAAGCTGCAAGAGGGAATTTTTTGAAAGGATTTGTCATTTTATTCTTTTTTTAGGAATATTCTGCTTAATTCAGCACCGTTCAGGTTGTCGTAATAAACGTTTGAAAGGTCCCAGCGGTTTCTGATGGCAAAGAAAGATTTCGGCCGAACCATATAGATTACAGGGCACTGTTCAAGAATGATTTTCTGGTATTCGTCCCAGATTATCTGTGCTTTTTTCTCGTCGGCAGTGTAGCTTCCTTCGTTGTAAAGCCAGTCGATTCTTGCTTCCCAGTCAGTAGCAGGACTTTCCTGGAAAGGATACCACAGGTGAAGGTTTCCGTGACTTGGCCAGACGTTGGCTCCTTGTGTAGGCCACATGTTTGATCCAAGTCCGATAATCAGGCTTTCCCAGTCATAGGTTGCTGTAAGCATTTCTACCATTTTCTGGAAGTCTACCTGGCGTACATTTATAAGAACTCCGGCTTTTTTTGCTTCATCTGCAATAATCAGGGCCATGTCATTGGCAGTTGTCTGGTTTGCTGGAATAAGAAGGTCATATTCAATCTTATTTCCGTTTTCATCACGGAAGATTCCGTCACTTTCTTTTTTGAAACCACAAGAGAAAAGGAGTTTTTCTGCTTTTTCAAGATCGTATCTGTATTCCAGCATAATATCCTTGTTCCAGGCTGGGTTGGCTTCTGCAAAGAAATCATATTTAGGCTGGGCAAGACCTCTGTAGGCCTGGCTTACAATACGGTCACGGTTCAGAATACAGCTCATGGCCTGGCGGAATTCCTTCTTGGTGAACCATTTGTAGAAAGGTTTGTCCTTGTTTACAGGATTCTGGTTGAAACTCCACATTGAAGCACTCATGGATCCGTCTGCACGGAAAACGGTGTAATCATCTTTCTGATTGTTTACCAGGTCACTTACTTCTTCAGGGCGTGGACTGAAAGCTTCCAGTTTTCCCTGCTGGAAAAGGAGGTATTCAGTATTCTGGTCACTTATAATAGAAACAACTTCTTCTTCATAGTAAGGAATGGAGTTGTCGTTGGAATCTTTTTCCCAATAATAAGGATTTCTTTTGTAAACTACGCGCTGGCCGGGGGTATATTCTGTCATATACCATTTTCCGCAGGAAGGAATTTCTTTTGGATCTGTGTCTACAGAGAATAAAGCCTTTACTCCTTCGGCACCTCCTTCCTTATAGGCTTTTTCATATATAAAGGAAGGATTCAGGCTTGCATTCGTAGAAAGAAGAGGATTTGCCACAATTCTTGGGAATACGAAATCAAAGCGTTTTTCATCAACAATCACACATTTGATTTCTTCTTCTGATCCGTCAGGCATTTCAACAATGTGGCTGCCGTATCCTGATGCCTGGAATTCCGGCTGACCTTCAATGACATTGTACCAGAAGGCAATATCATTTGATGTAACAGGTACTTTTTCATCTTTTCCGTACCAGGTCCAGAAAATGTCATCTCTTAGAGTGAAGTGAACAGTAAGAGTTCCGGCTTTTTCGTCTGTTTCAATCTGGAAAGAAGCTGCTTTTGGAGACCACTGACGGGTAACCGGATTGTAATCTACCAGATAATCCAAAGTCATGTTGATTAAGCCGTTTGAATCAGCGTCTCGTTCAGCAATAAGCTGGTTAAAAGTCTTTGGTTCTGTAGAAATGTTGTCATTCCATGTGCCTTTAACTTCACCTGCAATAAAATCTTCATTTCTGAAAGGTTTGTAGGTTGTTTTTTCGTCGAATTCTGATTCTGCAGCCGTAAGACGGTTTTCAATTTCTGTTTCATCAAGTTCTTCGGCTTTGCCGCATGAAAAGAAGCAGAAAAGAACTGCCAGAGTTCCAATAAAAGAGATGATTTTTTTCATTTTTCCCACCTGTAAGCAATATTTTACTATTAAAGAGGCATAAAATCAAAAAAAATCTGTTTGGAAGGGCCATAAATACACCTTTTGTAATTTTTACAGTTTTTCATAATACGAATTTCCCCTTATATTCCATAATTGAAAAGACTGACAGTTTCCTTTATACTGTCAACCAAATTCTAAAATGTTAAAATCGGGAGCAATTTTTTCGATTTTTTCCATATTGTTGGAGGATATATGACAATCACAGAAATGCTTGGTCAAGCCGGACTTTTGACTTTGCTTGGTATGGGTGTTGTATTCAGCTTCCTTATCATTCTGATTATTTGTATGTATGCTCTTCATGGCGTTCTGCATCTTCTCGGAAAAGATAAGGATAAGCCTGTTGAAGCACCAGCTTCTGCCGCCGCACCAGCCGCCGCAGATGAAACAGAAATCGTAGCCGCAATCGCCGCTGCAATTAAAGCTAAAAATTCGTAAAAAAGGGGATATAAAATGGCAAAAGTTGGAATTTCAGAACTTGCAATTCGTGACGCACATCAGTCGCTTCACGCTACACGTATGACTACAGCAGATATGCTTCCTATCTGCGACAAACTTGATAAAGTTGGTTACAAATATGTTGAAGGATGGGGTGGAGCTACTTATGACTCTTGTATCCGCTTCCTTAACGAAGATCCATGGGATCGTCTTCGTAAGCTTCACGCAGCAATGCCAAATACAAAAATCATGATGCTTCTTCGTGCTCAGAACCTTCTTGGTTACAAGCACTATGCTGACGATGTAGTTGATAAATTCGTTGAAACAGCTGCAAAGAACGGTATCGGATGTTTCCGTATTTTCGATGCATGTAACGACCCACGCAACATGGAACGTGCTACAAAAGCTGCTAAAAAATCTGGTGTAGATGTTCAGATGGCTATTTCTTACGCCGTAACACCATTCCACACAAACGAAAAATATGCAGAACTGGCAAAAACATACGCTGACTTCGGTGCAGATTCTATCTGTATCAAAGATATGTCAGGTCTTCTTAAACCATACGAAGCTTATGATCTTGTTAAAGCAATCAAAGCAAAAGTAGATCTTCCAGTTGAAATCCACTCACACGCAACAACAGGTCTTTCTGTTGCTTCACTCCTTAAAGGAATCGAAGCTGGTGCTGACATCGTAGACACAGCTATTTCTTCTATGTCTATGGGTACATCACACTCACCAACAGAAACAATCGTAGAAATGCTCAAAGGTACAGAATACGACACTGACCTTGATACAAAACTTCTTCTTGAAATTGCTGCTTACTTCCGTGAAGTTCGCAAGCACTACTCATCACTTGAATCAGCATTCCTTGGTGCTGATACACGTATTCTTCTTTCACAGGTTCCTGGTGGAATGCTTTCTAACCTTGAATCACAGCTCAAACAGATGGGTGCTGGTGACAAAATGGATGCTGTTCTTGAAGAACTTCCAAAAGTACACAAAGACGCAGGTTACGTACCACTCGTAACACCAACATCACAGATTGTTGGTACACAGGCTGTATTCAACGTAATCCAGGGCCGTTACAAGATGATGACTGCTGACTTTGCTAACCTGGTAACAGGAAAATTCGGGGCTCTCCCAACAGCTGCTAACCCAGACGTTGTAGCTCAGGGTCTTGCTCAGAACAAGATGACAGAAGTTATGACATGTCGTCCAGCAGACAAAATTGAACCTGAATGGGACAAAATGGTTGAAGCTTCAAAAGCTGCAGGCGGAAACGGATCAGACGAAGATGTTCTTACATACGCTATGTTCCCACAGGTTGCAGAAAAATTCTTCAAGACACGTGCAAACGGTCCTGTTGATGCTGCTTCTACTTTTGCTAAGAAAGAAGCTCCAGCTGAAGTAAAATCTTCTTCTTCAAACGGAAACTACACAGTAAACGTAAACGGAACAGCATACAATGTTTCTGCTTCAGGTTCAGGCGATACAATGAGCGTTAATGTAAACGGAAAAGCTTACAACGTATCATTCGGGGCTGCTTCAGCTGCTCCTGCTGCCGCTCCAGCAGCAACAGTTGTAACTGGTGGTGAAGATCTTAAATCACCTGTTGCAGGTACAGTTCTTCGTTTCGTAGCACAGGACGGAGCCCAGGTTAAGAAGGGTGACACAGTTCTTATGATTGAATCAATGAAAATGGAACTGGAAGTTAAAGCTCCTTGTGACGGAAAAGTAACATTCACAGTACAGACTGGAACACAGGTTCAGGCTGATCAGAAACTGGGATCAATTGGTGGTGCCGTAGTTCAGGCAGCTCCAGCTCCAGCTCCAGCACCTGCCGCAGCCCCTGCTGCTCCAGCCCCAGCCGCTGCAGCTCCTGCAGGCGGAAAAAATGTTGAAGCTCCTGTTGCAGGTACACTTCTTAAATATGTTGTTCAGGAAGGTGCATCTGTAAATGCAGATACAACAATCCTCCTCGTAGAATCTATGAAGATGGAACTTGAAATCAAAGCCGGAACAGCAGGTAAAGTACACTTTGTAGCAACTCCTGGTTCACAGATTGCTGCAGGTACAGTAGTAGCAACTATTCAGTAGGTAAAAGAATGGAAACTTTAGTAAATAAAGAAAAAGAAAGAGTAAAGAAAAATACTCTCAGAGCTTGTTTTGCAATCTGTCTGATTGCAGCTGCTCTTTCAATGGGTATTGGATGCAAAGGTGAAAAGAAAGCAGACTCTGTTGCTCCTTCATACGCATCTTCAACAATCATTAAAGGTTCTGAAAATACTCCTCGTATTGAACCAAAAGAATTTATCAAGAATATTGGTAAATCAACAGGTATTTATAAGCTGATTCACCCTGAAACAGCTGCTGAAAAAGAAGCTGCTAAGCTTGCTGCAGAAGAAATGTCTGAAGCTGCTGATTCTTATGGATCTGATGTAACAGTTCCCGGCTGGCAGAAACTTCTTATGCTGGCAATCGGTTTCCTTATTGTTTACCTGGCAGTTGCCAAAGGATTTGAACCACTTCTTCTGATTCCAATCGGATTTGGTACAATCCTTGTAAACATTCCTGGTGCCGGAATTGGTGATGCTCCACACGGAATGCTTCACATCATTTACTCGGCTGGTGTAGGAAACGAATTCTTCCCAATGCTCATCTTCATGGGTATTGGTGCCATGACAGACTTCGGACCTCTTATTGCAAACCCTAAGATGGCTCTCCTTGGTGGAGCTGCCCAGCTTGGTGTTTTCGCAACTCTCTTTGGTGTTGCATGTCTGAACTTCATTCCTGGTATCGATTACACAATGCTTCAGGCTTCAGCCATCGCTATTATCGGTGGTGCTGACGGTCCTACATCAATCTACGTTTCAGGAAAACTTGCTCCAGAAATGATGGGTGTTATTGCTGTTGCAGCTTACTCATACATGGCTCTGGTTCCTATGATCCAGCCACCTATCATGAAGCTCCTTACAACAGATAAAGAACGGCACATCAAAATGAAGCAGATGCGCGTAGTTTCAAAAACAGAAAAAGTTCTGTTCCCACTGATGCTTCTGGTAATCACAGCACTTCTTCTTCCACCTGCAGCACCTCTTATCGGTATGCTTGCATTCGGTAACTTTGTAAAACAGTGTGGTGTAGTAGAACGCCTTTCTAAGACAATGGAAAATGAACTGATGAACATCGTTTCAATCCTCCTTTCTCTTGGTGTTGGTGCTCAGATGACTCCAGAAAAAATCTGTAACGGAAACTCACTTGGTATCATCGCTCTTGGTCTTGTTGCCTTCATGATTGCAACAGCCGGTGGTCTTATCATGGCAAAGATTATGAACCTGTTCCTGAAGGAAAAGATCAATCCACTTATCGGTTCAGCAGGTGTTTCTGCCGTTCCAATGGCAGCCCGCGTTGCAAACAAAGTTGGTATGGAATACGATCCATCAAACTTCCTTCTTATGCACGCTATGGGACCAAACGTATCTGGTGTTATCGGTACTGCAATTGCAGCCGGTGTATTCATCAGTACATACGGACTTTAATAAAGTAACCGGTCATTAAGCTTATAAAATGACCGGAAGTTTTATAAAAACAAAAGGCTCGTTCTTGACTGAACGGGCCTTTTTCTTTAAACTTTTCTAACTATATTTTAAAGGATTTAAGGAGCTTTTAAATGGCAAAGACAACAATCAATGCTAAAGTTCGTACAACAACTGGTAAAGTTGCTGCTAAGAACATGAGAAAAGAAGGTAGAATCCCTGCAGTTGTTTACAACTCTAAAGGGGAAGCTACAATGCTGGAAGTTGATGAAGTAGAATTCAACAAAGCATGGCGCGCAAGCACAAAAACAACTGTATTCACACTGAACGTAGATGGAAAAGAATGTGATGTTCTTATTAAAGATACAGAATACAACATCCGTACAGACAAAGTTCTGCACGCTGATTTCTTTGCACCAGATGCAGATCAGAAAGTATACGAAAAGATGAAGGTAAATATCGTTGGAAACGCTGCTGGTGTTCTCAAAGGTGGTTTCCTTGTAAAACATCTTCCAGAAATCGAAATCAAAGCTACACTGGCTAACATGCCAGAAAAAATCATCGCTGATGTTTCTAAACTTAACATCTTCGACGTATACACAGTAGCTGACCTTGGACTTTCTTCAGAAATCGAACTGATCACTCCTGCAGAAACTCCACTGGCTAACGTTGCTCCAGCACGTAACCGCTAATCGCTAATTAAATAGCAAAGAATTGGTATCGAAAGACCGTCTGTTATCAGGCGGTCTTTTTTTTGTCTGAATTGAGATTAAGAAAAGGTTTTATGATAAAATAAAAGAGTGAATGGAAATACATTTCTCAGAAAAGTAAAAGACTCTCTTGTTTCCTGTGGCGTTGATTTTGAAAAATTGCGCCGGAATAATGGAAGTCTTGGACTTGGAATTTCAGGAGGTGCTGATTCCGTTTCACTTTTCCTTGCTCTGAAAGAAATCTTGAAAGAAGAAAAGATTCAATTAGTTTGTGTTCATGTAAATCATCATATCCGGGAAAAAAATGAGACCGACGGAGATATGGAGTTTGTAACAGGACTTTGTCATAAGGCAAAAGAACAGGGGTTTGATATAAAGGCAGAAGTTTTTGATCTTAAAGAAAACCAGGTTGTCCTTGCCGAAAAAGAGCGGGGGGCCGGAATTGAAGACGCTGCCCGTTTTGTCCGTTATGAATGCTTTGAAAAAACAATCGCAAAATACGGAATCGGTTTTTTCTGTCTTGCCCATAATCTGAATGATAATCTTGAAACAATCCTTATGCGATTTTTGAAAGGTTCTGGAGCCGGAGGAATTGAAGATGTTCGCGGAAAATATATCAGACCGCTTCTGAATATCACTCGGGAAGAAATTGAGAATTTTTTGAAAAGCGTCGGCCAGAATTTCAGAACAGATTCTACAAATCTCTGTGATGATTATCTTCGAAATAATATCCGCCACAATATAGTGCCTGTTCTTGAAAAAACTGTTCCTGAGTGGAAAGAAGCCTTAAAAACCGGGGAAGAAAACCGCCGCCGGGACAAAGTTTTCCTTGATAATCTTGCTTCGAAAACAGAACTTGGACCTGAACTTTTTGAAGCTGGAAATGAAGCCCTTGCTTC
The DNA here is from genome assembly GCA_024402695.1 of Treponema sp. Classification (GTDB taxonomy): domain Bacteria; phylum Spirochaetota; class Spirochaetia; order Treponematales; family Treponemataceae; genus Treponema_D. Next base: position 8,582 of record JAKSTG010000007.1, on the reverse strand, counting down.
CAGGGTTCTGATTCGGGAAATAAACAAAATCGGGGTGTATGAACGGGTTCCTGGTGCATTTATAAAAGATGTGATTCTGGAAATCCGGAAAGCATTGGAAGGTGGAAAGGACTTTTCAAAGAAGTTTTCCGCCTGTGAATGTGGAGTTCATAAGGGGGAAGTATTTATAAAAACCTTCGAAAAAATACAAACAGACTCAGGATTTTTTGATATAATAGAAAAGAGCGGTATTTTTAAGTTTCCTTTTGGGGAAATTACAGTCATAACTTCGGAAAATGAAGGGAATGATAAAAATACTGTCCAAGTTTTTTTTGAAGGCAAATGTGTAACATCAGGGATTTCTTTTCCTTTTGTTATTAGAAGCCCGCAGCTGGGTGAAAAAAAACAGCTGTTTGTTGTTGAAGGTAATTAATGAAAAAAGTACTTTGTCTTTTACTTTTATGTTTTTCAGTACAGGTTTTGTCTTTTGCTCAGAATGTGAGCTATGCTGCCGCTGCCAGAAGAACTGCAGAACGCTGTCTTAAACTTTCAGAAACTTATTTCCTTTCGAGGGATTATACTTCTGCTTTTAATCAGGCCGAAATGGGACTCAATTATGATGACTCCGTTTCTGACCTTTATTATCTTAAGGCAGTGAGCCGTAAAAAACTGGGTGCAACTGTAAAAGAGGTTATTTCTCTTGCTAAGACTGCATCTGAAAAAGGAAACTGGATCGGTTATAACGAAAAAGGTAACAGAGTTCTTCTTGCCGATCTTCTTTCGGATACAGGAAGTTATTCAGAAGCTCTGGACGAACTGGATAGAACACCATTTGTTTTTTCTGCTGATGCTGAAGTAATCCGTATCAAGACTTATTACCGCGAAGGTTCCGATGATTCAATTTCAAAGGCTCGTGAAAAAATCAACAGTGCTCGCCGCATCTATAAAGGGGATCAGCGTTTCCTGAATCTTTTTTATACCTTTGAACTTGGTTCTGTTTTGGAAGGCGGAAAAGATTATGTGCCTTCAGTAAAAGCTCTTCAGATTGCCGATGTTCTTTCACAGGAAATGAAAAACTACAAAGACATTTCTGTAGAAACAGAAAGTGCCTCAATTTTCTTCATGAGCTTTTCTGATCCTGAAAAGGCTGTTCGTTCTCTTAAGGCTTTTGATGCCGCAGGTAAATCAGATCCTCTTTTTGCGGTTACTGCTTTAAGAACCGGACTCTGGGACGAAGCAAAAGCCTTTGATGAATTTTTCCGTTTTGCAGACAAGTCAGTAACAGTGGAACTTCTCGGTTACTTCGCAGAACATCTTACAGATACTCTTGATAATTTCTATGAACATCTGAATGCCTACGAAGGGCTTCTTTATGTTGATTGCGACAAGGACCTCCAGTGGGAACTTACTGTTCAGTATGAAAGAGGTCGTCCTCAGTATATTCACTTCGATTCTGAATATGACGGAGTTGAAGATCTTTCAGCTGTTCTGGATTTCGGCGAACTTCTTTCAGTAAATATTCTTCCTTTAGAAACTGAACTTTTCTATTCTGAATATCCTTATCTTGGAAGAGCTGTTCTTCATAGAGACAATGAATATGTTGTTTTTGATTTTGCAAAGGAAGCCGCAATTTTCTCTGCCATTGATTTTGAAGAACCATTTGAAAATCTTCTTGGGAAAAGGGATTCAAGCTTCTATGTTCCGGCAGTAAAAAATACCTGGAATGATGTCTCAAGTCTTGATTATCTTGCCAACGCAACTTTCATAAAACTGGACTGCTCTGAAAGAGAAAACGCAACAGTAACATATTCTCTTCTGGACGGTAACATTGTTTCTGCAGTTTACTCTGCTAATGATACAATTTATGCCTCTGCCGATTTTATCAACAGTCTTCCTGTTTCCCGTGTTGCAGACTATGATAATGACGGACTTTTAGAAACCTGTGAAAATTTCACAGAATATCCTGAAGGAAAAAGAGAATATTTTTCTGAAGAAGATTTCCTTTCAGTAGATAATCTTTTCCCATTCTTCAGATTCTCTGAATCCGTATACCTTTCTTCTGTTCAGATTGACAGCAATAATGACAATATTCCTGAATACAGAGAATACTTCCGTGAAAAAGGCGGAAAGACTTCTGTATGGATTAAGTCAGACGGACGCACAGAAACTTTCACAAGATTCCCAAGAAATGATGGAGATCCTCTTGTAGAGGAATCGGTTTTTGTAATCGGCCTGGAACAGAAAACCGTTTCAGTTTTATTCAGAGATGCTGTTCCTTCTTCTGTAAAAATCAATGAAGATATGTATCGTGTAATTCCGGGTGAACTTGAAGACCTTTACTGGATTGATGAAAACCTTCCTTATGGCGGAAGCGGAAAAGTTGAAGTACAGGTTGCCGCTAAAATGGCAGGACTTGAAAACGGGTTTGTTGTTCCTTTTGAAATTGAAGGGGAAGGTTTTTTCCGTGCAATAAAAATGGCAGATACTATTTTTATCCGTAAAACAATTCTGTCTCTGACAGAAAAAGATCTTGAAAAAGAAGACGTAATGACAAAAGAGGAGTTCTCTTTAAATGAATAAATCTGTTCTGCTTGCTCTGTGTTCTGTATTCTGTCTTTTTGCATTTTCCTGCAAAACTTTTGGTGGGGTTCAGAAAGAAACTCTTCCTTTGGATTACACCAATGATGATGTTGTAAGAAACGAAATCAAAAGAATCGATGAATTTCTTTCAGCTGAGCCTGTTGAAGCTTACTGGAGATCTCTTCTTCTTGGTGATGAAGAAGTAACAGATAGATGTGTTAATCATATTTCCAATCTTGTTTCTCAGGCTGTTGAGGAAAAAGATTATGTTGCTGCCTGGCGTTATGTTAATTCGCTTGAAACAACAGGAAAGACTTGCGCAGGTTTTTCTTTTGAACAGGTAGATGCTCTCTTAAGAAAAGATGTTCCTGGTTTTCAACCAAATGAATCTAAACCTTCAACAATTTCTGATTGTATCAAGGCAACTGTAACGGTAATCGTAGATAAGGGAATTAAAATTACAAACGGAGCAGGAACTGCAGATAAAAGTCTTGGTTCCGGATTCTTCATCGATAAACGTGGTTACATCATTACAAATCACCATGTAATTTCAGAAATGGTAGATTCAACTTATGAAGGTTATTGCCGTCTTTACATCAAGCTTTCTGATAATGAAGATGACAAGATTCCTGCAAAGGTAATCGGTTATGACCCGGTAATAGACCTTGCTCTTCTTAAAGTAGAAATCATTCCGGAATTTGTTTTTTCTCTCGGAACTTCAGAAGAACTGAAGGTTGGTGAAAAAATCAACGTAATCGGTGCCCCTTTAGGTCTTGAAAGTTCTCTTTCTGAAGGTATTGTTTCAAATACAAAACGCAAGCTTTTCAACACAGGGGATGTTTTCCAGATTGATGCTCCTGTAAACTCTGGTAACTCCGGAGGGCCTTGTGTAGATAAAAAAATGGAAGTTCAGGCAATTGTTTTTGCCGGCGTTCTCCGTGCCCAGGGATTGAACTTCGCAATCCCTGTTGAATATCTGAAACAGGAACTTCCATTCCTTTATGCCGGCGGAGAATACATGCACAGCTGGACCGGCTGTTACGGACATACACAGAAATCTGGAAGCCGCAAAACTGGTGTTGATGTTCAGTATGTAATGCCCGGAAGTCCTGCAAAACTTTCTGGTCTTAAAGCTGGGGAAACAATTACAAAGGTAAATGACATTCCTGTTAATGAGATTGAAAAACTTCATAGCATTTTCAGAAATCTTAACCCTGGAACAATCATAAAAGTCCAGGGATTAGACGCACAGGAACAGGATTTTGTTTCTTATGTTTATCTTAAAAAACGTGGAACTGATCCTGCCGTTGAAATGTACGAGAGCGACCTGATTGAAAACTCATTCCTGCCGCTTTACGGAATGCAGCTTCTTCCATCTTCCACAACTTATAGAAATTCCTATAAAGTAGATTCTGTTCTGGACGGAACAAGTGCCGAAGAACTACAGTTCTCGGAAAATGATCCTGTATCTGTAAAAAAAGTAAAAATTGATAAAGAAAACAAATATATTCTGACCCAGATTGTGACAAAGCGTCATAAGAGAAATCTTCTTGATGTTACTATGATGCTTGCGGCGCCATTTGACGGACCATATTATTTTTAGGAAAAAGGAACACTTATATGACAGAAATGAAGTACAAGCGCAACTTTTGTATTGTTGCCCACATTGACCACGGTAAATCAACTCTTTCAGACCGCCTTATTCAGCAGGCTCATATTATTGATGACCGTAAGATGATGAACCAGATTCTGGACAACATGGATATTGAACGCGAACGCGGAATCACAATCAAGAGTCAGGCTGTTACAATCCCTTATCACGCAAAAGACGGTAATGATTACGAATTGAACTTTGTTGATACACCGGGCCACGTAGACTTTTCTTATGAAGTTTCTCGTGCCATCGCTTCCTGTGAAGGAGCTCTTCTTCTCATCGATGCAGCTCAGGGCGTTGAAAGCCAGACCGTTTCAAACATGTACATGGCTCTGGAACAGAATCTGGAAATTGTTCCGGTTATCAATAAGATTGACCTTCCATCTGCAGACATTCCTTCAGTTCTTCATCAGATTGATAAAGAACTTGGACTTTTCCCTGAAGAAGCTGTTCCTGTTTCTGCAAAGACAGGTCAGGGAGTTGAAGATCTTCTTGAAGCCATCGTAACAAAGTTCCCGGCTCCAAAAGGAGATCCAAAAGGAAAAGTTGCCGCACTTATTTTCGACTGTCACTACGATGCCTACCGCGGAGTTATTGTTCATGTTCGCGTAATGGAAGGAACAATCAGAAAAGGTTCTATCGTAAGAATGATGAGTACCGGTGCTGAATACAAAGTTGAAAGCTGTGGTATTTTCAAAATCGACTATGAAGAAAAAGAATTCCTTGAAGCAGGGGACGTTGGATATATTATCAGCGGTGTAAAAACTGTTAGCGAAGTAAACGTAGGTGATACAATCACTATGGCAGCAGATCCTGTTGATGCACCTCTTCCAGGTTTCAAAGAGGTAAAACCTGTAGTTTATTCTTCAATTTATCCTATGGATTCCAACGATTACGAAGAACTTAAAGATTCCATGGAAAAACTGAAGCTTAATGATGCTTCCCTGGTTTACGAAAAAGACAATTCCATTGCTCTTGGTAACGGTTTCCGTTGTGGATTCTTGGGACTTCTTCATCTGGAAATTATCCAGGAACGTCTTGAACGCGATTTTGACCAGGCCGTAATCTTTACACAGCCTTCCGTTCGTTACAAGGTTCTTACTTCTGCAGGAGAAGAAATCTTTGTTGATAATCCTGCCGAATATCCAGAGGGCGGAAAAGTCCGCGAAAGCGAGGAACCATATATTAAAGCTTCCGTAATCACACCGGCCGAATTCCTTGGTTCCATTATGGCACTTTGTACAGAAAAACGTGGTGTTCAGACAAATATGCAGTATCTGGATGAAAAACGCGTTGAACTTTCTTATGAAATGCCATTGGCAGAAGTTCTTTTTGACTTCTATGACAAACTGAAAAGTTACAGCCGCGGATACGCCTCTTTTGATTATGAAATCATCGGTTACAGACCTACAAAACTTGTAAAAGTTGATATCCTTCTTAACGGAAAAATGGTGGATGCTTTAAGCTTCCTTACTTTTGACCAGAATGCCGTAGCCCGTGCAAGAAAAGTTTGTGAACGCCTTAAGGATGAAATCAGCCGCCAGCAGTTCAAGATTGCAATTCAGGGGGCTATCGGTGCCCAGGTTATTGCCCGCGAAACAGTCAATCCTGTTCGTAAAGACGTTCTTGCAAAATGTTACGGTGGTGATATTACCCGTAAACGCAAGCTTCTTGAGAAACAGAAGGAAGGTAAAAAGCGCATGAAGATGATCGGCGACGTAGAACTCCCTCAGAGCGCCTTCCTGGCTGTTCTTAAAGAGAAGGAAGAGTAAATTAGGAGAATTGAAAAATGAAATGGGGCGTAGCGAAACGTGACTAGCGCCCCATTTCTTTTTATAATTAACTATTTGATTTACTCTTTTTTTTTATTATATTTAATATATGAATAATTTCTCAGACGACCTTGAAAATGTAGAAAACGAAATCAAAGCACTCATTTCTACAGAAGACAATCTGCCTCCAAAACTTTTTATTCTTCCTGTTCAGGGAAGACCTATTTATCCAGGTGTTTTTACCCCTTTAATGATTAATCCCGGTGAAGATACAAAAGTAATTGAAAAAGCCTGGGAAGCTGGCGGTTTTGTCGGCATTGTCATGACCCGTGATGAAAAAGAAAATCCATCTCTTCCGGACCTTTACGAAGTAGGTACTGTTGCCCATATCATAAAAAAGATGAATCTTCCGGACGGGGGACTCAACTGTTTTATTTCAACTGTAAAAAGATTCAGAATCAGAAAGGCCATTCATTCTACCAGTCCTATGGCTGTAGCTGTTGAATACCTTGAAGATGAAGAAAGCGATACTTTTGAAGTAAAGGCTCTGACCCGTGCCCTTATTTCAGAAATGAAGGATATTTCAGAAAACAATCCTCTGTTCAGTGAAGAAATGCGCCTGAATATGGTGAATATTGACCAGAGTGGAAAGATTGCTGATTTTGTTACTTCCATTCTGAATGTTGACCGGGTGGAACAGCAGAAAATCCTTGAGATGACAAATGTTCGCCAGAGACTGGAAAAAGTTCTGGTTTTCATAAAAAAAGAACAGGAAGTTCTGCGGGTTCAGAAAAAAATCCAGAGTGAACTGAACGCAAAAATCGAAAAAAATCAGCGTGAATATTTCCTCCGCGAAGAAATGAAGTCTATCCAGGAAGAACTTGGAATTGACGGTGGCGGAAACCAGACTGATTATCAGAAATTCAAGACAAAGATTGATGCCCTTAAAATCGAAGGGGAAATCAAAGAATCAGTTTATTCAGAACTTGAAAAATTCGGACTTATGGATCCTAATTCCAGCGAATATATCGGAACAAGAAATTTCCTGGAACTGGTAATTAATCTTCCATGGAATGATGAACCAAAAATCAGCTTTGACCTTAACCAGGCAAAAAAGATTCTGGAAGACAGCCATTATGGCATGGACGATGTAAAGAAACGCATTGTGGAATATCTGGCTGTTCGTCTTATGAAACAGGATACAAAAGGTTCTGTTCTTCTTCTGGTTGGACCTCCTGGTGTCGGAAAAACAAGTATCGGTAAAGCTGTTGCTGAATCTATGAATAAGCCTTTCTACCGTTTCAGTGTAGGGGGACTTCATGACGAATCAGAAATCAAGGGACACAGACGTACTTATGTTGGTGCAATGCCAGGACGTATTATCCAGGGCCTTAAGCTTACAAAGAGCAAGTCTCCGGTTTTCATGATTGATGAAATTGACAAAATGAATGCCTCAAATCAGGGAGACCCAAGCGCAGCACTTCTTGAAGTTCTTGATCCTGAACAGAACATAAATTTCCGCGACACTTATCTGGATTTACCTTTTGATGTTTCCAATGTTCTTTTCATTCTGACTGCAAACTCTCTTGATACAGTTCCGGAACCACTCCGTGACCGTGCGGAAATTATTGAACTTTCCGGTTATATCGATCAGGAAAAAATGGAAATTGCCAAGAAATACCTGATTCCAAAAAATGCACAGAAAAACGGTCTTAAAAAAGGACAGGTTAAATTTACCGGTGCAGCACTTTCAAGAATTGCACAGGAATATGCCCGTGAAGCCGGTGTGCGTTATTTTGAAAAATGTCTTGATAAGATTCACAGAAAAATCGTTACTGAGCTGATAAGCCAGGATCCGTCAAAGACAGGTCTTTCTTCAAAAGTGATTATTGACGACAAACTTGTTGAAAAATATCTTGGTAAACCGAACTTTGACGAAAGCCAGATCAAGAAAGCTGAAGTTCCTGGAACTGCCATTGGTCTTGCTTGGACAAGCATGGGTGGAGATACTCTTCTGATCGAAAGTTCATATTTCCCTGGAAAACAGGGCCTTGTTCTTACAGGACAGATGGGCGACGTAATGAAGGAATCAGCTCAGATTGCTTTTACCTGGTCCAAGAAATATGTAATGGAAAACTTCCCTGAATCAAAAAAGAATGTAGAATGGTTCGAAAATAATGCGATTCATCTGCACATTCCTGAAGGGGCAACACCAAAGGACGGACCAAGTGCCGGAATCACTATGGCAACAACTTTTGTTTCTCTTCTTACAGGAAGAAAGATCAAAGCTAATCTTGCCATGACAGGTGAACTTTCCCTTACAGGTCAGGTTCTTCCAATCGGTGGTCTTCGTGAAAAGACTGTAGCAGCCCGCCGAAACAAGATCAAAACCATTATTATTCCTAAGGCAAATGAAAGGGATCTTGAAGAAATACCTGAACACGTAAAGAAGGGTATAACCTTTATTCCTGTAAGCCGCGTCGAAGAAGTGATGGCTAATATTTTCTAGAAAATTGATTGTTAAATAAAAAAGGACTTCCAGAAGTGAAGTGCACCCCTAAAGTTGGACAAATAAAGTTCAATTTTAGGAGGTGCAT
>JAKSTG010000069.1 GCA_024402695.1 Treponema sp. | reverse complement strand
GCCGCTCCGTTTTTTATATCCGCTGCAGCTGAAGAAAGCTTAAATTTGACTTTATATTTTCAGCTATGTTATAATAATCACATATAAGCCACATTCAAAACACATAAAAAACACATATTCAGATGTTATTATATTATCGAAAGGAGGATATGTGAAATGAAGAAAATTCTTGTAATAGAAGATGACAGACATATATGCGAAATAATCAGAATTTATTTCAGCGATGAAGGTACAGACTGCGTTTTCATCACCGACGGAAAAGATGCTCTTGATTATCTCGACGGCGGACTTGAAGATATCGGACTTATTCTGCTCGATATTATGCTTCCGGGAGCCGACGGCTTCAGTATATGCAAAAAAATCCGCAGAATCTATGATATGCCCGTTCTTTTTATTACTGCACGAGGCAGGGAAGATGATATTCTTCACGGCTATGAGCTCGGCTGTGATGATTATATCGTAAAGCCTTTTTCTCTTGCACAGCTCTATGCAAAATGCATGGCTTTTCTTAAAAGAGCTGAAGGCAGGGTTCTCTCTGAAACTCTTTCCGCAGGAAAAATCACACTTAATCCCAACACCCTGCAGTGCTTCGTGGAAAACAGAGAAATTGAACTTCCGCCGAAGGAATACTCCATTCTTAAATATCTTCTTGAACATAAAAACTGGGTTGCCGACAGAAACACTCTCCTGAACCGTATATGGGGATATGACTATTTCGGAAGTGACCGTGTGGTTGACGACCATATACGTGTTCTCCGCAAGGCTCTCGGAAATGCAGGAAAGCAAATCCGTACAGTTACGGGAAAAGGCTACAAACTTACAGATTAACACATCAGAACAATGTTTTTTATGAAAGGACTTTATTATGGCTAAAAAAATCAGACCAGGAAAGCGCACTACTTTTGCCGCTATATTCGGAAAAACTATGATTCCTGTTGTTGCGGCTTCCTTATTATTCAGCGTTTTTCAGAATTTCCGTGTGAGAATGGATTCAAACGATATGAATTTATGCTATCTGGAATCAGAAAGAATTAAAGGAAAAATTTCCAACTCATTAATGTATGCCGATGAAAAGTATGATAACAAGGAAAGCATACTGAATGACTGCACATTCATTTTAAACGCATTCTCAACTTCTACTGCTGAAAATTGGATTACCTTCGATTATGCTGTCGCAGACATTATTTCAAACAAAATTTTCCATACCGGTTCCGCATTCCGCAACAGCTATATTTTTTCAAGAATTGAAGACTCTGAAGGAAATGTGGTTGCATCAGGAAGAACAACTTTTATTACCGGTATAAGAACAGGCACAGGTCAGAAAAACAAACTGACAGTTTATGACAGAAATCTGCATATTCCTGAAATGGACAGCTTTTTTGAGGAATACAATAAAATAGAAACTGAACACAAAGGCTTTATATACACGGATGTAAATTTTTCAGGCATTTACTATAATTCAGAGAAAAATGTATTCATTCCCGAAAAAGGTGAAATTAAAATCTCTGACGGAGCACCTGGTGTTATGCCTGATGAAAAGCCGATAAAAACATTTGAATTCGATATAAAGCTTGATGACCCCGCTTATGAAATAATTGAAAAAAAGAGTACATCTTCAGAAATTGAAATTGATGATAAAGAATATCCGTTCTTTTCACTTAATTTATTAGGCGGACTTTCCGACAGCGTTTATGATGAAATTTCATCCGAAAAATACAAAGAACAAAAAAATATAACAGCTGTTAACCAGGAATATCCTGTAATTATTTCAGGTGAAGAATACAATCTCTGCATTACCGCATTATTTGACAACAATATCTACACACATCTTGTAATTATAAATTCTGCCGCATTTTTCATTATTCTCACTATTATTGCACTTCTTTACAGCTGGAGAAGAAGTGTTCTCAACAAGGCGCAGTACAGATATGAGGATTATCAGAAAGCCCTTACAAACAATCTTGCCCACGATATAAAAACTCCTCTCACAGCTATCAGCGGATACGCAGAATCAACTCTTAAAAAGATTAAAAAGGGCGACACCGCAGATGCAGAAAAATATCTTGATGCTATTCTGGAAAACGTAGGCTATACAGACAGCCTTGTTGCAAAAGCCCTTGAACTGAACAGAATTTCCGAAATAAAAAAGATTAATAAAACTCCTGTAAAGCTTCACGAGCTGACAGCAGAGCTTCTGAAGAAATATGAACTTTCACTTTCTGAAAAGAATATCTCCGTTTCAGTCAGCGGCGAGGCAACTGTTTCCGCTGATAAGGACAGCCTTTATTCAGCAATCGAAAACCTTATTTCAAATGCCGTGAACTACACAACAGAAAACGGAAAAATCACCGTTGCAATGGACGGCAGAACATACTCGGTGAAGAACAGCACATCACATAAAACCGATGTAAAAAATCTCACACAGCCTTTTGTACGTGGAGATTCCTCACGCTCTGACGGAAAAGGAAACGGTCTTGGTCTTGCAATCGTTCAGAATGCCGCAGACCTCAACAGAATTAATCTGACACTTGACTCAACAGACAGCACATTTGAAGCAAAACTCACCTTCTGACAATAACACAAAAGCCGTAAATCAATGCGATTTACGGCTTTTTTCGGCTTCAGCGCAGTTATGCGTTTATCGGTGAATAT
>JAKSTG010000068.1 GCA_024402695.1 Treponema sp. | reverse complement strand
AAAATCCCCATAATAGATTTTGCATCAACTACATATTTCCCAGCCTTAAATTCAAATCTTCCATCTTCCTTACTTAAGATTTGTACAAATTCTTTTACTTTTTCAATACTGTTTAGTCTTACCTTATATGTTGTCATGATGTCCTCCTGAAAAAGAAAAAGAGTTTGCCATGCAAACTCCTTCGTTTAAAACAAAAAGGAATCTGCCATATACAGACTCCTTTGTTCGCAAATTATGATAACATTTTGAGTCACTATTTGCAATCATTTTTTTCTTCTATATGATATTTCAGCCAGTCATTATCTTCTGAATATCCGATGCTTTCACATTTCTCGTTTTATCATGCAGCTGAATTTCTCCACGTTCCATAACATAAAGAGAGTCCGATATTCCCAAAACAAAATCCAGATATTGCTCAACGATTAAAACCGTAAGTCCTCTCCACTGGTTAATCTTTTTAATTGCTTCCCCGATATCCTGAATAACAGATGGCTGAATTCCTTCCGTTGGTTCATCCAGAATCAGTATCTTTGGTTCCGTTACCAAGGCTCTAGCAATAGCCAGCTGCTGTTGCTGTCCACCAGAGAGATCTCCGCCTTTTCTTTTTGCAAATTTAGGAAGAATTGGAAATAAATCATAAATATAATCTGGTATATCTCCTTTTATTCCTCTAGCCCGAAGTCCAAGTTCAAGATTCTCCTGTACAGTAAGTCTTGGAAAAATATCTCTCCCCTGAGGTACATAACCAATTCCATTTCGCGCTCTGTCAAAAGTTACTTTATGGCTGATATCTATTCCGTCCAATATAATCTTACCTTCCGGATTCTTTACCAGTCCCATAATACTTTTTAATGTCGTCGTTTTTCCTACACCATTTCTTCCAATCAGGCAGACGATTTCTTTATCCGGAACTTCCAGATCCAGTTTGGGGATAATAAGACTTTCACCATAGTATGCACTTAATCCACTGATACTTAACATCCTATTTTCCTCCCCTTCCAAGATATACAGCCTGTACCGTGGCATCTGCCAGAACTTCATCTACCGTACCTTCCATAAGTACTCTTCCCTCATGAAGTACAGTCACTACATCTGCACACTGTTTTACAAATTCCATATCATGTTCTATTACAATTACACTGTATTTCTTTTTTATTTCCTTTAGAATATCGCCTGTTTTAAAAGTTTCCGGTTTGCCCATTCCCGCTGCTGGTTCATCCAGCATAATCAGGTCAGGTTTCTGTACCAGCTGCATAGCTATTTCCAGCCATTGTTTCTGGCCATGAGCAAGAGAACCTGCCTTTTCATTACGATGTTCATATAAATCTACCAAGGTCAATGTATCTTTAATCAGTTCTTTTTCTTCCAGACTCATTTTATAGAAAACAGATTCTAAAATTCCTTTGTGTCCTTTCAGTGCCAGCATCATGTTTTCTTCTACTGTAAGATTTACAAATACAGAAGGCGTCTGAAATTTACGTCCGATTCCTGACTGGGCGATCTTGTATTCTTTCATTCCGGTAAGCTTAATGGCATCTCTGCCTTCCGGATAAAATGTCACATTTCCATTTGTTGGCTTTGTTTTCCCGCAGATAATGTCCATCAGAGTACTTTTTCCTGCTCCGTTTGGACCTATGAAGAAATGAATGGAATGGCGTTTCACATCTGCTTTTACATCTGTTAATGCATGAAACCCGTCAAAAACCACCGATACACTCTGAATTTTCAAAATGATATCCTCAGCCATTCGATACAGCCCCCTTTTTATCCTGATATCCTGCCGTCTTCTCATGTTTTCTTTTTTCCATTCGATACAAACCAGGAATCTGTTCTGTAACAATTCCCATAATTCCTCCGCGGAAGAACAAAATCATGACAACAAAAATACCCCCAATAATGTATTGCCAGATTTCAACAAATACACCTGAACTCAGATTGTATTCACATAGATTAATCAGAAGAGTACCAATCACTGCACCTAAAATAGTTCCTCTTCCTCCAACTGCAACCCAGATGATCATGGTTATCGAATATGAAATAGTCATCTGTGAAGGAGTGATACTTCCATTGAAGTTGATATAAAGCGCACCTGCAATTCCTGCGAGAATTGCTGAAAAAATGTAAATCGCATTTTTATAATTGCTTACACAGTATCCTGAAAAATAAGTCCTGTTCTCTCCATCACGTATTGCAATCAACAGCTTGCCGAATTTAGACTCCGTCAGGCTGACTGCCATAAAATATATGAGTATCAGAAAAATCAATGCGAGATAAAAGATCTTACACATATTACTGAAATTTTTCTCACCACGAATGCTTCCAAAAATAGATTTAATCTCTGTGATACCTACATTTCCATTGGTATACGGAGACATTGCAATAAAAAGAGAATATCCTGCCCAGGTAAGTGCCTGTGATATGATAGAAAAATAAACACCCTTAACACGATTTTTAAAGATCAGATATCCCAGAATTCCGGAAATCACAGCAGGAACCAGAATTACTCCAATCAAAGTCAGTGGAAAAGAGAGGAATGGTCTCCAGATCAGTGGAAGTTCTGTCAGCTTTCCTGTTTTCATAAAATCTGTAATCTTTCCACCAGTTGCCTGAAGTTTCAGATACATTCCCATGCAATATGCACCCAGACAGAAATAAAGGCCATGACCAAGAGACAAAATTCCTGTATATCCCCAGATCAGATCCAGTCCGATTGCAACAATGGAAAAGCATATACATTTACCAAGAAACA
>JAKSTG010000067.1 GCA_024402695.1 Treponema sp. | reverse complement strand
CCCATACAGATGCGGGATACATTTAAATCAGATTTTCCTAATTTTGTATATTTCATTTGAACTTCCAGTCCGCAGTTTTATTTCAAAGTCTTTTCAAAATATTTCTTCAGTTCTGCTTCACTTGTATTTGCGTAAAATCTTGCACCGCTTTTCCAGATGGCTGTTTTTGAGGCACGAGCTTTCAAATCTTTTTCTGCCCCATTGATTCCGCTTCCACCGCTTGTGCAGAGAGCTACAACTGTTTTTCCGCTTAGATCATTCTGTTCAACAAAAGTCCACATAATTTTTGGAGCCGAGTTCCACCAGATTGGAAATGCCAGAACAACTGTGTCATATTTTGAAAGATCAATTTTTGATTTGATTGCAGGACGACTTTTATTGTCGTTGGATTCTTTTGACGAGCGGCTTTTTGAGTCATGCCAGTCTATATCTACATCTGTATATGGAATTTCAGGGGCGATTTCAAAAAGGTCTGCGTTCAGAGTCTTTGCAGTAGTTTCTGCCAAAGCTTTTGTGTTCCCAGTACAGCTGAAATAGCATACCACAGTCTTTGCGTAAGTTGATGTCATTAAAAGGCCTCCCAGTAAAAGTGTAAGAATTGTTTTTTTCACATTTGCCTCCAATTATTTTATTTGATTTCAACAAGTCTATAATTTCTGTTTCCAAAACCGATTTTTTCGGCGTGATCCAATGTGTGGATTCCGTTTCTGCTTTCAATTCTTTCAATCAAGCTACCGGAATCTTTTGCCTTGTAAACTAAATCTACACAAGCCTGATCAAGTGCAACCGGGTCGAGTGAAGCCAGGACTCCAATGTCGTGCATGTCAGGTTCTGCAGGATTTCCGTCACAGTCGCAGTCAACGCTCAAACGGTTCATTACATTTACACAAACAATTCCTTTTCCGTTTTGCATATAGTCGCAGACAGATTTTGCAGCTTCTGCCATTGATTCCAGGAACTCATCCTGTGGACAGCTTGCCCAGTTAGTTGAACTTCTTCCTGCAGTGTGAATGTTAAGTTTTCCTGATTTTTCACAGCTCATCCCAGAACCAAAGCCGATAGAAAGATTCTTGATTGCACCTCCAAAACCGCCCATTGCGTGACCTTTAAAATGTGAAAGAATCAAATATGTGTTGTAGTTTTTGAAATTTGCTCCCACATAATTTTCTTTAAGTCTTTCTCCACCTTTTACGGGAATTGTCATGTAGCCTTTTTCGTCAAGTAAGTCAAAACCATTGGCAACATCAAGAAATCCGTGGTCCTTTGCGATTTTCATGTGGTTTATGTTGTTGCTTCTGTTTCCGCCGTAAGCTGTGTTGCATTCAACGATTGTGGCGTTAAGTTCATCTTTTACAAGATTTTTGATGAGGGCCGGGCGAAGATAATTTGAATTTTCGCTTTCACCAGTGCTGACCTTTACGCCCACTTTTCCGCTTGCCTTGTATCCGGTTGCTTCATAAACCTTCACCAATGCTTCTGGTGTAATGTCACGGATAAAGTAAACAACAGGAACATTTTTGTCTATAGTTTCGTGAGTTTTATAACTGTCAGTCTTTTTGTTTTCTTTTGCAAATAAAAGTGCAGAGAAAGCAAAAAGTGCTGTAATTAAAATTGATTTTTTCATTTCTGTCTCCAAGAATATTTCGGTATAGCAAATACTTATTCTTTTATATTATTTATGCTTTTTATTAGGCATAGATTAAAACTTTCTATTCCTTCTGTTCCTCAGGATTCAGATATTTAATCACCTTTGCAGGAACTCCGCCTACAACGGCAAAATCCGGCACATCTTTTGTTACAACGGCTCCAGCTCCAACTACGGCATATTTTCCAATGGTAACGCCAGGACAAATCGTAACATTCATTCCAATCCAGGCATTTTCGCAGATTGTAACTTTGCCGTAAGTGTATTTAGTGTGGCGTTCATTCATATCGTGATTGATTGTTGCAATTCTAAGTCCAGGAGCCGCCATACAGCCGTCCTTAAATTCAATTCCCCCAGATGCAGAAAGAATTGCCGAATGATTTATAAAAACACCTGTTCCAAAAGTCACACGGTTTCCAAAATCGCAGATAAACGGGGTGAGAATACGGACATCATCAAGTTTTCGGCCAAACAGTTCTTCAAGGTAACTCACATAAGACGAATCATCAGGCATACAGGCATTTGCCTTTGCACAAAGAGTTCTTGCACGCATCATTTCGTCCACTGCATCTTTAAAATAAGGTTCCCGAACATCCGTTGGTCCGCCCTCATCCATCAGTTTATAGACATAGTTTTTTTCATATTCCATTTTACAGCCATCCTTTCACAGCCTTTTCTGTTGCTGCCTTATCGTTCTGGGCTGTTGTTCCACGAATTGCAAGTGATTTTGTTACCTTTGCCTTTGGTTCAGCTTTTTTAAGGCTTGATTCAAGACCGCCCGAACCACTTCCTTCGTGAGTTACAAAAAGACGGATTGTTTTTCCTTCAAGATTTGCTTTTTCAAGGAAAGTATAGATAATCATCGGGAAGTCGCCCCACCAGTTTGGAGAACCAAGATAAATTGTGTCATATCCGCTTAAATCCGGAATTTCACCAGCAAAAGCAGGACGGGCTTTTTCACGCTGTTCTTTTTGAGCGACTTTGGTGCACTCACTGTAATTTGCGGGATAAGCATTTACAGGCTTGATTTCCCAGATGTCACTTTGAGTTTCTGCTGCAATAATTTTTGCAACCTTTGCAGTGTTTCCTTCCGTGATTGTGCCCACTGAAT
>JAKSTG010000066.1 GCA_024402695.1 Treponema sp. | reverse complement strand
AAAGCTCTTGACAAATCAGATTTAATCGCATATAATTAAATTGTACACAATCTAATTTGCAATAGCAAACGGAGGTTATAATTATGAACGCATATGATTTTACTGTAAAAGCACAGGATGGTTCTGAGGTTTCTTTATCTCAATTCAATGGTAAAGCACTTCTTATCGTCAACACGGCTACAGGCTGTGGATTTACTCCGCAGTATGAAGAACTTCAGAATATTTATGAAGAATTGCACGAACAGGGACTTGAAATTCTTGATTTTCCATGCAATCAGTTTGGTAATCAGGCTCCCGGTGCGGATGAAGAAATACATAGTTTCTGCACTGGAAGATATGGTATTTCTTTTCCGCAGTATTCAAAAATTGATGTAAACGGAGAGAATGCTGTTTCTCTCTACAAGTGGATAACTGCCAATACAAAGTTTGAAGGCTTTGAAGGTGCAATGAAGCTTATTCTTGCTCCTGTTGTAAAGAAAATGGATAAGGATTACAAGAATAACGGCAATATTAAATGGAACTTCACTAAAATCCTTATTGACAGAAACGGTGATATCGTGGCACGCTTTGAGCCTACTGCATCTCTTGATAAGGTTAAGGCTAAGATTAAGGAAATACTCTGAGGTGGGAATATGTCAGATTTCAGTATTACAGAATATGTTTCAAACGGTGTTGAAAACATCGTAAAAAGTGCTGTTAAGGCTACTCTTTCAAATCCTGCGGAAAGTCTTTTTATGGCTAAATTTGCTATTGCATCTAAAAATGCATCAAAGAAACGTTCAAAAGCAGAACAAAATGGTGAACATATCCCCGCTTTTCTGATTGCAAGTATCACAAGCAGTTGTAATCTTCATTGTGCGGGATGCTATTCAAGAGCTAATCACGCATGTTCAGATTCTGCTCCTGTTTGTCAGCTTTCTGCTGAAGACTGGAAACGTATTTTTACTGAAGCGGAGGAAATCGGTGTAAGCTTTATTCTCCTTGCCGGCGGAGAACCTATGATTCGTCGTGATGTTATTGAAACTGCAGGTGAATTCGGTAATATTATGTTCCCTGTTTTCACAAACGGAACAATGATTGATGAAAGATACATGACACTTTTCAAAAAGTCAAGAAATCTTCTGCCTGTCATCAGTATTGAAGGTAAGGCTGAAAATACTGATAACAGACGTGGAAAAGGTACTTACGAAAAGATTATTTCTTCTATGGACAGCATGAAGAAAGACGGTATTCTTTTTGGTGCGTCTATTACAGTTACTACTGAAAATCTTGAAGAGGTTTACTCTGACAGCTTTATTGAATCGCTGATTGAAAAAGGCTGTAAGACTGTTTTTTATGTTGAATATGTACCTGTTACTGAAGAAAGCAGTCATCTTGCTCCCGACAATGAACATCGTGATATTGCAGATAAAAAACTGCTCAGAATAAGAGAAAAATACTCCGAAATGGTTTTCATCTCTTTTCCCGGTGATGAAAAAGAATCGGGCGGCTGTGTTGCCGCAGGAAGAGGATTTTTCCACATTAATTCTCATGGCGGTGCAGAGCCTTGTCCGTTTTCACCTTATTCAGATGTGAATGTTAAAGAAACATCTTTAAGAGATGCTCTGAAATCTGAATTGTTCAGAAAATTACAGGAAAACGGCACTATGAATGAAGAACACAAGGGCGGATGTATTCTCTTTGAAAAGAGAGCAGAAGTCGAAAAGTACTTAAATGAGGTGACATAATGGAACAGGATTTTGATGCTTTAAAACTTGAAAATCAGTTGTGTTTTCCGCTTTATGCGGCGGCTAAAGAAGTCGTAAAGAAATATAATCCGTTTTTAAGTGAAATTGACCTGACCTATACTCAGTATATCGCAATGATGGTTCTTTGGGATAAACAGGAAATCAGCGTTAAAGAGCTTGGTGAACATCTCTATCTTGATTCGGGTACACTTACTCCGCTGTTAAAGGCTCTCGAAAAAAAAGGTTTTGTAACTCGTCAAAGGTCTGAAGCTGATGAACGTGTTCTTATTGTTAAAATTACCGATGATGGTTTAAAACTGAGAGAAAAGGCTGTTTCAATTCCTGAGCAGGTTGGTTCATGTGTAAAAATCAATTCTGATGATGCAAAAGAGCTTTACAGAATACTCTATAAAATTTTGGGAGGACTAAAAAATGACTGAGCTTGAAGCTGTTAAAGAACGTCATTCAGTACGTTCATATAAGGACAAAAAAATTGAAAGCCAGACAATTCAGAAACTGAATGAAATGATTGCCGATTGCAATGAAAAAGGAAATCTTCATATTCAGCTTGTGGAAGATGCAGGAAAAACCTTTAATAAACTGCTTAATAAGTTCATGGGACTTGGTTCTGCACCGAGTGTTATTGCATGTATCGGCAAAGATGATGAAACTCTTGACGAGAGAATCGGCTACTACGGACAGAAAATCGTTCTTTATGCTCAGATGCTTGGATTGAACACATGCTGGGCAGGCACTTTCAATCCTAAGAATGTAAATGCTGAAATAAAAAGCGGTGAACGTCTTGCTATTGTAATTGCAGTCGGTTATGGTGTCAATAACGGAAGAGTCAGAAAATCAAAGTCCGCTGAACAGGTGGTTCGTGGCGGAACTAACGGAAAACCTGAGTGGTTTATGAAAGGTGTGGAAACAGCACTCCTTGCTCCTACTGCAGTTAATCAGCAGAAATTTGAAATTGTTCTCAAAGATGATGAATCTGTTGATATAGTTGACAAGGGCGGTATTCTCAGTAAAATTGATAAGGGTATCGTGAAGTATAATTTTGAGATTGGGGCTCA
>JAKSTG010000065.1 GCA_024402695.1 Treponema sp. | reverse complement strand
TTTCAACCTGGACACCGGAAGTTAATCCACGTCTCTTCCCTCCTGAAGGAGTTGGAGAAATCAGGGATGAAAAAGTCTTTGCAACATCAAATACAGCAAAGATTGAAAAGGAAAACTTTCCAAAGCCACAGCCTTACCACAGAAAAAAACAGGATTACGAATTTGACCGCTAGATAAGGTAACAGTCTTGCAGAATAATCTCGTTTTTTACGAGGTTATTCTGCGTTGCAATTTACAACAAGGAGTACTTACATGGAAGAACAAAAAATCGCAGAAATAGACGAAAAAGAAAAATCAAAAGGCGTTATTTATATCACAGACAATGACAACATGTTCATTGCAGCTGAAAACATCTCCCAGGAAGAAATAAACAGACTTTCACTGGAAACAGACAGAAATGCCTTAAAGGAAAAACTTGCCGCTATCGAAGCTGAACTGGCCAATTTTGAGCAAACCTCAGAGCCTGTTAAATCCGAAGAAAAAGAACACACAGAAGAGATTGAAAGGTCACAGCCATACTCTGTTCAGCAAGGCAACGCCAGCCAGATTCATTTCTCTACCAAACCATTTGGAAATTTCAAAAACATCCTCATCTTCGATACAGAAACCACGGGATTAAGTCCTTACACAGATGAATTGCTTCAGATTTCCGCTGTAGATATAAACGGAAACCCACTTCTCAATTCTTATGTAAAACCAGAAAAACATACAGAATGGCCGGAAGCTCAGGCAGTAAACCATATCTCTCCAGAAACTGTTAAAAATGCACCTACTTTCAAAGAATTAAAAGATCAGATGCAAAAACTCATTGATAATGCAGATTTAATCGTAACATACAATGGAAAGTTCGATATGGATTTTCTTCAGTTGAACGGAATTAAGGTAGATCCTCAGAAACCTCATCTTGATGTAATGAAAGCCTTTGCTCCAGTTTATGGTGAAAAATTCAAAAATGGACAACCAAAAACAAAAAAACTTGTAGAAGCTGCAGGTTATTATGGATTTGATTTTAAAGCCCATGATTCTCTCGGGGATTCTTTGGCAACACTCAAAATCGGACAGAAATTATATGGTAACAGTTTTGAAAGACTCACTCAGGAAGATTTAAGCAAATATTCCATCAGCAAAACTCTTCCACAGGCAATGGAAAAGAATGACAGGGAATATAAGAGTTTTATCTTCAGAACAGGAACTATGGCCCTTAAGAATGCCGCAATTCTCGAACAAGTAAAGAACGACCCTTTTGCACGTAGAATACAGAACTTATTACAGAAGTATTCTGAACATCCAGATAATAAAAAAAACTTAAGCAGTCTTAAATACAATCTTGGCCGCTATGTCGCTGACAATAATCCAGAATTGATTGAAAACTTCTCTAAGAAACGAAAAGACAGAAATACAGCAATGGCTATCAATGAAAATATTGAAAACCAGAATGTATTAAATGGTGCAGAGATATTACCAGACTTTACAGTTCAGACTAAAAACGGTTCGAAAATGTATTCTGGAATGAAAGTTGTCTATCAGAATCCTGAAAACAATACTTTCTATCTTGATAACGGAAATGAAAAACTGATCTTACCTGCAGCAACATTCCAGAGCATTGTTTCACCAGAAAGCCTTCATCCTCAGCCACAGGCTTTCAAAGATGCTGAGATTGCGGAAGAAATGCCTGCTGCAGTCATGGGAAAAACTGTTTTACCAGAATTTGCCATGATTACAACTCAGGGAATTCAGACTTTCAAAGATCTGACTGTCCAGAAATATAATGCAGCCGAAAACTCTTATACCCTGACAAATGGAGAAACATCCATCACCGTAACAGGAGATACCTTCAAGGAAATAAACAAGCCGGAACGCTATGAAAAAGTTTATGATGAAAAAACTCCCGCCTATGAAAAACTCATCGACAGCCAGTATGATGCGTATTTCAAACAAAGAGACAACACTGCAAATAACTTCATCCATAATCTTTCAGTTTATTGCCGTAAAGAAGCAAATAGTCCTTTGGATGCTCTTACAATCAGTAAAGAAATCATCAGCCGCATGGATAAAGAAGAAAAGGAAAAAACTCGCCTTCTCTTAAAGCAAATTGCTAAAGAGGATCAGACTATCAATCAGGTTCTTGTAAATGCCTATTATGACGCTGTAAAGGGAGTTCCTCTCGATAAGGACACGGTACTTCAGAAACGTAATGAAGAACGCATTGCAAAGCCTTTCAACGATACAATTTCTGCCCAGGGGGCTCTTGTAGACAGCAATTCAAAGTTAAGAATCGGAGATACCATCAAAGATATGGCTTTTAATGTTCCAAAAGCATTCGGACATGGCAAAGACAGAATATTTGAAGACCTGACTGTAATTTCCGCAAGCAAAGATGGAAACAACATCATCCTTATGGACAAAAACCGTTCATTCTACGAAATGCCAAGAGATTCTGTTCTTGAAGGCTATAACAAGCAGCAGGAAAAACAGCAGAAAGCAGAACAGAAACACAGAATGAAAAACCGTGTTGATGTGGGCTGGGAACGATAGGAGAAACAATATGACTAGAGAAGAATTAAAAGAAGCCTGTGCCTTAGAACGTGTTACCGTATTTTTGGAGCCGGCATATATCTTTGATAAAGGAATCATCGGAATCACTCCAGACTGCTTCCATGTAATTTATGACTATGAAAAACTCGTAGAAGCTTTTATTACCGAAGAAGGATGTTCAGATTCAGAAGCTCGGGAATGGTTAGACTATAACACCATTCCTTGTCTCCCAATGCTAGGTGAAGGGCAACCTATTATGATGTTTCCAATATTCGATGAAGTAGAAAAAGCAGCTTAAATGAAAAGAGCAGACTTGTC
>JAKSTG010000064.1 GCA_024402695.1 Treponema sp. | reverse complement strand
GTTACTGGAGTTGTTGTGTTTTCTGCCATTAAGTACTCCTCTTGGTGTGTTAGTATTCAAATTCAGCTTTGTAATTTCGCTTTTTCAGTTTTTCTGATTTGATGGCCTGTTCTTCCTTGTTTTTTCTTACTTCGCGATTGAAGTCTTTGGAAACACAGGATTTTGCATATTGAGAACCTGCATCCATGGCTCTAGTCATTGCTTCTCCAACAAGCCATTGCTTACCGTTGTTTTCATTTGTTGTTTTTATGACTTGAGACAGGAAACTGTAGCAGGCATTTTCCATTGCTGGATTTGATGTATTTCGGATGGATGCACCTGTATTTACCTGGCACATGTGTCTCATCTGTGCGTTTATGATTGGCCCGAAATTTACATTTTCTGTAATTTTGGAAACGCCTTTCTTTAAAGTTGCTGCAGAAATTTGAGCCACGTTCTTTAATGTGCTTTTCATTGCTTCAAGACGTGGAATTACTTCTGTTTTGGACTTTTTAAGGTTTTCCAGATAGTTTTTGAGGTTTTCGTTTGTTTCAACTTTGTTTATTTGGACTGCGTTCTTAAAATACTTATCAACTGCCTGTTTTGATCTTTCATCTAATGAATCATAGTTGTAGAGAAACTGAGCTTTTGTTTTTGCTCCACCTTCTGCAATGTATAATTCATCCTGATTCAGATGTGTGGCATTTGCGTATTTTGTAACACATAGAGCAGGTTCAGCACCTTTCTTTAAATTAAGGCGGATGCCTTCATGCTGCATTTTTTCCAGGGTGTCACCGTAAATCCATACATTTGAGCTATAACCGTTTTTTGCGGCAATCTGTTCCAATGCAATGAGATTTTCATCATTGATGAGTTTCCCAGTGGAAAGTTCAACAGGTATTGAGTTTGCTTTTTCGTTAAAAAATGGAAGGGTTCTGTTTTCAACATTTGATTCAACTGCTTTGAAAATCTGGTTGTAGAAGAACTCTTCAGCGGTTAGTCCTTTATTTAATGAAGAACCATCTCGCCATGCTGTCTGAAAGTATTCCATGAATCTCCCGTTGGGCAGGCAGATGGTAGGAATAGGTAATAAAAGATAAAAAAGTAGCAGTGACAGGTAAATTCACTGCTACCGGCGGTTAAATGCTAAAAGCACATTTCCATTTCAGGCTGTTTCTTTTTTGGAGCTACAGACTGGCCGTTTTCTGCAGCAAGTGTTCTGCAAATTTCTGAGCCACGCTTTTCAGCTTCAAAAAGAAGATTTGAAAGGGAAGGCATGTTTTTATCACGTTTTTCTGGATCGCGAATATCGTTTTCCAAAGTTGGCATGATTTTTCCCTTAAATTCTTCAGCAATCTGTGGATCAACAGAAAGTTTCATTCCTGAACGGCAGGCAGCGATGTAAGTTCCAAGGTATTCCTTTGGTTCGCTGGATGCGATTACCATTGAAACATCTTTAAGGTTATCCATCTGCTGAATTTTGTCCTTTGAGGCATTGATAATACCTTCAGGATTCTGAGTCTGTTCAGGGAAGAATAAAGATGCTACATGGATTTCTCCCTGTTCATCTTTGAAGTTGTAGAATACGCCTTTTTCATTTTCCTTGATGCTGTTTTCCAAAGCATTTACGGTAGAACGTGGGAAAACGATGTTTGAATTGTAACCGTTTTCCATTTTGGCAAACTGAACAGGAATAAGGCGTCCTGCTGGAAGACAGTACCCTGAAGCACCATTGTAGATAGGTTCTGCCTTAATGTTTCCAGATGCATCTGGAAGGAATGGAGCCTTGTTTTCTTCAAGGCCGCGTTTCATCACTTTTGCATTGTGATGTGGAATCCAGTATCCGTTAAATTCGTCCTTAGATACTGGTTTTTCGAATGGATTTGTGTTTTCCATAAAAACTCCTGTGTTGTAGATTCAAAAGTTGCTTAGCTGGGAGTCTAATAGCTTATGAAATTATAGTTTTATACATTCTAATTAAATAGAATGTAACTAAAATAAATATACAGTGATTATGAAAATAAATCAAGATTTCTTACTATACATTTTATAAAAATATAATATATAATAAGAAAATATGAGACATGATTTTCTAGTTTTTGTACCTCTGGAGGACCAAAAGTCTTCTGTCTCTTATTCAATGTATGCTTACGGAGTAAAAAACGAAGCTCCAAGGCAAACGGATGATGAAAAATCTTTATGTTTGTCTTTTGATGGTAATCATATAGCGGTTTTGCTTTATTACTTCAGTGGATTTGAAAGGGCATACGTTGTAACAGGCTGGGATTCTGAAAGTTCAGAAGAAAAGAGTTCTTTGCCTGGTGTTGATGGAGATTTATTCATTCTTTTTACAGCGATTGGAAGAGAATATAAATCCTTAAAGAGGTTAATAGCAATTTTAACTAAATATAGTGAAGAAGGGGTGTTTAAAATGCCCCAAAGTTTCTGGTTCAGGCTTTGTGCTCTGATTCAGGGAAGAAAAGCCAGAAAGAGCAATGTTCTTCACCTTTTACACTTAACAAAAGAGGAAAATGAATTTTATGGCAGAGAAAATGACTTATGCACAGAAATTTCTAAATGATTTACTGGAGGCAAGAACTTTAAAAATCTGGTGTGACGAAAAAGAAGTTCCTTATCTTATTTGCTATAAGATTGCCAATGGAACAACTGTTCCGACTTATTCAGCAATTTGTCAGCTTTTGCCATATATTCCTGTAACTGACTGGTTCTATTATGAAGATGAGGAAATCCCATTTAAGCGAAAGACTTTGAAAGAATGGGATCCAAACACAATCTCTTCTTTTGTTCGCCGACATAAACATGATTATCTGGAAATTGGTAAGAAATACGGAACTACAGAAACTTATGCACGAAATCTGTTTGTAAATGACAGGGCAAAACCAACTATAAACATTATTAGAGCCGCTGCTTTAGATGGAGTAGATCCTGCTGAGTTCTTTACAGCCGGGGA
>JAKSTG010000063.1 GCA_024402695.1 Treponema sp. | reverse complement strand
ATGCACCTCCTAAAATTGAACTTTATTTGTCCAACTTTAGGGGTGCACTTCAGAAACGGGTCCTTTTCTTTTATAAAACTCTGATCAAAATCATGTAAACTATTGTTCCACCAAAAATCGCTACAAGGGAATTATGCTTCCATTTGTAAGCAATGAAGGTCACAAGAATACCTGCCAGGTTTGGCACAAGACTGGAGACAGCTACCGGCTGCACTTCCTTAAGACAGTAAATAACCAGGGCTGCCATAACCATTGGCGGAATATACTGTTCGATGAAACGGATTATTGCCGGAGGTTCCTTCTTTGAAAACAGAGCGAATGGAAAAGTTCTCTCGCAAAGAATAACCAGGGCTATGCAGATTGTTGCGATTATTGCCTGTGAAAGTGTAAGCTGCATTATTCGTTTCCTCCCTGATTTTCTGTAAGTTTATTTTCGGCAAGTGCCTTTCTGTGTTTCGGATAGCGCACAAGGGAAATCATTCCGATTCCCAGTGCCAGGGCAATCAGAAGGATGTTGTTTGCATCTTTCAGAATGCCGAATCTCCATAATAAAACGGCACCCAAAGTAGTGAGCATTCCAACCATTGGTGGAAAGAAATCTCCTGATTTTTCAATCTGGTCTATAAGCAGAACAACGAAAAGTGCAGTCAGCGCAAAATCAACGCCGGCAAAATCAAACGGAATAAGAGAACCTGCCACAGCTCCGATAATACTTCCTAAAATCCAGTAGCCTTGATTAAGAATTGCAATTGTGAAATAGAATTTTCCTTTGTTTGAATCTGCAGGTGCGTCTGTCGTTGTAAGCAGGGAATAAGTTTCGTCTGTTAATCCGAAAATCATATAGTATTTCCATTTTCCACATTCCTTGAATTTAGTAATGAGAGAAAGACCGTAAACAATATGACGGATATTTACCAGGGCTTCTGTAATAAGAATCATTGTCAGGGGAGTGCCTGCGGCAAAAAGACCAACGGCGATATATTGTCCGGCTCCTGCATACATAGTTACGCTCATGATTGGAGCAAGCCACCAGGGATACCCTGCGGTGGTCAGCATAAGGCCAAAAGCAATTCCAATGGCCAGATATCCGAAAAAAACCGGCAGGGATGTTTTAAGTGCCAGAAAAAAGTAGTTTTTGTTTGAATTCATTTTCTGTTTCCGAATTTATTTATTGTTTTCTAACTGTTTTTTCAGTTCAAGACTGACTTTAGTCTGGCGCTGCAGGCGCTGTGCCAGCATTTTTGAAAGAAAGATACCGTAATGAGGGTTCTTACGTATTAAAGTAAGAAATGCTGTTTTGGGAATCTTGATAAGACGGCAGTCTCCAACAGCAAGGATAGTGGCAGTTCTCCGGTCGTTCAGGAGGAATGCCATTTCACCGATGAACATGTCATTAGGTGTAAGCACTGTTGCAAGTTTTTTCTGTGCGTAAACGGCAAAGCGGCCTGAAACGATGAAGAACAGGTCATTGGACATTTCATTTTCGCGGCAGATAATGTCCTTGTCTTTGTATTCGATTGTGGCAAAAGGTTCAATGATTCCAGGAATTGTGTTTACCGAGTTCTGCTGGTTTGGTATTTCAAAGCTGACTTCATTTCCTTTTTCATTGTAGGAAACTCTCTTTGCGAGATCCAGTCCCATAGAAATACCGCGGCCGTGAAGTTCTTCCGAGGCTTCTTTCTTTTCCAGGTATTTTCTCCAGTCAAAACCTTCACCGTCATCGCGGATCACAAATGTTGATTTTGATTTTCCGATAGAGTAGGTGATGTGGATTTTTCTGTCAGCATATTCAGGCATTTTATTGCGTTCTTCAAAAAGTGCCATCATATCTTTTCCCTGCATGAGCCATTCTGATTTTTCATCAAAGCTGATATTCAGGTTTCCGTGTTCCAAAGCGTTTGTGAGGAATTCCATAAGAGTCATCTGAAGTTTGTATCTGTCTTCATCTGAAATACGGTTTGTGTTGTAAAGATAGCTTACAAGGAAATTTGTGTAGAAACGGATATCCATTGGGTCGTTTCCACAGATGAAGTTACCTGTTTCCTGACCTCCAATAATATCCTGCATACCACGGTTGAAAAGGAACTGCTGGTTCTGCCATAAAATGCGGAGAACACGGTCAAAGTGGATTTTGAAATTTTGAACTGTAAGGACAGCAATCATGTTGTTGTCTTTAAGTTCTTCCAGAGCTTCTTTCTGGGCATTATTTTCTGTTACTGCAATGATTCCCCCGTAGTGGAGCCAGGAGTCACTTTTAATAACATCAAGTATTTTTGCACAGTCAATGTTTTTGGAAGAATAATCAAGAACCTTGATTTCCGGGATTTCATAATTGATATAACTGATTACAGGATCTGTATCTCCGAAAACTTCGGCATCAAAATAAGCTGCATATTTTTTACATGCGTTTTTTACAGTTGTAATAACTTCATTGTTTGTAGAAGCTGTAAGAATCTTTTTCATAATGGGTAAAGTATAACATAATGCCCCTTATTGAAAAATACCCGTTTTGGGAGTATTCTGTTTGCATTCAATAACAATATTTTTAAGGAAGTAATCATGAGTTTTGTTGATGAACTTTTGAAAAAATCGGCTGCAGCCGGTAAAAAAATCGTTCTTTGCGAAGGCGAAGACAAACGCGTTGTAGAAGCTGCCTCTAAAATCGTTAAAGACGGCATTGCAAAAATCATTCTGGTAGGAAATGCAGAAGAATGTGCTAAAGTTGCTCCTGGAGTTGATCTTACAGGTGTTGAACTGGTTGATCCTGCCACATCTCCAAATACAGACAAATATGCTGAACTCCTTTTTAAAGCACGCGAAGGAAAAATCAACAAAAAAACAGGTAATCCTGAATATGCTTCAGTAGAAGAAGCAAAAGCTTATATCCTTAAAGACCGCACAATGTTCGGTGCTCTTATTCTTAAAGCAGGAGATGCAGACGGTTTCGTTTCTGGTGCATGTCACTCAACAGCAAACAC
>JAKSTG010000062.1 GCA_024402695.1 Treponema sp. | reverse complement strand
TCTTTAACCGGCTTTAATGTTTCTACAATTTTTTTAGTAAGTCTAAATGGCTCAAACTCTTTATCAATATCAAGAAGTCTGTTTCCGCCATCTTTCACCTGGTCCCATACTCCTGAAAAATGATTCTGAATTACATTGCAGATGCGGCCATATTTTTCTTCTTGAAGGTCCTTTATAGCCGTATTCCAATAATTTACATCACTCTTTATGCGGTTATAATCATTTTCCCATTTTGTGATCAACGAGTTCTGATGGACTCTATAATCAAAGTAATCTCGATATGATTCTCCATCTGCTGCATAATATGTATGTCCGAAAATATTATGACTTTCCTTTTCAAGCGTAGGTTTTGAACCAAGACCATTAAGCTTCCTTTTATCCATATCCCTTTGTTTTACAAAAAGATCAATAATAGGTTTGCTCTGCATTTTTACCCATTTTGCCCTAGCCTTCATTTCTTCGCTTTTAAGAATTTTGCCATACTCTCCTACTGCATTATCAACATAAGAATATCGCTTTTCATAATTCTCCATGAACTTATTCCATTCAACCGGTGTCATATCAACAATTCTGTAATAAAGCTTAGTATCTTCAATTCTGAATTGTTTCTGTTCAGGAATGGCCGGTTTCTGTTCTACTTTCTGAGTCTGTTCAGCTTTCTTCTGTTCCTGGATCTTCTTAAGTTCAAGTTCTCGTTCATTTACAGTTTTCTCCTGGAACCTGAATACCTTGAATATTCTGAGCGGAGAATTTGCAATAATTTCTGCAGCCTTCTCTTTTATCTTTGTGAAAACTTCCTTTATCTTCTTTGCCCATCTAGCAAGACTAAAGCCTGATACTTTCTCTCGAACATCTTCAAGATCATTCTGCTGCTTTTCATTCTCGGAATCAAAAACCTCGTTTTCTTTGCGGTTATGGAACATTTCAATTTTTGAAACAACTAGAAGAGCATCATCTGTATGTTCGTATTCAAGTTCTGAATACATGGTCTGATCAATGACAATTTTGATTTCACTTTCTTTTTCATTGCCATATTTAATGTCCTCAAAGATTGCAAGTTTTTCAGCTTCTTTCTGAACAACTTTTCTACGAGGTTCAAGAACTTCGTTACGATACTTATTGAGATTTTCAAGAGTTTCAATTTCCATAATTTCTTTACGGATTTTCTCAATCTCCTGCTCTGTTCGTTCCGATTCTTCAATCTCTTTGATGAGACTATTACGTTCTTCAATGAGTTTCTGATATTCAGGATCATCCTTAAGAGTTGCTTCAAGTTCTTCCTCAGAAACATCCATTTTTGAAAAATCAATCTGTGCTTCTGGTTCAGGATCCCTTTCTGCAGACAAGCCGGCCGCTCCTGAAAGAGTTTCTTCAAAGTTAATTTCATTGTCTGACAACATAGGATCTTCTGCTGCAGCATTCTGAGCAAGTTCAGTTGTCTGAGAGTTTACTTCTGCAGCTTTTGCATCTGCTTGGTTCTGTTCACTACGATATTTTTTTCTCTTTGTTTCTTTGCCTTTTTTGGCCATTCTGTGAGCTTTTCCCATGTGCTGCTGAGCTTCACGGTCCAGTTCCTGGAACTTCTTTTCAAAACGTTCGATACGTTTTTTGTTTGGTTTTTCCTTAGCTTCTTCTTCATCAAGCCAGAGATCAACCTCTTCTCTTTGTTCAGGAAGAGTCTTTTCGCTTATATAAATCCATTCATCAGGATGTTCATCATAAAGTCTGTTCAAGACTTCCCTATGCAATTCATCCTGATTTTCATAGTCATTCTTTATTTCTTTTTCAATCTGAGCATATTCTTCATTATGTTTTTCAATGAAAATCTCATCAAACATAAGATTGTTTTCTTCTGCCCAGGATCTGCGGATTACTTCCTGCCAGTAGGTGTGGTCATTGGATTCACGGTCTTTAGTGGTCCATCCGGTGCTATCCATCTTTCGTGTTGGAATTAAAAGATGTGCATGGTCATTATTGTTTGAAGTTCCATCCTCTTCAACATGGCCGTGATGTTCCGAAGCATCAACACTAAGTCCCCTGCTCGTCCAGTTTTTTTCAATCCATCTATCAAGAACTTTTCTATTCTGTTCAGGAGTAAATTCTGACTGATAAGCTAAATCAATTGCCCTGGCAAATTGAGAGTTTTTTCGGTTTTCTTTTTCTTCAACAAGATTCCAGAATTCGCCGTAATCATCACGGCCCTTCTTGTCCTTCTGGACCTCTGCCCAGTCAGGATGTTCTGCAGGCAAATAACGATGGTTATAGACTGCCTTGTCCTTATGGTAAGTATGATTCCATTCAAGGCCAGTTGTTCGGTCATAGACACAAGATCTTGTGTTGTAGGCACAAGCTGCAGTCGCATCTTTTCCGCCGGATCTTTTTACAATTTTTCCACAAAAATGATAAAGCATTTGAACCTCCACAAAAGATAAAAGTAGGTGTCGGGAGTCCGAGATTCCTGACGCAAGTTTCCAAAGAGGAAGGCTCTTTGGTCCAGAGGAGATTTTCAAGCGAAGCAGAATGGCGGCCGCAACAACCGGCCAGAGTGATGCTGAACGCAGAAAATCGTGAGGGTGGATAACCCTCTAGGGTCTTGGGGGAACAACCCCAAGTCGCTGAAAGCCAGGCCATTTTGTCTGGAAAGTCCTTTTGGGGACTTGTAAGACTGGACCGGCTGGAAGCGAAATCTAGGCGCGTGGGAGTGAATTGCCAAGGGCAAGAGACCCCCACCAAAACCCCTTGCGGGTTTTGACTGAACAAACTATTTTAGGCAAGCAAAGCGAGACTAAAATAGTTTGTATCAGTGCGCCTTTATCTAATTTCATTAGCTAAAGGGTCTTTTATAATATACCAAGATATTTCTAAAACGGCAAGAAAACAGAATTGTTGTTCTTCATTTTTGCAAAGAAAAGCATTATATTATTAGTGATGGCAAAACTTACTGATGAACAAATTGACAAGCGGATTGAAGATTACAAACAAGAAACAAAGTTCCGTGAAGTCCAGAAAAAACGCAAGAATCTCAGAAAAGAACGGCTGCAAAAGGATGCAAAAAGAAAGGCCGAAAACAAAATAAAATATATTTTGGGTGGAATTATTTTAAGCATCTGGGGATATAAAAAAGTTTTCCAGTTGTTTGAAAAAACAAAAAGTCTCCGGCCGCAGGACCTGGAAGCGATCAATAATTTCAAGGAATTATTTGCTGCAGAAATTGAAGCCCAGGATAAACTGATAGAACAAGCAAAAAAGGAGAATCAAAAAAATGCCGAAAGCAATTAAATATTACAGTGATGAAGAACTCGAACAGAAACTAAAGGAACTTGAAAATCTTAAAGCTCAGCGAGAAAAAGAAAAAAAGGAACTCCTGGACCGTGCAAAAATCGCCTACATGGATAAGCTCATCGCTGATAAAAAAAATGATCCTCAGTTCAATCAGGCAATGAATCAACGCATTGTAAAAATGATTGAAGGCCTGACTTCAAGAAAGGACAAAGAAACAAAAAAAGCCTTAGAAGAATTTCTAAAGCTTTTCCCTATTTCCAATAACTAAAA
>JAKSTG010000061.1 GCA_024402695.1 Treponema sp. | reverse complement strand
GTATAGCAACGATACATTGTTGCATCGGGATGCTGTTTTCTGTATTCTCTGACATCTTCTTCTTTTGTTGGACGTCCTTTGGTATTTCTCCAGTCTTCTGGACGGAGACTTCTCATATATTCAAGATGTTTTTTCTGTTTTTCTGAAATTCTTGGCAATTTTGGGTACCCCCTGTCTGAAATATTGTTTTTGATACGGTTCATAAACTATATTTTTGCTTTTAAAAGTTCTCCAGAGTGTTCCCGTACGCCCGGGACTTCTGATAATCGCAAGAATATTGTTATTGACCCTAAAATCGGCTGTTTTTTCGATGATATTTTGAAGGCTGAAAACAGCCATATAAGTAGTGTGAAAATAGGGTTTTCAAATGGAGCGGACACGTTGTCAAGAGAATCATGGAATACCGGAACACGAAGTGTGAGGATATGCCGTGAAAGTCTCTTGACAAAAGTGTCTCGGATTACCCTATGACCAGGAAAGGAGACAAAGGATCCTTTCCTGCCTCCCGGCGAGGGAAAAACAAATAAATCATGACATCCACAAACGTGGAGGTCTTGAACTCCACAATATGGACCCTATTGATACTAAATAGACCTCTATCCTTGATATATAGATTTTTAATTATTTTTTATTTGATTCTCTTTAATATTTAATAGTATCGGATAAGCCCACAGTGGATGGATCGTTATACGGATGCCCACTGGCTGTGATTCCTGAGGCAGTATTTCCGGAGTATGAAAATTGAGATATCATACCCATTTTTTTTTCATAGCAGGGTATTTCACGGATCGTATAATTGTTCTCACTATATCGCCCATCCGAAAGCCTGGTGCGTTCACGATCCAGATATCCGGCAGTTTCAAGTTCAAGCATTGTGCTTCGGACAGAATCAATTCCATCTTTGCAGAGGGCTGCCATTCCTTTGACGCTGTATTTCCAGCCTGGAGGGAGGCTGAGCATCAGTGATAACAGCCCCATAGCTTTCAGTGATAGAGATCTGTCTTTGAAGTGGTGATTGCTCATGATGGTAAAATTTTCTTTATGTTCTTCTCTGATGATTTCTGACATGATTAACTTCTCCTTTGTACAAATTAGTATTTCAGTGTGTTTACAAGCTTTCTTTTTCAAGTTTCTTCGTTTTTTTCTTTGATGATGAGATGGCTTCTTCTTTTTTCTGGGCAAGGTTTTTGTGTATGGATTGTTTCGAAGATGTTTTTTTACTTACGGATTGTGGCTCTGGTGAAGCATCTGATACTTCCGGTGGGAGTACCTCATCAACCATTGCCTGTACTTTCTGCAGCATGGAAAGATCAGGGAGAAGAGCTTTTTTCTCTTCTTCCAGGAGTTTTATCTGCGTTTTAGCAGTACTTAATTTCTTTTCCCAGGCGGCAATCGGAAGTTTTCCGTTCTCATCACGGTATTGTTCCAGTGTCCTTTTGAGCGCATGGTAATGACGCAATTCCTGTTCATGTTCTTCATAGAATTTCTTCTTTCCAAAGATCTTCTTTTCGTATTCTCTTTGAAGTGGTTCAAGTTCCTGGAACTTATTTGAAAAGTTCAGGAGTTTCTGGCACTCATTCATTTCTTTTCTTAATTTCTGGATCTTTGCTTTCAAGGCGTCAAATTCAGAACTGACAGATTCTATCCGTTCTTTTAATTCGGAAGGAGTATAAATTCTGTTTTCGGTCAGATAGTTGAAGACACTGGCATGCTCTTTAAGATTACTGATCTGCGCTTTTCTTGTTCCGTAAGCAAAGGTCTCTGCTTTCTGATTCCGTTCATCGTAGTATTTCTGAAGAAATGCAGCCAGTGTGGGTTCCGGCACTTTTTCCATTGCTTCTGTTAAAATACGCAACCTGTTTTTCAGCCAGGTAATCATGTTTCCTACTTTATCCAGAATCTCGTTTGCGGCCATGATCAGTTCATTCAGCTTATGGACACCTGTCTCAATTCCACGGGCTTCCATCTGACGGACGGCAGATCCCTCATGGATTGTTGGAATTTTTCCAATCCCAAGTTCTTCATAGGAACGCCAGTCGATCCTTTCAGGCATTCCCTTTCTTTCAAAGAGTTCATTATTGATATCAGCCCAGGCTTTCCGGATCTCAAGGAGAGTCTCCTTTGAACTCCATCCGGTTGTTGAGACTGCGGTCAGCTTAGGTTTTCCGTTTGGAAGAAAAACAGGGTCTCCGTTTTCATCGGTGACCTGAATTTTCTTTTCTTTGGTTCCCCAGCTTCCATCCTGATTCAGTGGACGTATCGGAATTAAAATATGAATATGTGGATTTGGAATCCCATCTTTTTCAGGTTCGTGGACAGCCAGATCTACGATCATTCCTCTGGAGACAAACTGTTCTTCGACAAATCTCCTTACGATAGAGAGGTTCTCCTCCAACGTAAATTCATTCATCAGGGCAATATCATAGCTGTGGGCAAGCTGGGCACGTACATGTTTTTCGGTTTGTTCAACCTCATTCCATAACACTTCCCTGTCATGAAATCTTTCTGGGGCATGTGGCGGAAGATGAATTTCTGAAAGAATGACACCTCTTTTTCTGGTATAATCCTGTTCTTCACCATAGTAGTCATCGTATAATTTCTGCCCGGAACGATACGCTGCGGCAGCAACGGAAGAAAGACCCTCACTGCGTTTGATCTGTTCCACATGAAGGTGATAACATGCCATAATCATTACTTCCTTTCTGCTATTATTTCCTGAATCTTCTGTCTGATCCTTGCAGAAGAAAATAGTTCTTTTGCAAGGATATAGAATTCTGCAGGGCTCATTAGTTCGGTGTCTCTGCATGCTGATTCGATGGCAATCCCTTTCTGGATCAGAAGGTAATTTCTTTCAGTATTTGTGTTGCCGGAAATGAAATGTGAGAACTGCTTTGCCTGCTGGAAGATCTGCGTTTTCTGTTCAAGCGCCTGATTGGCATCTTCAATTTGTGTCTGAAAATGTTCCTTTTCCTGTTCCGTTTCAGCAGCAAATGTCTCAAAGTCTTTCATCTGTTTCATGGCTGTTTTCCTCCTTTGTTACAGGATCTGGTGTAGCGGCTGGATCCTGTTTTTGTATTTTGCGATTTCGTTTTTTCTGACTTTTTCTGAATGAATTGAGTTCCATTTGAAGGTCATGTAGTTCCTGTTGTTCCAGATCAAAAGGACCGCGTCTTCCGGCAGTGATGATTCCGATCCGTAAGACGAGCTGTTCATCTGCAAATATTTCATCTACCAGTTTCTGAAATTCTTCTGGTTCTAAAAGCTTGGTTTCTTCGCAGATTGTCTCGACAGCAAGTCCCTTTTGTATCAGTCTGGAATTTCGTTTCTTGTTCTTTCTTCCAACAATATGATTTGCTGACTGTCCTGAGCGGTTCATTTGATGCTCTGCCTGCTCCAGTTTGTGTTTGGTTCTGGCTGCTTGTTCTTCTGCAGTCTTTTTCTGTTCTTTTAGAACAGTGAGATCGTTTTCTTTTGTGTTCATATGTTTTCCTCCTGTGAAATAATGTGCTTTGAAAAATATCCCCTCACTTACTAGGACAACGAAACTTGCAAAAATTAACCTGATTTTGAAAAATTTCTAAAAATATTTTGAGAAAATGAGGAAAAATATCTTTCTAATCTCTAGGACAACGAAACAGATGAAAATCAAGTCTGAAAATTGTACTTTATTAAGAACAATTTTGATTTTCATATCTTTCAATGGGGATAGGCCG
>JAKSTG010000060.1 GCA_024402695.1 Treponema sp. | reverse complement strand
CCAATTCGTAGAAGAAAACATAAGTAAGATGATTTTTAATTTCCTGATGATACTGATTTGTTGAAAAAAGCTCATAAGCAATCTTGTGGATTACAGAAGAAAGTTCATCAACTTTAGAAAGAGGA
This sequence comes from Treponema sp., assembly GCA_024402695.1. Classification (GTDB taxonomy): domain Bacteria; phylum Spirochaetota; class Spirochaetia; order Treponematales; family Treponemataceae; genus Treponema_D. Next base: position 4,544 of record JAKSTG010000060.1, on the reverse strand, counting down.
ACAGGTTTATCAAACTCTATGTTCATATTCGAAAGAAAGTTTTTATCATTATCATCCATTCCAAAATAAAACCAGTCATCAATATAAATGTCTCTGTTTCCCCTATAATTACAGGGCGTATCTTTGTTCAGAATTACATAGGAATTTTTTTCAACTTTGAAAGTTTTTCCATTAATTAAAAATATAGCCGGGGTTTTTACAAGAAGAAAAAGATATGTTCCCGGTCCTGCCGGCATATCCATAAAAAAATCTTTCTCGTGTTTATAATTGTATCCAATAGATCCTATTTCAATCGCCATTTTTTTATTATACCACGGTTCTAAAAAGACTTGTAAAAAATGCATAAAATGTTATGTAGAATTGCATATAAGGCAATTGTTAATTGATTTATGTAATTTAGAATAAATTTAGAATACAAATTAACACTTTGATTATTTCATTTGGAGGAATCATATGAAAATAAATAAACTGTTTGTGATTGTTTTTTTGTTACAGATTGCGTTGTTGAGTTCCTGTAAGGGAAATTTCAATAATGGTTTTAATGATGATTCTTCTGGTAAAAATCCAAACAAAAGGAGCGATGTAAGTATGTGGAAAGAAATAAATGAGGCAAATCCTATAAGTTCAAATGTTTTCTGTGCTGACCCTACAGCTGTTGAATACAAAGGCAGACTTTATGTTTATGGAACAAATGACCATCAGCAGTATTTTAATGCTGAAAAAAATACTTTTGAGAAAATTAAATCTTTAGTTTGTTTTTCAACAGATGATATGGTGAACTGGACTTACCACGGTGAAATAAATGTGGGAAAAATTGCTCCGTGGATTTGGGCAAGCTGGGCACCTTCAATCTGTTCAAGAGTGGAGGTGGACGGACTTACACATTTTTATCTTTATTTTTCTAATAGTGGTGCTGGAACTGGTGTAATTACATCAACAAGTCCAACAGGTCCCTGGTCAGATCCTTTAGGACATGCATTGGTATCTACAAATACACCTGGATTAAAAGATTGTCCAAATCCATTTGATCCAGGTGTTTGTATTGATGAAAACGGTGTGGGCTGGCTCAGCTTTGGTGCAGGAAGAGCATCAGGAGGAACAGCCGCATTGCCTGGCTCAGCAAGAATTGTTCAGCTTGGGGATGATATGATCAGTTTTGCCAGTGATTTTGTAAAAATTGATGCACCATATCTTTTTGAAGCAAGTGAATTGAATTACGTAAATGGAACTTACATCTATACTTTCAATAACAGTTGGGATAAAAGAGATGATTGGCCAATTGAAGGAGTAGTACCCTCATCAGCTTGTTCCATGTCTTACATGACAACAAAAACTCCATTAATTTCTTCAAGTTGGGAATATAAAGGTCATTATTTCAAAAATCCTGGAGAAATGGGATTAACCTGGGGAAATAACCATACACATTTTGAAAAATACAAAGGTCAATGGTATTTGTTCTATCACACACAAACCTTGCAGGAGAAAGCTAAAATTGAAGGGGGCTTCCGTAGTATGTGTGTAGACCTTCTTAATTTTGATGAAGATAAGATTGTGCTTAGTGATACACCAGGGACTAGAAAAGGCGTTTCCGCAATCAAAAATCTGAATCCATTTGAAAAAAATGCCGGTACCACAATCTATACAAGTGCAGACCTCTGGTATGATAATCCTGAAAAACCAGAAGAAATAGCTTCAAAGGCATTGAATGAAGGCAGCTGGCTTATGGTAAAAAATGTCGATTTTTCTGCTGACGAAAATGAATTGAACCTTCTTGCAGAAGTGAAAGGAAGTGGAAAAATTAAGGTTAGTCTTGATAGAGTAGATTCCAGTCCAGTAGCTGAAATTGAAGTAAATCATGACGCTTATACAGAAGTAACTGCTGCATTACAAGAAAAAGTAAAAGGTGTTCATGACGTATACTTTGTATTTTCTGCAGAAGACATCTGTTTAAGAAACTGGGAATTCTCAAAAACTTCAATTAATTGATACAGGAGATGTTGGAAAAAGGACCCCCTAGTATACCCCAATGAATGACAGTTTTGGCATGCAACGGCTTTCAAGAATTTCAATTTCCAGGGAATCTGCGTTTACAGGTTTTTCTAATTTGATGATTTTCTTGTAGCCCACAATTGTATTTTCAGAGATGATTTTAGAAGTTCCACCTGTTATTGCTTTTACTACAAATTTTTCGATACGCTGGCTTTCTTTTATATCTTCTTTAAGAATTATATAATTTATTTCAGAAGCTTTTGGTAACTGAAGATTAAATTTATAACCTTTTGTATCACTGGCTTCCGGGTTTTCCAGACTGAGAATTGGATTTCCAAAGGCCTTACTCAAAACTTGTCCCAATTCTTCCAGACGTTTTACATCATTTTGATGAAAGAGACCGTCTGGAGCAGGGGGAATGTTCAAAAGAAAAGTTGCATTTCCGCCTACAGAGTTTATGTAAACATTCATAAGATCTTCTACAGAACGCACTTTATCATCTTCGTAAGTGTGATAGAACCATCCTGGTCTTATTGAGGTGTTTACTTCTGCCGGATACCAGATTAAATCTTTTTCGTTTTTGAGGATTTCCCGACTGCCTAAATCCTGATCCCATGCTGAAATTTTACGCTGGCGAAATTCATCCGAATCTTCCTGCTGACTTTTTTCCTTAATTATTTCTGTATCTTTGGTTCGTAACGGAACAACACTCCATTCTGCTGTTCTACAGTGTCCGGCTTCATTTCCACACCAGCGGACATCTGGTCCGCAAACAGAAATACAGGCTCTTGGCTGAAGTTTTCTTATAACTTCATAGTAGCGGTCAAAATCATAAAACTGCTTTTTACCATTTGGACCCTCACCGCAAGCTCCGTCAAACCACACAGAAAAAATTTCCCCATAATTTGTAAGTAATTCTGTAAGCTGGTTACAGAAAAAATCATCGTATGATTTTCCTTGACCGTACAGGCTGCAGTTTCTGTCCCAAGGAGAAAGATAAACCCCAAATTTCAGGCCGTACTTTTTGCAGGCGTCCGCAGTTTCTTTTACAATATCGCCTTTGCCGTTTTTGTAAGGACTTTGAGCAACAGTATGTTCTGTAAATTTACTTGGCCAAAGACAAAATCCGTCGTGGTGTTTACAGGTAAGAATCAAGCCTTTCATACCTGCAGCTTTTATTGCTTTACACCATTGTTCTGCGTCAAGTTTATAAGGATTAAAAATTTCAGGACTTTCCGTGCCGTCTCCCCATTCTTTGTCTGTAAAAGTATTCACAGTAAAATGAACAAATGCGTAGAATTCCAGAGACTGGTGAGCCAGCTGCCTTGGACTTGGTTTAATCTGAATCAATCTTTCTTCTTCGGTCATTGTATCTTCCTATTTGTCGAAGTCTTCATATTTTTTTGGAAATGCAGCGTATTCACCAATTATTACAGGTCTATTTATGCGTCTTTGCCAGCGGCCATACATATTAAAATCATTTCGTATATCGTATTCATGCAGCATTGGATTCCATTTTGCAGTCATAGTTGTCCAGGTTGCATCATTAAAACAAAAGCCCTGTGGAGTATAATTGTGCACTTCAATAATAAGATGATTTTCTGCCGAATCTGTTACCTGATCCAGTATCTGCATATCTCGATCCGAACCGCTGCAGCCTCTAGGTGAAATTACAAGATTTCTTTTTGCATGATTTCCACCTTGTGCACGAATTGTGTCAATAAAAAGCTGGTTCCACTTGTTTATGTATTTAAAAGTAGCTGCTGGTGGTGACCAGTAGTCGGCTTCATCTGTAACTTCATTCATACTGGCAAAAATCAATCTTTCATCATAATCCTTGAATTCCTGTGCAATCTGAGTCCACAAGTCTTCAAATCTTTTACTGTATTTATTATACATATTCTCTGATGCACAAACCCAGCCATCATGGTGAGTATTTAAAATACAATACATTCCTTCATCAATAACATAATCTACCACCTGATGAACTCTGGCCATCCATTCTGCATCAACCTGATTATTTTCATCAATATGTTCTGCCCAGGTACAAGGAATACGCACTGCATTGAATCCACATTCTTTTACATAGTGAATCATTTCTCTTGTAGTAACCGGCATTCCCCAGGCTGTTTCAAAAGCTTTTGTTGTAACTTTGCCATCTTTGTTTTTCTCGCCCCATTGGAGAATCCAGCCGATTTCATCAGTTCCTTCTTTTTTCCAGTCGTAACTTGTAGCATCAAGAGTATTTCCCAGGTTCCATCCTGTTTTCATATTATGAACCGCAGTTGCTGCATCTTCTTCAACAAATCCGGATGTAGTTTTTGTGTAAGTGAAATCTTCTGCGGGATATTGACTCATAATTGCATCTACAATCTGCTGACGACAGGTAAGTTCATTTCGTTTTACTAAGTCATTGCAATCCCACCAGAATCCTGTGTAACCTGCTTCTCTGCACATTTTATTAAAAAATTCGGCGTATTTTGCAACTTCAGCATCATTCCAACCGGTTAATTCTGCTGAGTCTGGATTTTCCAAGAGTTCGTTTTCAGGTTCAG
>JAKSTG010000006.1 GCA_024402695.1 Treponema sp. | reverse complement strand
CGAAACCACAATCATACTGCATATCTACCATATTCTCTCCCGCTAAATTTCTGTTTGTTTGGGTAATTATACCATGAGTTTTGCCTACCCATAGCAATCCCTGTTTGTCAATTCATCATTTTTTTGAATCAACCCATTCGGGTCTGTGCATATTAACGGGTTATTTCCACAATACCCATACCAGTTCGTACTCTTTCGTTTCGAATTTTCAGATAACCAATAATACTAACCTTTACTTTTCATAAAAAGAATCTTGTTCTTTTAGTGTTAAATTTTCAAAATCAATCCATACATTTGCCCATTCTTCCATTTCACTAATTTTCCCATTACGTTCTTTAACAAAGGTTGTACTTAAAGGATAATCTAAAATGCTTGATGAATAACCTAATATTTTTATGTTTGGTGCAATTTCTGGCACAGCAATTATTAAACGATTATCCTTATCATATATTCCATCTGTACCAAAACTACCAAGAAAAACAAAACTATTTCCTTTTTTTGTATAAATATTTATTTTTTCAACTACAAATTTTTTCTCACCAAATCGTTCATATTCAAAGTCTGCTTTAAAATATCCACACCATAAATTATCGAAATGTTCTTTTATCCTTAAATAAAACGGTTGTGCTTTTTCTAGATTATATTCATAAAAAACTTCTGTTTTTGTCTGCGAATAACAAAGAACTGAACTTAAAATACAAAATATAATTAACACTTTTTTTTTCATATACCTTATCTCCTCAATTCATTTCTTAATACAGCCCAATTTATTCTTCCTTGTGTAATAGGATGTGTCTGCGTAGAAAAAGGTGCATAAGTCTGATTAATTTGCTTTTCACCTACGGGATTATATTGTCCTAAATATAATCTACCATCATTTCGACATAACATTGAACTACCAGATGTTGCATCAATTATTTGTTTTTTTCCTAAATAAATTGGTGCGAACACCTTCGGAATTTCAATTTCTCCGATTCCAACATTAACATGCGTGATTTTCCCATTACCCTTAGTATCATAGAAATTTAATAATCCCATACTTCCAGCCCAAACTTCATTTGTTACTGGCAATATTGCTATCCAATCTACATTACCTGATGCCATTTCATTTGCTGTTACATCATCTACAAGAACTCCCATTTCTTGTAATGATAAAATTATTGAACCGCTACAATCCGTCCCTTTTCTTGAATTTCCTCCAAGAATGTAAGGTGTTCCTACTAAAGACTGCATAATGCAAGAAAACAGAAAATCATATGCATCATTATATCTTTGATTTTTCGCTTTTTTTCTATACTGTTCTGGAACTAAAGATAGATCATCATTAAGTCAATCAAGATAATTTTCATCATCATAAAACTGACAATTATATTTCTGGTAAATGTAATTCATGTTTCCGAATTCTGTTAAACCCTGATTTCCTAGAGCATATTCATATTCTTTCATATTATATTTTTGCTGATTCTCAATGGATTTATCAGTATCTTCTGTGCGTTTTTGATAATTAAAATCATCTAAAGTATTCAACCCATCCGGGTCTGTGAATATATTCGGATAGTGTTTTTATGAAATTGATTTGCTCTATATCTAGCGTTTCTCTCCTTGATTTCCATTATGAACTATGAAGAGAAAACACACAAATAATACTGTTTTGTCGCACTTGTAGCGTAGCGCACTCCCTGCCGAGAATTTAAAAAAGCCGCACATCTTGTGCGGCTTCTCGTCGTTTATAGGGAACATTGCAAAAATAGGGCGCAATCCCGCGCGACAAAACATACAGACAAAACTGTTAAATAAATCGAGGCTAACGCAGACAGAAACGGATTTGAGGCACTTGTAACGTAGCGCACACCGTGCCGAGAATTTAAAAAAGCCGCACATTTTGTGCGACTTCTCCTCGTTTGTAGGGAGCATTACAAAAATGGGGCGCAATCCCGCGCAACAAAACATACAGACAAAACTGTTAAATAAATCGAGGCTGACGCAGACAGAAACGGATTTGAGGCACTTGTAGCGTAGCGCACACCGTGCCGAAAAGCAGTTTTCTGTCGAGAGTCAGCCTCTGTTTCAGTTATTTTTTTGTCTGTATGTTTTACTCTTTTACACCACCTGCTGTTACACCGGCGATGATTGATTTAGAAAGGAACATGTAAGCAATCAGCAGAGGGATAATAGCTACAGTCAGAAGGATGTAGATAATAGCCATGTTGAAGCTCATGTAGTCTGCGGAACGGGCAGCGGCTACAACGAGTGGAACTGTCCAGTGATCCTTTTCCAGAATCAAAGATGGAATGAAGTAGTTGTTCCAAGAAGAAACGAAGCTGAAGATTGCCTGAACAGCGATTGCTGGTTTCATCATTGGAAGAACAACAACATTGAATGTACGGAACTCATTACAACCGTCTACGCGGGATGCTTCTACGATTGAGTAAGGAAGTGTTGCTTCCATAGCCTGATACATATAGAAGAAAACTGCAGGGGCTGCGATAGCTGGAACAATAAGTGCCAGGTAATTGTTCATAAGGTTCATCTTACGAAGCAGCTGGTAGAAACCAAGTGTTGAAACCTGAGTTGGAACCATCATAACTGCAAGGATAAAACGGAAAGCAGCCTTCTTAAGTTTGAAATTGTACATGTACAGACCATATGAAGTCATTGCACTGAAGTATGTTGTAACCAGAGCACAAAGTGTTGAAACGAAAAGACTGTTGATAAGGCCTCTTACGATTGGATAGTTCTTACCAAAAGCTTTGATTACTTCTCCGTTAGGACCACGCCATTCCTGAGTGCGAACCAGCTGAAGGAAGTTGATTCCAACGCTTTTTCCAGGAAGTGCATTGAACCCTGTCTGAATTTCCATATGCGAATGAGTCGAGTTGATAATCAGAATATAGAATGGGAAAAGTGAAATAATTGCCAGAAGAGTAAGAACCAGATAACAAAAGAATCTGCGAACAATAAGGGTTTTGCTCTGACTTGCGTATTTAATTTCGTCCATAGTTTTAACCTCCTTATTTATTCTTGTACTGTGCCATTGTCATCTTATAAACAAGACCAGAAAGGACACCTGTAACGGCAAAGATAAGTACCGACATAGAACCGGCACGTCCATAGTTTCTACTGATTGTAAGGTAGTTGTTCAGCTTCATGATGATTGTCATTGTTGTACGGTTTGGAGCACCACTACCCTTTGTCAAAATCTGAGGAACGTCGAACATCTGAATACCACCAATAAGAGAAGTAATCATAACGTATACGAAGATTGGCATCAGAAGTGGAATTGTTACTTTGAAGAAAGTCTGCATAGGAGATGCACCGTCGATGCGGGCTGCTTCAAAGAGGGAGTTATCAATTCCCATGATACCTGCCATAAGCAGGATTGTTGTGTTTCCATACCACATCATAAAGTTCATTACACCGACCAAAACACGAGTCCATCCTGCATGCGTAAAGAAGCGGATTGGATCACCGGCGGCGCGAAGACCTGCACGCTGAATCAGAAGTTCAATTGGTCCGTTTGGAGAGAACAATGTGAAGAAGAGCATGGCAAAAGCAGATGCCATGATCAGGTTTGGCATATATATAACAGTCTTAAAGAACTGCTGTGCTTTCAGCTTTAATTCAGTATTTGTAAACCATACTGCAAGCATAAGGGAAACAAGAATCTGTGGGATAAAACCAATAGCCCACATAATAATTGTGTTTAAAAAATATTTTGCGATGTTATCGTCTGCATTAAAAATGGCTGCATAGTTCTGGAATCCAACGAACTTTGGTCCAATCCAGTTCAACCCCTGGCGATAATATTCAAAGAATCCGTAGAAAAATGTTGTTACTAATGGAATCAGAGAAAAAATTACATAGATAAGAAAGAATGGTGCAATAAAGAAATAACCCCATCTGTCATACTGAACAGTTTTATGTTTTTCTTTTTTGCCGGCTTTTAACGGTTTTTCAGCCGGTGCTTTTGTGATTTTTTTATCAGACATGGTATCCTCTCAGGATGAGTAATCTTGAAGATGCGAAAACGATTTAAAAAAGTCTTAAAAAAAGGGCTGCGTTTAGGGCAGCCCTTTTTCATAAACAGTTATTTAACTATTTTGTGAGGTTTGGATAAACTTCCAGAATTGATGTGTAGAAGTTGTCCCAAGCCTGATCCAATGTTACGAGACCATTGTAGTAGTCAGCCATAGCAGACTGGATTTTTTCGTTCATACCCTGGTCGTACATAGACATACAAGACTTGTCGATAGATTTTGCACTGTCAAGGAAGAATGACATGTGGTTCTGTCCCTTAAGGAATGGGTTACCGTAATCAGAGTTTGCAACTGCTGTCATAGCAACTTCGTTGTTTGCGAAGTCACCTGCACCTTTAGCAAGGTCAGTCATGTTGTCTGAATCACATGAGAGCATGTACATTACGTCTTTGATAAGAGCGATGTTGTCTGTTCCAGCAGCACCACACATCCATGTTCCACCCCAAGAGAATCCCTGTGGTCCTTTACAGAATGCCCAGTCACCGAAAGCAGAACCTTCATCATGTGGCATACAGAAGTCGATGAACCAAGCAGGACCGAAGTAACCGAATACTCCACCGTCTGCCAGCATACCCTGTGTAGATTCAGCAGACCAAAGGTTAGCTTTGTTGTTGTATCCTTTGTCTGTGTATTCTTTTGTCATTTTGATCCAGCGTTCGATCATTGGATCGATTACGATTTTGTTTCCGTTTACCCATGGTGTTTTAGCGTTGTCAGAGAATACGCGGAATGCATCATCGAAACCAGAAAGCATGTAGTATCCTTTTGCTTTTGCTTTAGCAGCAACATCATCGAATTTGTCCCAGTTAGAAAGAGCTTCACCAACTTTTACTGGATCGTCTGTTCCAAGAACGTCGATAGCGTAAGAACGGCGGTAAATAAATCCACCTGGACATGCCTGCCAAGAAACACCTTTAAGAACTCCTTTTGAGTCTGTCATGATGTCTTTTGTGTATTTGTACTGTTTAGAAAGGTCAGCATCTGTAAGACCAATGTCTTTTTTTACATCCAGTGTATAAGGTGTATCAACATATTTAAGAGCGTAGTCAGCTTCAACAAGGAACATATCTACTTTGTCGTCAGCCTTTGCTTTTTCCTGAGCGAGAAGAACTTCGTCCAGTTTGTTCTGGTAAGCGTTGTCAGCGTTTGGAGTCTGAACAAAGTTTACTGTGATTCCTGCTGGTACTTTGCCTTTTGCTTCAAAATAATCCTTGAAGCGTGATGGGAATTCGTCATTCCATACATAAACATTAAATACTTTTCCGTCTGCAGCAGCTTTTTTTCCGCCACAAGACATGAGAGTTGCTGCTGCTACTACAGCGAGAACTCCTGCTACGATTTTTTTCATACAATTTCCTCCTGTCATTGGTTCTGTATGATTAATACCTTTTTTTTTACGCTGCAAAGATTCCTGTCTACTACAACGTTGTAGTTTAATATTACCCCATAACTGTAATTTGTCAACGATAAAACACTAATTTATTAAGAAAAATCCCCTATTTTTTTATTGAAGAAAGGTGTTTAGAGGGAAAGAAGGTTTTTAATAGAGATTTCAACAATTTTCATGTGGGCGGCCAGCTGGGTTTCATCAGACGGAAGTGCAAAAAGACTTCCCACACCTGTATCGGGATTCTGGCGGATTATTTCCTTTTTTCTGGCAATATACTGATCCAGCTGATTTGTTATTACAGAAATGATCACTGAACAGATATCTTTAAGGTCTTTTTCGTCGTAATCACATTTTCCGGCATTTTTGAAGATTTTCAGGGAATCCCTCATCTGTTCAAACATGCGTTTGTAGTCAGCCTGGCAGATATCCAGGGCGCGGCGGTTGTAATACTGTTCTGAATGAACAAAAACGTAGATCTTAAAGAAAGGTTCGCTTTCAAAAAGCTTGAAATACTGTGTAATAGCCTTTTTAAGGTAAGCAAGAGCTCCAGATTTGGAAGAAGCGGCGGCTTCGACACATTCTTTTACCAGGAAAGTGGAATTCAGCATTTCCAGACTGCAGTATTCCAGGGTTGCGTTGTACATATCATCCCGGGATTCAAAGTGATTGTAGAGGGATGCTTTCTTGATTTCCAGCATGTCTGAAATATCAGAAAGAGATGTAGCTCCGGCGCCCTTTTCGGCTGCAGAAGAAAGGAAGGAATGAATGATTTTTTCCTGTGTAATCTGTTTTTTGCTCATAAACTAATTATCGGTAGTTATTTCCATTATATTACTAAAGAATTGTTTTTAGTTCTATATAAAGGAAAGAAGCCCCAGGGGAACTGCCCCAAAATTTATGGACAATTAGGAGTTCCTGCGTTATACTTATTATTATGACATTTTTTTAAATAATGTCATTTTAAGATCCTTCGGAGGACAAAAATGGATTTCGCTCCAGAATTTACAATCCCTAAAATGTTTCAGAAAGCCGCAGTAGACTTTGCTGAATACAAATCACAGAACAAACGCCTTCCAAACGGCGAATTTGAACCTATCCTTTACCGCGAAATGTTCCAGTATGCTCTGGACTTTGGTGCAGGTCTTTTGGCTATGGGAGTTAAGCGCGAAGATAAAATCGGTCTTATTTCTGACAACCGCGCTGAATGGCTCCAGGCTGATATCGGTCTTATGGGAATCGGTGCCATCGACGTTCCACGCGGATGTGACGCCACTCTTAGTGACCTCGAAAAAATCCTTTCTATTACAGAAGCTGAAGTTGTCATTGCAGAAAACAGTTCTCAGGTAAACAAACTGGTTTCCATTAAGGACAAACTGGAACACATGAAAACTATCATCTGTTTTGAAGATGAAGTTAAAGAAGAACATAAAGAAGCCTGCAAAAATGCCGGTGTTGAACTTACTTACTTCTCTGAAGTATCAACAAACGGTAAAAAATATCGTGCAGATCATCCGGGAGCAGTAGAAGCCGAAGTTGAAAAAGGTCATGGTGATGACCTGGCAACAATCATCTTTACTTCAGGTACAACAGGTACTCCAAAGGGTGTTATGCTTACACACCACAACTTCCTGGTTCAGCTGGATGAACTTCAGGAACGTATCTTCCTGAACCCTGGCGAAGTTGCCCTGAACGTTCTTCCTGTATGGCACGTATTTGAACGCGAATGTGAATACGTTATTTCCATCCAGGGTGGTACAATCAGTTACTCAAAACCAGTTGGATCAATCCTCCTGGCCGACTTCAAAAAACTGAACCCTCAGCTTATTCCTGCAGTTCCTCGTGTATTCGAAGCAATCTACGACGGAATCACAAAGAAGATGCGTAAAGCCGGCGGCATCGTAAACAAGATGTTCAACTTCTTTGTAAATGTAGCAATCATCCACAAGAGAATGCAGCGCAAAATGTTCGGACAGAACGCCTGCTTTACTTCACAGAAAAAAGTTCTGTGGTGGTTCCTTTTCATTATCCCTTGGACACTTATGTGGCCTCTTTACTGGCTGGGCGACCTTCTGGTTCTGCGCAAGCTTAAGGCCCTTCTGGGAACAAACTTCCGCTCAGGTATTGCCGGCGGCGGTGCATTCCCAAGACGTATTGATGAATTCTTCTGGGTTATCGGAATCAAGATTGTTGAAGGATACGGACTTACAGAAACTGCTCCTGTAGTTGCAGTACGCCCTATTGCTTCACCTGTTTTCAGAACAATCGGTTCTGCAATCCGCGGAGTAAAAGTTCGCGTTGTTGATCCACAGGACGGATTCGTTCTTCCACGCGGAAAAGAAGGTGTTCTTCAGGTTAAAGGTGAAACTGTTATGAAAGGCTATTACAAGCAGCCTGAACTTACAGCAAAAGCCATTTCCGTTGACGGCTGGCTCAACACAGGTGACCTTGCCGTTATGACAATCCATGACGAAATCCAGATCAAGGGACGTATCAAGGATACAATCGTTCTTCGCGGCGGTGAAAACATTGAACCTCTGCCAATCGAAACTAAACTGGCTGAATCACGCTTTATCAAGCAGGCTGTAGTTGTTGGACAGGACAAACGTTACCTTGGCGCTCTTGTTCTTGTAGACTCAGAAGAAGTTAAAGCTTTCGCCGCCGAAAACGGAATCCAGTTCGACACTTACGAAAACCTTCTTAAGAGCGAAGAAGTTCTTAAACTTTACGACAACGAAATCCAGAACCTGATCAACTCGAAGACAGGCTTCAAGATGTTCGAACGCATCAACAAGTTCGTTCTGATCACAAAAGAATTCGAAGTTGGCGTTGAACTTTCGGCAAAACAGGAAATCATGCGCTTCCGCCTGAACGACCTGTACAAGAAAGAAATCGCTTCAATGTTTGTTGAAGAAGACTAAACCTGACTTACTTCATAAAAACTAAAATCACCGGCAGGGAAAGCTCTGCTGGTGTTTTTTTTTACCTTTATTTTGACTCCCAGTCACAAAATGCTATACTACCCCCATGACTCCTATTCAGAATGAAATCTTCAAAGCCCTGGAAGCTATGGGCGATAAATCAAAATTTACAGATGCCGTGCTGGCAAAGAAGCTTAGGGAAAATACAAAGATGGACGGAAAGAAAAAGGCCGTTATTGCCCTGGCAGATTTGATGCCGGCCCTGGAAGCCAGCGCAGAAAACGGAAGGATTTTTTCCGTAACCGTTACAAATGCCAACGATCTCCTTCTTGAACGTACCGAAAGCCCTAAAGAAATTCTTCTGGAAAACAAACAGCGTCGCCAGCGCCACGAAAAAAGCCAGGCCATCTTCACAAATGCCGACGTGACCGCAAAAGGCGGGATCGGCGGCAAGTCCGGCAAAGGTTCCACCGGCAGCAAAGGCAGCGCCCAAAAGCGTACTGAACGCAAAAGCCTGGACGTTCTCCGTATTTACGGGGAAGAATAATTATTTTTAGATTTATGGAGCCACGCCTGCCCTCTTGGGCAGGCTATCCCGTCACTCCGGGCTCCGCTGTCACTCCGGGCTCCGCTGTCGCTCCGAAGCCTGCCGGCTTCGCCTCCGGCGCCCTCCGAGCCGGGGCTATAATTTTCCACCTTTTACTTTTTTTATACCCGTTCGTTTTTTCTGATTTTTGCCAAATTGTTCAAAAAGCTATAAATCAAACTCTTTCCGGAAATTTATAGCCAATTTTCAAAATTTCCCCATCCTCTGGCAAAACAAATTTTCCGAATCAGCTATAAATCCTGGATGTCCTGAATATTTATAGCCATTCCGTAATCAACTCACTTTCCCCACAAATGCAAAAAGGCTATAAAATCCCACCATCTCGCATATTTATAGCCTTTTCTGCTTCTTCACGTTTTTCCACTCCATCAAATCCTACGAATTCAGCTATAAATTTTTCTCCTTCCTTTTATTTATAGCCATTTCCGCACATTCGCAAAATTTTCCGAAATTTCTTCCAGCCGTCTTTCCTGTTATTTCAAATTTTAATCTATATATATACAGACAAAAATATGAAAGAAATAATCAATGAACTAAAAAGTAAAAAATCAATTTATGAAAATCTGATTCAAAAAACGAATCAGCATTTATCTCAATCCGCAGATGAAGGACATCTGCGAGTGGGGCGAAAAAAGGGCAAGCCGCAGTATTTTCAGATTACCAAAAAAGGTGATACCAACGGACGATACCTTTGTCAAAAAGACTCAAATGAAAAGGCCCTGACCTTGCGGCTTGCCCAGCGGGACTACAATCTTAAACTTTTAAAGAATTGTGAAGCGTGGAAAAAAGCGATCGATGCCTTCCTGAGCGGAATCCCGGAAATTGAGCCGTCGGAAATTCTTTCGAACTACCCTGCTCGAAGACAGCTTATAAAGCCCGCGGTTTTGTCAAATGATGAATATATCTTTAAATGGCAAAACTCAACGTATAAGGGTAAAGCCTTTGACTCGATCGATGAAGGCCTTTTGACAAACCGCGGGGAGCGGGTCCGTTCAAAAAGTGAGAAGATTATTGCAGACCGTCTGAATTTTTTAGGAATACCATACCGGTACGAAGCTCCCATAAAACTGAATGTGAACGGACACTTCAAAATTTTTTATCCGGATTTCACAATTCTGAATCCAAACACCTGCAAGGAAATTATTCTTGAACACTTCGGCATGATCGATAACGACGAATACGCTGTGTCCATGGTACGAAACTTCAACCTCTTTATTTTGAATGGTTATGTTCCCGGAAAAGATTTTATCTTTACACAGGAAACTTCAGATATAGCTCTGGACACACGAGTTCTGGACAAACTCCTGGCGCCACTTTGCAGAAAACTGAATTAGTTCCCCCGCCTCTCCGAGATAAAAAAAAGCGGCAAATCCGGTTAGGGACTTGCCGCAGTGGAAGGAGGTTTCGAAAGAGAACTGAGGTCAGTTCTCTTTCGGGAAGTTATGGAAACATCTTGCGCCTTAGGCTGCGCTGATCAGAATCTTTTTAGGTGCAGGCAATTCCTGGCGTGGCATTGTCAGAGTGAGAACGCCGTTTTTGAAAGTTGCGGAAATTGCTTCGCCGTTTACATCGTCTGGAAGTGTGAAGCTGCGTTTGAACTGAGAAGTGCGGCGTTCACGGATGATCCAGTTTGTTTTGGCTTCTTCTTTTGCATCTTTCTTTTCTTCGCGGGCTGAAGTTTCCTTTGAAGAGATTGTCAGTGTATTGTGATCCAGTTCAATGTTTACATCGTTTTCTGAACGACCTGGAAGATCCATTTCCAGAACATAGCCCTGTTCGTCTGCCTTAACATCAACACGTGGTGTTGCGAAGTTTGTACGGTATGAAGCAGGTTTTCCTGTTCCAAATACATCGTCGAAAAGTGCGTCAAAAATTGAAAGTTCGTTCATTTTATACTCCTTGTTCCCTGCAGCGGCAAACTGTCCTGCAAGGGGAACTTTAATAAGATTTAGTTTTGTTCTGTAACTTTCGTTACACTATACTTATAGCAAGTTCCGTGCCAAGAAATAAATAAAAAGGATTTCTGCTGCCTTTGTGAAAAAATTTGCGGGAAATCGGGAGTTTTTACAGAAATAGGCCCCTGAGTGGTCCTGGCTTAGGCACTGGAGGGCCGCGAAGCGGGTCCGGAACGGCAGTGAAGGACCGAACGTAGTGGAGCCCGGAAGCGCCGGCGGGGCTGGAAGCCACGCAAGCCCCAAAAATGAAAAGGAAAAAAGTGCCATTGTGACCTGCTGCCCGAAGAAAACCAGCGGGCAGTGTGTCTTTTTTACGCACTTTGTAAATGACGCAGATTAACGGAAGAAAAGAACCTTTACAAGAAGCAGCACCAGCACAAGGATGATTGCCGGGCGGACTATCTTCGTGCCGTTTTTGAGCATGAGCCCTGCCCCAAGATAACTTGCCACCATATTGCAAAGGCCCGCTGTGAGTCCAAGAAGGATTATCCCTTCCCCGTTCAAAAGGAACACGACCAGAGAAGTAATGTTGGTTGTCAGGTTGATTATTTTTGTGTGGGCGTTGGCGGTTCTTACATCCAGGCGGGCAAAAACTGTAAAAGCCAGAATAAGGAAAGTTCCGGTGCCGGGACCGTAGAATCCGTCGTAAGCCCCGATGATCAGGGCAGCCAGGGAAGCCACGATCCAGGTGCGTTTTGTAAGCTCAGGTGATTCTGATTGGTCTGTATTGTCGCGGAAAAGTTTTTTGTTCAGAACTATAAACGCGGTCACAGGCAGAACGGCCACAAGAATGTAGACCATTATTTCATCACTAACCAGAAGATTCAGATTTGCACCTATGCTTGATCCAAGAACTGCAACAATCACTGTGAATATGGCCAAGCACCAATAGACGTGACCGCCGCGGCAAAGTCTGATTGTGGCAACTGTGCTTCCCATGCAGGAAGACAGCTTGTTGGTTGCGATTGCTGTGTGAGGCGGAAGTCCCGCAAGAAGATATGCAGGAAGAGAAATCAATCCGCCGCCGCCGCCGATTGCATCAATAAACCCTGCCAGAAAAATCAGGGGACAAACAATAAGAAAAACTTTTGGTTCCATTATTCTTCAACTTCTTTTTTTGTTTCTATTATATAAGATGACTGATTGCCGGATTCCACAAGAATCTGATGAGGCTTCCGCTGGAAATCTGACGGGCGGTCACTTTCTTTCCGGGCGTAAAGGAAAAGAATCGGGAAAGACGGCAGGTCTGCAGCAAAGGCAGCAAGGGGGTCTGTCCCCTCTGATTGGTCCGTAAGCTTTTCAAGGAGGTCTGTCCCCTTTGCTTTTGAAAACCAGGTTTCCGGATCCAGCGGATTTACCGCAAAGCTGTCGTAATCGGAGTACACGAAATCCAGGCGGGAATGTTTGATTCCCGTAGTTGCCCGAAGAGCATCGTAATGGGCCTGGTCGTCGTAATGACGGCAAAGCCAGGCAGGCGGATTTGTTTTCTTTCCGCCGGCAATGTAATCAAAACGGAGAAGTTCCCGTGCCACAAACAGTGCGGAAGGCGGAAGAAGTAAACTGCTGGTTAAATACTCATGAAGCATTTCGGCCCAGTAGTCTTTCTGATGGGCGGAAGCAAAAACGTTTTTAGACTGGAGCCACTTTGTAAGGGAAACGAAAAGTTTCCACCAGCGCTTCCCGAATGCAGAGGGGTCTGTCCCCTTTGTCTGGTCTGCAAGATGTGCAGAGGGGTCTGTCCCCTCTGAAACTGCCGCCGCCAGATATTTCATGACAATATCAAAATTATGATCATTCCAGTAAGCATCCAGACAGTTTTCCAGATCTTTCAGAAAGAGGATTTCGTCATAACTCAAATACGGAGTTTCCAAAACTTCGTAAGGCGGCGTCTTCATCCATTTCCATCCGGTGCTAGAACAGAAGGAGTTTATGGGGGCGCCGAACAAAACCTTAAGGAAGCCCAGCTGAAGAGCGTCGGGCTCAATGTTCATGACGAAGTCAAAGGAACGGCCGAAGCTTTCCAGATCTTCAAAAGGAAGACCGGCAATAAGATCCAGATGAGTATGAATTGTTTTCGGAATGCGCAGAATATTTGATTTTAAAGTTTCTGTTTCCGGAGAACGACCGCAGGCCTTAAGTACGACAGGATTGGAACTCTGCACTCCAATCTCGAACTGCATGATTCCTTCCGGAACTGTCTGCAAAAATTCCATTGCCTCTTCGCTCAGGAACTCCCCTTCGATTTCAAAATGGAACATTGTTTTTCCATTATGGTGTTCCGTAATGTATTTCCAGATGGCAATATAACGTTCCGGTTTAAGGTTGTAGGTTCGGTCAACAAACTTAACAAGCTTTACCCCAGCATCCAGAAAACGCTGCAGATCGGCAAAGACTTTTTCAAGCGGAACAAAGCGGACTTTTTTGTCCAGGGAACTCATGCAGTAAGCGCAGGAAAAAGGACAGCCGCGACTTGATTCGTAATAGAAGATTTTGTGATTTACATCCAGTAGTTCCAGATCCGGGTACGGAAAAGGCAGCTCGCCAAGGTCACAGATCAGTTCCTGCTCCCCTGTAAAAATCACTTCATCAGGAGAAGCCGGATTCCTAAGATACAGGCCTTTCAAATCAGAAAGAGAAGTCAGGAAATCTTCTTCCTTTGCAGTTGCGTATTTTTCCACAAGTCTGGCAAAGACCGATTCCCCTTCCCCTTTTACTATCAGATCAAAATCAGGATTTTCTTTAAGAAAGTCAGCGCCACGGAAACCTGCTTCCGGTCCGCCCGCGCCGATTATAAGTTCCGGCTTCAGAGCCTTCAGATTTTTTGCGATACGTTCAACCGCTTCCACATTCCAGATGTAAGTTGAAAAAAGCACAACCTTAGGATTGTAAGAATTCACTCCCCTTATAATCTCGCCCATCGGTTGATTGATTGTATACTCGCAGAATTCAGTTCTTCCAGGAAACTTACCCTCGGCATAATACTTCAAGTATCGCACCGCAATATTCGTATGAGAAAAACTTGAATTCACCGCAACAATCAAAACTTCAGACATACACCCCAACAATAATCCAACTCTTAACTCTTCACTCTTAACTCTTCCACAATCTCTTCAATTTCCGGAATAAGCTTTTCATCGATTTTCCGTCCGCCGCAGGTGTGGCCCAGCTTTCGATCCCTGCGAATCTTTTCCCCGTGAAAGTCGCTGGCGCCTGTAATGAAGAAGCCGATCTTGCGGCCCAATTCATTAAGTCTGAAACATTCGGAATTTCTGGCGCCAGGGTGATACGCTTCAAGGCCCACGATTCCCCGGTCATAAATGTCCTGGATTACTTCCGGCAGTTTGCCCCAGGAAATAAAAAGGGACATTGGATGTGCAATTACGGGACAGCCGCCCGATTCGGTGATTGCCACAATGGCTTCATCAAGATTAGCACCGGTTCTTGGCACATAGCATTCCCGGCCTTTTCCAAGATATTTATTAAAAGCCACCTGATTCTGTTTTACGATTCCCTTGCTTACAAGATAGCGGGCAAAATGAGGACGCCCCAAGACTGTGTCAGGGAACATTTCCTGAAGTTCTTCCCAGGAAAGTTCAGGGAAAAGCTCCTTCAGCTTTTCGAACATGAGATAATTGCGTTCCTGGCGGTTTTTCTGAAGATTATCGATTATTTCCTGAAGGGATGGTGAAATTTCCTTTAACCCAAGGCCCAGAAGATGAAATTCTCCCGTTGGCCACTGAATATTAAGCTCAACACCGCGAATAAACTTGATTCCCGCTTCCTTTGCAGCCTTCTCCCCTTCCTCAAGACCGGCAACTGTGTCGTGGTCTGTAATGGCAATGGCCGTAATTCCTTTCTCTTTTGCAAGGCGGATGATGTCTGAAGGGCTGTACTGACCGTCTGAAGCGGTGGTGTGAACGTGGAAATCTATCATTTACATTTACAATAGCACATTTTGAACATCTATGATATAATTTAGTCTAATCTATAATCTGTTTACGGAGTGCAAAAAGTATGCCAAAGGCAATTCAGTATTCAAAAGGTTCTATCATCTATTTTGAAGGAGACAGAGACGAGCGCATTTTCATTCTTCAGCGCGGTATGGTTCTTCTCTCAAGCACTGACATTGAATCGGGAGAACCGATTTCTGAACAGGTTAAAGCAGGTGAATTCTTTGGCGTAAAATCAGCTTTGGGACACTTCCAGCGCGAAGAAACAGCAACAGTTGTACAGGACACAATTGCGGTTTCACTTACAGTGCAGGAATTTGAACTTATGTTCAGCAACAACAAAGCACTCATCATGAAAATGCTCCGCGTTTTCTCTAACCAGCTCCGCCAGATCCACAGAAAAACAGAATCAATTCTTAACAATGTAATGGAAGACCAGCAGACAGGTATGCTCGCAGTTGCAAAAGCTTTCTACGAAGATGAAATGTACCGTTCAGCCTGCGACGTTTACCTCAAATTCCTTAAAAGATATCCTGATACAGTTCGCAAGGACGAAGTTGCAAAGCTTTATGCCGATGCAAAACTCCGTTCTGAACGTTCAGCACAGAGAAACAGACTTTCAGATTCTTCTGATTCTGCAAGCGAAGGTTCATCACTTCCAATTTTCTCTCTTCCAGCTTTCGAACGCTTCAAGAAAGTTTACGAACCTGGTCAGGTAATCATTGCCGAACACGAACCTGGAGACTGCTTCTACCTTATTCAGAGCGGAAACGTTCAGCTGGTAAAATGTGTTAATGGCGCTTCTAAAAACCTTGATATCCTCAAGCCGGGAGAATTCTTCGGTGAAATGGCAATTCTGGACAAATCACCTCGTTCTGCAACTTGTATGGCTGCGGGCCGCGTAGAATGTCTTGAATTCAATAAAGAAAACTTTGAAATCCTGATTACAGGAAACCCTCAGATTGCCCTGATTCTGCTTAAGCTTTTCTGCAAACGTATTTACGACCAGAAACGCCGCTTCAGAATCCTTGTTGTAAAAGATCTTCAGGCCCGCCTTGCCGATGTATTCCTCATGCTGGATGAAATGAATCCTTCAACAACAGCAAAAACAGAAAAAGCAAGACGTTTCAACGTTACTGTTTCTGATATGGCACACTGGGCAGGACTTTCACTGGAAGTAACACGCGACGAAGTTAACCGTCTTGTAGAAAAACGCAAGATTGAAGTTTATGAAACATACATCATTGTTCACAATATTGATGAAATGAAACGTATGTACGATACCAGAACCCAGATCCGCTAATATATTTTCCACAGAAGTTCATAACTTCAGTATATTTATAGAAGACTCATTTTTTACCGGAGGGTTAATATGAAAAGAAACTGGATTATCGGGATTTCGGCCGCTATTGCCGGACTCCTTCTGCTTATTGTTCCTCAGTTCTGTGTAAAACTTATCCTCGTACTTTTTGGACTTACAGCTGTAATCGAAGGAATCTACGGCATCGTTTCTGAACGCAAACTTTTCGACAACGACTTCTTCCAGAAGACAACACTTTATAAATCAATCGGAAACATTGTGATCGGTCTTCTGGCCATTGTTATGCCTCTGACTTTAGCCGGAGCCGCATGGGCAGTTATGACCTTCATTCTTGCCTTCTACCTTATCATTTCCGGATGCGCCGGTTTCCTTGCCACTTCAAAAATCAAGCTCAATGATTCAGAAGCACAGGGAGAAGCAGACGGGAAACAGCTTAAACTTGTAAACATTGTGACTCTAGCCTCGGGAATTCTTCTCCTGGTAATAGGTCCTGCAAAACTTGGATCAATGATCCTCCGCATAATCGGAGTTGTAGCTCTGCTTGTCGGAGCCGGATTCATTCTGATTCAGGTGATTGAACATAAAAAAGAAATCAAAGTAACAGATGTTGAAGTAAGAGACGAATCTGACGGTTATCCTTACTCAACAAATTCTGACGAGGAGTAAAATTAATGGCACATTGCGTTGTACCTGCAGCTGAAGAAATTCTGGATAAAGAATATCCGGTTCTCGATAAAGGTTTTGTAAGACTTGTAGACTACTTTGGCGGAGACCAGAGAATTGTTCAGTCTGCCCGTGTTTCTTATGGTGAAGGAACAAAAACAGTTTCACAGGATGGAGCTCTTATTGATTATCTGCTTCGTCACCAGCACACTTCTCCATTTGAACAGGTTGTAATGACCTTCCACGTAAAAATGCCTATCTTCGTTGCCCGCCAGTGGGTTCGCCACCGCATGGGACGTATGAACGAAGTTTCAGGAAGATATTCTGTAATGAAGGAAGAATTCTATGTTCCAGAACTGGACAAAGTTTCTCCTCAGAGCAAAGATAACAAACAGGGCCGTGCTACAGAAGCCTTTGATACTGCTGAAGCACAGAAAGTTGTAGACAACCTGGTTGCAGGACAGAAAGCTGCTTACGAAAACTATTCAGAACTTCTGGATGACGGAGTTGCACGCGAACTTGCACGTGTTAATCTTCCACTTTCACTTTACACAGAATTCTACTGGGAAATGGACCTTCACAACCTGTTCCACTTCCTGAAATTGCGCCTGGATTCACACGCACAGTACGAAATCCGCGTTTATGCAGAAGTAATGCTGGAAATGTGTAAGAAAGTTGCTCCAATGGCTACAGAATCTTTCATCAACCACATGGAACACGGTGTAAACTTCTCTGGCGAAGAAATGGAAGCACTCCGTGCTGTAATGAACGGTCAGCCAAATCCTCTTGAAGGAAAGAAGCTTGAACGTTTCAACGAAAAAATCGCAACAGGAACACAGCTCTAATGAATCCTTTTGAATTATTCAAAAATGCCGGCGCCATCAAAGAACAGCTGGAAAATGTTCAGGGCCAGCTGGCAGAAATTACAGCCACTGGTTCTTCAGGCGGCCGTATGGTAGAAGTAACATTGAACGGTAAGTTCGAAATGATTGATATCCACCTGGACCCAATCTGTGTAGATAACCGGGATGTAAAAATGCTGGAAGACCTTATTAAGGCTGCACAGCACGATGCAATCAGCAAAGTTCAGGACAAAATAAAGGAAATGTCCGGACCAATGCTTTCAGGACTGAACATTCCTGGACTTTAATCTTCAAGGGCGTCATAAAAAGGCGCCTTTTTTTATGGCCCTGGGAAGGCCTTTTTTGTGAGGGGAACATGTCTGCTTTTGACGAATTAACAGAATCTTTTTCAAGGCTGCCTGGCATTGGCAAAAAATCGGCAGTCAGAATCGTAAACCATCTTCTTAAACAGGACGCCTTTGAAGCCCAGAAATTTGCTCAGCGACTTTCCGTCCTCCACGAGAAAATCAAGCCCTGTTCAATTTGCGGCACATGGACAGAAAATGATCCGTGTCCTGTCTGCTCAGACGGGCTCCGCGACACCAGCATTATCTGTGTTGTAGAACAACCTCAGGATGTAGGCACCATCGAAGCCTACAAAGAATTCCGCGGACTTTACCATGTTCTTGGCGGGCTCATCAAACCCCTGGAAGGAATTGGTCCAGACCAGCTTTCCATAGCCAAACTTGCAGACCGAATCCGCGAAGGAAATGTGCAGGAAGTTATTGTTGCTACGAACCCAACTGTTGAAGGTGATACTACTGCCCTTTTTATAAACAAAATTATTACCGAACAGTTCGGGGACCGCGGCATAAAAGTAACACGCCTCGCAACAGGTATTCCTGTAGGAGGCGATCTTGAATATATCGACAAGAGAACTCTTTCTTTAAGCTTCCGGGGACGAACCAGTTTTTAAGAACTAATCGCCTGTACCGCTCATTTTTCTTTTCTTGAGTTTATCGTCCAGAAGAAACATGCCTTCCGAAGTTCCGCCGAACATTTTGAATTCGGCAATCATTTTTCTTGCTGTATCTTCTTCCTCTTTCTGTTCAGCAATAAACCATTCAAGAAAATTGGTTGTAACATAATCTTCTTCATCCTGAGCAGCCTTGTATATTGCGTGGATAGCTCTTGTCACTTCTTTTTCATGATTCAATGCCAAATTTAATGCAGTTGCAATACTACGAGGTTTTTCCTTAAGTGGATAAATCATTTTAAGTTCAACCATTTCGTCGGATTCGAAAATATAATCATATATTTTCATGGCATGAAGTTCTTCTTCTCTTGCCTGGATTTTATACCAGCGGGAAAAACCGCAAAGGGACAACGAATCAAAAAAAGCCGCTATATCCAGATATGCATAAGCACTTTCAAATTCTTTTTCGATCTGGCTGTTCAACAAAGTTAAAATCCTTTCTTTCATTTTGTACCTCCTGGAACTTCTTTTTCGCATTTATTCACGCTGCATTTCTTTGTCCACAATTTGTGAATGTTGCAATACTCGTAAGCCGCTTTTACATGTTCCCCTGTCATGACGGCAAATTCCACCTCGGGCGCATTGCCAGGTTTTAGCCATTTCTGCTGGATTCCTTTGTCGGTCTGCAGAAGAATCCATTCAATGTAATGTTCTTCCTGAGACGGATGCAGGCGGCTTCCCACAGTCACAGTAACTGTATTTCCATTGATTTTAATTACAGGAACATGGGCCTCGGCCATTCCGTCTGAAACGCCGGGAACCAGTTCTTCCATAGCTTCACCACAGCAAATTGTAGAAACTCCCGAATCCTTTACAATTGCAATGATTTTTCCACATTTTTTACAATGATAAAATTTTAACTGCATAGTGTTCTCCTTGAGCTAAGCTCGATTCAAACATATAGGAGGAGGCAGAATTTTTAAAATGATTTCAACCGCAAACGGTCACCAGAAAATCATCAGGACTGTTTTTCTTTCCTGTACAGATCCAGAAGGTCTTCCCTTGTTTTGCAGCCGTTCCGTTCCCTTGCAGCTTTAAGCTTTCGATAAATTGTATTCTCGGAAAAACCTTCAACTTCTTTCTGATAAACTTTTCCTTCAAGAAGCTGATCCAGAATTTTTCTTTCATCTTCGTAAAGGACAAGATTTTTACGTACATAATGATTATCAAGAACATAGAGCACGCACAGAATAAACCAGATGCTCCGCACAATATGAATAAGAAAGCACAATGCCGATTCTTCATTCAAAATAAATGCCACCGTAACGCACAAAAAATATAATGCAAAAATGTATTTCTGCCATTTTGGTTTAAGGCCAATTACAATGCAGCAAATGAACAGGGGAGTGAAATTATTCAAAAGAAAAGTTTTTTCAAAGGCTGAAAGAAAAACCAGAACCAGTGCGTAAATCAAAAAATAAAGAGAAAAACTTTTCTGCCTGAAACAAATTGCAAAAGGAATATACAAAACATTCAAAGCGATTATTACCCAGGTTTCCCACAGGAAGCCTGACTGAATTCCCTTTGCCCCATAAAGGGCTGCGATCAAAAAGGAAAAGGCCGAAGAAAGCCACACAAAATGTTCTGTTACAAAATGCTTTACACCGAACTCTCTCATAAATCCTCCAGTTGAATTACATTTTATATAATTGAATTATACTACTATGTCTTTATGTATTCATTATTTTAATTTTATTACCAGATGAACTGATTATAAATTTCATGTAAAATAAAACCATGGCAAAAGAAGCAAAACAAGTTAAAACAAATGCAATGCGCATTCTGGACGGTCTTGGAATTTCCTACGAAGTTTTCACTTATGATGATGACGGCGAACACGAACTTTCAAGGGGTGCTGCAAACAGCACTGCCGAAAAACTTGGCATTGATCCAGAAACAGTATACAAAACAATCGTTATGCGCACCGACACAAAAGAAATCTGTGTTTTTTGCCAGAGTGCTACAAATGAAATCAACCTTAAAAAAGCCCGTAACGCAGCCGGCTGCAAGGAAATAGGTCCTGTAAAACCTGAAGAACTTATGTCTCTTACAGGATACATTCGCGGCGGCTGTTCTCCTTTGGGAATGAAACGCCAGTTCAGGACTTTTATAGACGAAATGGCACAGCTTTGCGACAAAGTGCATATAAGCGGAGGCCAGCGCGGAGTTCAGATTGCGCTGAATCCTATGGATCTTGCAAAAGCAACCGAAGCCATTTTTGTTGATCTGGCTTTGTAATCTTGCCCGGGTTACATAAATTGGTTATTCTTAAACTATGGAAATAGCCTTTTTAATAATTGCATTTATTCTTATGGTAACAGGCATTGCAGGCGCTGTAGTGCCAATGATTCCAGGACCTCCCCTTGCATGGGCTGGACTCCTTCTTGCTTACTTTTCGCCATATACAGATTACGGAATCCTTCTTCTGATTATTACTGGAATCGTGGCAGTTATTGTTCAGATTCTGGATACGATTTTTCCTGCCCTTCTTACAAAGAAAAATAACGGAAGCAAAGCCGCTACAATCGGAGCCACAATCGGTATTATCATTGGACTTTTTACAGGACCTGTAGGAATCCTTGTGGGACCATTCCTTGGAGCTTTTATTGGCGAAATATTACATAACCCGGAAGACCTGGGAAATGCACTTTCGGTAGCATGGGGTTCTTTTATTGGTTTTATCTGCGGAACAGGACTAAAGCTGCTGACTGTAGGCGTTTTTATCTGGATTCTGATTTTTAACCTTATTAAATAAAAAAGGCGTCGCAAAGACGCCTTAAATTTTCAACACAAAAATCCAACTTACAAAACTATAACCTGATCCAGCACAGAAACTTCTGAATCAGAATAATCTTTTGTACGAACCATTTCTGAAATCTGGGAATGGCTATATTTTGCTTCCGGGTAAAGAACTACTACAGCACGGTCGCCATCTGCCAGGAAATTGTGTTCCCCAAAATCTGTATAACGTGTAGCCCCGATAGAAACCATCACCTGAGTTGGCTTTCCACTTTCAATAAGATACAAATGAATATTTTCTGCGGGACCTTCATCTTTCTGATTGTTCAGCTTGTCTTTAATCCACAAAAGCAGTTTTTCATAAACATAGCTGTAATCTCTTACGGCACTGTCTTCGCCATAGTCGTTTACGATTCCATCGCGAACCAGAAAACTTGCAATTCTGTAATTGTTCAGGATGCCGTCTTTTGTAAAGGAATGTCCATCTGTTTCCGGTCCTGTGATTTCAATCTGATTTTCTGAAAGGCCTTTTGAAGAAGGCCCCCAGTTTTTCTTCATACTGATTTTTTTTGCACCTTCTTTACGGATTGAACAGTCGTTGGAAGCGGCAAAAGTTTTTGGAATCACTTTTACAATTTCGTCTCCATTCCAGACAAGGTCACAAAGAATTGCACATTCTGGTTCAATCTGAAGTTTTTCTTCATTCTTTGGGAAAATAATTTTGTCCGAAGAAAATGGAAAAAGGTGAAGGAATTCAGGAGTTACAGAATTGGAATCTGCAAGGGCGCCGTCGTCGCCAGTAGAGACTTGAGCATTCTTGCTAACTTCGCCGCCTGGAAGATATGTAGGAAACAGTGCCTTTGGAGCATTGGCTTCCGCTGTCTTTATGTTTGTAAAATCACGGGCTTCTCCGGCCTGTTCCAGATGCCCTGTAAAATTTCCTGCAACACCAAAAGAAGGTATTTCCTTTGAAAAAAAATCCATAATTTCTCCTGCCTTATGACCCCTGGCAGTTTATTCACCAGAGCTTTAACAAATCTGATTTGTTATATTAAATCTACCAGTTTATCTACGTCTTCGCGGGTTGTAGCCCAGCTTGTTGCAAAGCGGATTACCGAACTGGTTTCGTCATATTTTTCCCAGAAACTGTAAACAACTTTTTTTGAATGAGTCTTGAGTTTTGAGTTTTCAAAAATAAAGAACTGCTGGTTTGTTTTAGAATCGTTGAAAAACTTTACGCCTTTTTCCAGCATGCGGGTTTTAAGATATTCAGCTTTACGGATAGCGTTCTGACAAATCTTAAGATAAAGATTGTCTGTGAAGAGAGTATCAAACTGAATTCCAAGTAACCAGCCCTTTGCCATTAAAGCTCCGTGCTGTTTGATCTGTGTAAAGAAATGTGGAAGAAGTCCAGGTTTCGTACATACAACCGCTTCTCCAAATAAGGCACCGCATTTTGTTCCGCCAATGTAAAAAATATCACAGTATTTTGCTATATCGGCCAGGGTAACGTTTGGCTGAGCGGCAAGGCCGTAACCAAGTCTTGCACCATCAAGGTACAAAGGAATCTTGTGTTTTGTACATACATTGTGAAGGCTTTTCAGCTCTTCTTTGGAATAAAGTGTTCCGTATTCAGTAGGATAAGAAATGTAAACAAGACCAGGCTCAACCATGTGAGCATTGTTTCCATCCTTTTCAAAAGTAGTTAAAAAATCGTTCAGATCTGAAGCATTCATTTTTCCGGCTTCGCCTTTAAGAGTGAAAACCTTATGGCCTGTTGCTTCAATGGCGCCGGCTTCGTGTACGGCAATGTGTCCCGATTCAAGAGCCACAACTCCCTGCCACTGCTTAAGAGCAGAAGCAATTACTGTGGCATTGGTCTGAGTTCCCCCTTCAAGGAAAAAGACTTCGGCTCCAGGACACTTACAGGCAGCGCGGATTTTTTCTGCAGCACTTTTGCAGTAATCATCTGTTCCGTAACCTGGATTTTTCTGCAGGTTTATTTGGGTAAGACGTTCCAGAATTTCCGGAGTACAGCCTTCCATATAATCTGATTCAAAATGTAAAATTGCCATTTTATTTATCTCCAACTAAAAACGAACTCTTAAAAGTTAATATATTGGTTAACTTTTTACAAGTTTAAGATTTCTTATTTCTGGATCCACACATATGCTGTTGCTGAACTTGCTCCGACTTTTTCGATTAAGCCTTCTTTTACCAAATCTGCTAATACTCGTTCAACAGTCGTTGAACTTATATCTGGACATTTTATCAGAATTTCTTTTTTGCTTATTTTTCCCAGGGTATCTTGAATTACTCTTCTTACCCGTTCAGGTTTAGAAATTTTCGCATTTGATAAATAAGAAACCCTGCTTTCAAACTCATGGGACGCTCTGATCAAAATTCCAAGGTAGTATTTTACAAATGGCTCATAAAGATTTTCATTTTCATGCCAACCATGAGAACAATCTTGAAGCACCTCGTAGTAAGTTTCTTTTGTTTCTTCAATCAGCATCTCAAGGCTTATGTATTTTCCTACAATTAATCCTGCTTTATAAAATAGTAAAAGAGTAAGAAGTCGGCTCATTCGTCCATTTCCATCTTCAAATGGATGAATACACAGAAAATCTAAAATGAACATTGGAATTAAAAGTAATTTATCAGTATTATTGTTATTCCAAGCCTCAAGAAATGATTCTGTCATTTGTTTCATTGCTTCTTCCGTTTCATACGCAGAAACTGGTGCAAATCTTATTTTCTGAGTTCCTTTTGCATCGGTCTCCGCAATGATGTTGTCAGTTGCTTTAAATTTACCGCCATAACCATTTTGATTATATGAATATAAGTCTCTGCGTAACTGCAAAATAATATTTACTGTCGGTTTAATAAAATCATAGCTTTCATGAATTGTTGCCAATACATCCCTATAACCTGTGATTTCCTGTTCATTTCTATTTCGAGGTTCCGATTTTTGAGCCATCAATTCTTCAAGTCGTTTATCTGTTGTATAAATACCTTCGATTCTATTTGAAGCTTTTGTACTTTGTATCTTTGCAATTTCTAACAAGGAATTCAGCTCATCGTTTTTCGCTTCTACGAATAACTGTTGTCTTCCTTTATGTTCATATATTGTACTGAGTAAACTGACTGTTTCAGGAGTTAATAATTTTTTTGCATTTTCAGAATATTCGAATTTATGCATTCTCTACCTCACTTCAATTTTCTCTGCATCATTTTAGTATGTTTTGATGCAGAGAAACAAGTGAAAAGCATATCAATCTGAAAATAATATTACATTTAACTTGTTTTCCTTTGTAAATTGGTTACCACAATAGCTGCAAGAACTAACAGGATTCCAAATATATTCATCAAATTTAATGTTTCGCTAAAAATAACCAGACCCAGGATTGTTGCTACAACAGGTTCAATGCTGGCAACAATTGAGGCTTTCCCGTTTTCAAGACCGGTAAGGCCGAAGGTGTAAAACATGTAAGGAAGAAAGCAGGTAAAAAATCCGGTGCCTAAGGCTATGACCAGAGCAGATGGACTTTGAACGCACAAAGGCATGGAAGTAACTCCTCCCATACATGCGGCGCCCACTGTAGCAAGGAGTGAAGTATAAAAATTTATCGTAAGGCTTGAATAGCCTCTATTCAGGGCAAAGCGGCTGAATATGCTGTAAAGTGCATAACAAAGACCTGAGCCAAGTCCGAAAAAAATACCCTTACCAGAAAGACCGCTTTCTCCGTTTCCTGCACCGCACACAAAAGCACAGCCTGCAATAGCCATAACCAGGCCAATAGTTTTTGAAATAGTAAATTTTTCTTTAAAACAGAAAAAGGAAATAATCATTACAAAACAGGGAGCAGAATACAAAAGAATTGCGGCAGTAGAAAGACTCATAAGAGTCATGGCTTTGAAATAGCAAAGGGTAAAAAGAAGAAAAGAAACAAGCCCTGTGCCGATAAAACACCATAAGTCTTTCAGACGGATTTTAAATGCATTTCTGTCTTTAATAAGGACAGTTAATGTAAAACAGATGAGAGCTACAAAGGAACGGACAAAAACAACACCGGCTGTAGAAAGACCAAGGGAATCCAGAAGTCTTCTAAACACGCCGGTGGTGCCCCATAAAGTTCCTGCAAAAAGAACTGAAAAAACAAATTTATTCATCGGGAGATATTATACTTAAATACTCCAGATTACGGAATCATCAATATCCTTTAATGTTGCAAAGCCTGTTCTGCTCATAACTGCCTTCAGTTCATTTGTCATGGAAGTCATTTTTTCGCAGACGCCCTGTTCCCCTTTTTCTTTAAGAGGCGGCATAATTGCACGGCCTACACAGACGGCATCTGCGCCAAGAGCCAGAGCCTTAAATGCATCCATACCTGATTCAATGCCGCAGTCCACAAAAATTGTAAGCTTGTCTCCAACGGCTTCAACAATTTCTGGAAGAATCATTACAGGCGGAACACAGCTTGCCATGATTCCGTGATGATGAGACACAATAATTCCTTTTGCTCCCATTTCCACAGCTTTAAGAGCATCCTGAACACTGAGGACTCCTTTTACAACGAAAGGAAGTTTTGATGAAGCAACAAAGCTTTTCATTTCTTCAAGAGATTTAGACTTCATAGGAAGATCACAGACAACATCATATTCGCCGTCCCATCTGAAGGCATGGTCAATGTCCATGCCAATTCCGAAAGCACCAGCTTCTTCTGCATCGCGGATTTCCTGGAAAACAGTTTCGTTGTTTTCATGAGGCTTAATAATCTTTATTACCTTAGCCCCTGTGGCACACATGTCCACAATTTCCTGTTTTTCGCCCATTCCGCTGAAGCACAGAGCACCGCACAGCTTAGCCCCCAGAGCCATTTTTGCCATGCCGTTTTCGCACTGATTATTCATATGTGAAAGAGCCGCAGTGGCTACAGGGGTATCAAACTGCTGGCCAAAGATTGTAATCTTTGTGTCAGCCTTCACACTGTCTATGTGACGCATCTCCAGAAGAAGGCGGTCAAAATACTCTCTTGTAATTTCATTTGAATCTCTCATTTATTTCCTCCAATGTAGAACAATGGCCAACAGTTTATATATTCATTTTACCATTTTTTCCTTCTTTTTTTGGTTAATTTTTTGTTTGTATTTTCCTGTTTTGTGAAAATGGAAACACTTGTTGAAAGCTGCAAAGCCTTACAACATTATGTTGAGTATGTTAGTATAATTAAAGAAGAACGCAAGGCAGGAAAGAGCTTGAATGATGCTGTAGAAAAAGCACTAGAAATTGCAGTTCAACAAAATTTTCTATATGGTTATTTTGGACGCCATAGAGCAAGGATTAAAGCTATGAGTATAACTGAATATGATGAAGAAGAAGCAGAAAAAGCATAAATAGCCGTCTATTCATAAAAAATAAAAATTTATCAACTATAAAAAAAAACCCTCTGAAGGATTATCCTTCAGAGGGTTTTTCGTATTACTACAAATACCCTAAAGGCGGCTTTGAACCGCCTCAGGATACCAGTTTCTAACGGATCTGTGCCGATTCAAGACAGTCTACATAAGTACCTGTTGAATCTACAATCTGGTAAACCAGAACACCGTTTGAAGTTCCGTTACCGTAAGTTGTTGAAGTTCCATCCGAAGAACCTGTTGATGTACCAATTTCCCTTGAATCAGAATCTCCGATTTTAGAATCTGTCAAAACACCTGCGTTTTTCCATACACCAACATTTACCTTGTCTTCTGGGTTCAGATAAATGGCATTAGGAGTTGGAACAATTGTTACTTCCCAGTTACCTGTATATGCACCCTTTGAATCTACCCCCTGAATCTGTTCTGTTGAAGTTGCAGCATCAAGCTGAACTTCTGCTTCTGTAGAATAATGGGCATATTTTGGATAACCGGTTGTACTCTTGTAACCAATGTATGGAATTGGATGATCGTTATCATAAGCTACATCCAGAGTAAGATTCTGTCCTACGCTGTCTGTTGCATCAACACGGCATTCTACGAAGCTTGGACCATTACTTGCATCGGCACCTGTGAAGGCTTTTGAGTAAGCATAGTAAACATGATCTTTACCTGCAAAGGCAGCAACGTGGAGACCACCTTCCTTATCGAAAGCAGCCTGACAGTATTTACCACCACCAGAGAACAGAGTTCCAAAGTTAGTCCATGCAACTGCAGTTCCAGCGGCATTATTTGCACGACTCTGGTAAGCATAACGAAGTGTTGAAGTATATGAATCGTACCATACGATGAAAATAATATCGTTTGTGCCTGATTTTCTTGCGGCTACAGAAACAAATTCGCTGGAACCACGATTACCAGATTGATTTACTGTACTATTTGTACTACCTGGCGCACAGGCAATAACCTGAGCTCCATGAAGATTATAAGCCTCGTTATAAGTTCCATTTGTTGTTGGGCCTCGTTCAAATTGACCAAAGCTTCCCAAAGTATTTGGAACAAATCCTGCTCTAAAACGAATTTCCTTATTAAGCATATCATAATAAGCCATATAAAGATTTACTGAACTTGTACTGTTTACGTTAGCACTTGTTGTTGCAAATGTTGGTGACCATAATCGCTGACGTTCCATAACAGAATTTTGTGCAAGAGTTTCAATACAAATATTATTAGAAATTCTATCATAAGCAGATATGTCTGGGCCAGTTCCCCAATGAGATGCAGTTAATTTAGCAACATCTACGCGTTCGCTACTATTTGTATCTGAAGAATGTCCAGAAGCAAAAGTACGTCCCAATTGGTCAATATGGAAACCTATTGAAGGTTCCTGATAAGTATCATAACCATACATCCATTTTTGTGCTGACGTATTTGTTCTTGGGTTACCATTTCCCATTACCAGATAAACACCATCAGCATATGCATACTGAATAAGACCATTACCAGAATTAACTTTCATAACAGTACCACCCAAAGAAGATTTAGCAGGCACTGCCACACGATCATTAAATTCCCATACATCAAATACAAGGTCATCAGTAAGGATATTGTTATTAATTCCATTACCCTGGTAGTTATATTTGTCTGTATAAGTAGCAGTTGTAAGGCTTCCGCTGGCTTCGTTTTTATTCAGATTGTTCATTGCTGTAATGCCGTCAACAACAACAGTTGCTGCTCCACTGGCAAGAGAAGCAGTACTGAAGCTGATGCTGCTTAAAGCACTGTCGGAAGCAGCAGTTTTTCCTGTTGTGCCAGATCCATTAACAGTAACTGAATCTCCATTCAGGTTGAAACCATAAAGTGTAACAGTTTCTGAAGTTTTATGGTTCATTGGATTTTTTCCAGAAGCAAAGTTCGAAGCTACAGACTGAACTGCGTAGTGGCCTCTTGCAGAACGGCTGTATTTACCAGGAACGGCACCGTCCATAGAAGACAGGCTTGTAGAAACAGAAGTTACGTAAGGCACAACGTCCATCTGGTAAACTCCATGAGTACCATATTTATACTCGTAAACTTTATTGCCTGAGTCTGCAAGATTAAACTTAACCGGCTTATGATTTGTAAGATCTACAGGATTCTGTTCTGAAACTGCCTCTTCAGCTGTTTCATAATACTTTCCTTCTTCAGCCTGGGTGGCAGTTGCATAAACTGTTTCCCAGCTTGTCTGATTTGCAAGATTATCTATAGATTCTCCTTCTGAATAAGTACCGTCGCTTCCTGTTACAGTGAAGGTAACATTCTGTTTTACCATTGAAGAAAGCTGTTCAGTATCTACAAGAAGAGACCATTCAATAAGGTGACCGTCCATCTGGATTCCATGGTCAGTAACAGTAAGTCCATTACTATTTGCCCAACTGTTTGAACGGGCAGCAGTAACACCAGAAGAACCAATAATTGAAGATTCTGAAGATACAATCTTAATGTTGTTGATACGTGTATCATCGTAAACTGTTCCGCGAAGGACAATTTTGCCTGAAACTTTTGGATCTGTGCCGTAAGTTGTTGCGGCTGCAGTTCCTTCAAGGTCTTCAGTAAGTTCAATGTGACCAAGAGCTACTTCCTTATTGGCGGAATTTTTTGTCCACTGAACAGAGTTATCTGAGCTTACGGAAGAATTATTGCTCTTTCCGCCGTTGGCTTTCCAGAAGAATGGATGGATATATGTTTCCGGTCTTGTATTATCGTTTATTCTCTGTTTGATATTGATGTTCAGAACACATGAACCGGAATCTACACCTGGCACAGTTCCTTCTGTTTCATCCCAGAAACTGAAGCTATAAGTATTTACATTAGTTCCTGTTGTATCGGCAGCAGTAAGAAGTGTGTTAGCAAGAGTAATTGTTCCCTCAATCTTTCCACTTGTGGCGTCTCTTGTAAGCTTACCAAATTTACCGGTAGATCTTGTGGCATTAGAAAGCTTATTGTCTGTAAGGCCACTGTCTTCTGGTGTAGTCTTAGCAGCATCAAGGTTTGATTTTCCTGCGGCAGTTTCGAAAATATAATAAATGTTGTCTGTACCACCTACAAATTCAGGGGTAACACTAAAGTCTTTCTTAATCTTCCAGTTCTTAATAGAAGGGTCCGATTCTTCATTAAGGTTCCATACACCAAGACCTGCTTCATATGAATCCTTTTCATCATCTGAAGAAGCGGCCTTTGTTGTGGCATAGAAAATCTTTGTTTCACTAGGAATGTTTCCAATAGGACCATTTCCATCAAGGTCAGTACCAAGAGTAACGCGGGCTATCTTTGGCTTGTTGTTAGAAACTCTTGTTGAAATTGTTCCCTGTCTTGCGTTACCGGCTTTATCAAATACAACCACATGAAGGTCTACAGGTCCGTCAGGAATATTGGCAGAAGTAATTGCAGCCTGCCAGGTTGTTTCTGTACCGTTTACTGCAATCTTTTCCAGCATGTTATCACCATCATCGTTATCGATAATATTGCTGTTAGCTGTATTAAGAGATTCCCCTTCATTATCAACTGCCATAGCGTAAACAAAGTAAACAGTTTTGTAAGCGGTATCTACATCTTCCTTAAGAGTAACAGTAACAGTATTTGCTCCAGGAGTTACTGTATCAATTACATGATAAGCACCACCAATATATACAAGACCACCTGAACGAATATTCTTATTCAAATGAATGTCAGTTGCATTTACAGTAACTGCACGTCTTGTTCCACGAATGGCTCCTGTGTACTTAATAACCGGAAGTCCGTCCTGGTTCAGGAAGAGACCAGAAGAAGGTTCCGTTTTTCCTGAATTCAGAGTTCCTGTTGTAAGGTTGTAAATACCGTCTGTATATGCGGTTTTATTTGCGTTTCTGCCGGATCCGTAGGATTCCATAAAGTTGTAGACATTCTTTTCACCTTTACGTGAAACGAAGAATACAGCCTTATCAAAGCCTGAACCAGCATCTTTTGCCTTAGAAGCAATTGTAGCTGTGTTTCCGTTGTAGTTTCTAATTTCTACATCATTTGAAAGTTTGTTTCCGCTTTCACCGTAAGTGTCACGGTAAACTACCAGATCACTTTCATTTGATCCGCCCTTAAACTCAGGCTTGTCACCGTCAACATTGATTGTAAAACTCTGAGGAGTATCAAGGCTTGCTGCATCGTAAGCAGTAATTGTAATAGACATGGAATCATTTACAGGGATCACAACATTGTAACCCTTTCCATAGCCTGTAGCAGAAGAATCAGTAATTGCTTTTACATACTCACTTCCTGATGTTTCTGTTGAACTGTAAGCTTTTTCAGTTCCATCATTAAATACCAGTCTTGAAATACCTGAAGTTGCATAAGCAACCCCTTCGAGTCTCCAGTAGCCTTTTTTGTTAATGTACATTCCGCTTACATAAGCTTCATCATGAATTTTGTTTGCATAAGCAGAGTCTGAGTACTGAACCAGTTTGAAGTCTTCAAGGAGTGGAACATTATTGTTTACTGAAACGTGAATTTCATCTGACCAGTTACTTGGCTGAACGGCATCGCTTGGATCTGTATCTACTGCTACCGCACGGATATTAAGAGTTTTATTTCCTGTGTTAGCGGCATTACCAATCTGAAGACCTGAACCGTTATCATCCAGTTCACTTGAATCGAATTCTGCATTCCATCCTCTGGTTCCCGAAGCCAGAACACCCCATTCTACTCCGGCAACAGGGTTTTCTACGAAGTTGCTTTCTCCTACAATTGCTCTTACCTTAGCTTTATCTGTAGCATCGAAATCTCCGTCGCCGTCAATATCGAACTGGAGGTAAACTGCAGAAATACCATCGTTATCGGAAGCAGTACCTGTAATATGCAGAGTTCCACCAAGAACTTTATATGGTTTTCCGCTTTCAACATCTCCAACATTTCTATCGTGTTTTGGAGAAGTAATAGAAATCTTTGGCTTATCAAAGTCAGGATTGTATTTAATTGTGTGACTGTCGTATTTTACATTTCCCTGTTTGTCTGTAATTCTGAACCATACAGGAATGTTATATACATCAGATTTGTCAGTTACATAGCCTGCATAAGAAGAATTAATAGCTGCAAGGTTTACGTTATCGTGAAGATCCTTGAATTCAATAGACCAGACTGTTGAGTTTTCTTCACGGGTAAGAACTGAGTCAGCATTTCTGTCATTTTCAGAAATCCATGTGATTCCTGAATCGGCGGTTTCATTTGCAGGAAGAACAGGAGCGGCTGCATCCTTAACACGAACTGGAACACAATATTCCATTCTTGCAATTCCGACTCCAGATCCATCGCTTACATCACCTTTAAGAGTAAAGTCTGATGTCTGTTCATCCTCATTAGTAGGACTTACATGTGCAATTCCAACAGGTTCAGTATTATCTACAGTAACATTTATGCGTTTTGAAGTTGGGTGGTCAGAAGCATCAGATACATTGATTGTTACAAGGAAAAGACCGTCCGTTACTTTTGCAAAATCAAGAGTATAGTAATGGTAGCCACCTTCATATTCAACTTCAGGTGCAGTTTCACCTTCACCATAAGAAATTACAGGGTCAGTTGTAACCTGAACCTTAAGTTTTTTAGGATCAGTTGTAATAGTATCTGAAGCTTTTATTCTAAGCTGTGCTGTTCCAGAAACTTTTCCACCATACCACTGGTTATTTTTGAAATCAGTCCAAACGGCATTTCCAGAGTCATCATTACTGTAAGAAATCTTAAGTTCATCAATTGAAGGAGCACCCTGGTCAATATTAAAGGTAACAGGACCTTCAGTTTCTACGCTGGTTACTGCATCAGTAGATTTACCAAGAACCTTTGACTGGAGATCTGTTCCTGTTTCAAATACTCCTTCCATTCTGTCTGTTACTTTGAACCAAACTTTGTATTCATTATCGTAACCAGTATCAGGACTTCTTGTAATGAACTTTGTAATATCTACAGTAAAGGTTGAACCATTGAAAACAATTTTATCACTCGAATAATCTCCTGCTGTATCTTCAGAAGAAGGCGTTACAGAAACAAGGAATTTTCCTGTTTCGATTGTTCCATCGTCATCAGTTACACTACCTGTAAAAGTGGTTGAGTTAATAGTTCTTACAATAAGGTTATTGTCTTTATCTTTTGCTGTATAAAGTTCATCAAGTTTAATTACCGGTTTATCGGAATCCTGATCAACATTAAGTTTAACTGTGTTATTATCGGAAGCTTCTGTTGTATTTCCTGCCTTATCTGTGAAAGCAACAACAAACGTATGTTCTCCCTTAATAAACTTAGTTGTATCAATTTCACTAATAGTCCATAAAACTCCGGTTAAGCTTGTAGTGGCAGAAATTCTATT
This sequence comes from Treponema sp., assembly GCA_024402695.1. Taxonomy (GTDB): domain Bacteria; phylum Spirochaetota; class Spirochaetia; order Treponematales; family Treponemataceae; genus Treponema_D. Next base: position 69,945 of record JAKSTG010000006.1, on the reverse strand, counting down.
TCCATCAATATAAAGAACTGGGACAGCATCTGAAGCAAGGTTATCTTCAACAACATTTCCCCTAAGAGTCAGTTTTCCGTTTACTGTATTACCATCTGCATGGCTTGTAACAGTAACTTTTGGAGCCTTAGTATCATAAATAAAGCTTCCAAGGAATTCTGCATCTGATACATTTCTTGCGGCGTCTTCAAATCTTACATAAAGGTTTACAGTACCGTCTCTAAGTTTTGTGTTATCAATTGTTACAACTTCATCTGCAAGAGTTTTGTTATAACGTTCCAGTTCTCCTGATGCAGAAATTGCTGTAAGAGTATTACAGGTAACTTCTTCAGTTCCGTCAGGAGTAAAGCCAGATGAAGAACCAATATGGATTTTCTTAATACCAGAAACTGTATCCTTTGCAGAAATAAGAACGCGGATTTTAGCAGCCTCACCAACTACCGAAGTTGAACCAAGATCTGCTGTCTTACTGTAAGCTCCCTGGTCAGATACAGAACCGTATTCCATAGAACTTCCGGTTTTTACAGGAACTTCTGTATCAATATTGATATCGAAATCAATAGAACTTTCATTACCGGCAGCATCTACGAAGGTATATTTTGCATTGGTTGTTCCTTCAGAGAGAGAAACCTTGTCATCAAGTTCTGCATATTTTGTACCATTTTCTTCTTCAACGGCAACGTTGAATTTTCCCTTGGCTGTTGTAACAGAACTTGTTTCAGGATTTGTATTCTTAAGTTCATAAGAAACTTCGCCACGGAGGTTCTTGTCTGATACTGCATATTTTTTAGTTGAAGCTGCTTCATCTTTTTTTGCAAGAACATTAATGTTACCAGTTGTGAACCAAGCTTTTGATGCTTCAGTAGCTGTCTTTTTGTTTGTACCGTCAGAAACAGCAAAACGAATATCTTCAACAGATGGTTCTTCTGTATCTACGCTGTAGTTTACAGTAAGTGGGCCTTCACGGCCGTATTCATCTGTAACAATGTACTGGCGGCTCTGGTCATTTCCGTCTGTAGCACCAGAAATTTCATCAACGTAATAACCGTTGCTATCTTTCTGTGTAATTTTAACTGCTTTACCATCTGCACCTGCCGGAGAAGTTCTCTCTACAGAGGTAATTGTGTTGTCATCTTCTGCATTAAGTTTAATAGAGAAGTTTTCTTTTACAAACATTCCGCTCTGATAACCAGTTCTGTTCATTTCTACAACTGTAAGAACAGGTACCTGGTTATCTACAGCAAATGGAACAGAAATAACCTGAGTTCCGTTTGTTTCTCCTGCTGTATCTGTAATGCGAACATAAAGTACTTTTTCTCCATTTACTTTTACTCCGCCAATTTCGGAAGGAATAGTAAAGCTAAAATCTGTTGATTCAGGGGTACCGTCAATTTCAAATTCATCATATTTACTTTCTACAGGCGAAAAACCCTTGTCCTGCATCTGGTATTCAACCTTGGCAATTCCGTCATCGTCTGAAATCTGACCGTTAATTTTCATGTCTCCAAGACCGAAGAGATTTTTCTTTCCGTCCGAATCTGTTGCATTTGAAGTAACAAGAACCGGTTTATCAGTATTCTGGTTAATATACAGATCATCAAAGGTTTTTGAATTTTCATTTCCACAGGAATCTTTTACTGTAATTACAACAGTACATTTTCCGTCTGCAAATTCAGTTGTTTTTACACCTGTAATATTTACAGTTTCAACTGTATCATTTGTTCCTGAAAGAGTTTTTTTACCAGTTACAGTTTTACCCTTTACATCTGTAATTGTGTAAGAAACTGCATCTGTCTTTCCAAGCTTTTGATCATCTGTTACTTCGAACTCAAAATCAATTTTACCATTGATATAAACCTTGTCGTCCCCTTCAATTGTAGCTGTAAGAGAAGGTGTCAAAACTTTGATTTCAGGTTTTACAGTATCAATAAAGGCATTTAAAATTGAATCCTTTTTGTTTCCGGCAACATCTGTTACAACAACTTCATATGTATTTGTGCCCTTAGTTGCTGGAATAGTATATTTAAATATTTTGCTTCCTGCTGATGTTTCTTTAAGTGAAGTATTATTTACTTCTACAGAAGCAATTCCAGAACCTGCATCAGAAGCATTGATGTAAAAATCAAAAGCTTTGTTTGTGCTGATCAAAATATTGTCAGCAAGTTCCTTGGTCTTTCCTGAATCTTCATAAAGTTTAAGAACAGGTTCTTCTGTATCAATTTTTACATCACTTTTGAATACATCAAAGTTATTGTATCCGTCTACTGCAGCAATCTTAAGTTTTGATTTACCTGCAAGAGCAGCTCCCGCAATTTTATAAGTTGAACCTGTAAATTTTGTCCATTTTGCATTGTCCAAATCTGTTAAAGCATCTTCCGGTGCAGTATCATCTGTTGTCCAGTAAACTGAAGCTACATTTGTAAGGTTATCGCTTACATTTACTTCTACTGTAAAGTCTGTTTTTGTTTTCCATTCCGAAAGGTCTTCAGAAATTCCAATAGATGGAGGAGTTGAGTCTTTAAGGATTGAACGGGTTACAGTTGTTGTATTTCCAACTTCGTCAGTTGCAGAGAATTCAAGGTTATATAAACCGTCGGTTGTAATTGGAGAAGTTACACCGGTTTTTCCACCATCTGTAACAGTAACAGAAAGAGTTCCATTCGGGTCTTCATCTGATGCGGTTGCAACAAAAGTGAAATCTCCAGTTTTCTGAATAGTATCTGTATCATTATTTACTACACCGTCAATTTTTACAGTAATAACAGGTTCTGCATAGCTGATATCGAACTGTTCAGAAACAATATCAGAAACATTTCCGGCTTCATCTTCTGAATAAACAAAAAGAGTCCAGTTTCCGCGGTTTCCGGCTGTCTGTTCCGACATTGTTCCAGTCCATCCGCCCGAGGTTTCAAGACGTGTCCATCCGTTGTTTACGGCACTTGATAAATATCTTGCAGGATTAGAAAGACCTTTTCCTTTCTTTACCTGATAGTAAACTGCCTTAATTCCAGATGAAATACCATCGTTATCTTCTGCGTTACCACCAAATGAGTATTCTCCGGAAGAGAAATCTGAACCCTTAAGGGCATCTTTTCCTCTTTTTCCTGAAGGATAGTTAATAGTAGGATTCTTTGGTTTTACGTTATCCTGTGCAAGTGTAAAGGAAACCTTTCCGCGGTTTTCTTTATAGTCTTCGCCTACAACAGTAATAAGGTAGCTTGATTTATAGCTTCCGTTATTCTTTGAAAGACTATTCTTAACAGAAGAAGAACCAATAGTTGTTCCGTCTCCTTCTTTAAGAGAGAAACTTCCGTCTGCTTTTACTGCGGCGGTGTGGGCAATTTCGTTTTTGAAGATATAGACATTTTTTGCATCTACACCTTTTACATAAGATGGTACAGTTTCTCCAGTTTTCTGATAGTTAGGATAGTTTTCTGCAGGTACAGAACCTTCGAATACACGAATAGCCTGATATGTGCTTAATCCGGAAGAAGGAGCAGGATCAGAAAGAACACCTGCGATAGTAACGTCATTCAGGTTCTGAACATAAATTGTTCCGGTATCCTGAACTGCTTTTCCATTAATGCTTACAGAAAGGTTTGGAGAAACTGAGTCAACATTTATTTTCTTTCCTTCTGAAAGGCTTGAATTTTCAACCTTGTCATAAGACTTGAAGAATACATAGCTGGCACCCTGATTCAAATTAGTAAGCTTAAGGTCATATTTCCAGCCGTCTGCTGATTTTTTGAAAGAGAAGGTCTTTGCTGTAGCTTCAGTACAGAGAGCTGAATTATTTTCTGACAATACCCAGTAATTTACTTTAATGGAATCTGAATCTTCTTCTTCCCAGGTTCCGTTAATTGTTACTTCATTAACATTACTGAATACATTTGGATCATGATCATAATTGTTTACTTTGAATCCTGTTAATACAGGAGCCTTATTATCGATTACATAAGTGTATGTTTTTTCTTCAGACTCACCAAAAATGTTTTCGATAACATATGTAAGAACAACAGTTCTTGAAGTGTTATCTGCTGCAGTTAAAGTTACTGTGTCAGGGAATGTAACTTGTGTACGGCCAGCACCATCAACAGATCTGTAAAGTTTTGTTGTGTCTCCACCCTGGTATGATCCGGCAACTGTAAGAGCAGCTCCGCTCTTTACAACCAGGTTTTCTGATGAAGTAAATTTAAGGTCATGTGGATTTGTTCCCGAGAATCCAACATGAATTGTTTCGTTAGTAGAATAATTTCCTTCGGTTTCCTGTTTGTTGTCCACAACAGAAATAACAACATCGTATTTGTCTTCAACCGCTTTTGAAACTTTAAATGAATAAGTTGTATTTCCGGCCACAAAATCAGAAAGGGTCAGAGGTGTTGCAGAAGCTTCTTTTGAACCTTTTACAGTTACAGTAAGTGAACCAAGTCCGTCATCATCAGAAACTGTAAAGATGATTTCTTCGTTCTTACCTGCAATCTTCATATCATCCTTTTCACGGGCTGTTGAAGGGTAAGTAACTGAGATTTCAGGTTTATCAGTTGCCTGTTTAACATTCAGAGTATATTCAGTTGTAAACACGTTTCCGGCAACATCTTTGAGTGTAAGGGTGAGTTTATTTGCTGCGTTGTCTGTAAGTTTTGTTGTATCAACTTCAAATACAAGGTCTTCTTCCTGATCTTCTGAAATTGTTACAGTTCCTGATTTTCCTGTTCCTGTTCCAAATGACCAGGCAACAGAAGAAGCAAGTTTTTTATTGTCGTGAACGTGAAGGTTAACATTTACTTTTCCGTTCACATATTTAACACCATTAACTTCTACGGTGTGTGGAATTTCGATATTTGAAATAACCGGAGCTTCTGTATCTACAGAGATTTCTTTTGCAGAACTTTCGCCAGTTACTCCAGCGTTACTTTCAGCTTTTACTACGAAAGAATAGGCTTCATCGGTAAGAGCATTTGCGGCAAAGCTATAACGGTATACACCACTTGTTTCTGTCATAGCTCCGATTTTTGTATCACCATTCCAGAGAGTAACTTCTTTAATTCCAGAAGTTCCCGGTGTAACAGTTGCAGAAACACTAAATGGCTGAGCCTGTTCTGAAAGATTAATGATTCCGTCGCTGTCTGAAATTACAGGATCAGAAACAACAGGTTCTACAGTATCTACAATGAATACTTCAGATTTTACTGCTGAAACATTATTTGCCTTATCTACTGCTACTACGTAGATTTTGTATTCTTTTGAATCTTCCAAATCGTTCAGCATAAAGCTAGAACTTGGTGCTCTGTTCCATCCAGAAGCAAGATCTGCGTAACCTGCAACAGCTGGTGCCACTACTGATTTTTCCTGAACTTTATAGAAGAATTCTTTTTCGTTTGTTTCTGTAATCTTTACATCAACAGAAGTACTTGTTTCGTTTGTGTAAGGTTCAACCTTAATTTCGCTTACAACAGGAGCTGTATTATCTACCTTATAAGTAACTTTTCCTTCAGTTGAATAAATACCGTTAGCGTCTTCTGCAACAAAGTAAAGGGTGTATTCTCCTTCTGCTACATTATTTCCAATTGTATATTCATATTCCCAAGTTCCTGGTCCTACATGGCTGACTTTTTCCCATGTTGCAATTTCATTTGCAAGAGAATCAGAAACTCTAACCTGAAGATATTCTTTATCATTTAATGCGTTATGTTCACCTTCTACATTTCCTGTTACAGTGAAAGTTTTTTCACCTGAACCGATTGAAGTGTAAAGAGTATTTTTCTTGTCAGAATCATATTTAATGGCAATATTACTGAGTTCAGGACCTTTGTCTGTAAGTTTAATAGAAGAATCCCATGGACTATTTGTTACTCCATTAATATCTTCTACTTCAATTTTAAGATCATATTTTCCGGCCTTTGCAGGAAGTGTTACACTTGAAAGAACATAAGTTTCGTTTGTAGTTCCTTTAAGAGCATCTTCAATTACTATTGGCTGAATCACATCTGTCGGATCATCTTTATTTTCAAAAATAATAGTAATTTTCTTAAGACCGTCATCGTCTGTAATCTTTCCGTTTAATTTTGTTCCCGATACAGCTGTATTACCGTTAGTTTTAGATGGATCAAGAATTCCTGGTTCAAAGGAATCAAGAAGAACCTTTGGTTTGTCAGATTCCTGGTCTACAACAAATGGCTTATTGTTATCGGCAGCCAGGCTTACTTCAGTTTTATTACCCGCAAGGTCTTCTACATAAATCTGAAGATCGAATTCTTCTCCATCTTCAAGAAGTTCTGTATCAATTTCAAAATCGCCGTCTACCAGAGCACCGGCAATTTCGGAGTTTTTACCTGTGAATTTATAACCTGACGATTTGGCTTTAAGCCCAACTAAATCAAAGAAGTTCAATGAAACTTTTACTTTACCATTCAGTTTGTATACAGCTTCTCCACTGTCTGTTGTTTCCATAACTGTAGGAGTAATTTTAATATCATTGATTTCAGGAGCATCAACGTCATAAATAATTGTTCTTGAATCTTTTACTGGTTCAATTTCTGAATATTCAGGACTGCGGGCTTCGGCATAAATTTCATACTGTCCGCTTGGAAGACTGCGTCCCTCAACAAGATCGTCTTTTGTAATTTCAATAACAAAATCATATCTGTTGTCTGTTGAAGGAGTCAGAACTGGTTTATAAGACTTAATAAGATCTTCAGTTTCATCATCTGTTCTATTATAAATATAAATATTGACATCAGGTTCACCCAGTTCATAACGGCTGTATCCCGAAAGGGTTACTTTGCCTTCATCATTCAAATAGAAAATATTTGCACCAGTAAGTTTGATTGTTGGTGCAACTGCTTTAGATACAAACTGGAATCCGTAATCTTTTCCTCGGTTGTCAATTTCGTTTCCTTTTGTATCAAATCCTTTTACTTCAATTAAGTAAGGAGTACGGTACTCAAGACCTTTTTCTTTTGGAACAGCGGTAGTTACCAGCCATGAATTATCTTGCTGTTTAGAAAAAGAAACTTTTGATCTTTCTGCAACTTCAGCTTCATCAAGAAGAGTTTCCCCCTCTTCATTTTTAAGGGCTTTTACAAGTTCAATTGCAGGTTCAACTTTTTCCCAGCTTCCATAAGCACCGGCTTTAACTGCATAAAGGTTAATGGCAATAGTATCTGGAAGGATTTCGAATTTATCTTTACCAACACTAACCTGAATAGAAAGGTTATCACCATTTGTAATTTCATTGTTTGCAAAAGAAGCATAGTTTACTAATTCTTTAGCAAATCCCAAAGGAGTAAATTTTGGACTGTTTTCCGGATTCAGGAAGAAGTTAGTTCTAAGAGCCTGTGCATTTTCTGTATAGAATTTCTGGAAACTTTCCTGCTGTTCAATCAGATCTTCAAGTGGGAAATCTTCTGAAGGAACAGGTTCATAAGTTCCACTGATAATGTGATAAAGATCCGACATTGTAACATCAGAGAAGTCTGAAATTTTACCTTCAGAAAGGAAGTAAACTGATGTCTGGTTTCCAAGCTTGTCTTCGTCGCTTGTTACAGGATATTTGCTTGCAGAGTCAAAAAGAGTTATTGCACAAAGGAATTCTTTGTCATCAGCTTCGATTTCGGTTTCTGATCCATAACCATAGATTTTTTCATAGTCATCATCATCACCTTCTTCGCCATAAACAGCGGCATCGATGTTGAAAGAAGGGGCAATATTTGTTTTCCAGATTGTATGAATTGGTGTACCGTTTTCTGTATCGTTTACATCGTATACATCAATCTTCATTGTTTTTACATCTGAGTCGTCGGCAACTTTACCTTTAACTTTGAAAGTACGTCCATAAGTATCACCTGAAGAAGGACGGTCCAGAACCATCAAAGGAGCAGTGTTGTCTATAATAATAGAACGTTCTGTAGGGAGAGATTCCTTTGGTGTTTCTGCGCGGTCAACAGATACAACTCTGATGTTGTAATTTCCGTCAGGCAATTCGTATCCTGTTTCTTCGTTAAATTTATTAACGTCTTTTGTCCAGGTATAGCTTTTACTGGTTCCGGCACCAACTTTGTCTGCGCTTTCGGTGGCAAGGACCAGTTCATCCCCGCTTACCACATATTCCTTTTCGAATCCGGAACTGTTTCTGAAAGTAATAACTACCTTAGAAACGTATCCATCATCGGAACAGGTTCCCGAAAGGGTAAACGAGTCTCGAATAATCATTCCGGCCGAAAGACCAGCATCCAGAGTAACCTTAGGTTTTTCTGTATCAACCGAATTTCCAAGTCCAACATTGCAGGATGGCAAAGTCAGGGCCATAAAGCCCAGCATTCCGCAAAAAAGCCATCCCAGTTTAGAAGATTTCAAGTTGTTCTGTTTCATAGTATTCTCCCTAATTCCTATCATAAACCACTAATTATTCCCTAGCGACGCTGGGCCGATTCCATGTTCTCTCCACCGTCTGTAAGGTAAAGAAGAACTCCGTTGTTTGTACCGTTACCGTATAAAGTACTTGCTCCACCAGCTGTGTAAGAAGATGCTGTAGCTGTCGAATTTGTCAGAATACCTTTAGTTGTTTTCCACAGTCCTACATTTACTTTTTCATGAGATGCAAGAGTTATCTTGTTGCGAACAGGTACGAATGAAATATCCCAGGTGTTACCTGCTCTGTAAAGGTTGTCAGAATCTACACCACTTGAACATGCACTACCGTCTGTTGTTTTTGCATATTTTGGTGTATTTGATGACAGATAACCAAGAGTTACAACAGGCTTTCCACTTGAAAGGGCTACGTCCATTGTAAGGTTATTACCTGCATCCCCATAATCTACTGTACAGGTTGTAAAGCCTCCGTTATCTGCAGCATCATTTGTATTGTATGCCGCTTTATAACCATACATAAGCTTACCGCCAAATTTACCGGCTACGTGAATACCACCATTTTCATCAACTTTAATCTGAGCGTATTCACCACCTTTTTCGTCACCAAATACAGGTTTTGCCGTAGACCAGCCACTTGCTCCTGCTGTAGTCAGATTTTTTGTTGGATCTGCTTTATAACTATAAAGCAGTTTTCCATTTGGCAGATCATACCAGACAGCACATACAACATCCTTGTCGCCATTTTTAGCAACTGCAAGAGAAACATAAGGACCAATGTTACGACCTTCCATTGTTGAACTTGCAATTACCTGATGGTCCGACGTATTTTTTTCGTCAATCTGACCAATGGTATAGAATTTTATTTGCTTATCAATCTTATCATAATATGCAAAATAACTGCTCTTTCCCGATGCAAAAACAGGAGAATGAACAACATCTTTCATTCCTTCAGAATAACCTGGAATATTCTTGATATATTTTCCTTGTGCACCATTCTTAAATATATGGTACTTGGCGTTTTCTTCTCCTCCATGGAATGTAGCGTAAGTATTTGTGCCATCTTTTAATACATGAAAGCTTACAGAATATGGCGACAAATAATCGTCATCATGCTCAGTTCCCTGTGCCGAATTATTAGTATTTCCTATTCTTCCCATAAATTGATACTTATTACTTGTAACATAAGCATAACGAATCAAAGACTGTCCGTAGCCAATATCCATATTAAGACCATACATCTTGTTAGAACCAGAAGCTTTTGCTACCCTGTCATTTATATCCCAAACATCGAAGTAAAGATCATCATTAAGGTTGTTGTTATTATCCTTATTTGGCTGCATGTTATAGCAGTTTTCGTTTCCGTCACCTGTTGAATCTGCTGTACCTTTTTTATCATTGCCATTTATGTTATTCATAACTGGAATACCATTAACTGTAACACTCAAGTTTGCAGTCTTAAGGTTCGAGGCACTGAAAGAAAGCTGACTTAATGCAGAAGTTGTTTTTGCAGTTTTTGTAACATTTGCAGCATTAATAGTTGTAGTTCCAGTCTGCACCGCTACTGTTGCATTTGCTCCGGTAAGGTTAAAGCCCTTAAGGGTAACAGTTTCTGAAGAATTTGTTGCACTAGGAGCAGCAGTTGTATTAACTGACTGAACAGGATAATGTCCCAAAGAAGAACGGCTGTATTTTCCTGCAACTCCACCATCATAACCAGCAAGGCGGGTTACAACTTCGCTTACGTAAGGAACAACGTCCATCTTATAGCGGTTAGTTGTTGCTGTACCTGCTTTTGCAATCTTATATTTGTATACCCCTGCAGTATCTGTTTCTTCGAACTTAGTTGGACAGTCCTTAATATCAAGAACTTCAACAAGTTCAGCTGAAGACTCAGCTGAAGCAAAATCATTTGAAGTATAGAACTTACCGGCTTCTGCCTTTTCTTCGTTTGAATAGTAGTAGGTATCCTGGTAAGCTGCCTGACCGGATGATCCTTCAGTTGAACCTCCAGTTCCATCATTTGCAGTTACATAGAAGTAAACATCCGGTTTAACAATGCCGGCTACTTTTTCTGTATCCACTTCCAGAGTCCAGTTTACAAGGTGTCCTTTCTGGCCGATGCTTACTGTTTCTACAGTAAGAGTATTTCCGTTAGAAGTTCCGGTTCCCCATGTGTTTGAATAAACATTTCCAGTTTTAGCACGAGAAGCTGTAATACCACTTCCAAGAACTGAAGTATCACTTGAAGTTACAGTAACCGAAACAAGTTTTGTTTCGTCATAAGCTGAACCGCGGATAACAATCTTTCCGGAAACTTTTGGATCATCATTTCCAAGAGTTTTAGTTCCTGTTGTCGCAGCTTTTGCATTTTGGATTGAATCAGTTATATCTGCTTCAAGTTCAATGTGACCAAGTGCATTTCCATTTGCATCCCACTGGATAGAGTTGTAAGCACTTACATTTGAATCAGTTGCATTTCCGCCTTTCTTGTGCCAGAAGAATGGATGGATAAAGGCTTCAGGTCTAGTGCTGTCCACAATGTCCTGGAAGAGCTGTGCATTAAGAATACACCAGCTTGAATTAGAACCAGGAGTTGTTTCTTCTGTTTCATCCCAGAAGCTGAAGCGGTAAGTGTTTATGCCATCATCCGTATCTGAAAGGAGTTTATCATTAGTAATAGTAATTGTACCTGAAACCTTTCCATCAGTTCTTGAAAGAGTTCCAGTCTGTTTTACTGAAGTAGAATCGTCTGTTCCCTGAGCGGAAGTAAGATTTGTTTTTCCAGCAGCAGGACTATAGTAATAATGAATAGCTCCTGTACCACCTACAAATTCCGGTGTAATGCTCAAATCTTTCTTAATCTTCCAGTCAAGGCCACCGTTTTCTGACTTAGCGTCAAGTGTCCACTTATCAACACCGGCATCGTAGTTTTCTACTGTTTGACCATTAACTGTTTTTGTAAGTTCAGGCTTTTCTGACTTAGCATAGAACAAAGTTTTTTCTGAAGCTTCAATTTCTCCGGAACCATCAAGGTCAGTTCCAAGAGTTACACGGGCAATTCTTGGTTTATTGTTTGTTACTTTTGTTGTTACATTACCATGACGTGCGTTTCCGGCTTTATCGAATACAACAACGTGCACTTCAAGTGGACCGTCAGGAATATTTGTTGAATCAAATGAAGCACTCCAAGTTGTTTCAGTTCCAAGAGTAACCATAGATTCCAGCATTCCGTCACCTTTACCGGTTAAGCCTACAGAAACACCGTCGTCATCGGCAATTGTTCCGTCTTCGTTCAGGCTTTCACCTGTATGGTCTACGGCCATTGTTCCATAAACAAAGTATACATAGTCGTTAAACTTTTCTTTATCTGCATCCCCATCAAATACAACTGTGATAGAGTCACCTGATCCTGTAATACTCTTAATAAGGTGATAAGCACCGCCAATATAAAGGTAACCGAATTCGCGGATATTTTTGTCTGTTGCAATATCTGTTGCTTCAACAGTAAGTGTACTATTATCGTCACGAGCTTTAATTGCAGCTTTTACAACAGGAAGTTCATCTGCATTAATGAAGACATTTGGTGTTGCTTTGCCTCCATATACAAGTTCTGTATCTCCTACATCGTCATGTTCTGTAAAGGCAAAGCGGTTCTGCATGCGGTCTGAACCATAGGCTTCCATTACATTGTAAATACGGTCACTTGTATTTGTTCCATCCCCGCGACGTACAACATAATACATTGCTTTATCAAAGCCGGAACCTTCATCTTTTGCTTTTGAGAAAATAGAAACAAGGCCATTAGAGTTTACAATTTCTACAGAACCTGAAAGTTTGCTACCGTTACTAGAATCACGGTGGAGAACCAGGTCATCTTCATCGTCACCTTCCATAAATGAAGGTGCTTTTGCATCAACATTAATATTAAAGGTTCTTGTGTTGTGTTCATTATCAACACTGTTGTCTGTTGCTTCAATTGTGAATTTTACAGTTTCAGTAATAGGAACCATAATATTATAGCCCTGTGGATCTGTTGAGATGGCACTAACCTTTCCTGTACCGGCAGTTGTTACAGCAACATTTTCAACATAGTTGGCCTTAATTCCATCCTTAAGTTTTAATGCCTTAATACCCTGCTGGTCGCGGACATTACCTTCCAGTCTCCAGTAACCTTTATTATTCAGGTACATACCTGCTGTATAGTCAAGTTCCTGAAGAACATCGGCTGCAGCTGTATGACTGGCATCTGGATACTGAACCAGTTTGAATTTAGAGAACTGTGGTTTTGAGTCATTCAAAGAAATATGAAGTTCTGTCCATGCACTTACAAGAACTTTATTGTAGTCGTCTGTATCTACAGCGCAAACCCGAACGTTAAGGGTACTGTCCTTGTTAGTTCCAGGGTTTTTGTCGTTTGTTACTTCAAGAGATTTATTTGCGGCTGCAAGCTGGTCTGAAAGGGTCTTTGTGTTGAATTCAGAACTCCAGCTGGCCTTTCCTGTTGCTTTTACACCCCAGAAAGTATTTCCATTGAATGTCCAGTTGTTTTTAAGTTCTGCTCCATCAGGAAGAACAGTAAGCTTATTTGTATTGAGCCAGTTGTAGTCATTAGTGTCAAAGTCACCATCGCCATCAACATCATACTGCAGATAAACTGAATCGATTCCGTCATTATCGGTTGCAATACCATTGAATTCAATATTTCCACCAATTACAACATATTTCTTTCCTGTTGCCTCTACTTCTTTGTCGGCTTTTGGATAAGTAAACTCTGCCTTTGGACGGTCGGCATCTGGATTGTATCTGAGGGTTGTTTTATCCCATCGGATATTACCCATTGTATCAGTAATCTTGAACCATACAGGAAGGTTATAGATGATATCATCTGTTGTATAACCTGCATAGTTTTCATTGATTGTGCTTTCATCAGTTGCCAGATCTGTAAAGGCAATTGTCCAGCTGTTTGAGGTTCTTGTAAGCTTAGAAGCATTATCAACGTTTTCGGAAATCCAGGTGAACCCAGTATCTGAATCGGCATCAGTTGGAAGAACAGGATCAGCATCTGTCTTAAGTTTGCGGGTTGGAATACAGTATTCCATTTTTGCAACCCCTTCACCATCATCAAAGACTGTACCTGTCATTGTTACTGTAGCAGTAGCTTCTGTTGATGAGTCCGGTCTTACAGATTTATGAACTTCATTTGGAGGAGTATTATCAATACTTACGTTTCTGCGTTCAATTGCCGGGTGTCCCGAATCGTCGGCGGCTTTTACATAAATAAGAAGAAGTCCGTCTGTATATGAGCTGAAGTCTAATGTTGCATAGTGATAATTATTGTTATAAGTAATATCATCATCTTCCAATACAATTGCTGCAACTGAGTTTCCATCTGCATCGTCACTCTGCTGAATTTCTACAGTAACTGTAAGGTTTGCAGGATCTGTTGTAATTTCGTCTCTTGCTTCAATTTTAATCATAGCAGAAGGCAATTTAGTTCCACCATAATAAGTGTTACCCGAGAATTCTTCCCAAACCTTATCTTCGGCTGTTATTTCTTTACCGTCAGTAGAAATCCAGATGTTATTGATGCTTGGTTCTTCACGGTCAATTGCGAAAGAAACTGAACCATCATCAGCCAGTGTAATAGAACCGTCATATTTTCCAATAACATTACCGTCAGCATCCTCTATTTTGTTACCGTCGTTTTCGTCTTTAAGTTTTGGCTGGTTTACCGAAGAAGCTTCTTTTACACTGAAGGCTTTTCCATGTGCATCTTTAAGCTGGAAGAAAATCTTGTATTCATTATCAAGACTGTCTGTTTCAAAGTAATCTGCTACATCAACAGTAAAGGTTGTTCCGTTAAACTCTTTTGGAGCCTTCCATGAATTATCATTTAAAGAACCCTTACTTGTAATAACTGCAACCTTAAAGTCGCCTTGCTGTGCAGCAGGAATAGCTGGGTTTACGCTGTCATCATCTGTAATGCTTCCGGTAATCTCAGTTACGTTAAGAGTTTTTCCTGCAGTAAGGTTTGTAAGTTTGATTTCAGGTCTGTCTGTATCCTGGTTAACCATAAGAGAAACCAGATTTTTAATACCAGAGCCTGTATGAGCAGTTACGTTTCCGGCAAGGTCTTCAAATGTTACTGCAAATGTATGTGCTGTGTTGTCTGTAAGACCAACAGTATTGATTCCAGACACTTCCCATTCAGCAGTAGTTTTTCTTCTAGCGGTTACTCCGTTTGTAACCTTAGTTCCATCAATATAGAGAACAGGTTTTGTTTCAGTACCAATGTTTGAATCACTTACTGAACCTGAAAGAGTAATTGTTCCGTTTACAACAGCATTATTTTCGTGGGACTTAATTTCTACTGCTGGTGCAGTTTTATCAAATGTAAAGGTTCCAATACTCTGGTCTACAGAAGCGTTGCCGGCTGCGTCAATAAGTCTTACAAAGAGTTCATTGTTTCCTTCTGTAAGGTTTGCAGTAGGAACTGTAATTTTTACTGTTGACAGAGTTTTCTGACCATACAGTGGAGAAGTTGTTGTTGCGGCTGTTGTAGAAATTGTTACGGCATTATTTACCTTATCGGTGTCTCTAAAGCCGCTGGTTTTTCCAATAAGGATCTGTGTAATACCTGAAGTTGCGTCAGTTCCGGCAATTTCTACTGTTACACTTTCAGCATTAATAATACTGCTGCTTGTAAGTGTTGTATCACCAACCTTAATTGCATAAGCCCCAAGAACAGGAGCAACGTTATCTACATATACATCTGTTTCAAATTTTGCAGAGTTACCGGCTTCATCAAAGAAGGTATAGAGGAAATGAGTCTTACCGTTATTTACAGAACGGTTATTATTCATTGTTCCTTCTTTTGGAGAAGCTGTTGAATTGCGAGAAATTTCAAATGAACTTTCTGCTGTTGTGTCGCCTGTCAGTTTATATGTAGCGTTTTCAGAAAGGTTTACATCGGTAACAGGCACAGTTGAATCTGATTTTTCTGCGCTTACTGCAATACTTGCAGAAGAGAACCAGTTCTTTGCAATTCCGTCTGCATAAGCAACAGTTTTCTTACCACCAGTTACTTTGAAAGCACCCGGAGTAACATCTGGAGCTGTTGTATCTACATTGAAGATAATTTCCTTTTCTGCCTGACGGTTGTAATTATCTGTAACAACGTAAACGCGATTCTGTTCATTTCCGCTTGAAAGTCCGCTGATTGTGTCTGTATATTTTCCATTTGCTGGTGTAAGCGGTGAAGCAGCACCCTTAACTCTTACGTCTTTTACACCGTTAGAGTCATAAGCAGTAAGTTCAACATTGAATCCTGTTGGAACAAACATTTTTGCTGAGTAGTCTTTGCCGTTTACAGATTCTACTCTGATTTCAGGAGCAGAGTTGTCTACTGCAATCTTAAGTTTGTATTCTTCAGAAGCAATTGGTGTTGTGTTATTGTCGAATACCTGAACATAAAGATCATATTTTCCGTTATAGCTGTTGTTTACAGGAATAGAAATATTTGCAGAAGTTCTGTTCTTGCTTGTGTCTGCCAGAATAGATTTATAACTTGCATAGGCATCACCTGAAACAACTGTTGCCCCAGTCTGTGGCACGAATTTAACTTTAACGTCACCAAGGCCGTCATCATCAGAAACCTTACCGCCTACAGTCCAGTTTCCAAGTCCGAATACGTTATCGGCATAATCTGCACCCTTGGCATTTGAAGCTTCAAACTTAGGTTTATCTGTTGCCTGGTCAATCTTCAAAGTAGTTGTTGATGTTTCTGTGTTTCCTACAGCATCTGTTAATGTAATTACAAGATCAACCTCTGCGTTAGTAGTTGTAACGCTTGTTGTATCAAAGTTTTCAATTGTAATATTTTCGTAAACTGTTCCAGCAGTAAATGTTCCATTTCCGCTTACCTCAGTTCCAGTTACTGCATAAGAATAAGTTCCACCAAGTCCAGTATCATCCTGTGCGTTGAAGGTAAGGTTAATTGTTCCGTTGATATAATCTCCGGCTTTCTTTGATGGAGAAACTTTTGTAACAACAGGAGCTTTTGCGTCTACAGTTACAGCAACAGAAGCAGTAGCTTTAAGTCCTGCACCGTCTGTTACTTCAACGTTACAGGTTTCTTTTACAGTATCATTTGCCTCTTTTGCAACTGTGTATTTATAAATATTACCAGTTACCAGAGTTGCATCTATACCGTTTACTTTTACAGAAGCAATTCCAGAACCTGGAGTTTTGTCTGTTGCTTTGATATAGAAAGTAATTGAATCCTTTCCTGTCTGTGCTCCGGAAAGTTTTGTTGCCGAAGGAGATTCGGCATCTGCCTGAGTTTTATAAAGAGCAACTTCTGGAGCAGTCTTGTCTACCATAAGACCCTTAGTTTCTACAGTGAAGTTACCTGCCTTATCTACGGCGGCTACATAAAGGTGTCCGTTTTCACCTTCTTCAAGATTTTCAAGAGATACAGACCATGTTGAAGTTGTTGTCAGTTTCTTCCATTTTGTATCTGCAAAATCGTCTTTAGTAGCTTTTGGTGCTGATTCCTCTGTTGTGTAGTAAATAGCATCTACGCCGGAAACTGCATCAGAAACAATTCCCTTAACATCAAATCTTTCTTCTTTCTGCCATTTTGTCAAATCTGGAGATGTAAAGTTAATTACCGGACCTGTATGGTCAAGTTTAATCTTGCGTGAAGCACGAGTTGTTTTTCCAACTACATCCACTGCTTCAACTGAAATTTCATATACCTTATCTGTAGTTTTTGAAACTGTTGCTTTGTATTCTTTGTTTGCAGTTACCTGTGTCAAAGGTACTGCGACTCCATCTACTTTAAGAGTATATGAGCCAAGCTTATAATCATCTTTTACTTCAACCGACAAAGTAAATGAGTCTTCTGATACTACTTCTTCAGTTCCGGAAGTATTCTGAATAACTGTTGCTGTTCCTGAACCCTTCTGGAGTTTAAGAGTGATTTCTGGTGCGCCATTATCAATGTCGTAAACAGAAGATTCAATTTCTGAAGTCTTTCCAGATTTATCTTCTGAGTAAGCGAAAACTGTATAAGTTCCCTTTTCCTGGACAGAAGAAAGTTTTGCTTCCCACTGGCCGCTTGAAGCGTCAAGTCTTGTCCAGGCATCTCCTCCCTTTGCAGGTTTTGTAGAAACGTTACCTGTCTTAATCTGGTAGTAAACATAAGAAACTGCAATGTTGTCCGAAGCTTTACCTCTGATTGTTACAGGGTTTTCTGAATCTACAATGGAGTTCTTTCCTGTACGACCAGCCGGTGCATCAATTGTTACTTCAGGATCTTCTGTATCTACTACAAGAACAAATTTGTCCTGGCTTGAGTTTTCAAGGTGGTCAAGGCCAACAACTGTAATTGTATAGTTTTCTTTATACTTATCGTTTTCTTTTGTCAGTTTTGAAGGATCAATCTTAATTCCAGAGAACTCTTTAGTTCCATTTACTTTTTCAGAGGCAGATGAACCTAAGTATGCTTTTGATGCAAGAACAGTACCTGTTGTATCTGCACCTTCGTAAACTGTAATAGCCTTTGTTGTGCTGATATAAGAAATGTCTTCTTCGAGAGTACCACTGATCTGAACACCAGTTGAACTTTCAAGATTTGTATCGCTTACAATAAGTTTTCCGTCTGTAATATTTGCTTTGTTAAGAGTAAGAACCGGAGCTTTGTTGTCTACATTAATCTTATAGTAAACGTCATTGCTCAAGTTTCCTACGTTATCAATAGCCTTAAAGTGAACATACTGACTGCCGTTTGCAAAGTTGTAAACATTATCATTGAACTCATAAACAGAACCTTTCAATTCTGCAGACATTGTATTGTCTTTTACAGTTCCAGGATCTGCTGTTGTATTTGTTACCCAGTAATAAATTTCTGCAATACCAGAACCGTCCTCTGTCCATGTTCCACTAAAGTTTACAGAATCATTCTTTCTCCATTTGTCTGCATTGTAAGCTTCTGATGCAACTAAAATAGAAGAAATAGCAGGTTTCTCGTTATCGATTGTGTAAGTCCAGGTCTTTGGATCAGCTGACTGACCAAAGGCATTAGTTGCTGAATATGTAACAGTTACTGTTGTGTTTGCGTCGGCAGCTCCTGTTTCTGAAATTGTGTGTGTGAAGTTTCCTTCAGCGTTTGGAGTAAATACCTGTGATACGGCAGCAGCACTTCCAACTTTTACAGTTTTTGTGTAAACAACTGTTTCTCCGCCTGTTACAGATCCCTTGATTATTACATCTTTTGCAGCGTTACTTACATAAGATGCAGGCTTGTTATTTGTTGTTTCATCAATAGTAATTGTTGGAGCACCGGCTGTAATACCGATTACTGTTTCCCATTTGTTTGAATACCAGGCATCAGAATCATGCTTAATATCCGAAGCTTCAAGGAGAACCTCAAGTTTTCCTTCCGGAAGTTCTTCAAGGACTTCAATAATTACAGTTGTTTTTCTTACGCCTCTGTCTGTTGAAGCATTGAAACCTGTCATATGAGTTGCAGGAGTCCATGAATCAGATGAACCAGCCTTACGGTATTTAAGAGTTACCGAAGCAAGACCATCATCATCTGATACCTCAACTTCAATCTTATCCTTCTTTTTAAGAACATTTTTATCTGTTGCAGTTGTAATTGAAGCTGCTGTTCTGTTTTCTTCAATTCCGTTCTTTACATTAAATACAGGTTTATCTGTAGACTGATCGACTTTAAGAACAAAATCATTTTTGTCTGCTGTATTTCCTGCAGCATCTTTTACAGAAAGGTTAAGTGTATTGTTTCCATCTGGAAGTGAATTTGTATCAACTTCAAAAGAAACTGTATCTGATGAAGCAGCTTTTACTGGAACAGTTACAGGAAGATCTGCTCCGAAATTCCAGGTTAATGGACCTGCAAGTTTTTTGTTGTCAGAAAGAGAAACTGTTACTGTGACTTTTCCGTTTACATATTCTCCGTTCTTTGGAGTTACAGAAATTGATTTATAAACAGGCAGAGTTTCATCAAGAACAATTACTGGGACTGCAGCAGAAACTTCGCGTCCAGCCTTGTTCTTGGCTTTGATAGTAAATTTATTGTCACCATCTGCAAGATATGCATCGTCTTTTATTTCATATTTGTATGTCTGTTCAATTGGATCAACCGAAACAAGGTCACCAACTTTAACAGCTCCCTTATAAAGGGAAATGTATTCAAAGCCGCTGACTGTTCCTGTAATCTTTGCAGAGATTACAGCAGGAGAAGTTGCCAGTGCGGCTTTTTCTGTACTGTTGATTTCTTTAAGTGCTTCAGTTACATCAACATTTGAAATAACAGGAACAGAAAGGTCTGCTGTAAATGCATCTTCTGTAAGTACAAGAGAAGTATTCTTTGCACTGTCCATTGCAACTGTGTAAAGCTTGTATTCTCCTTCTGGAAGAACGCCTTCGCTGATTTCTGCGGCTGTTGGTTCTACAGCGAATCTCTGAACGAATCCGCTGGCTGTACCTTCAATCCAATTGCTGTCTGCAGCTTCAATATCTGCGTATCCGAAAGAAGCAGGAGCTGCTTCACTTGCAGGAAGGATCTGGTAGAAATATGTATCCTGTGGATTTACAGTGCCTGCTTCAATAGAAACACTTGGGTTTGAAACATAAGCAGGAACTGTAAAGCTCTTCATTTCTGGAAGAGTATTGTCTACTGTGTAAGAAATACTCTTAACAGAAGAAGATTTTCCGTCAAAATCGAATGCCTTAAAGTAAAGAGTATATGTTCCTTCGTCATCCTGAATCATTGATCCAGGAATTACATAAGTCCAGTCTGCAGTTTCACCGCTGTCATAATCAGTTCCAGCTGCTGTCCATGCAACTTCAGTCCAATCGTTATCATCAGTTTCATTTACTGCATTAACTTTAATAAGGAGAGGTTTTCCAGTTTCACTTTCACCGCTGACAGTACTATTAATTGTTACAGTTGTAACACCGTTTCCAGTTTTTGTTACGTATGTATTTTCTGATTTAATATCCGAAAGTTCAGGAGCGCGTCCCATAATCTTAATGAGAGATTTCCATACACGAACTTTTGGAGTTTCGTTTGTATCCTCTGCTTCAATTGTAAGAGTATAAGTTCCGTTTACTGTTGGAAGGTTCTGTTTGAGGTCGTAAGATTTCTTTACTTTTCCATCTGCATCTTTAAGGTCAGCACCGGAAATTACTGTTGTGAAATCACCTGTCTTATTTGTCTCAGACAGAGAAATACAGCTGATTGTAATTTTGCTCAGACCGTCATCATCTGTAATAGTTCCTGTAAGAAGTTCACCCTGAGAAGGAACGTTCTTTCCGTTTCCAGGTTTTGTTCCTTCAGGAAGTTCTTCCAGTCCGTTAGGAAGAATAATTGGCTTATCAGATTCCTGGTTAACCAGATATTTCTGTGATGTAGCTTCGTTATAAAGAACATACTGATTTCCTTTGTTTCCGGCTTTATCTTCATAAAGGAATTCAAGGATCAGATCAGATATGTCTGTAAGTTCCAGAGTATCAAGTAAAATTTCCCAGTTCTGCTGGCGGGCAATTTTTGTTTTTGTAGCAGGATCATCATTGAGAATCCAGTAAAGAGAATCTGTATTAATACCTGCAAAGGCGTCATTGAAAGAACCTGAAATCTTTACTGTTCCGTTGATGTTTCCTTCTGTTCCACCTACTGATGACATATCAACAACAGGAAGAACATTCAGGTTTGTGATGTATGGTTTATCAACGTCGTAAGAAATAGATTTGATAATTTCGTTAGAAGCGAATTCCCCGTATTCTGCCACGATTGAAACATCGTACTGGGCACTTACATCCAGGTCGGCAGTCTTCTTAATGAAATCTGCAGGTTTGATTTTTAATTCGAAGTTGCGGTCTTTAACTTCAAAATCATCTGGAGATGTGAATACTACAGCTTCCGGAATTTCAGAACCATCTTCATCTGCATTTTTCTGAACAGTGATTTTTACAACAGGAATTCCTTCTTCGTGAGAAGTTGTTCCCGAAACAACAAATTCACCTTCTTTGTTCAGGTACAGAGTATTTTCTTTTGGTGATGTAAGTGTGAGAGTTGGGGCCATTCCTTTTGCAGTAAGGAAGAATCCATATTCATCACCCAGGTTATCGAATTCAACTTTCTTGCTGTCAAAACCTGTTACTACAACAAGATATGTAAGACCTGTCCTGAGTTTAATTGATTCATCAATTACAGCAGTGATTGTGTAAGAAGTTTCCTGCTTTGCGAATTTTGACAGAGCACGGATTGCCTTTTCTTCTTCTGTAATATTTGTATTTCCGTTTCTATCTACCAGTGGTTTAAAAACAGTAATTTTTGAATTTGGGTCAACTTTGCTAAGAAGAGAAGATCCGTCATCAGCTTCTGTTAAAGCATTCTTTTCAATTACATAAAGATCAATTCCAATAGAGTCCTGGTTAATTGCGTTTCCGTCACGTCCTGCATCAACCTGAACCAGAATGCTGTCCCCGTTCAGGACTTCATTTTTCTTTGCTTCAGAATATGTCTTTACTGCGGCGTATCCACCAACGAGAGAATATTTTGGACTGGCTTCAGGATTAAGTCTGAAAGCAACTTCTTTGTGAAGTTTTTCATTGTCCATGAGCCATGCTTTTACTTCTTCAATAAGAGTATCTGAAACTGCTCTGTCTGCAGAAGACACATAAGTACCATTCTTAATATGGTAAAGATCTGTTACAGAAATACCTTTTGTTGTAACGAAGTCTGCAACTTCGGCATCTTCATCCATGTAGAAAGATGATGTTGTATTTCCAGCTTCATCAATCAAAGTGATTTTACACTTCAAACTTCTGAAACCATTCTTAATGTTATTGCTTCCATAAATTCTGTGGTAAAGGTCGCCTTCTTTTTTCCAGATTGCAACGTTAACTTCAACAGTTGGAGCGATGTTCTGCTGTTCCCATGTTGCAATTGGTTCATCGCCTTCTACTGCATCAGTTTCGTAGAAATCAACGATCATTTTTTCAACGGCGTTGTCGTCTGAAACGCGTCCAACAATTTTGAAAGTACCACCAAAGTCCTGGCTCAAAGATGGAGTACCAAGAAGGAAAAGAGGAGCTGTGTTATCTACAATAATGGCACGTCCGGCATTTGAAAGGTTCTTGAATTTTCTGTCTACTCTATCCAGAGCATAAGCAGTTGCTGTATATTTTCCGTCCTTAACAAGGAATTCACCGGATTCTGATTTTTCGTTCAGAGTAATAGACCAAGTGTCTTCTCTCTTGTATTTCTTGATGACTTCACCTTTTTCGTTGCAAAGTCTTGTGATTTTTACAGGAACGTCACAGCGAACCAGTTTCAGTTCTTCTTCCATTTCTTCTGTATCATCTTCAGGATCAGAAACAAACAGATAACCTTCACCGGTTTCGTTGTTTGTAAGGGCAACACGGACCTTTTCTACAATGTCATCGTCCTTACAAATTCCAAAAAGTTCAAAGGCATCCTTGTAAACTGTGTTTGCCACAATAGAGTCGTCAACGCTGATTTCCGGACGGGCAGTATCTACTGCCTCCCCAAGTCCGATACGACAGGATGGCAGCAGCATAGCCACAAAGGCTGCGGCACCATAGAAAAGCCATCCGAGTTTTGAAAATTTTGTAACGTTCTGTTTCATAGTCAGCTCCTAAGAACATATGTTAATTCGCAATAGCGACAGTAATCTCAAGATACAATTATACATTCATAATTATATATCATAAGTGAATAAATGCAAATTATAGTCTCCAAAATCTCCATTTAACCTCTAGAAAAATGAAAATTTATAGACTTCTTCATTCCATTTTCGGTAAATTTCCCCAGGAACTTGAATTTCGGTACTTTTTTTCTTGAACGGGCACCGTTAATTATGTATAGTAAACACAAATGGCAGAAAAGAAATTCACAGTACTTGATTTGCTTGAACTTGAACTTTCAGGACACGATACTCTCGATCTCAAATGCATAGCCGGAAGACGCGGTTTACCTCGCGCCATCACTATTCCGGAATTAAACCGCCCGGGCCTTGCCCTTTCGGGTTTTTATCAGAATTTCCAGTCCAACCGCGTTCAGCTTTTTGGCCGCGGAGAATCTGCCTACCTTGAAAAACTTCACCAGGAAAACAATGATGAAACTCTCAAAGAGTTTTTCACCAGTCAGATTCCTTGCTGCATCTTTTCTTACAATCTGGAACCTACCCAGGAATTCCTGGAACTGGCAGAAGAAAACTGTTGTCCTGTCCTTCAGACTGAACTTTCTTCTTCTGAACTTTCAAACCGCCTTGTCCGCATCTTTTCCAACATTTTTGCTTCAAAAAAGACAATGCACGGGGTTTTGGTTGAAGTTTACGGTGTCGGAATCTTCCTTACAGGTCATTCCGGAGTCGGAAAATCAGAAACTGCCCTTGAACTGGTAGAACGCGGCCACCGTCTTGTTGCCGACGACATTGTAGAAATGCGCTGTGTAAACGGAAACATCCTTCTTGGACGCGGTTCAAATACACTGATCAGCCACCACATGGAAATCCGCGGACTTGGAATCATCAATATTTCCCAGCTTTACGGGGTTGGTGCCATCCGTGACCAGAAAGAAGTACAGCTTATTGTTCAGCTGGAAGAATGGGATGCCACAAAGGCCTATGACCGCCTTGGCTCAGAAAACCATTACAAGGAAGTTCTGGGAGTAAAAATCCCTGAAATCGTCATTCCTGTACGTCCGGGACGTAACCTTCCAATTATTATTGAAGCCGCCGCCATGAACGAGCGTCTTAAGAAAATGGGTTATAACTCGGCAAGAGACTTCAACCAGAATGTTCTTAAATGGATTGAAACCGGTGAAGCCAAAAATGCTTACAATAACAACAACGATGCTTACTAACTCCCTATAATATAGGGATATAAATAAACTGAAAAAGGATAACAAAATGATCGAAAAGATTCTTACAGTAAAAAACCGAGCCGGAATTCACGCCAGACCAGCAGCTATCATTGCTCAGACTGCAAATAAATTCCAGAGCGAAGTTACTCTTACAAAAGACGACGCTTCTGTAAATGCAAAATCTATCATGGGTGTTATTACAATGGCCGCCGGCTACAACACAACACTCACAATGCAGGTTGAAGGTCCTGACGAATCAGAATGTGCCAACACAATCTGGGAGCTCTTCGAAAGCAAATTTGAGGAAGAGTAAAATATGAAAGGTATTACTGAACGCCAGAAAGAAGTTCTGACTTTTATTGCAAATTTCCAGGAAGAAAATTCCTATCCTCCAACTGTACGTGAAATCAGCGAACATTTTGATATTTCACTTCGCGCTGTTCAGGATCACCTTACTGCTCTTCAGAAAAAAGGCTATCTTTCTCAGACACAGAAACGCTCCCGCTCTATTCGTGTCCTTGATGACAATGCTGTTGAACCTAAACTTTTCGTTGGCAAAGTGCCACTTTTGGGAACTGTTGCCGCCGGAAAACCTCTCCTTTGCGAAGAAAACCTGGACGGATATGTAAATCTTACAGAACCTTTCGTAAGACCGGGAAAAAGCTACTTCGCTCTCCGCGTTCGCGGAACTTCAATGATTAATGCCGGTATTCTTGAAGGAGATCTGGCAGTTGTTGAACAGGCTTCTTCTGCCATTGATGGCCAGATTGTAGTAGCCGTAATCGATGACGCCATTACTCTTAAACGCTACTACCGCGAATCAGACAAAATCAGACTTCAGCCTGAAAATCCTGCATTCTCACCAATTTACTGCACAGATGTACGCATTGTGGGAATCCTTTCAAATATCGTAAGAACATACTAATGGCAGCACCAATCTATTTATACAACGGCCCTGAATTCGGAAAAAGAAACGAAGCGGTTGCGGCCGTTAAATCAGCCCTTAAAAAGAAATATGCCTCTGTAGATGAATATGTTTTCTACCTCGTAGAAACTCCTTTTGCCCAGGCAATGACAACTTTGCAGGACGGTTCACTTTTTTCAGATGCCACCTGTGTAGAAATCCGCGGCTGCGAGGCAATCAAGAACAAATCTGACATTCAGATGATTACTGACTGGCTGGAAAAAAATCCATCAGATTCCAGCACTCTCATTTTAGTTTCGGATGAAACTTCCGTAGACGCGAAGCTGAAGAAAGCGGTGCCAGCCTCTAACCAGAAACAATTCTGGGAGATGTTTGAAAGTGAAAAACTGCCATGGATTATGAACTTCTTTTCCAAGAACGGATATTCCCTGGATCAGGACGCCGCAGAGCTGATTCTTGAAATGGTTGAAAACAACACAGAAGCCATGCGAAATGAATGTTCCCGCTTCTTCATTGTTTTCCCACAGGGCTCAACAATCACAGCGGAAAACGTTGAACAGATTCTTGAACACAACAGGGAAGAAACTCCCTTTACCCTTTTCAATAAAATGACTGACGTTTCAAAACAGCCTGCAGAAAGGCTCGAAAGTGCCCTTTCTGTATTACAAAAGCTGCGTCTTTCAAAGGAAAACAACTCTGTTATGCTTCTGGCCGGCCTTACTTCCTGTTTCAGAAAGCTTCAGACCTGGCACAAAGTTATGGCAGAAAACCCATACGCAGACGATTTTACCCTTAAAACCAATGGTTTTGGGGCCAA
Source organism: Treponema sp. (assembly GCA_024402695.1). Lineage (GTDB taxonomy): Bacteria > Spirochaetota > Spirochaetia > Treponematales > Treponemataceae > Treponema_D. The sequence goes on along the minus strand of JAKSTG010000006.1, from coordinate 43,914 downwards.
AATGATGCAGAAACAGTACCGAAATGCGGCAAAAATCTGGTCTGCTGGACAGACTGCTGCCGTACTTGCTTTGATCAGCAGCACAGACATGCAGATTCGTAACGGTGGAACTCTTCTTGAAGACGTGATGCTGCAGAAAGCCCTTTATGAAATCATCCTCAAAAAAGGCGGCAGTTCTGCAACTTGGGAAGTAGAAAAAGACTAGAAAAGACTTCAGGCATTTCTGCCTGATTATTCAATTTCGATTTTATCCAAAAGATCTTTAAGGGCCTTCAGTTCCTCTGCGGACAAAGTAAGGCCCTTTCCCATTTTCTGGTGGTCAGGTGCCCATGAACGAAGGTCATACTTTGCAGGACGTCCACCCCAGGAAACCATATTAAGTTCCAGGTTCCATCCGCCTTTGCCTTCCGAAACAACACCAACAGGTTTTACAATTTCGTAAGAAAAATCATCAGCCATAGTAAATCCTTCTCCCACCCTTTAATTATACAATTACTTCAGAACATTTAGCAAATCTTTACGACCGGCCTTTTCAAGGGCTTCCCGAACCAGCATGCGGTTTTCGGGTTTCTTGAACTGAATGACCGCGCGCTGAAGACGTCGTTCACGAGCCCCTTTTGCCACGTAGATTTTTTTCATGTTTCCGTTTTTATCTTTGGAATAAGGATCCAGTTCCGTGTAGTACTGACAGGTTGAAAGGCTTCCCGGTGTAGGATAAAAATCCTGAATCTGATCAGGAACAAAACCGGTCTTCTTAAGATAAAGAGCCGTTTCAATGGCTTCGTTTAAGCCGGCTCCCGGATGAGCAACAATGTAATACGGAACAAGATACTGTTTCATATTTTCCTGCTTATTCATCTGGTTATATTCTTTACTGAAATCCTCGTAAACCTTGTGAGTTGATTTTCTCATAAGGGCCAGAATCTTATCACTTGAATTTTCAGGGGCAACTTTCAGCTGACCTGAAATATGATATTTAACAAGGTCGCGGAGGAAATGTTTGTCTTTATCCATAACCAGATAATCAAAACGGATTCCGCTTCTGATAAACACCTTCTTAACTTTCGGAATGGCACGGAGTTTCCCTAAAAGCTCAACGTAATCGGAATGATCAACTTCCAGATTCGGACAAGGTTCCGTTCCCAGACACTGACGGTTTTTACATACGCCGTGTTCAATCTGCTTTTTACAGGCAGGCTGACGGAAGTTTGCCGTTGGTCCCCCAACGTCGTGGATATATCCTTTAAAATCAGGATGATTTGTAAGGTCAGTTGCTTCTTTTACAAGAGATTCGTGGCTGCGAGCCTGAATGCGGCGCCCCTGATGAAAAGTAATGGCACAGAAAGAACAGGCACCGTAACAGCCGCGGACACTTGTAAGAGAAAAAAGAACTTCTGCCAAAGCAGGCACACCGCACTTGCCGTTTTCTGCCGGCCCGTCATACATAGGATGCCATCGACGGGTATATTCCATTTCGTGAACTGAATCCAGTTCCTTTGTAGTCAGAACATAAGCCGGCGGGTTCTGTACTACAAAACGGGTATCGGCCTGTTCAACAAGAATATCTGCATTAAGGGCATCGGTATTCTGTTCCTGGACCACAAAACTTTCGGCAAACTTTTTCTTTGAATCAGGATCCTCTTTAGAAATTTCTTCAAACGATGGGAGAACAATAACCTTGTCAGCGATTACCTCAGGAGCAGAATCCTTCCTGTTCAAAATCAATTGTGAATTTTGAACAGTGCATTGCGAATTACTGATCCACCAGCAGGTTCCTCTTACATTCCTGATGTCACGTACAGAAACTCCCGCATTCAATAAATCAGCTATTTCAATTATTGAATGTTCCCCCATGCCGTACATGAGGAGGTCAGCTTTTGAGTCCAGAAGGATTGATTTACGGACTTTGTTGGACCAGTAGTCGTAGTGAGTTGTACGGCGAAGACTTGCTTCTATTCCACCGATTAAGACAGGAACCCCTTTATAAGCTTCGCGACACTTGGCAACATAAGTAATAAGGGCACGGTCAGGTCGGTGCCCGGCCACGCCGCCGTGAGCGTATGCGTCTTCACTGCGGGGTTTGTTGTTTGCCGTATAGTTGGAAACCATACTGTCCATGGCGCCTGCACTTACAAGAAAAGCAAGGCGAGGTTTCCCAAGAACTCTGAAAGCTTCAACGTTCTTAAAATCAGGTTGAGGAATGATTCCAACTGTGTATCCATGTTTTTCAAGCCAGCGTCCAAGAAGTGCTGCGGCAAAAGAAGGATGATCTACATAAGCATCACCTGAAACAAAAACAAAGTCCAGTTGATCTATGTTTCTTTTTTGAAGATCTTCGTGAGAAACCGGAAGGAAAGATGTCGAATCCATAAAATTGATTATAACAGAATAGCAAAAATTACGTTAGGGATATGATACCGAAGCTTATTTCCGTAGTATAATGAACAGTATAAACATACCAAAAAATTATCAGGAGAAATAAATGCAGAAAGTTTATGATTTTTTGAAAGAAGCTGGAACATATTATCTGGCTACTGTAGAAGGAGATCAGCCAAGAGTCAGACCTTTCGGGACTGTCCTTATTTATGAAGGAAAACTTTATATTCAGACTGGAAAAGTAAAACCAGTTTCAAAACAAATTGAAGCAAACGGTAAAGTTGAAGTTTGTGCCATGAAAGGTCCTGAATGGATTCGTATTTCAGGAACTCTCGTTGAAGATGACAGAACAGAAGTTCGTCAGGCCATGCTGGATGCTTACCCAAGTCTTCAGGCTATGTATAAAGCTGATGATGGAAATACTGTTGTTTATTATTTCGAAAATGCAACAGCAACAATCAGCGCTTTCACACACGCTCCAGAAGTGATTAAGTTCTAGATATAAAAGCAAAAAAAAACTCCCTTCGAAGGGAGTTTTTTTTTGGTGGTTTCAATAAACTCAACCACCATCATATTTCATTTAATATTAGAACTTTGCTTTGCGCAGGCGAACCTGTTCGATATCTTCACAGAAGAGCTGACGCAGATCAGTAAGTCCCAGAGCCATAAGAGCCATACGGTCAATACCGATACCCCAAGCTGCAACTGGAACATCAATGCCCATAGCTTTTGTAACTTCTGGACGGAAGATACCAGAACCACCAAGTTCGAACCAACCAAGTACTGGGTGTTTGATGTGAACTTCGATTGAAGGTTCTGTGAATGGGAAGTAACCAGGAACGTATTTTACGTCTGTTGCTCCGGCAATTTCTACAGCGAACATTTCAAGCATACCGAGCAGAGTCTTAAGGTTTACGTCTTCACCAAGAATGATACCTTCTGTCTGATAGAAGTCTGAAAGGTGTGTAGCATCTACTTTGTCGTAGCGGAAACAACGTGCGATACCGAAGTATTTTCCAGGGATTTCAGCTTTGTGGAGCTGGTGTGCAGAAAGTACAGTTCCCTGTGAACGAAGAATCAGGCGGCGTGTGAATTCATTATCAAATGAATAGTTCCAACCGCGGCTTCCTGTGTTTCCACCGTTTTCGTGAACAGCTTTAACATTTGAAAGATATGGTTCTTCGATTGATTTTGCGTGTGTTGGATTCTTAAGACGGTAAACGTCGTGAATATCACGGGCAGCGTGGAACTGTGGCATGAACAGAGCATCACCGTTCCAGAATTCTGTTTCTACGAGAGGTCCGTCGAATTCCTGGAAACCAAGAGAACAGAGCTTGTCTTTTACTGATTCAAGGAACTGAACGTAAGGATTTGTGCGACCCTGGATAATACGTGCAGGTGGAATAGAAATATTGTATCCGCGGAATGTTCCGTTTTTCCATTCACCTGAAGCAAGCATTTTTGGAGTAACTTCACCGATTTCGTTACCTGTAACACCGGCGTTCTTAAGTTCTTCCTTAACTTTCTTGTATGCTTCTGTAAGTTTGTAAACTACAGTTTCACGTTCAATGATTTTGAATGCACTGTCAGCAGCACCACGTTTCTTTGCCAGTGTTGCCATTGCTTCCTGTTCTTCTGCAGAAAGGTCAGCCTTGTTCAGAGTTGCCTTTTCTTTTGCTTTTGCCAGAAGTTTTGCAACAACTGAAAGACGTGCAGGCAGTTCTTTTCCTGTGTATTCAGCTTTCTTTTCTTCGTTCATTTTCAGAACGCCTTCTTTTGAAAGAGGTCCGAAAGCAGAACCGATGTCTTTCTGTTCACAACCGATAGCGGCAGCAATTTCAGGAAGTGTGTGTGGTCCGTTATCTTTCAGGTAGTTTACCATGCGTTCTTCAACAGTACCTGTTTCAGCAAGCTTTTTACCTGTTTCTGTGATTTCAAAGAATGTATGTGGTGTACGTTTGATTTCTTTAAGGAGTTCTTTTCCGCCAAGCCAGCTGAATGCCTGGTTAGCGTGTCCTTCTTTGTATTCCAGTTCATTCTGGAGTTTTTCAGAAGTAAGTTCATCCTGGTCTGAGTATTTGAGAAGAACTTTGATCTCAAGCGGATGAAGGTTTTTAATGATATTTTTGATATCCATTCGTTTTGCCTCGTAAAATTAAAAAAGCCGGATTTCAAAAAGAAATCCGGCTCTAAGTTTACAAAATTTACAAAAAAATTACAAATGTTATTCTATTTAGAGAATTTTACATAAGAAATGTACTGAGCCTTCTTAAGGCGGTCATCACGGAAATATTTTTCCTTATCTGGAACCAGATAACTGTATTTGTAGTATCTGTCCTTTGTCATTTCTTTACCATCAACATTAATGTATTTTGTAAGAGATTCAAAATCCTGGAGAACTGCAAGAACTGTATTCATTGCTTCACCACGTTCGTAAGCTGTAAGAAGACATGTATAGTAAATACGAACTTCATCATAAAGTGGTGAATATTCGATAGTGATTTCTCCACCTGTCTTCAGTACTTCATCAATCATGTACTGTTTTGTTGTCATTCCGACAAATCCTTCAGGAACACGGATTGTCTGAATCATTGTACTCTGTTCTTCAATCTTCTGAGCTTTTTCAAACTCTGATGTAGCATCAGCAACTGCCTGGGAAAATGCACCGGCTGCAACAAACAAACATGCTACTACTGCTAAAAATTTCTTCATAAAAATCTCCAGATGATAAAAAATCTCAAAATACTCTATATTTAAGAATTGTATCGCATTCTAGGAAAAAATCAAGATAGATACAGTATTTTCCGGAAACTATTCCAATAACCGGGTTTCCTCTGATTATTACCGAACCGCTGATTTCTTTCGGTTTGTTTTTGATCTCATTCCTGAAATGCTCTCGAACCGCATTCTTTACAGCATCAGCTGAAGCTTCTCTGATGCCATCAAAGCCCTTTTCAAGTCCACCATATCCACGGCCTGATATTGCCGGATTTTTAATGGACGACCATAACTTAAAGTTACGGGCCTGAAATTCGTTACGGTTAAAATTCACCCAGACGTTAAATTTATTATCTTCTTCAGAAATCCAGGGGTCCTGGTACTCAATCTGGTCCAGAATAACGTCCTGACTCTGAATTTCAGTCAGTTCAAAGAACTCTTCTACTCCTCTTGCCTTATCTGAAGGGGTATAAGTAAATTTCCAGCCGTAAACCATGCCGTTTACAAGGAAAGGGGCCGTTTCTTTCATTGATTTGATTGGAAAGTCAAAAACACCGGAATCTTTATCCTCCGTGGCCATAAGTTCCGGATAAGCATCAAGAGAAGACCAGAGGTGCATGTGAATATCAGAAGCAAAAATCAAAGTGCTGTTTGCAAGGCAAAAAAGTGCTGCAAGAAGAAGGCCTTTGGACTTTGAGAAAATTGATCTGAAAAAACGGGTTTTATCTGCCATCTGTTAGATTATCGGAAGGAAACTAATTATGTTTAATTCCACAAAAATCATTTATTTACTATAATAGACGCACTATGAAAGCATCTAAAACTATTATTTCAACACTGCGCGACGCTCCAAACGACGCAGTTATTGCAAGCCATCAGCTGATGATGAGAAGCGGTCTTATCCGCAAACTTGGAAACGGTCTTTATTCATACATGCCACTTGGCTACCGTTCATTCATGAAAGTTCAGAATATTATCCGCGAAGAACTGGACAGAGCCGGTCTTCTGGAAATGAAACCTACAGTAATCCAGCCGGGAGAACTCTGGAAGGAATCTGGACGCTGGGAAACAATGGGACCTGAAATGCTCAAAGCTACAACACGCGGCGGCCAGGACATGATTGTTTCTCCAACAGCCGAAGAAGCCTTTACAGCTCTTATCCGCGACGGTCTGGATTCATACAAACAGCTTCCACTCATTCCATACCAGATCAACACAAAATACCGTGATGAAATCCGCCCTCGCTACGGCGTTATGCGCGGACGCGAATTCACAATGATGGACGCTTACTCTTTTGACGCAGACAAAGAATCTCTTGACAACTCTTACAACACAGTTGCAGAAGCTTACCGCCGCATTTTCAAACGTCTTGGTCTTAAAACAATTTCTGTAAAAGCCGACACAGGAAATATGGGTGGTTCAGGGTCTGAAGAATTCATGATTGAATCTCCTGTTGGTGACGATACACTTATGCTCTGCGAATGTGGTTACGCTGCAAACGTAGAAAAAGCTGCATGCCGCCCAGACGTTCCAACTGATGATTCAGGAAATCCACAGGTAAAAACTGATCTTCCTGTTGAAGAAGTTGCAACTCCAAATGTATTCAGCATTGAAGACATGGAAAAATTCTTCGGAACAACTTCAAAACGCTTTATCAAAGCTTTGATCTACCGCGTAATCAACTGTGGTCTGGATCTTTCAAATGCCAACGGCGGCAAGAACTTCAAACAGGTTACAGAAGGTAACTTCACATATTATCCGCTTTCATACGTTTGTGTTCTTATCCGCGGCGACCTTGAAGTAAACGAAGCAAAACTTGCAGGACTTCTGAAATGTTCTGACCTGTGCCTTGCTGAAGGTGACGAAATTGTTCAGATGGCAAATGCTCCACACGGATTCGTTGGTCCAATGACACTGAACTGTCCAATCATCCAGGACCTTTCTGTTGTTGATATGCACGACGCTTTCGCCGGTGCCGGAAAAGAAGGATTCCACATCAAACACGTAGAACCTTCACGCGACTACAAACCTTTCATGGTTGGAGACGTTCGTACAGCAATGGTTGGAGACGCCTGTCCTGACTGTGGAAAACCTTTCTACAGCAAAAAAGGAAACGAACTTGGTCACATCTTCAAGCTTGGTGACAAATATACAAAAGCTATGAACGTAACATATCTCGATCAGAGCGGAAAACCAGTTGTTCCTCTTATGGGATGTTACGGAATCGGTGTTGACCGTACACTGGCTTCAATCATCGAAACTTATCACGACGACAAAGGAATTATGTTCCCAATGTCTACAGCTCCTTACCAGGTTGCCGTTGTACCTATTGCATACAAAGACAAAATGAAGGAAGCTGCTGACCAGCTTTACGAAGAACTTTCTAAGCTTGGCGTAGAAGTACTTCTTGATGACCGCAACGAACGCCCTGGCGTTAAGTTCAACGATGCCGACCTTATCGGTTTCCCAGTACGCGTAGTTGTTGGTGACAAGAACCTTCCAAACGTAGAAATTAAACTTCGTAACAAAGCAGAAGCTGAACTTGTTCCATTAACAGAAGCTGCACAGAAAATAGCAGAAGTAGTGAAATCAGAATTGGATAAACTGAATAACTAAGTAATTAGTTTTCAGAGCGGGTCCCAGCAACGAGAAAAAAGGGGGTACCCCCTCCCTTAGGGCTTCCTCCCCCTTTTTTCTCTGCGTCCCGCTCTTTCCACTAATTACAATTTTCCCATTAAGCAATCCTGATTTTACTTTTCTTCAGGAGAATAAAATGAAAAAAATCACATTTCTTTTAATCCTTACATTTACATTCTTGCCACTTTTCGCCCTGCCGGGTTTTACCCCTTATCTGCCGGATAGTTCTGGGGATTATGTTTATTACAGGGATAATTCGTTTGAGAGAGAAAGCTATGTAGGATTCCTTACTTATGATGAGGAAACTTATCAGATGCGTTACTACGCTCCTACAGACAAAACAAATTTTCTTCCTGAAAAAAATATCCAGATTCTTTTTACTGTAAACCCAGATAAAAATTATCTTGAACTGACCGGTGAAAAAATCATTTCTTCTATTACACCCAACACAGAAGATGTTGATATCGTAAACTACATGCACGATCTTTTTTACGAAATGAGCAGCCGCAGAAACAAGGCGGATCCTGTTACTCCTTCGGAAGAAGGTTATGTTTCGAATAAAAATTTCTGGGATAATGGACTTTGGATCAATCAGGATTTTGTGCAGTTCGGTGGCCAGGTTTCGCTGGTATTCGATCCACTCATTCCTCTTTTCAACCTTAAAAGAATTGTAGACGTTGAAGGCAATGATATTTTCTCTGCCGTTACTTTTGGTACTCTGGCTTCTTCTATAGATTCTTCTTTTGATGATTTCAAAGGCGTAACAAGCAAAAAAATCATAAAGGAAAAAGGTATCGCCATTGACCAGAAAGCAAAATCAATTGATTACACTTACTCAGGTAAAAAAATCAAGCTGGATACAAACTGGTCACAGTCAATGGAAAATCTTTGGCTTCTTGGTGACACAGCTTTGGTTTCTGCAAACGTAATTCCTGCTTACGAAGAACTGGGAGACAAATATGACGATTTTGTTATCCGTCGTATAATCAGAAGTTCACAGGATTCTTTTGTTGAACTTCCTGGAATCAACATCAAACAGGATAAAAACGGATACACTATCACTTCTACAATTTATCAGCATAAAACTGACAACATTGTAAAGAACTTCAAGGTTCTTAGAAAAAAGAATAACGGTTCCTACAACCTGGTTCTGCTTACCGTTTTCCAGAAAGACTATGCTTCAAACAAAAAATATTTTGACGACCTGGTTTCTAAAAACAGCAAATAAAAATCAGATTCGTTAAATTAAAAAAGGCGCCGTGTTGGCGCCTTTTCTTTTTTAAACTGATAGGAATTAAAAACTTCCTCTTCCAAGAGGAGTTCCAATCCATACCCCGTCACTTCCCAGGTATTCCTTTTTCTGTCCGTTGATAAGGAACTGAACAGATTTTACACTTGAAAACTCTGTTGCAGTATTGATGACCTGTTTAAGCTGGCCGAGATATCCTTCAATTCCATCAGGATTGAATTCAAATGCATCGTTGAAGTTCAGTGTTGCTACACCGTCTTTCACGCTGGCACCAAGAAGCTTTGTTCCGTTTGGAATAAGTGTGGTGCAGTTTTTTTCAGCAGCGCTCTGGAAAGAAGGCCCTTCCAGAAGCTGATTGATTGCGTTTGTTAAAGGAGAATCAGTTTTTGCAGTTGTGCGGGTCACTGTTTTATAGTTTACTGATCCGTTTGCATCGATCATTACAAAACACAGATTTACTTTTGTGTTAGCAGGAACCGGTTTTGGTTCTTCGACTTTTTCTACTGGCTTTGTAACTTTCTCTTCTTCTTTTACCTCAGGTTTTACTTCCGGTTTTGGAGCTTCCTGTTTAGGTGTTTCTACCTTTACTTCAGGTTTCTTTTCTTCCTGCACTTTAAGAGTTACAGTTTCCTGTTTCTTTGAAGATTCAATCTTCTTTGGTTTTTCAGGTTCTGTTTTTTCAACTTCTTCTGTAATTGTTCCCTGAAGGATTCCAGCACGAATAAGGTTATTATGAATTGTTTCCCACTTAACAAGGAAAACGATGATTATCACTATTGCGGCAATAAGCCAAACTGCGAAGCCGATGCCTGTTTTCTTTTTTTTGTTAGCCATACTTCGATTATCGGTTAGAAATATGGTACACTAAAGTTAAAAGGTGGTAATAAATGTTCCAGCTGGCAGCTGTTTTTTCTCCCGGATTTGAAAAAGTAATTCCGGAAGCTCTTTCTGATGTTCTTCCAGACGCATACAATATTAACGTAAGCAGCGGGTTTCTTCGCTTTTGTACAGACAAAAACCCGTTCAGAGCCATAAATGCAGATTTTTTGAATAACAGTTTCCTGGTTTTAAAAGAATGGAATGCAAAAGGAAATCAAAAACAGGCACCCGCCTTTGAAGTCATGGCAAACAAAATCCGCATTCCAGAGCAGCTTCTTCCAGAAATTTCAAAACAGCACTATAAAACATTCCGCCTTCGTTTTTCAGCTGCCAACGTTTTTACTTCGGTAAATAAAAATATTATGGCAAACGTAGAGCGCCAGATTTCCCAACAGACAAGCATGAAAGCTGACCGCCTTGGAGGCGACACAGAATTCTGGTTTTTGACCCGCACTGACGGATACGCCTGTTTTGCCCTTCGCATGACTAAAAAGCAGAGCACTGAAAAATATCTTGAAAAAGGAGAACTCCGTCCTGAGTTCGTTACCCTGCTTGCTGCCTTCGCAAAAGTTAAGTCTCTGCAGGCGGCTGAAGCAAAAGAAAAATCTCAACAGACAGAAAACGCTTCCGCAGACAGACTCACAATTCTTGATCCATTTGCCGGGCACGGCGGAATTGTGAAAAGACTTTCGCAGATGTTTCCGAAGGCGGAAATCCTTTCCTCGGAAATTGAACCTGACCTTGCAAAAAAAATCAAAGGCTGTGTCTGTGCCAACGCAACAAAACTTTCTTACATCAAGGACAATTCTGTGGACTGCGTCATTACAGATCCCCCGTGGGGATTCTGGCAGGGCGATTTTAGAGACGACAAAAAACTTAGAAGTCTTTATGACGGAATGCTCCTGGAAATGTTCCGCGTAACAAAAACTGGTGCACATCTTCTGGTGTTAACTGCAGCAAAAGAAATTTTTGAAGAAGCCTTTGACCACAGTAATTTTTCAGGCGACAAAAAAAACCAGGGCAACTCCATCCGCAACGATGTTCTTGTAAACGGAAAAAAAGCCGCGGTCTACGTCTGGGAAAAATTTTAGAGTATCACAACATAATTATTTCAGTTTTTTCCTTATCGCAAATTCTGTAAACCTGTCATATAATTCAATCTTATGGTAGGTAAAACAATGAATCTTTCAGACGCACTTTATGTTCACGTAACAGACGGCTTTAGCCTTTCTCTTCCTGAAAAACTTTCCATTGGGAAATCAGTTTCTGTTAAGGTAAGCGGAGTAAACTTGAGCTATACAGGTTTCCAGGTTTATCTTTCTTCTGATTTTGAACAGATGTCTACACCAAAATATACAGAATTTATGGCTGGTGGAGACACTTTTACTTACGGTGATTTTGATATCGAAATGAACCTGACTGTTCAGAACTTCACAAACCAGGATCCTGACTTTGCAAATAAAGTTACTTTCTTAATGCCAAAATACAGCCTTAAAATGATGGAAGTAATTTTCAAATCAGTGACTGTAACAATTGATAGAAAAGAAACAAAGCTTGATCTTTCTCAGGCCGCATTCTGGGGACCGGAAGTAAAAAAAGAATTCGGAAACATTTCATATACAGAAACAACCGAAAAGAATTACGACATTTATTCACGTCCTTTCAATGTAAAAGATGAAACATACGCAAAAATGATTTCCGCATCACTGGTTTCTAAAGGAAATAATTTCCGCATGAAAAAAGTGATTGAAAAAATCCGTTCAGGGAAACCAGTTCATTACACTCCACTTGGAGGTTCAATTACAGAGGGCGGTGGTCCCGCAAGTTTCCGCGACGGATACGCATATCAGTTCTACAAAAAACTTCAGGCAAAATACAACGCAGGTGGAAGTAATATCATTATGAATCCTTGCGGCCTTGGAGGAACCGGTTCTGCTGAAGGCCTTATGAGATATCCTCAGAATGTTATTGAACGTGCCGGTTGTGCACCGGACCTTCTGATTATTGAGTTCGCTGTTAATGACGAAGCAGGAACTGAAAATATCCGCGGCTTTGAACAGCTGATTCGCACTGCCCTTTCTGCAAATCCTGAATGTGCAGTTATCGGCCTTTATTCTGCCGCTCCTTATCAGAACAGTCAGAAAGAAAAAATCCCTGTAGGGGAACACTACGGAATTCAGCAGGTCAGCATTCAGAATGCAGTAGACAACAATAACGGTGAATTCGACATGGGAACAGATTCTGTTTTCTATGTTGATTATGTTCACCCTTCAACAATGGGCCACACAATTATGGCTGACTGTCTTATGAACCTTGTAGATTCAATTGATTCCGACAAGGAAGATAATGCTATTGCAGTTCCTGAAAACTACAAAATCACTGATTCAAGTTTCTGCGGTTTCAAACAGATTCTTCCAGCCTATGCACCAGGCTTCAACGGAAATCCTGGCGTGGTATTCAAAGCCGGAAGTTTTACAGACCGTGATTTTGAACCACAGCATCCTGCCAACGATCTGATCAGTTATCCTTACAACTGGATGAGACCTGGCCGCCAGCGTGAAGATCTGAAAGATATTCCTGCAGAAAATGAAGCAATGCGTCTGGAACTGACCTGTAAAAATCTTCTGATTATTTACAAGGGAACAGGCTGTGGAACTGCAGAGGTTCTTATTGATGGTGTAGTTGCAGACACTCTTAACGGTAACAAAGAAAGCTGGAACACCAGTAACTTCAAAAGCTTCATCAAAGAAAACACAGCCAAACGTCATGTAATTGAAATTAGAATGGCTTCAGGCGATGAAGATAAACCTTTCACAATTGAAGCAATCGGCTATTCAGATTAAGCAGTAACCTTGCGGTCCGGGCGCGCATAATCTGTCCGGGAAGGAAACAAAACAATGAAAAAAACTACTCCAGCTATGGCAGCACTTGGTGCTGCTTTTGTCGCAGTATTAATGACTGTGACAGCCTGTTCCTCTGCGCCGAAAGAAATTTCAGCTGACAAAGGAAAAACCGAAGCCGTAAAACCGGCTGAAAAGCCTGCCGCTCCTGCTAAGAGCGAAAACCCTTTAAGCATCCCTGATGACGTTTATGCCACAATGCTTGAAAAATCAATTGTGGCTCAGGGAAACAATTTCCGTATCAAGAAATTTCTTGAAAAAATCCGTTCAGGCGAAATGGTCTATGTAGCCTGTATTGGTGGATCAGTAACTGAAGGTGCCGGTCCTGCAGATTTCCGTGACGGTTATGCTTACCAGTTCTCAAAAATGCTCCGCACAAAATATGCACCTGCAGGTGCAACAAATGTTACTTTTGACGGAGCCGGACTTTCGGGAACTTCTTCTCCTGTAGGACTTGTCCGCTATAATCAGGATGTTACTAATGTTCTGGGTGCAGACCCTGATCTTCTGGTAATTGAATTTGCAGTAAACGATGGCGGTGAACCAACAAAACAGCGTGCCTTTGAACAGCTGATTCGCAACGTTCTTGAAGCAAAACCTGAAGCTGTAGTTATGGCCTTTTACTCGGCTGCAAAATATCCTAACACACAGACACAGATGACAATGGTTGCTTCTCATTACAACATTCCACAGGTAAGCGTTCAGGATGCAATCAACAATCGTCAGAGTTCATTTACAGATGAACAGTACTTTACTGACATTGTTCACCCAACAAAAGCCGGACACACAATCATGGCTGACTGTCTTATGAACATCATTGATCTTGCAGACAAAGCTGATGCTGACGAAGCTGTTCCAGTTCCGGAAGATTACAGAAAAAGAAAGAACTTCAAAGGTTTCCGCCAGATTCTGGGCGACGATGAAAATGTAAAAATCACTTCCGGTGATTTCAACGGAAAAGATGGCCAGACACAGGGACTTAAGAAAACAAATAAAGGTGACTTCCCTAACAACTGGTACCACAAACCAAGTGCCGGAAACGATGCCCTTAAAATGAAAATCAACTGCAAGAACCTTATTCTGGTTTACAAAGATTTTGGAAGCTGGGCTGGTGTTAAAGCCGGAAAAGCTGATATTTACGTTGACGGAAAACTTGCCCAGACTGTAAACGGATTCACTGGAAGCGGATGGAACAACTGCGTAGAAACAATCGTAATTGATGAAGAGGAAGCCGCTGAACACACTGTAGAGGTAAGAATGAAAGAAGGCGATGAAGATAAAGCCTTCACAATCTGCGGAATGGGTTATTCAAAATAAGTAATCTGAAAATCGCAGGATTTTTTGAAATCCAGTTTTTCATATAAGGCAAGGGCCGGGAGATTGTTCTTCTTTACAAAGAGGACAGACTTCCGGCCTGTTTTATTTATGCGACGACATAAGGTTGAAAGAAGACAGAGCGAGTACCCGTTTCTGCGGTAAAGCGGATCTGTATAAACGCCTCCAATCTGCACCCAATTCCAGCCGATGGCATTTGTGTTTACCTTCGCCACAAACTTCCCGTCAATTTCTATGGCAAAAACTTTCTGGTTTTTCAAAATTGATTTGATGCTGGACTTCACGTACAAATCAGTAAAGTCCCTTCCATTTGGAGCCACTTCTTCTTTCAGATAATGAAACTGAAGATCATAAAGCTCTTCTGCATGTTCCGCCTTGCAGCAGACAATTTCTTCCCCCATGCTCAGAAGTGAAGCAGGCGGCGGCAATTCAGAAACATCTTCTTTTGTCATGAGGAAATATTCTGTTCTGGCAAAAGTTTTGAATCCATATTTCATAAGGATTGAAAGAATTATTTCCCCTGCAAGTTTTTCGCCGTCTATACAGGAAATCTTTTTTACTGCCGAAGGTCCGAAAAATCCTGATTCTGCGGCTACCAGAAGAAAAAGTTTTTCAAACTCTTCCGAAGGATTTTTCAAAAAGGGCAGGCAGTAAGAAATGCTCAAATCCATATGTAGAACACCCCAGATTTCCCCTTCACTTTTCATAAAAACAAATACATTTGACGCATTTCGGCGCACAATTGAGCATAATGTAACACAAGTGTGCTCATGTTTCTTGAGGAAAGCTTGTAAGCTGTCTGGGTTAACCTGTTCTGCTGCACGAAAAAACATCTATTCAATAATACACCCAAAATGATGTTTGTTGAACGGGTACAAAACTTCAGTTATAATAGGTAATATACCTTACTATAACTAAAAGGATTAAATATGTGCGGAATTGTTGGATACGTAGGAAACAAGATGGCCGATCAGGTTCTGATCAATGGTCTGAAAAAACTTGAATACCGCGGTTATGACTCTTCGGGAATCGCTGTTCTTGACGGCGAAAATGTTCTTGTGCGCAAAGCAAAAGGCGCTCTGAAATTCCTTGAAGAATTTGTTGCAAAGGAAACAGTACGTGGAAGCCTTGGCATTGGACACACTCGCTGGGCTACACACGGTGAACCAAACGATATAAATGCTCACCCTCATACAAACAAGTCAGGCAGCATTGCTGTTGTTCACAACGGAATCATCGAAAACTATGCCCCAATTAAAGAATGGCTTCAGAGTCAGGGAAGTGTTTTCAAAAGCCAGACAGACACAGAAGTAATTGCACATCTTCTGGACTACTACTATAAAAAAGACGGCGATATTTTCCAGGCACTTCTGGATACTCTTCACCGCCTGGAAGGATCTTACGCCCTTGGAGTAATCTGCAAGGATTATCCGGATCGTCTGCTCTGTGCCCGTAAGGAAAGCCCTCTTGTTGTAGGACTTGGCAAAGGAGAAAACTTCATCGCCTCTGACGTTCCTGCCCTTCTGGAACACACCCGCGATGTTTACTATCTTGGCGAAAAAGAAATCGCTGTTCTTTATACAGACCATGTTGATCTGTTCAACTTTGAAGGAACAAAAATCAGCAAGGAAATAAGCCACGTTGAATGGGACATCGATGCCGCTGAAAAGAACGGTTACCCACACTTCATGCTTAAAGAAATTCACGAGCAGCCAAAAGCTCTTACAGATACAATGCGTCCTCGCATCGTAAAAGATGCTTCTGGAAAACCTGTTGATGTGAACTTCGAAGAAATGAAAACAGACAACGCATGGAAAAATGCAAAACGTGTTGTAATCACAGCATGTGGTACTGCTTACCATGCAGGTGTTGTTGCAAAATACGCATTCGAAAAACTGGCTCGTCTGAACGTTGAAGTTGATGTTGCTTCTGAATTCCGTTACAGAGATCCTATCCTGAACAAGGACGATATCTTTATCGTTATCAGCCAGTCCGGAGAAACAGCTGATACTCTTATGGCAATGCGCCTTGCAAAAAAACAGGGCCTCAAAGTTATCGCCATTACAAATGTTGTAGGTTCAACAGTAAGCCGTGAAGCCGATGAAGTTATCTATACTTGGGCTGGTCCTGAAATTGCCGTTGCTTCTACAAAAGCCTATACAACACAGCTTATGTGTCTGTACCTTCTGGCTGTAAAAGCCGGTAAAGAACGCGGATTCCTTTCTGAAGAAAGAACAACTGAAATCCTTTCTGAACTTGAAAGTGTTCCAGGCAAAGTTTCAGAAATTCTGGAAACAAAAGATGCAATCCACACCTTTGCAACAAAGCAGTACAACAAGGACAAAATCTTTTACATTGGCCGTCAGTTCGACAGCGCCACTTCACTTGAAAGCGCTCTGAAACTTAAAGAAGTTTCTTACATGCATTCTGAAGCCTTCGCCGCTGGTGAACTTAAACACGGACCAATCGCTCTTATTGATACAAAAACTCTAGTTGTTGCCATTGCATCTGAACCTGATCTGTATGATAAAATCGGTTCAAACATTGTAGAAGTTCGCAGCCGCGGAGCTACAACTCTGGTTATCACTCAGGATGACAGCGATGCATTTACAGGAAAAGTAGACGAAACATTCAAAATCCCTATGATTTCGAATATCCTCGCTTCTCTTACTACTGTAATTCCAGCCCAGCTGTTTGCTTACTACTGTGCAATCCTTAAGGGTTACGATCCTGACAAACCAAGAAACCTGGCAAAATCAGTAACTGTAGAGTAAACAAAAAAAGCCGCTGAAAAGCGGCTTTCTTATTTTAAATACTTTTGACTCCCTGTCACAAAATAGATTTTACCCAACTTCGCCGTTTACATAAACGTGGGCCTGGATATATTTGCCGTCGCCAACCAGCTTCTTTCCTTCAATTTCTACAAAGCCGTCTTTTGTGTAAAGTGGCAGGCTGAAAAACTTGTCAGCTTTTACGTAGCAGAAAGTATCTACATCAGCTGGAACTTCGAATCCTTCCGGTTCAAGAATTGTTCCAACAGGAATGTCATCTGCAAACAGAACTTCACAAGTTTCGTGTTCTTCATCGCCAGCTTTGCTTGCAGCAAGGAGCATTCCGTTTGAACGAACGCCGCGGAAGTTTGCAGGTTTCAAGTTGTAAACCAGAATGATATTGTGGTTTAAAAGTTCTTCCGGCTTATAAAACGGAACGATTGAACTTACAATCTGGCGTGGTTCTTCGTCACCGCAGTCCAGGCTCAGAATGTAAAGCATTGGTCCTTCCGGATGCTGTTCCACTTTCACGATCTTTGAAACTTTCAGTACAACGCGCAGGTTGAACTGATCGATTATAGGTAATGCGTTTATTTCTTCAGGTTTCATATTTTTCTCCTAATTTTTATTTGACCTCAGTACAGGCAGCTCCGACAAGCTTCGCTGCCAATCGGCGGTGCGACGCGATGCCCCCGCGTCGCTTAGAGCGGTTACCGCCTCATCTTCAGGTTTCATTAATTACTCCTTAAACAAGATTATTCAAATGTCTCAAAACAATACCTCCCGTTCCAATTCCTGTCACTCGCGGTATTGTTTTATTGGTTTACTCTCTCTTCCATGCTTTCTTCGAATCCTGAAGAAAACATATTCAGCTTCTATCTTGTAAGCTTTCTGTATACTGTGCGTTTTGGAACGCCAACGTCTTCACCGAATTCTTTCATCTTCCATTCAGCGTATTCTGACCAGTTACCTTCGTAGAAGCGGACTGTTGAATTGTTTTCAAAGGCCAGAATATGTGTACAGATACGGTCCAGGAACCAGCGGTCATGGGAAACTACCATAGCACAACCGGCGAAGTCTTCAAGGGCGTCTTCAAGAGCACGTACCGTCTGAACGTCCAGGTCATTTGTAGGTTCGTCGAATAAGAGAACGTTTCCGCTTTCCTGAAGCATAAGTCCCAGGTTCAGGCGGTTTCTTTCACCACCGGAAAGAACTGCAACTTTCTTGTTCTGGTCTGCACTTCCAAAGTTGAACCATCCACAGTAAGCGTGAGCATTTACTTCGCGAACGCCGCCTTCAAGAGGACGGCCTTTTTCATCTACGGCACCGAGTTTAATCAGATCTGATCCGCCCGAAAGGGTTTCGTAAATTGTCTTATTTTCATCAAGGTTAGAACGAAGCTGGTCAACATAAACCAGTTTTACTGTCTGGCCGATTTTAATTGTACCGGCATCAGGAAGTTCGCCTGTTCCGCCCATTCCTTTATTGGCTTCTGTTTTTGAAGCTGCTTCAACAATCATTTTGAAAAGAGTTGTTTTACCGGCACCGTTAGGTCCGACAATACCAACAACTGCACCGGCAGGGATATGAACATCCAGATTTTCAAAAAGCAGTTTGTCACCGAAGGATTTTGTAAGTCCTTCAATATCAATTACCTGTCCGCCAAGACGTGGACCAGCGGGAATAGAAATCTGTGTATCTTTAAGCTGAACTTTTCCGCCCTGAGACATAAGTTCGTTGTAGCGTGTAATGTGTTCTTTGTGTTTTGCCTGACGTCCTTTGGCACCCATGTGAATCCATTCCAATTCGCGTGCGATATCTTTCTGACGCTGTGTTTCGCCTTTTGCTTCCTGAGCAAGGCGAGCGTTTTTCTGTTCAAGCCATGAAGAGTAATTTCCTTTGAATGGGAAACCTTCACCGCGGTCCAGTTCCAGAATCCATTCAGCAACGTTATCAAGGAAGTAACGGTCGTGAGTTACGGCAATAATTGTTCCAGGATAATCGTGCAGGTGTTTTTCAAGCCATGCAACTGTTTCAGCATCAAGGTGGTTAGTAGGTTCGTCCAAAAGAAGGATGTCTGGTTTCTGAAGAAGAAGACGGCACAGTGCAACACGGCGACGTTCACCCCCGGAAAGTACGTCTACCACCTGATCCTGTGGAGGACAGCGGAGAGCTTCCATAGCCAGTTCCAGGTTTGCATCCAGGTTCCATGCATCAGCAGCATCAAGTTTTTCCTGGATTTCTGCCTGGCGGGCACAAAGTTTGTCAAAGTCTGCATCAGGGTCCCCGAAGGCTTCGTTTACAGCGTCAAATTCAGCAAGAAGGTCTGTAATTGGTTTTACCCCTTCCTTTACAATTTCAATTACAGTTTTTCCGGCTTCCAGTTCTGGTTCCTGTTCCAGGTAACCAATTGTGAATCCTGGTGCCAGAGTTGTTTCTCCTGTGAAGTCTGTATCGCGACCAGCCAGGATTTTGAAAAGTGAAGATTTACCTGAACCGTTGGCACCTACAACACCAATCTTAGCGCCATAGTAATAAGAAATGCTTACATCTTTAAGAACAACTTTTGTTCCATAAGCACGGCTTACACGGTCCATTGTGTAGATTATCTTCTTATCATCAAATGTTTTTGCCATATATAATTTTTATAACTCCTTACAGGTTTAATGGAAAACTTTCTTCGAAAGTTTGCTATAACGCAAAAAACACAATGCATCTGTGTTTTTTGCTAGTTATATCATCAAATGTCTTAGCCATATATATCTTAGTAGTTTCAACAAGCTAAACCACCACAGATTACAAAAAGCGAGTTAATTATAAATGAAAGAGAAGAAAGTTTATAGGGTTTGAAAGCTCAGGAATTTTTCCAGATGCGGAATGGATTTACCCGCATGCGGATTGGGAAATAAAGAAGAGCTCCCAGGAAACCGAAAAGATGGGCAAGATGTGCCGTGCCGGTGCGACTTCCGAAAACTTCAGTAATGATTTCTATGAGAGCGTAGGCTAAAACCAGAATTGGAGCAGGAACTGGAATAAGGCCCCAGATGCAAATTATGTTGCGAGGGAAAACCACTGCATAAGCAAGAAGCAAAGCATAGGTTGCACCGCTGGCCCCCAGAAGGAAAATGCGGTACTGACCTGTAAACATATACATTCCGAAAGAACAGAGTCCACTGAAAATGCCGCAGACAAAATAGAAAAGCAGGAACTCTTTTGATCCCAATGCTTTTTCAAGCTGAATGCCAAAGCAAAAAAGAGCCAGCATATTGAACAGCAGATGCTGCAGACTTCCGTGAACAAACATGTAAGTAAAAAACTGCCAGAACATTTTGTAGTAAACCACAAGGACCGGACAGAGTGAGAGATAATTCATCCAGACAGGAAAGCGCATTGTTAGAAGGAAGACAACAAGATTAATCCCGATAAGATAAAGAGTAGCGTTGAAAAATTTGTATGAAAAAGGCTTCTGGAAAAAAAGAGATCTAGACATCTTCTTCCAGGTTTTCAGCAAGAATATCTTCAGGTTCGAAGAAAGTAACCTGATTGCGTCCGTTACGCTTCGACATGTAAAGTCCCATATCGGCCTGATTTACCAGGTTCTTTGGCGAAGTAATAGGGTTTGTTTCTGTGTCGAAAACCGAAACACCGCCTGAAATTGTTACATGAAGATGCTGTCCTTCGTAAACAAAATCGTAGTTTTCGATTTTTGAACGGATGCGTTCAGCAACCAGCATAGCTTCTTCTTTTCCTGCTTCATTAAGCAGAACAGTAAATTCTTCGCCGCCATAACGGGCAGCCACATCGACTTCACGAAGATTTGATTTAATGATGTTTGCAACGCTGGTCAGAACATAGTCGCCGCATTCATGTCCGTAAGTATCGTTGAACTTCTTGAAGAAGTCGATATCAAACATAAGAACTGCAACATTATTGTTCTGTGCAAAAGCTGCATCGATTGTCTCTGTAAGTGCATTCAGGAAGAAATACTTCAGCTTAAGGTGAGTCATCATATCGGTTGATGATTTTTCGATAAGCGAAGCATTGTTGATTGCAAGAGAAGCCAGCAAGGCAATAGACTTGATCTGGTTCTGTTCGTATTCTGTATAGCTTGTATCGTTTTCAATAGCGATACGTTCAAGAAGAATCAGAATTCCGTTCAGGTGATTGTTCTGTACAAGAGGAACAACCAGTGTAGGCTGGAAACGTTCCAGAAGATCCATGACTGGTTTATCATCAATCACGTCTTTCAGATATTCAAAAGTAACCGGCTTTTTAAGTTCAAGCAGTTTTGAAACAAGAGGTGATGTAGCAGGAATCTTAGTTACGATATCAGGACCAATTTCTGAAGTTTCGAGTGTAAAGGAGTCGCTGGAAACAAGGTCACGAACAAAAATCTCTGCGCCCAGAACGTGCATCTGAGCCATACAGATATAAGTGATAGATTCCAGAAGGTTCTTAAAGTTCAGAGTAGAACAGAAAGACTTGGCGATATCAAGCATCTGCTCAAGATCGTAGATCTTTTTTTCATAGATAACAGACTGTTCGACAATCTCATTCTTGAAATCATTCTTTTCAACTGGAGAAATCTTTACTGTCGTTGTTTTCTTACTCTTCCGTCTCAATTCTATACCGCCGTATTAATTATAACGTAGTTCTTCATAATATCAAAGAATATACGCCATGTGCCGTAGGTCTGCTCCAGGAAGCTTGAATCTTCTCTATGGCGGGAAGACATCATTGTAACCTTCAGGTTTTCGATAATTTCACCTGACGGACGTTTTGAATCTTCCAGCAGTTCACCTACGAGCTTATAAAGAGAAACAAGATTGGCACACTGACGCTGAATAATGTCTTTGGCTTCTTCATTTATCTGGTGGACCATCTGTTCCATTTTCTTGTAAAAGTCTTTGTCTTTATGACTGTCCTTAATGTATCCCTGCAGAACAGCAATGCTGTTTGGTTTATCCGGTCCGAAGGAATCTTCGAAATTCTGAATAATCTCTTCAATTCCAAGGCAGGAATAAACTGTATCTGAAAATGATTTTTTGTATGTCGGGTTCACAAAGAAACCTTCGATAACAAGGTCATTAAGCAGATTTTTTACCGGATTCGAAAGATAAACATTTACGAAGGTCTTAAGGATACGGAAAGGGAAAATATATTTAAAAGAAAGTGATGAATTTGCTCGGAGTATTTCATTTTCTTCACTGTTGTAGGAACCACTGCCCATAAGAGGAATTCCGTTGAAAAGCGAAGAAAGTTCTCTTTCGATCTGGGCATCCTGCAGTTCACTTTTAATGCGCTTTTCGTCGGCAATGAAAGTTTCTGCCATAAGGTTTGCAAAATCCTGTTTTGGTGAACCTTTATAAGAGGCTACAGCAGGCTCATATTCTTCATTGTGTTTTTCGTACTGAATAAGAAGTTTAAGTCTGTCTACTGAAAGAATTCTGTTCAGTGTATATGCAACTTTCTTGATTGCAGAAAGGAAATATTCACGACGTTCATCAGAAAGATTTCCACCTGAACGGAGTGTTGCCAGAGCAATAACTGCGTTGGCTATACCTGTAGTGATTCTGAGTCCTGAAGCCTGGTAATAAATATCTTCCAGGGCATTTCCAACTTTTTCGATTGGGACTTCAACATACTTCGGTGCGTAATTCATATCGCCAGGAATGAAGTTCCCGTCAAAAAGCTGAAGAACAGGAAGGAAATTTATACGGCAGAAATCTGCCAGCTGACGGAGCTGAAGAATTTCTCTGTCCATGTTACGGAAGCTTTCTTCATTCAAGTTCTTGATAAGATTTTCATGAGTTCTGCGCTGAGCCGCATAAACGCGGTTTTCTTCGCGAGAATCTCCCCCTGCAGCGATGACAGCCTCTTTACGAGCTTCGTAGGAAAGAGTTTCAATCATTTCCTGTTCTGAAGGACTGTATCCTGTCATAACAAGCTGAGATTCAAAACGGCGGCGGCGCTGAATATCATTTGGTGAAAAAGTTACTGAGAAAAGATCGTCCAGAATGCGACAATTTTTATAGAGTACAAAAACTGCTTCTCCGAAATTAGGCTGAAGCATTCCGTTGCGGAACAAAACAGGATTAAACTGTTTGATTTCGTTTTCAAGTTTCTTCAAAAGCTGCTTCTTCTGAACTTCCGGAGAAGACCGCTTGAAAAGAGACTCAAAGAAATCCTGAATGGTTTGCATTAAACTCATTTTTCCACCCTGTTATTCTGTCTATTTTAACACACTTTCGAATATTTTTCTGTAGTCAGCCACAGTTGAGGCGTGGACTATTTCTGCGCGGAGTGCGGCACCACCCTGAATGCCTTTTGAATAAGCATTGAAGCGTTTTCTCATTTCGCGGCAGGCGTGTTCTTCCCCTACTTCGCTTACCAGTCGTTCAAGTTCTTCAAAACCTGTCTGAACCCGTTCATTTGCAGGAACAGGAACATAGCTGCCTTCTGTAAGAAGAGCAGTAGCATCGCGGAAAATGAAAGGATTTCCCATTGCACCACGGGCAAACATAACTCCATCAACGCCGGTTGTTTCGATCATTTCCCGGGCTTTTTCCGGAGTGAACAGGTCTCCGCTTCCAAAAACAGGAACACGTCCGCCTACAAAATCAACCAGTTCTTTAAGAATATTCCAGTCTGACAAACCTTCGTAACCCTGGGCTCTGGTTCTTGGATGCATTGTGATTGCTTTTACACCGGCCTGAAGAGCGGCATCAGCAGCTTCTTTCCAGGTAATATGTGGAGAATCCCAGCCTGAACGGATTTTTACGCTGACTGCAGTATCCCCTGCTACATCCACAACAGCCTTTGCAACTTTATAAAGGCGGTCAGGATCACGGGTCAAAGCAGAACCTGCACCTGTTTTAATAATCTTTGGAACAGGACATCCGCAGTTGATATCTATACATTCACAGTGAGTCTTGTCCAGGACAATCTGAGCGGCTTTTGCCATAACATCAGGGTCCGGTCCAAAAATCTGTACTGAATAGGCTTTCTCATTTTCCGCGCGGGCCATAAGCTCTTCAGTTTTCACATTGTTGCGGGTAAGAGCTTCGGCAGAAACCATTTCTGTATAAGTAAAACAAGCTCCGTTTTTCACGCAGACATAACGGAACGCCCTGTCGCTATAACCTGCAACAGGGGCCAGAAAGAGATTTCCTTTTAATTCGATGTTTCCGATTTTTACCGGGTGATAAAGTGACATTTCTGCAGTCCCGGGTTTTCCTTATTCCGGAAGATTGAAAGCTTTACAGCTGTTCTGCCAGAGCTGAACACTCAATTCTTCCAGATCCATTTCCAGCATTTCGCTAAGGAAACGGGCTGTTGATGGAAGATAAGCCGGCATAGTGCGCTTGCGTTCGCGGTATTCAGCAGGAATCATAAACGGACTTTCGGTTTCAATAAGAATACGATTAACAGCATTGTTTTCCTTAAGGAACATTACTGTTTCGTGGAGATTTCTTGCATTACGATATGTCAGGTTTCCGGCAAAGCTAAACCACATGTTCTTATCCAGACATTTTGCGGCATAGGCTGCGTCTTCAGAATAACAGTGAAGAATTACACCAGCATCCGGCATACGTTCTGAAAGAATGTCCATAAGGTCACGGCCTGCTTCACGGTTGTGGATGATTACAGGCTTGTTGTATCTCTGGGCAATTTCCAGCTGTGTAATAAAAAGTTCAATCTGACGGTGCTTGTCACCGAACTGCTTGTAGTAATCAAGACCAGTTTCACCAACAGCAACTACGTTAGGCAGATTTACACTTTCTTCTATTGTCTGAATCCAGTTCTGTCCCGGATTTGTAACTTCCGACGGAGCAACACCTACCGCATGGTAAATTCCTGATACCGATTTGAGAGTCTGATATACCTTAACAAAATCGTGAAGGCTGTTGTTAATACTTACTATACGGGTAACGCCGGCCTGTTTTGCCTGCTGTATTACACGTAATTGTTCAATAGGATCATCGTAAATAAGCCCGATGTGAGCATGAGTATCAAAAAACTGCATGGATTTTCCTTCCTAAAAGATGTGCTTAACCTAAATTTACCATAGGATTGTCCAAACGTCAAATTTTGCGGCGAATTTCTATAATAATGAAAATAATTGAACATAATATACCGCTATGTTATAATTTTTAGACTAGGGGAATTACTTTGGCTAAAAATCAAAAAGTATATAAACAGATGGAAAAACGCTTTGCCTCCAAATTCCGCAGAGTTTTCGTGGGATTTTTCAAGGGCATTGGGAATTTCTTTGTAAAAATTTTCCGCATCTTCGATTCCAAGCTTACAATCATGATTGTTCCCCACTCTCAGAGCAAAGTTATTAACTTTCAGACAAATGTTTTCGCTCTTTCCCTTGGAGCAATCATTACAGTTGGAATCATTTCGTCTTTCCTCTACTTCAACAGACATTCACTTTCGGCAAAAGCTGAAATCTCGCACCTGAAAAATCAGAACCGTGAAACCCTTGCTACACTGGACCAGCTCCGCGATGAAAACGCAAACCTGTTCCAGTCTGCAAAACGTTTCCAGTCTTCCCTTTCGCAAAGCCTTTCTCTGCTGGGAATCAGCCAGGCACAGAGCACTTCAAACTCTTCTCTGAACAACTCGGATCTTTCTTCCCTGTTCAGCACAAAAGATATTGTTAATGGTTCTGCCCGCGAAATCGAAGACATCAAGGAACTGACTTCTTACCTTGAAGACGCAGTTCAGCCAATTGAACAGATCGGAAAAATGCTGGAAACCCAGCAGAACCTTTTCTCGGAAATCCCGAGCATCTGGCCAATCCGCAATCCAAATACACATATTTCCATGGCCTTCGGTCCAAACCTTCACCCAACAAAAGGTTACTGGTACATCCACAAAGGACTGGACCTTTCTACCTGGCGCAGCGGTGACCCTGTTGTTGCAACAGCATCAGGTCAGGTTGTAAACGTTGGTTATGACGTAAACTTCGGTAACTGTGTAATCATCAAACACAAACACGGTATGTATACCCGTTACGCCCACCTGAACTCTTACAGAGTTAAACGTGGTGAAAACGTTTCTCAGGGACAGGTAATCGGTTACGTTGGAAACACTGGTATCAGTACAGGTCCTCACCTGCACTACGAAGTTCATATCGGTTCAGACGTTGTTGACCCTGGAAAATACTTGAACGTAAATCTCTTCAAATAGACTTCTATAAACAGGTTACTATGGCACTCAGACTTGATGACATTTCAATCAACTCCATAATCGGAAACGGTTCCTCAATCAAAGGCAACTTTACTGTAAACGGTTTTGTCCGCGTAGACGGTGATATTGACGGAAATCTGGAAACCGACGGAAATGTTATTATCGGTGAACACGCAAGAATCCGCGGAAATGTTTCAGCCAAATCAGTTACTATTGGTGGAATTGTTCTTGGAAACGTTTCTGCAAAAGACAGCATCAAACTTCTTTCTTCTTCTGCTGTAATCGGTGACCTGCTGTGCCGCAAGATCCAGATTGATGAAGGCGTTATTTTCCACGGCCACTGTATCTCAATTAAAGATGACGCAGAATATGAATCGGTAAGCGAAAAATACCTCCAGGAACAGGCCATTAAAAAGAAGGTGACCGTTTAATGGCAGAAGTGGAAGGACTTGGAAACAATTCTCTCTATTTTGCTTCTCTGCAAGCTGCCAGTTCAGCAGCCGTTCGCCAGAATAAAACTGAAAAAGCCAAAGAATCAGGCAACGTAAAAAAATCCCGCTTCGCAGACATTCTGAAAAAAACAGAAAGTGAAAATGTAATTTCCACAAAAGGATTGCCTCCTGAAATTGAAGGCATGAACATGGAAGAAGCCGGAATCTTCCTGCGGGACGCTGTGGATGCTGCCGGCGAAAACCTGAAAAACAACATAACTGCTGAAAACCTGAAGGCTTTCAAGGAAGCAGTTGCCCAGTTTGTTTCCTTTGTTGTTGAAAATAATTTTGAAGAATACAGAAAAGATCATCCGCAGGTCGAAAAAGCAAAAAGACTTAAAAGACCGGAACCTTTAAAAATGCCTGTAAATGTTTTCTCAAACTACAACATCACTCCAGAGAAATTTCCTCAGAGAGTACGCATTCAGGTCATCAACCAGAAGCTGGATGAAATCACCCGCGACGTGTTGAAAAGGCAGAGTGATAATCTTAAAATATTAAGCAACATTGATGAAGTAAAAGGTCTCGTAGTAGACATTCTTAACGGATAAAGTTTGGAAAGGAAGTTCAAAAACTGCCTTTCAGGAGATATATAAATGAGCGACATTTTTGAAAATGATATAGATGTTCAGGATGAAAACCTGG
This sequence comes from Treponema sp., assembly GCA_024402695.1. Taxonomy (GTDB): domain Bacteria; phylum Spirochaetota; class Spirochaetia; order Treponematales; family Treponemataceae; genus Treponema_D. The sequence continues at coordinate 16,715 of JAKSTG010000006.1, read as the reverse complement.
AAAATCTGGAAGATTCAGAAACAACTGAAGATTCTTCTGAAGATACCAGTTTTGACAATCCTCTTCTTCAGTTGCGCCTTGAATACTCAAGCGAAAGTCTTTATGCAAAACCAAATGACAAACTTGAACTTCAGCCTGGCGATTACGTTATCTGCAACACCCGTTATGGAAACGACATGGTTAAATATGCAGGTACTGCCAAAAAACCAATGGGCGTAAAAGCTGCAGAAATTGTGAACATTGACCGCAAGGCTTCTGAAGAAGATCTGAAACGCCGTGAAGAAATCAAACTTAAGGAAAAAGATGCCTTCAAAATTTTCAAGGAAAAAGTTGAAGTTCACAAACTGGACATGAAACTCATTACAGTTCATTTCCTTTTTGAAGAACAGAAGGCTCTCTTCTTCTTTACAAGCGACAATCGCGTTGACTTCCGCGAGCTGGTAAAAGACCTGGTAAGCGTATTCAAAATGAGAATTGAACTCCGCCAGATTGGGGTTCGCGACGAAGCAAGAATCGTTGGTGGACTTGGGGTTTGTGGCCGTCCATTCTGCTGTCACGCAGTTTCAGACAAGCTTAAACCGGTTTCAATCAAAATGGCTAAAGAACAGAATCTTTCTTTGAACAGCATGAAGATTTCAGGTCAGTGTGGCCGCCTTCTGTGTTGTCTTGCAAATGAATACGACTGGTATAATGAAGCCCGCAAAAACCTGCCTTCAGAAGGCGTTCACCTCTTCTACGACGGAACAAACTTCCGTATTACAGAAGTAAATCCTCTTACAGGAATGATCAAAATGAGTGGTGAAGACGGAAGACTTCTTGAAGTAAACACAAAACGTTTCTACCGCGATGGAAACAAATGGAAGATTAACTAAGAGTTCCTGTATTTATTTACAGTTCGGCGGGCAATGTTAATGCCCTGCTCATTAAGCCGGTCGCAGACTTTCTGATCTGAAAGTTTCTTGCCGCCGGCTTTTTTATTTTCATCTTCAATCTGTTTGATAAGATGTTTTACGGTGTCTGCAGAAATAGAACTTGAAGTGGATTCTGCGTTTCCTTCAGAACTTCCTGCAGTTACTCCACTTTGGAAGAAATAACTCAAAGGGAAAAGTCCAAATTCTGTCTGTACAAATCGCGGATTTTTGCGGCTTGTTGCGCGGCTTACGGTACTTTCGTGAACCCCGATTTTTTCGGCAATGCTGCGTCTTGTAAGAGGCTTTAAGTTTCCCGGTCCCTTCAAAAAGAATTCTTTCTGTTCCAGAACAATCTGACAGCCTTGAAGAAGAATTGTGCTTTCGCGGAACTGAAGGTTTCCCAAAAAATCAATTGCCTTGTTCAGGTATTTTTCACGGAAAGCCTGTACTTCCGGCTTGTCGCTTTTTTTCTGAAACAAAGGAACAATTCTGAGTTTTGGAAGATAACCACCGGGAGTCTTAACTTCAAAATAATTTTTGTCGTCTATACGGATGAGACCTCTTTCCAGGTCATCAATTTGAAGAGCTCCCGATTTCTTTTCCACTACAAGGGCAATGTCTGCCGCCTGGATTCCGGCTTTTGTAGAGTCGCTTACAAAACCGGCGGCGGGGTGCGGATTCAGACTCAGGATGAACTTAATGGCGGCAGAGACTTCCGCCTCGTCCAGTTTTATCTGGTCTATGGGCAGAGCCGGCGCAAAAGCTTTACTGTGCCAGGCTTTCTGAAAATCTTTTATCTTTTTCAAAACCCTGGCAGGTTCCGGAGGATTCAGCATTTCCAGATTTCCATCCAGAAGGAAAATTGCAAGAGTCTGATCAGGTCCAGTTATTTTGGCCTGAACCAGCAGACTGTCTTCCGGATTCTTTGCGCAGCAACCAATAGGATCAAGACGCTGAACCAGTTCTATACACTTTGCAATGAACTCTTCATCATGACGTGGATTTGTTCTGTCCAAAAAGGTTTCAGGTTTCAGACCACTTCCGAAACAGCCGTTCTGGTCCAGGTTATAAATGAGCTGAGTACAAAAAGCCTGTACGTCTTCGGGGATGTTCATTGAATCAAGCTGGAAAAGAAGATGCTCCTGAAGAGTTTCTGTGTTATCTTCAAGATTTTCCAAAGCCCGCTGATATTCATCGGCCGTCATTCCACTGCCGGAAGAAGGAACAGCCCCTGAAGTTATTCTGTCGTAATCGGCATTTACCGAAACATCTTCGACTATTTCCAAAGCAGGGTTTTCTTCGACTGCTTTATAGATTTCCTCACGAAGGTCACGGCTGCTTAATGTCAGGAAACGCACCGCCTGAATCTGTTTCTGACTCATGCGCTGAATCTGTTTTTGAGAAGCTTTCTGAATTTGTCCCTGGGACTGTGTATAACCTGATGCCATGACTTTTGTATTTTATCATAAAAACCATTAAGATAAACACAAATGAAAATCACTGGTAAATCTATCTTACTTTTTGACCTGGACGGAACCCTTACTGACCCGGCACAGGGAATCACCAACGGCTTTATTAACGCCCTTAAATATTTCGGACTTGAAATCCCAAGTTACGAAAAACTTTGCAGCTTCATTGGACCACCTCTTATTGATACCTTCAAAACCCAGTTCGGTTTTGATCAGGAACAGGCCCTGCTCGGTGTAAAAAAATACCGTGAATATTTCGGCACTGTAGGCCTTTTTGAAAACCGCGTTTATGACGGCATTCCTGAACTGCTTCAGGAACTGAAAGATGCCGGCTACAGACTTCTTGTAGCTACTTCAAAACCGGAAGAATACTCTGTAAAAATCTGTGACAAATTTGAACTTTCGAAATATTTCGAAAAAATCTGCGGAAGCAACATGGATGAATCCCGCGCCCGCAAAGCAGAAGTTATTGCTTACGCCCTTGAGAGCGCAGGTATTACTGAAGAAGAAAAATCAAAAGTTCTTATGATCGGTGACAGACTTCACGACATTGAAGGCGCCAAAGAAAACGGAATTGAATCCTGCGGAATTCTTTTCGGATACGGCGACAGACCTGAACATGAAAAAGCCGGTGCCGACTACATTGCCGAAACAGTAAAAGATTTACGGGATTTGCTTGTTTAAGTATGGAAGAAATCAATAATTCTAGAAATCCTGTAGCAGGCTACGTTCTGGCCGCAGTATCGGTTTTTTTATGGGGCATCACCTTTGTATGTACAAAAGCCCTTCTTAAAGACTTTTCAGCCTTTGAAATCCTCTTTTTTAGATTCCTTGCCGCCTACGCCGGTTTATGGATCATCAAACCAAAACCTCTTGTTTTAAAAAACAAAAAGGAAAACTGGTGGTTCTTCCTGGCCGGACTTTCTGGAATCACAATTTACCAGCAGGCTGAAAACATCGCCATCAATTTTACAACCGCCTCAAACGTAAGTATCATCGTTTCAATCTGTCCGATCTTTACTGCAATCATCGCCCAAATTTTTCTCAAAGAAAAACATCTGAATTTCTGGTTTGTTCTGGGATTTATAATTGCCTTAAGCGGGATCGCTCTTGTAAGCTTCAATGGACATGCTGAATTTCACCTGAGTCCGAAAGGTGATCTTCTAGCCCTGCTGTCGGCCATAAGCTGGGGCTTCTACTCTCTGTTTGTTTCAAAAGTAAACAACCTGGGTTACGATGACATCCTTTGCACCAGAAGATTTTTCTTCTACGCAATTCTTGCAATGGTTCCCTTCTTTATTCTGGGAGCCACAGTATCTGGACCTGAAAGTTCTTTTTACGTAAACCTGACTGCGGCTGTAAACAAAGCCCGCTTCGCAAAACCAATGAACTGGGTGAATCTTCTTTTCCTTGGACTTGGAGCTTCGGCCTTCTGCTTTGCCGCCTGGGGTTACGCCTGCAACACAATCGGAACTGTAAAAATCACTGTTGGTCTTTACCTTATTCCTGTCATCACAATTATTTTTGCCTTTGTTTTCCTTGGCGAAAAAATTACAACCATGGGACTTGCCGGCGCTGCCTTAACAATCTTCGGATTGTTCCTTTCAAATAAAAAAAATTCATAGTTAAAAAAAACAGCCACCTTTTTCAAGGTGGCTATTCTGCATAAAGCTGTGCGTTTAGTGCACGGCTTGTTTTATTTAGTTGTTAGCTTCTTTGATGAGAGCATTCCAAGAGTTGCGAACTTTGTCACAAGCTTCCTGCATTGTTTCCCATCCTGGGTATACTGTCCAGAAAACATCACCAGGTTCAAGACCAGGAACCAGTTTAGAAAGCAGTGTGCTTCCGTGTGTTCTCATGATTGCCAGTGTTTCATCTACAGCACGTTCATCGCGGAAGCGAGCGTAGAAGTCTTCTTTCCAGTCATCACCAGAATCATATCCAGGACATTCTGTCATGTAGATATCGTAAATCTTTGTGATTTTGCCGGCACGTTCATCACCGTAAACAGCTGGAACGATGTAGATGTTGTCGATATTTACACACTTGTAATCTTTTGCACGTGGTCCTTTAGGGAAACATACGAATCCCCAGTCATCCTGCATTTCAGCAAGTGTATCTACGAAGTATTCCTGTTCAGCCATGAATGCTGCCTGTCCGTTCATGAATGCTGCATACATCCAGTTCCATTCAGAACCTTCTGGCTGTGGCATTTCATAAAGTGACTGCATTTTGTGACCCCAAGTCATAGCTTCGATAGAAGCTTCTGATTCGATGTTGTTTACCAGTTTGTCATTTTCATCATATTTGATTACTGATCCACCATTTGATTCAAGAATTACGTGACAAACTTCTGTGTTGTGGTTTGCCATTCCCCAAACATCAATTACACCGTCATTGTCGATATCACGTGTAATCTGTTTCAGAACTTTTTCGAAGTTATCCCAAGTCCATGTTCCTGCATTCTGCATGTCATAGATTGAATCTGGATCGATGTTAGCTTCTGAAAGAAGACGTTTGTTGAAGAACAGACCTGTACGTGGCTCTGGAGCCATTGGACGACATCCGTACATTCCGCCTTTTTTAGTCATAAGCTTCTTTGTAGCAGCGTCATATTTTCTCTGGTTCCAGTCAACGTCCTTGTTTTTGCTCATATCATAGAAGAGCTGTGATTTAAGACCTGTTGTTACAGAACGTGTATCGATTGTGAATACGTAGTTTTCGTCTCCACCAAGTACACAGTAGTTAGCAACTGTCTGTGGGTGTGTGTTCCAGCTTCCGATACCTCTTTCGATTACCTTGAAGTTATATTTCATACCAAGGTATTTGTGCCAGTTGCGGCGGTCTTCTTCGATCTTTGTCTTTGCAGGTTTAAGGTTTGCATCAACAGGATCACTCCACCAGTCAGCAACGATTACTTCCATTCCACCGAAGTCGTAGATTTTTCCGGTTTTTGGATCGATGAATTCTGGCTGGTTCTTCCATTTTTTATCCAGCTCTTTGAAGAGGGCTTTGTCGTCTTTTGTCATTTTTGTCTTTGGTGCGGCAAAAACGCTTGTTACTGCAACTGCTGCGAAAACTGTTGCGAGTACAACCTTCTTGAATGTTCTTTTCATATTTATCTCCTATAATAAAAATGAAGTTATTTATTAAAAACTATTTCATTTGGAATGTTACAAAATGGCAACTCCGAAAACTAACAGCCTTCAGAATTGCCTGTACAACTTCCAGCTAAATATATGATATGGGGGAATTCCCTAATAAAATACTAATTTTTTTTGTTATATAATAAATTATTTGGCGATATTTGCTTTTTTATAGTATAATTCCCCTATGAATACCAACAGAGAATTGGCACATGCCCTCTTTGAACAGAGCGAAAATGAGAAGTTTCACCTTCCTTATGACTCAGAAATGGCCTTTTATTCCGCTGTTCAGTCGGGAGATGAAGAGCTGGTTAAAAAGTATATGAGCCCTCTTACAAAGGAAGGACTTGGAATACTTTCCCGAAATCCTCTCCGCAACATGAAATACCATCTGGTAATCACCATTGCCCTCATTACCCGTTTCTGCATTGAAGGTGGTCTTCCTCTTGAAACCAGTTATACTCTCAGTGACCTTTACATCCGCAAACTTGATACAATCAACAACGAAGAAGAAATCACCCAGATTCATCACGACCTGGTTTTTGATTTCACCAACCGCATGAAGAACATCAAAAAAAGAAGCGGTCTGAACAAATCAGTAAAGCTGGCAATTGATTACATCAACAATCATCTTTACATGCCACTTAGTCTTCCAGAAATTGCTCAGGCCTCAAATGCAAATGCTTCTTATCTTTCATCGATTTTCAAGCAGCAGACCGGCATTTCAATTTCCCAGTTCATCCAGAAACAGAGAATCGAAACTGCAAAAAATCTTCTGGCTTTTTCTGACCAGAGTTTTGAAGAAATAAGCAACTATCTTTTCTTCAGTTCACAATCCTATTTCATTTCAGTTTTCAAAAAACATGTTGGAATGACTCCGAAAGAATACCGCCGGCTGAATTACGGTAAAAGATGGGCAAACACTTAAGGAAACAAAAAGGCAGTCTTAAAAGACTGCCTTTCTTTTTTAGTTCTAAATTGATTTCAGAATTTCATCGCGAACACTATCGTAATGACTTCCTTCAAGACCAAAGTTCTTTTCTTTGTAGTTCCACATACAATGTCCGATTTTGTATTTGTTCAGAACACTGTTGATTTCCTTGAACCAGTTGCAGGTTGATTCAGGATCGGCATAATCGATTACTCCGTATTCACCGCAGTAAAGGATTGTGTCTCTTTCTTCTGCGCATCTGATGGCATCTGCGAATTTTTCTTCAAACAGATTTACATCAGATTTTCCGCTAGGCCATTTCATGTTGCTGAGCTCATAGAAAGGTTTTGCACCCTGTGCTTCTTCATCATCAAAATTGAAAGGATATTTCAGACGGAAATCTACAGGCATTCCAGCCAGCCAGCCGGCTCCCTGATGAGTAAAACACATTGGGTCGTAACTGTGGAAGTTGTAATAAACTTTGCTGTCAGGTGGAAGGATAAGATCTTTTACAGCGTCAGGACTGTTGTTCCAGTAACCGCCAAGAAGAATCTGTACATCCGGAGCGATGCGTCTGATTTCCCTGATTGTTTTTTCAGCAAGTCTCATCCAGCCTTCATTGAAAGCAGGACTTGTTACTTCGTTCAAAAGTTCAAAGCTTACGTTTGGTCCGATTTTTCCGTAACGGGCTGCCATCACGATCCACAGATCAATGAAAAGTTTTTCATAAACAGGATTTCCAAAAAGTCCTGTTTCCATTTCATCTTTATCAAAAGAGAAACCCTGAGCCTTATGAAGATCCAGAACAATATTAAGTCCGGCATTCTGACACCAGGTTACGGCGTTGTCCAGATAGTGGAATCCTTCTTCGCTGAAGTTTCCGGCTTTGTCCTGAATGATATTGAAGTCGAAAGGAAGACGAACATGGTCCATTCCCCAGGACTTAATCTTTTTGATGTCAGTTTCTGTGATGAATTCTTTAAGATGTTTTTTCTCGTAATTACACTGGCTCAACCAGCCACCGAGATTTACACCTTTCATATAACCGTTCCAAGTTTTCATAAAAAAAGGATAACACGATAATAATTAGCAAAATACCAATTTTTTTGGGAACGTAATAAAATTTTTGTTAAAACAAAAAAAGGGGCTTTCGGCCCCTTTTTTTAGATTTTTCCTAAAATCTTCTATTTGAAAATACGCTGAACGAAATTGTAGATTCCGCTGGAGATTGCAGGATCTCCGTGGTCACTTCCAGGAATACTCCACCAGATATGTTTTACTTCGTTCTTCAGGAAAAGGTTATGATAAGTAAGTGGGAAAACTCCGACAACACTGTCGCTGTCTCCGGCACAAATCATAAGAAGATCAGGATATGTTTTGCTTTCGTCGAATTTAACATCAGCTTCTGCAAACTGTCCTTTGTGATACATTGCAAAGTCTTTTCCTTCAACCAGTCCAGGTGCCGGTGCAACTGCTCCAACAAATTTGAAAAGATCAGGACGGTAGAAAGCACAGGCCAGAGATTCACGACCACCCATACTGAATCCATAGATAGCTGTATTGCCGCGGCCTTCAAGAACAGGATAGTTTTCTGCAATGAAAGGCATAATGCTTGTTGTCATTTCATCAATGAAGTTGTCATAACAGGCAACGTTTGCTTCATCAATTGCGGAACACTGTGGCTGTGTCTTGCTTGTGTACATGAAAGGATAAACAACGATCATTTCTGAAGCCAGCCCCTGATTAATAAGGTTAGCAATTGTAACAGAGTTTCCACCGTTTGGATTTCCTACCATTGAATATTCATCACCGAAAATTCCGTGAAGAAGATAAAGCACTGGATATTTCTTTTCTGTTGTGTATCCAGGAGGAAGAAGGATATTTATTCCCTTTTCCTTTTCGGCAATTTTTGAAAAATATGTTTTGTGTTCAAGTTTTCCGTAGTCTTTTCCGTCTACATAAGCCAGGGCACTTTTTGGTGGGAAAACTGCAATTCCGTCTTCATTCAGAATCACTTTTGTTTCGGCTGGTTTAACTTCCGGTTCATTTTTCTGTGCAGATGCACATCCGGCCATCATTGCTGTATCAAGCATAAGAATAACTCCAAGTAGAAATTTAGTTAATTTTCGCATGAGAGTAAGATATTATGTTTTGCCTTAAAATTCCATACTTAAACCAAGACTAAATCTGAAATGAGACTTGTGCTGCTCTATGCCCGGCATGTAACCAGCCGATTTATATAAGGTCCCGGCTGTAATTCCCCAATTTTTTACATAATGCGTTTTTCCTTCAAAAGATGATGGAAGCATGAATCTGGTCTTTATTTCAAAGGCGCCACCAACAAAGGAATCTGTTGCATAAAAAGATAAATCCTCGGGCTGCCACCAGATGTGAACACCTGTTGAAATACTGAGCCAGCTTGAAGGATCAAATTCCAAAAGCTCAAGTCCAAAAGATGGAAACCATGTTTTATAATTCTCATTCTGTCTAGCATAAAAATGAAAATTCAAGTTGCTTAACGAAAACCCTTTATACTGAAAGTATAGGTTTTCTTCAATTGAATCACCAAAGGGAACCATAAAATAACCTATGTTACCTGTCAGGTAAAAATCATCAGTAATTCTGAAATTCTCCTTCATGAATAGAAATGGATTGAGCACATTCAAGTAACTTCTATAGCCAACACGATAAGTTATAAAATCTTTTTCTTCTTTCGTAAAATTTTCAGGGGTTTCATATCTATGAAATTCATAATTGTCTTCAAAAAGAGCCTTTGTTGCACCAAATGGATCCAATCCGCAAATGTCTCTTTCAAGTTCATTTGGCTCTTCTTTGAGCCCATAAAAAGTTTTCCAGTACCATTTATAAAAACTTTGTGTTTCCGCAGCATGATATATAAAACCTGTTTCAAGATAACCGGTAATTGAAAGTGTACGGAATATAAAATCAGGATACAAAACTTCTTTGTTATCAAATCCAAAAGCTGCCATTTTTTCACTTTCACGAAGCATCAAATAATCGCTTTCCATTCCTCCAAGATACATTCGAATAAATGAAGGCTTATCTGAATCGCGAAAATCAATAAGGGTCTGATTTGTAACCCCTTTAACATAGGCCGCCCCATGACCATTAAAAAACGGCTGAGAAATAGAACCAATATGATTTGCAGTAAGAATTGATCGGTGTCCTTCTTCATGGGTTACAGCCATTGTGAGCGAAGGCCATAAATAATTAATCCAATCAGAAACTTTTATTTTGAGAAATGTTTTTTCTCCACATAATTCGTTTATAGAATCCACAGCAATTCTTTGAGCAGACATATAATTCTCTTTCATCTGACGCATTGTGAAAGAATCCAAAGTTCCGTCGAACAGAGAAAAATCATATTTCCTTTCACTGCTTTCTGAAGCATAAACTGATACAGCCAAAAATAACAAACAATAAATTAAAAGACTTTGTTTTTTTTTCATTTTATTTTTCCTTGATTTGTAAACTCAATTAAGGTTTTATATAACCATAGTCCCTTTGGTATCTGTTCCCGCAATTTCCCTGATAGATGTAATTGACTTTTAAAATTGTAATGCGAAGCAACCATTGCAAAACAGGCAGCTCCACAGTCAGTCTCATCCATTTGTTGGATGTAATTCATTTTCTCTCCAAACTTTTTTTTTACTCTAACTTTTTTCTTTGGATTTTTTCAAGATAATAAAAGGTAATACTACCGGCTTTGACTTTGTTTAAAGAAAAAAAGTCCAAAAAAAAAGGACATCCTAAGATGTCCTTCGTTCGCATATGCAAAAACTATTTACTTGAAATTGTCATTGCCTCTTCTTTTGTTGCGGCTTTCCAGTACTGGCTGCGTCCGATTCCGGCTCCCAGTTCTCCGCGCATTTCAAGTGTATCAACCGGATACTTTTTGCTTTCTCCTGCTTTGTGGAAAGTAATTTTACACTTGTAGCGGTTTCCGCTCTGTGGGTCTACAACTTTTCCGCCTGACCATTTTCCTTCGCCATCATTTTTCATGTTGTAAATCCATGGAGTTCCAACTACCGGCATTTTGTACATATCGCCTGGAACAGGGAAATCATCATAAGGGCCTTTTCCTTTTGTGTCAAAAGCAAGGACATCATCTGCTTCCAGGGCATTATGAATGATTTTTCCTGTAAGATTTCCTTTGGCATCGATTGTGATTTCCCAGCCTGCTGTTGCCTGTCCTGTTTTATCGTCATAACTGATCCAGTAACCTTCGCATGGATCTTTTGCGAAACAAAGTGCAGCTGTCATGATCATAAGTGCTGCAAGAACTAATTTTTTCATGAGTTTCCTCCAGAAATTGTTTCCCTTTTGGGTATTGTATTTATTATAACACAAGGTGGAGATTTTAGACATATTTATTTGCGTTACCGGGCGTAGGGCCGCGAAGCGTTCTGAAGCGACCGAAGAGAGCTTCAGAATGGAGCGCGAAGACGCGGAAGCCCGCAGCACGGGACTGTGGGCAGTTTTTACTGCCCACAGGAACGCCCTAAAATTGAATAAAAACAATCAAAATCATATAATAGAAAACTATGGAAAATACAAAAAGAACTGTAACTTGCGGTGACCTTCGCAAGGCAGATGTTGGTAAAAAGGTCGTATTGAACGGTTGGGTAAGCCGCGCCCGTGACTTGGGTGGACTCACATTCATCATGCTCCGTGACCGTTACGGAATCACTCAGGTAATGGTTGGGGATTCTGCCAGCGACGACGTTAAAAAAATCGCTTCATCACTTAAAAGTGAATATTGTATCGCCGTGGAAGGTGTAGTTGCCGCCCGCGCTGACAAAGATATTAACCCTGATATGGCTACAGGTGAAATTGAAGTTGAAGCTTCAGATATCGAAATCTTCACAACTTCACAGGAACTGCCATTCTCTATTGAAGAAGTTCGCCAGAAGGACGGAACAATCGTTCTTCCAAACGAAGACCTGCGTCTTAAATACCGCTACCTGGATCTTCGCCGCGACCCAATGCAGAAAAACATTATCCTGCGTTCACAGGTAACTTTTGCAACACGCGAATACCTTACATCAAAAGGCTTCCTGGAAATTGAAACTCCAACTTTCATTAAGTCTACTCCTGAAGGAGCACGTGACTACCTGGTTCCTAGCCGTGTTCACCCTGGAAAATTCTACTCTCTCCCACAGAGTCCACAGCTTTACAAACAGCTGCTCATGGTTTCCGGATTCGACAAATACTTCCAGATTGCACGCTGTTACCGCGATGAAGACGCACGTGGCGACCGCCAGCCTGAATTCACACAGATTGATATGGAAATGTCATTCACAAACCGTGAAGAAGTTCTTTCTACAACAGAAGGAATGATGCAGCACATTTTCAAGAAAACTCTGAACTACGATCTTCCAGCAAAATTTGACCGCATCACTTGGGAAGATGCTTTTGACCTTTATGGATCAGACAAACCGGACCTTCGCTTTGATATGAAAATGCAGGATGCTGCTTTCATGGCAGACATTTCTGACTTTGCCGCATTCAAAGCAGGCGCTGCAAAAGCAGACAAAACTCTTCCACGCCACGAACGTTCAGGACTCAAAGCTCTGGTTGTTAAAAACGTTGCAGACAAATACAGCCGCAAAATGGTTGAAGCTCTGGAAGCCGTTGCAAAAACATACAAGGCAAAAGGTCTTGCATGGATGAAAGTAAATGCTGAAGGTGCTTTCGAAGGCGGAATCTCTAAATTCTATGCTGGAAAAGAAGCTGAAGTTTGCGCAAAACTTGGTGCTGAAAAGAACGACCTTCTGCTTTTCGTAAGCGACGAAAAATGGCAGCTTGCATGTACAGCTCTTGGTGCTGTTCGTAAACAGCTTGGTAAAGACCTGAACCTTTACAATCCGGAAGATGAATTCCACTTTGCATGGATCATCGACTTCCCATACTTTGCATGGAACGAAGATGAAAACCACTGGGAAACAGAACACCACATGTTCACACTTCCACAGAAAAAATACTGGGATACACTGGAATCAAATCCTGGCGAAGTAAAGGGTGACCTTTACGACCTGGTTCTTAACGGATACGAACTTGCTTCAGGTTCTATGCGTATCAATGACCCAGCTCTTCAGCAGAAGATTTTCAAAATCGTTGGTTACTCAAACGAACGCGCAGAAAAAGCATTCGGCTTCCTGGTACAGGCATTCAAATTCGGTGCTCCACCACACGGAGGAATTGCACCTGGTCTTGACCGCCTGATCATGCTCATGCGCCACGAAGAAAGCATCCACGAAGTAATTGCATTCCCTAAGAATAACTTAGCAGCAAGCCCAATGGATGAATGTCCTGCTCCTGTTGATGAACAGCAGCTTAAAGATCTGCACATCACTTGCTACGACATTGAAGAATAGTTTTAGAAATTAATTAAAAAGCGTCATCCTGAATATTTTTGGATGACGCTTTTTTTTTCGGCTGAGTCTAAGCCTGTTATAAACTCACTGAAGATTTGGAGAAGAAAATGAAATCAAACTTCGAGAAAGTCAAAATGGCAATGCTTGCTGTTCAGCGTTACCATTGGGAACAAGGAGTTTGTATGCAGACAATTTATGAACATTGAAACTGCAATAGCAATGGCACATGATGCAGTTTTACGCCAGCAACCGGATGGAAGACTTGCCGTAATAAATGAAAATATTGCCGTTACGGACCCTGCTGCAAACGGATACGTTGTTAAAAAAGCTTTTGATATAACCGGCGATAAATTATGGGCTACAGGAAATGGCTGGGCTTTAATGGGAATGGCAGCGGTCGCAGATATTGCAAAAGCTGCAGGCAAAATTAAAATCTCAAAGAACCTGTGCAAAATGTCAAATGCTCTTTTGGATAGCCTCCTGAAAACTATCTGGTTTATGCAGACAAGATTGTAACCACAATGGAAAACTATGTAGACTCTTATGGGCTGATTCATGAAGTCTGCGGTTGTCCACATTTTGTAAGTTCTGGTACCAGCGCGGAATCTATGGCGGCTTACATAATGATGCATTCCTGGAAAATGAAATAATCTAAACCACAACTTCAAACTTTGTTCTTCTTGACTTTTGATACCCCTAGGGGGTATATTCAAAATATGGAAAAGAAATCTTGCCGCTGTTCAGCAGAAGCTGATGCATCCCTCGACGGAACAAAAAAGACAATCCGTCATGATGAAGACAAAAAACGACTCACTACAAGACTCAGTAAAATTGAAGGCCAGATCCGCGGAATTAAAAACATGGTGGATGCTGATGCCTACTGTACTGATATTCTTACCCAGGTTAGCGCCGCCCGCTCTGCCCTGGAATCCCTTTCAATGGAAATCCTGAAAAATCATATCAAAGGCTGCGTAAAACGTGACCTTAAAAATGGCAAAGACGAAGTTATTGATGAACTGATCTGGACACTCCAGAAACTTAAATAATGGAGGTTAGTCATGCAAAATTACGAAGTTACCGGAATGAGCTGCGCGGCCTGTGTTGCCCGTGTTGAAAAGGCGGTGTCAAAGGTTCCAGGCGTTACAAACTGTTCTGTAAATCTTCTTACAAACTCTATGGTCCTGGAAGGAACTGCTTCTGAAAGCGAAATTATTTCTGCAGTTGAAGAAGCTGGCTACGGAGCAAAATCAAAAAACAAAAATTCTTCTGCCGAAAAAAAACCTGATCAGGACGATTTTCTGAAAGACAAAGAATCCCCTGTGCTGAAGAAAAGACTTTTCGCATCCCTGGGATTCCTTATTGTTCTGATGTATATTTCCATGGGCCACATGATGTGGAACTGGCCCCTTCCTGCTTTCATGACAGGAAACCATGTGATGATGGGATTAAGCCAGCTTATTCTTGCGGCAATCGTCATGGTTATAAACCAGAAATTTTTTGTAAATGGATTCAAATCACTTTTTCACAGAAGTCCAAACATGGATACTCTTGTTGCATTGGGATCTTCCGCTTCCTTTGTTTACAGCACAGTCATTCTTTTCCTTATGACCTATTATCAGAACGCAGGCAACAGTGAAAAAGTCATGGGACTTATGCATGAATTCTATTTTGAATCCGCAGCAACAATTCTGACTTTGATTACTGTTGGAAAACTTCTCGAAGCAAAATCAAAAGGAAAAACTACAAACGCGCTTAAATCACTTTTGAAACTTGCTCCTCAGACCGCAACAGTAATTCGGGACGGAAAAGAAATCGAAGTTCCTGTAGAAGAAATTTCGGTGGGAGAAATTTTCACAGTACGTCCCGGAGAAAACATCGCCGTTGATGGAATCGTAGTGGAAGGAACCAGCGCCGTAAACGAGGCAAGTCTTACAGGCGAAAGTATCCCTTCAGAAAAAAGTGAAGGAAGCAAAGTTTCCAGCGGAACACTGAACACTTCAGGATTTTTAAAATGCCGCGCAACTGCAGTAGGCAGCGATACAACTCTTTCAAAAATCATCCAGATGGTTTCTGAATCAGCAGCAACCAAAGCCCCTATCGCAAAAATCGCAGACAAGGTTTCCGGCATTTTTGTTCCTGTTGTAATCTGCATTTCACTTGTCACAATTGCAGTGTGGCTTTTGATTGGCCAGGAAATTGGATTCGCCCTTGCCCGTGGAATCAGCGTACTTGTTATAAGCTGCCCTTGTGCTCTTGGACTTGCCACTCCGGTTGCGATCATGGTGGGAAATGGAATGGGCGCAAAGAACGGAATCCTTTTCAAAAACTCTGTTACTCTTGAACAGTCAGGCAAAATCAGTATTGTTGCTTTTGATAAGACTGGCACCATCACAAAAGGAACTCCAGAAGTAACTGACGTTTTTGAATGTAATCCAGATTTACTGAAACTGGCAGCAAGCCTTGAAACAAAAAGTGAACATCCACTTTCAAAGGCCATCCTTCATAAAGCAGAGAAAGAGAAAATCGATCTGATTGAAGTTTCGGATTTTTCAGCAATTTTTGGAAAAGGACTTGAAGGAATTATTGGCGGTAAAAAAGTTTTTGGTGGAAACAAAGATTACATCCAGTCAAAGACTCAGATTTCAAAAGAAGCTCTGGATAAAGCAGACAGCTTTTCAGAAAAGGGAAAGACTCCTTTATTCTTTGCATCTGAAAATGAATTCCTTGGACTGATTGCAGTATCTGACACAATTAAAACAGAAAGTGCCGAAGCAATCAGTCAGCTTAAAAACATGGGTGTAAAAACAATCATGCTTACAGGGGACAATGAAAAGACAGCCCGTGCAATTGCAAAACTTGCTGGCATAGATAAAGTCTATGCGGGAATCCTGCCTTCACAGAAAGCGGCAATTGTAAAAGAGCTTAAAGCCCAAGGAATTACTTGTATGGTTGGAGACGGAATCAATGATGCTGTTGCCCTTACTGAAGCTGACGTGGGAATTGCAATTGGAACCGGAACAGACGTTGCCGTTGATGCAGCCCAAATTGTTCTGATGAAAGACAGTCTGCTGGACGTTCCTGCCGCCATAAGACTAAGCCGCAAAACTCTGTTAAACATAAAAGAAAATCTTTTCTGGGCTTTCATTTATAATACAATCGGTATTCCACTGGCAGCAGGAGTTTTCATCAGTTTATTTGGATGGAAACTGAACCCGATGTTCGGAGCCATGGCCATGAGCCTTTCAAGTTTCTGTGTAGTTTCAAATGCCTTGCGTCTGAATCTTACAAAGGTTTACAATTCATCAAGAGATAAAAAAATTAAAAATAAATCACAAATAAAGGGGAAATCCAAAATGGAAAAAACAATCAACGTTAAAGGAATGATGTGTTCACACTGCGAAGCACATGTAAAAAAAGCACTGGAAGCTGTTGCCGGTGTAACAGAGGCTGTTGCCAGCCATGAAAAAGGAACAGCCGTTGTAACTCTGTCACAGGATGTTGCAGATGATGTTCTTACTGCTGCTGTAAAAGAGGCAGGCTACGAAGTTTTGGGTGTAAACTAAACAAGGAGAATAAAATGGCAAACTCACAGAAAGACTATTTTGGAATTAATAGATTTATCAGCCTTATCCTTTGTCTGATTTTAGGACCTATTCTGGGAATCATTCAGAGAATTTCAGACGGACACATTTTCTGTGCACTCTTCCGCCTTCTGACAGGCTGGAACATTTTCTGGGTACTTGATTTTATCTGCCTGCTTTTCAGCGGACATATCTTCAAGGTGTTCTAAAAAAAAGCGCCCTTCATTGAAGTGCACCCCTAAAGTTGGACAAATAAAGTTCAATTTTAGGAGGTGCATT
>JAKSTG010000059.1 GCA_024402695.1 Treponema sp. | reverse complement strand
CATCGTCGCCTTGGTATGCCGTTACCACACCAACTAGCTAATGGTACGCGGGCCGATCCTTCAGCGAAGCCGAAACTCCTTTCCTCGTAGTCCTCTAACAACTCAGAGATTATTCGGTATTATCTGCTATTTCTAACAGCTATCCCCATCTGAAGGGTACGTCACCCACGCGTTACTCACCAGTCCGCCACTCTAGGATTGAAGCAAGCTTCAATCTTGCCGTTCGACTTGCATGCTTAAGACGCGCCGCCAGCGTTCGTTCTGAGCCAGGATCAAACTCTCCATGATTATTTCAAGGCCCGAAGGCCAAGACTTCATAAATCATTCGACCTGACCAATTCTTATCTATAAATGAATTGATTAGGTGCAAGTTTAATTAAAAACTTGCCAAAAACGTTGGTCATTCATTCAAGTATATTACTTGAACCTTACTCGTTCTTTCTTTCCTTCCCTTTTCTGTCAAGTGATTTTTAATCGTGTTACTCGGTCGCGCTGTCGTGCGACGGTGAATAAGAATATATACTTTTTACGCGTCCGTGTCTAGTCCAGATTCCCTTTTTTATGCAAATTTTTCACTTTTTTTTAAACTTTTTTTCATATAATTCTGAGGAAGAAATACACTCAATCCCCATATTTTTCATGTCTAAAATGTTTGATGCAGCCACCTCTTCGGTTTTCGCACTGCAACAATCAGTAACCACAGTCACGTCATAATCAAAGCTCATGGCATCTGCCGCAGTTCCACGAATGCAGTTCGGATACTGAGTTCCACTGATCACCACCCTTTCTATCTGCAAACGTCTAAGAATTGAATCCAGATTTGTTCCAAAGAAAGCAGAGTTCCTTGTTTTTTTTACAATCAGTTCTCCATCAATCGGTTTCAAATCCTCCATAATAAGACAGCCTTCTGTCTCTGCTACGCAGTATCCTTTTCCGCCATTCTGAAAAAGATGGCGTCTCGGTTTATCTACGTTTATTCCTTTTTCATCATGTTCGCGAATTACATGGATTACAGTCCATCCGGACTTTCTGGCAAAATCCAAAAGTTTTCTGATTGCAGGAACAGTCGGGAGAGCCCCGTCAACACAAAGAGTCCTTCCTGGAAGAACAAAATCTTTCTGCATATCAATTATCAAAAGCGCAGTTTTCATGAAAAAAATTATATCATATAATCTTCGTATGAGTACTAACACAATTCCAAACAGAAAGGATGTTCCTGAATCAGACAAATGGGACCTTTCTTCTATTTATAAGTCAAATTCCGAATGGGAAGAAGCCCTTAAAGAAATCGGGCCTCTTACAGACAAAGTTGTTGAATACAAAGGTAAACTTGGAGAATCAAGCGACACCCTCCTGGCTGCACTGAAGCTTCTTGAAGCTGCCGAACTTAAAGTTGAAACTGTTTATCACTACGCTTCGCTCTGCCACGAGGCAGACGAAGATGATACTGAAGCATCTGACAGAAACGGCCGTGCCCTTATGGCGTACGCAAAAATGCAGGCCGATCTTTCCTTCCTGGAACCAGAACTTCAGGCCATTGAAGAAACTACTCTTCGTGAATGGATTTCAAAACCTGAATTTGCTGATTACAAAATTTTCATTGAGAAAATGCTTTGGGTTAAACCATACATTCTTTCTGAAAAAGAAGAACGCATTCTGTCCCTTCAGACTGAATCAGCTCAGACTGCAGACAACGCCTTCAGCGTTCTTACAAACGTTGATATGAACAAAACTTTCGGCATGATCAAAACTGATGACGGTGAAAAACAGCTGACAGAAACAACCTGGTCAACTTTCATGCATGACCACAACAGAGATGTTCGTGAACAGGCCTACAAACAGTATTATAAGCACTTTGAAAATCACCAGAACACGATCGCCGCTTTATATGCAGGTTCCGTAAACCAGGACATTTTTACTGCCCGCGCCCGCGGTTACAAGTCCGCCCTGGATTCAAGTCTTTACGGTCAGAAAGTTCCTGAAAGCGTTTACAAAAATCTTATCGAATGTGTTCATAAAAACCTGGAACCGCTCCACGAATACTACACAATCAGAAAAAAGGCACTTAGACTTGATGAACTGCGCCACTACGACGTTTACGTTCCTCTGGTAAAATCAGTTGAGACAAAAACTTCTTATGATGAGGCAGTTGAACTCTGTCGCAAAGCCCTTTCCCCTCTTGGAAAAGAATATACAGACCGCCTTTGTGACGGACTTAAAAACGGATGGGTTGATCGTTATGAAAATGTAGGAAAACGCGGCGGTGCTTTCAGCTCAGGCTGTTATATCGGAAATCCATACATTCTTCTGAATTATGACGATGCAAACATTCGCGATGTATTCACAATGGCTCATGAAGGCGGACACAGTATGCACTCATGGTATTCTGTTCACTCAAATCCTTTCATGTGCTACGACTACACAATCTTCGAAGCTGAAGTTGCATCCACATTCAACGAAGAACTGCTCTACCGCCACTTAATGGAAGAAGCACAGGAAAAAGGTGACAAAGACCTTATCAACTATCTTCTGAGCATGCGTGCATCTGACATTCTGGCAACCCTTTACCGTCAGACAATGTTTGCTGAATTCGAACTTAAAGCCCACGAACTGGTTGAAGCAGGAACACCTCTTACAGCTGAACTTTTACGCAAAACATACCGTGAACTTCTGGAACTCTACTTCGGTCCTGAAATACATTTTGAAGACAACTCTGATATGGAAGGACTTCGCATTCCTCACTTCTATTCAGCTTTCTATGTTTACAAATATGCCACAGGAATTTCTGCAGCCCTGGCTCTTGCTAAACGCGTTTGCAACGGCGGAGACTCAGAACGTGAAGACTACTTCAAATTCCTGAAATCAGGTGGTTCAAGATATCCTATTGAATCGCTCCGAATTGCCGGAGTTGATATGGAAAGTACAGAACCTGTACAGGCTGCCTGTGACGAATTCCGTCATATCATCGAACAGCTGAAAGCAAACTTAATATAGAACAAACGTGTCCGCCTACAGACAGGCGGACACATCCATAAAAATCACTCAAATTCTCTATAAATCCTGCCGAAAATATACGTATGCCGCAAAATAGTTACGAAAAACCGGACTTTTGGTCCAGAAAAGCATTTTCGGAAGGATATCCTGCCCGATCAGTTTATAAACTTCAGGAAATCGACGCAAAATTCGGATTTATTAAGAAAAATTATACAGTTCTCGACCTTGGTGCCGCTCCCGGAAGCTGGACAACATACCTGCTTCGTCAAATGGACGGTTCCGGAAAAGTAGTTTCCTGTGATCTTAATCCACTGGCAAAAGACGTAAAAGCAGACAATCTGACCTTTATTCAGGGAGATTTGAACGCGGCTGAAATCAGAAAACAGATAAAATCCATGGGACCTTTTGACCTGGTGGTTTGCGACGCAGCCCCTAAAACAACTGGAAACAAGATGGTTGATACAGCAAGAAGCGAACAGCTGGTAGAAATGGCAGTCTGGTATGCCCAGGACATGCTTAAACCAGGTGGAAACTTCTGTGTAAAAATCTTCCAGAGCGGTGCACAGCAGACAATTCTCAAGCAAATGAGAGAGATTTTCACAAAGGCACAGGGATTCAAGCCGGAAGCCTGCCGAAAAGAGTCTTTCGAAACCTTTTTGATTGGGGTGGGAAAAAAATAGTATGAATAAAGAAGAATTCCGTGATACAATGAGAGCAAGTTCAAATGCTCTAAAAGTTTTTTATAATATGTTATTTAATACAAAAATTAAAAAAGTAGTTAATCTGGCAGTTGTCGGATTTCTTTGTGGGGCCGGCCTCACAACAATCACGATCACTACCCTTAAATCATTCACCAAGAAAACCGCTATGGGTGGTTTCGAAACTCCTTCTAACCCTGATTTCTCTCAGTCAGAAGAAATGGAAATTTCGCTGGCAGACGAATTCATCGAAGATGAACTCCCTACCCTTACATATAAAACATACCGCGTAAAACAGGGCGACATGATTGGTATCATTGCAGAAGAAAACAATGTATCCCAGGATACTCTTATTACAGTAAACAATATCACTGCAACAAGAAGCCTGCAGATTGGTACATACCTTAAAATTCCAAGCATCCCTGGAATTCTTTATACAGTCCGCACTGACGGAGAAACTTTTGAAACAATCGCAAAGGCCTATGACATCAGTGCAGAAAAATGTGCCTCTGTAAACAATATGGAACTGGACGCAAACCTCAAAGCCGGCGCAACCCTTTTCCTGCCAGATGCACTCATGGATGACATTACAAGAAAAGAAATCAACGGTGACCTGTTCCATAAACCACTGAAATCACGTTATTACCTGACTTCACATTACGGTTGGCGAACATCACCATTCAACACAGGAAAACGTTCTTTCCACGGCGGTACAGACATGGCCTGTTCAACAGGAACACCAATCTACGCCGCTCTGGACGGTCGCGTTTCTTTCACAGGTTACAATGACACCTACGGAAACTACGTAATCATCAACCACCATTCAGGATATAAAACCCTTTACGCTCACATGAGCTCAATCTCATGCAAAAAAGGACAGTACGTATACACAAACACAATCATCGGAAAAGTAGGTTCAACTGGTATGAGTACCGGCCCTCACCTCCACTTCGCCGTATACAAAAACGGTAAAGGAATGAATCCGATGGGACTGATTAACTAGGGAATAAGGAATAAGAGTTAAGAGTTATAGAGTTAGTATAACTTAGTGGACACAAAAAATGCTACATAATATCTTTAAACAG
>JAKSTG010000058.1 GCA_024402695.1 Treponema sp. | reverse complement strand
GTTTAAAGATATTATGTAGCATTTTTTGTGTCCACTAAGTTATACTAACTCTACACTCTTAACTCTTAATTATTCCTTATTCCTTATTCCCTATTCCTTACTCTCATTCCTAAATCTTCTTCCCCCTTCCTCCCCCTCTCTCACTTCAATATAATCTACCTATGACTCTCCAACGACTTTACAGTTACACCCGTCAGTGCATCCAGCAGTTCGATCTGATTCAGGAAGGCGACAAAATTGCTGTGGGCATTTCCGGCGGAAAAGATTCTCTGGCCCTTCTCTATGCCCTGGCCGGTTTGAGAAATTTTTTCCCGAAGAAATTTGAAATAATCGCTGTGACTGCTGATCTTGGATTCGGGGAGTTCGACTTAAGCGGGATTAAAAAACTTTGCGAAGAGCTGGAAGTTGAGTATCACGTAATCAAAACTGATATTGCGGAAATCCTGAAGCAAAAAATCCAGAAAGGATCATACTGTGCCATGTGTGCAAAACTTCGGAAAGGTGCAATCAATAATTTTGCAAAAGAACATGGATGCACCAAAGTAGCCTATGCTCATCATCAGGACGACATGATTGAAACCATGATGCTGTCCCTAATTTACGAAGGACAGTTCTTCACTTTTGGTCCAAAAACATATTATAAAGAAGCAGATATTACGGTCATCCGCCCTCTCATTAATATTCCTGAAAAACAGATTATCGGATTCAGAAACAAGTACAATCTGCCTTGCGTAAAAAATCCCTGTCCTCACGACGGCATTACCCGCCGCGAGTATATAAAAAATCTTGTCTCTCAGATCAGCCGTGAAAATCCTGGTGCCAAAACCAAGATGTACAATGCTATTCTGAAAGATAAGATTTATGAATGGGATTAACTTAATGTTTTGTCAGGCTTACCGTGGGTAAGCTTTTCCCTCGTAAGTTACGAAAAGATCTCCATTTAATTTTCCTAAACCTGCTGAATATCATAACTTACGAAGGCAAAGTAACGGCTGTCACCGCTCCATGAGTTTACGTTTATAGAACCCTGGCCTCCAAAGAATTCCAGAATCTTTCTGCGATTTGATCCGTTGTAATCCATCATCCCGAGCTGAACCTGCATGTTAGGAAGGTGTTCTTTTACAAGAAGATCCCCTTCTCTGTAGGCAAGATTCACAACTTGTTTTCCATCAGGAGAAACATGGCCGAACCAGTTATTAAGCTTTTCAAAAGTCATCTGTTTGATTTCAGTTCCGTCTGCGTTCATACGGTAAAGCTGCATAAGCCCGGTTCGTGTACTGATGAACCAGATGTGTTTGCCGTCAGGAGAATATTCAGGTCCGTCATTGAAACCTTCTGTGGTCAGACGTTTTTCCTGTCCGCCTTCAGCAGAAATGGTGTAGATGTCCACGCACTGTTTTCCATCCACATTTCTGAAAGCGCAGTAAGCAAGTTCCTTTCCGTCAGGGGACCAGCCGTGAAGATAGCTTGGCGCATTTGGAGTGATGAGCTTTGCTTCGCCGCCTTTCAAAGGCAGAATGAAAATGCGGGAGCCACCGCCAGCCTCAGTTTCATAATCACTGCTCACTGCAATTTTGGTTTCGTCTGCAGAAATCACGTGATCATTGTTGCAGCGGTTTGCAATTCCAGTTTCGGTGTCGTAAATATTCAGATAACTTACAGTGTGGTCTCGCTGCTGCCCGATGTTCATGAGATACCAGAAAGATTTTCCCGCATCGGCAAGAACATCAGAATAGGTGTCCGCATCAATAAACTGAGGGATTCCTTTAAGTCTTGCGAACTGCATGAAGAGTTCGTTATCCAAAGTTCCGTCACCAATGCAAACATCAACATCAGTATCATTGTTCATGTTGAAGTCTTTGTAATGGAAGGATTCAATGCGGCTTTCGTTTCGCTTAATGAAAGTCCACGGATCTTCTCCGCCTCTGGCACACCAGCCGGTATCGAACTGAAGTCCCACTTTTCCAAGACAGATGTCTGCCATATATTCGTAGGCGGTGCGTCCCTGAATCTTTGTGGCAATATCAGGCTTGCCGTTATGAAGCAGAAGTCTGGCATTGTATTCCGAAAGGATGTCGGCAATCTTGCGGTAAAGGAAAGCCCGTTCCTGAATTGCTTCTTCATTCAGCTCTCCGGTCCCCACAACGATGTGTTTTATTCCGTATACATCCACCAGCTGAAGAATTTCATCAATTGAAGAATTCAGATCCTGGCTGGCCACATGACAGGAAATTGCTTCCAGTCCGGCCTTTTTAATGAGAGCAAAATTTTCACGGCACTGCTCCATTGTCCAGAAAGACGGATTGTTCATTTTTCCGTCCAGAGTAATGCAAGGTTCAACCCGAACAATACCAAGCTTCTTCAAGCCGTCAAACATTTGGGCCAGTCCCAACTTGCCGCAGGCAATTGGACCGTATAACTGCAAACCTAAAATCATTTTCGTTCCTGATTATTTTACAAAGTGAATGTTGTCTTTGCGTGGATGAGCAGCCCCGATTCCGCCTTCGTCGGCATAACCCAGAGCAACGTGACCGATGCCTTCCCAGTTTCCTTCGATTCCCAAATCCTTCAGAAGCTGTTTACCAAAATCAGATTCAATTTCTTCTTTTGCGCGGTGAATCCAGATGCTTGCGATTCCAAGACTTTCAGCCGCATTCATCAGATTTCCCATAACCAGAGAACCGTCGTAAACATAGGTTCCCACATCTTTATTTGCAATAACCAGAAGAATCACAGGAGCCCCATAAAAAGGGTCCATGTTTGCATTCATAACTTTTGCATTTTCAGCGCTGATCTTATCGCGGAACTCTTTATTTGTAACAGCAATAATCTTTGCAGCCTGCTTTCCCATTCCGCTCGGCGCATAAACCCCGGCTCTAAGAATGGCGTTCAAATCTTCTTCCGACGGCATCTTGTCCGCAATAAACTTACGGCAGCTGCGACGAGTTTCCAGCACTTTCAATGTTTCGTTCATATAATACCTCTCAAGTTAATTATACACGCGGAACCACCGGATTAGGCTTGAAAAGTTTGTTATATGGGGGGGAGGTTATTTTACCTGTCTTTCCATGTAGACAATTGAAGCATTTGCCCCGACTATTTTGATTTTGTCTTTTTCTTTCACAGTCAATTCAATTCTTCCCAGGTCGATTTTGTCATTACATTTTAGTTCTTCAGGCACATTAACGGCTTCTTTTGAATACATTTTTGCAAAACCAGTTATGGCCTTTTTATGTTCATCAATAGTATTCTTTTCAACCTTATTGCCTTTTGAAGGTAACAACTGATAAATAATAAAGAAGCAGTCGGAACATTCTTTTTCTGCCGCAAAAGCCACAGTTCCAGCAATCCCAGATAGCATCTGATAATAGATTCCGGACAGCGATTCATCATATTCCTTTCCGAAGAAAATCTTGCATAATTTATTCACACGCTCTTTCTTACCATCAGAAAATGAATCGAACTTCAAAAGCTGCCCGTCGAGGGACTCATTTACTTTTGCCTCAAAACCGAGTGCAATTTTCTTACAATTCACTTCAGCCACACAGGCCAGATCGTGATGTCTTGGTCCGTGATGATCCTCATCAAACTGAGTGCAGCGTTCAGGATAAGCTTCCACAATTTTAAAGGAATCATCGAATCCCAGATTCTCTTTTATCTCTTTTTCAAAATTTTTATCCGTTACCGCCCTGGCAAATTCCTTGGCGCTGTAATTATCTGCCCACTGCTTTTCTTTCCCCGCTGGCGGAAAAGCCTTGAACCAGTCGTTCTCATTTTTAATTGTCAGATTTATTTCCATAATCTTTTACTAATTTATATTTATTTTCTTTATCATCATAATCCATTATCCCAACTGAATAGCAATATGAATCAAAGATTAATCGATCATTATCCGAAAATTTTTTATATTCCAAAGAATCAATATAATTTTTAATAAATTCTTCTTTCTCAAATAAGATTGGAACCTTAAAATTCATTTTATTCAATAAACATTCTGTAGATCTTTTCTCATTCTTTTCATAAAAATTTGGATAAGGCTTATTAATAATCCACATAAAACTTAATATAAAGTATATGATGTATTTATCACTCCAAGAAAGTAATGTGTTTGTATTGTCATTTTGTTTTTCAAACCATAATATTTCCAAGAGATTACTAAATAACTTAATATCAAAATCAAGACAACTTTCTTTTTGGGTTATTAAATAATCAAACAACTCTTTTTCCATATCCCCAAGATAATCTGGTTTTTTATCATTATATAAATTAGATTTTAAGAAAAGAATTATACTTTTATAATAACTTGAAAATGTTTCCTTATTTCCCAAATTATCGAGAATATTTCTGAAAGTTAAACTTTCTTGAGTTGTCTTTTCATCATTAAGGAATTTTTCATTAATAATATACAACCACGTATTATCTTTTGATTCATTACCAAAATAAAAAATTTCTTGTAATAAATCTATTGTATTTCCATCATTATTTGTTTTGTCTATTTTCCAATTTTCATATAAACAAATAAGAACAAATTGGAGGTTTTCTTTTTTTTCGGACATCGAAAATATATATTCAGCAATTTCATGGTTGTTATTTCGCTTTATTAATTCCTTTATTTGATTACTTGATTTATATCTTAATTCTTTATCTTGAAAAAAATAGGTATAAAAATAAGTTCCTGTTGAAACACATTGTCTTGCTATGGCATTATCTATCGGTTTAAATTCTTTCCCGATATTCCGAGCAAAATTTGGGAAAAAATATATCAAGCTATTAAACAAAACACTATGAACCTTCTCGTATTTTAAAGAAAGCTG
>JAKSTG010000057.1 GCA_024402695.1 Treponema sp. | reverse complement strand
TTTAGGCGAAAAGACTACAAGGGCGCAATACACATTAGCCAAGGCTAACGTATGCACTAGGGGATACCTCTAGAACCTAAAGAAAAATTTTACAAACTTTCATTTAAGCGAGCCTTTTACTAATGAAGAATTCCGGAATCCATGCTATAATAATGAAGATGTTGACTAAAGTTTTATTGAAGAATACTCTCATCTGCTCATCTGCTCATCTGCTCATGGGAAAATAGTCTTTCGTCAGCAAAATTAAATTACGGAAATAATAAGGCATTTTGTCGTACTTAAAGGCGGCAGAATGCCTTTTTTGTTTTAAAAACCGTCATCCTGAACTCGTTTCAGGATCTAAAAATTCGGAGGAATACGATGAAAAGTATTTTGAAAAAAGTCGCAGGACTTGCAGTTACAGCAGTCCTTGCATTGGGAATGTTCAGCTGTTCTAATGGCAGCACTGATGATCCTGTTTTGCCACCTGCTCCAACTAAGGAAACAGTAGCAACTCCAGTTTTCAGCGTTGCATCTGGTGAAGTTGACAGCGGAACAAGCGTAGCAATCTCTTGTACAACAGAAGGAGCAAAGATTTACTACACAACAGACGGATCTGCACCAACAGCTTCAAGCACAGAATACACAGCTGCAATCAGTGTAACAGCTGCCGTAACAATCAAGGCAATTGCTGTAAAAGACGGAATGAATGACAGTGCAGTTGCAAGTGCAAGTTATACAATTAAAGAAACTGAACAGATTCCAGAAGGATTTGTAAAAGTAACTGGCCGAAAAGTAACAGGTGCTGCTTACACAGACAATTACACTGGTGTGTTCCCTGCAGGAAGAGAAGTAACTTTAAGTTCTTTCTATATGGGAAAATATGAAGTTACACAGGCAGAATACAAGTCTGTAATGGAAGGACAGAAAGTAACTGTTGACGGAACAGAATATACTCTTGCAGATTCACCATCATATTGTGTTCAGGGAAGCACAAGCTACAAGGTTGATTCAGACAAGGACCATGCAAATTATCCTGTAGAAAATGTAACCTGGTTCGATGCAGTTTATTACTGCAATGCACTAAGTGCAAAAGAAAACTTAGACCCATGTTATACAATTACTGTAACAGCTGTAAGCAGTAGCGGTCATATCACAGCAGCAACAGTTGAATATGACAAAGCAAAGAAGGGCTACAGACTTCCAACAGAAGCAGAATGGGAATATGCAGCCCGCGGCGGAGACCCAACAGCAGCTGACTGGAACTACACATTCAGCGGAGCCAACAAGGCAGAAGGAACTTCATATAGTGATTCAAAGAATGCCGGATTGGACAGTGTAGGCTGGTACTGTTATAACAATATTTCTGGAACAACAGGAGATACAGATGTAACAAACTCAGCAGACGGAAAAGGTACACATGAAGTAGGAAGTAAAACAAATGGAGCAAACAGACTTGGCATTTATGATATGAGCGGAAATGTATGGGAATGGTGCTATGACTGGTATGGAAGCACATCGAGTGAGACCGTGACCGACCCTGCCGGTGCCTCTTTTGGCGATGACCGCGTCTTCCGCGGTGGTAGTTGGTATCTCATCGCTGACCTCGCGTCTGTTTCTTACCGTAGCTTCAACAACCCGAATCTCCAGTACTTTAACCTGGGCTTCCGTGTTTGTCGTTCCAGTTCTAACTAAAATTTAAATGCCCTACGGGCATAAAAACAAACAACGGAACCGCCGGTGCCGCCTAAAGCGGCACGGAAAAGGCGGTGGAGAGGTTTGTTTTTTAAGATGGATTTTGCAGGATCAGTTTTATTAAAATAAAGCCGCCTGTAAATATAAAAGGGAAGAGCCGTAATGAGAACGAAGGTTGCCGGTGCCTCTTTTGGCGATAACCGCGTCAACCGCGGTGGTAGTTGGTATAACAACGCTAACAACGCGTCTGTTTCTAACCGTAACAACAACAACCCGAATAACCAGAACAATAACCTGGGCTTCCGTGTTTGTCGTTCCAGCTCAATTATTTTTGTGGTGGCAGGAAAGTTTCCGTAATCCCCATAAAAGTTTTTAGAACCGGCTTTTTCCTGCATAAGACGTGGTTTCGATAAACTTAACCACCGCTGTGCAAATTCATTAGTCAGCCTTGTGCTGGTAGCATTAGGGGCCAGGTCTCGCGAAGGTTTAAGGCTGACGCTTTTTTTTGAGTATATACAGAAGAAAAGACATCGCATTTTCAAAGTTGTCTCTAAAAATTGCAATTTTTAGAGACTCCAATTGGATTGATTATTTGACGATAAACGGCTGTTGTGGTATATTAAAAGAAAGGAAATGCCCAAACATTTGGTCATCTCCACGCTATTAGCTAAAAGCCGTCCAACGCTTCGAATCACTGGGCGGCTTTATTTTTACTCTTTTCTATCGTGTAGGTAGGAGAGTACTGCCATAACTGCAAGAACAACAGTTGCAATGCATGAAGCAAATGCAAGAATTAGTTCTAAAATAGTCATAAGCAAGCCTCCCATAATCAAATTTCAGCAGAAGCTGATTGAGTGTTTGGGAGACAACCGCCTGTGAGGGCATTTCCAATAGTAAGATAATACCTTTTTTCTTTTCTTCTGTATACTCTTTAGATTTTTATTATGTCTCAGTATCAGTCTTTTTTTATAAGTGCTGGTGGAAATTCTGCTCAGTGCGACGAATTAAATCATTTTCTGCGTTCTCATGTGGTTATCCGCACTGTGGAAAACATAATTTCCTCTGGTAACAATTGCGGTATTCAGATTCTTGTGGAATATAAAGATGTTGGTGTAAGCAATCAGCAGGACAAGAAAAATGCCAAGATAGACTGGAGGGCAAGCCTTGCAACAGATGAGCAGCGTGCAATCTTTGACAGACTTAAAGAAATCAGACTTGAAATCTCAAAAGCAAATAAGCTTACTGCGGCTTATGTTGTCTGTAAGGATGAACATCTTGTTGCAATCATTACAAAGCCAGATATTACCGCAGAAGAAATATCAGAACTTCCTAATTCAAAAAACATAATGCTTAAGAAATTTGCTCATCAGCTGTACGAAGAATATCAGAAGATAAAAAAAGAGATGCAAGATAAAAATGTAACTGAAAATGAGGGTGATTTCGACAGGCTCAACCATCGCAACTTTGAGCTCAACCACCGAGAGACTGCAAACAACCAGCTCGAGAACGAAAATAAAGATGAAGCGGGCAACATCCCTTTTTAACCAGATTGTAAGCTATGAAAATGTCCGTCTTGCATGGCTTAAAGCACGTAAAGGGAAAAGTTCAAAACCCGTAGTCCGTAATTTCTATAAAAATGTAAATGCCAATCTTGAAAAGGTTCAGAAAAACCTGAAATCAAATCCGCCGGTTTTAAGTTCTTATACACAGTTCACAATTTTTGATCCGAAAGAACGGGTTATAAGTGTCGTACCATTTGTTGACCGTGTAATGCATCATGCAATAATGAATGTCCTTGAACCAGTGTTTGAGCGGCAGTTTATTTTTCATACCTATGCCTGCAGAAAAGGAAAGGGCAGTCACAAGGCAGTAAATTACGCATTTAAAAAAGCAAGAACGCATAAATATTTTCTGAAACTGGATGTCAGGAAGTATTTTGACAATATTGATCATTTAGTCTTGAAAAAGCTGCTTTCAAGAATCATAAAGGATGTGGAATGCCTGAATCTGCTTTTTGCCTTGATTGATTCTTATGGAATGGTGGTTTCGACAGGCTCAACCACCGCAACTTCGGGCTCAACCACCGCGAGTGGAAAAGGGCTTCCAATCGGAAATCTTACAAGTCAGTTTTTTGCAAATTATTATCTTTCATTGCTGGATCACTATGTCCTGGAACAGCTGAAACCATGCGGTTATGTTCGTTATATGGACGATTTTCTGCTGTTTGATGATTCAAAAGAGAAACTGAAAATATTCCTGAACCAGATAGAAACTTTTTGCAGAAAGGAACTGCTTCTTGAATTAAAGCCTGCGATTCTTGGAAATTGCAAAAACGGAGTTTCTTTTCTTGGGTATCTTATAAAATCAGATTCCGTAAAATTAACCCAAAAATCCAGAAAAAGAAAACTTACAAAATTAAAAAGGTTGAACTATGAACTTAAAATGGGCAGGATAGATGAAGAAGAATATACAACCAGAGTTTGCTGCATGTATGCGGTTTGTGGAGAGATGGTAGGATTGTAAAATGCTCGTTTAAGGTAAATCACTCTTCTTAAAAATTGAAGAGCGTATTATCTTAAACTTGTTTGTCCAACTTGAACAAACAAGTTTATAGCTCTATAATTATCTACATGATAACAATTGACTGTCATTACAATCTAAAAGAAGACATACTTTTCATCCTGGAAACAGAAAAAATCAATATGCTTGAATTATCTGAACGAACAGGTATTTCAAGAACCACTTTGAATGAAATTGAAAAGAAAAATTCTGCAAGAGAAGATGTATGCGAAAAAATTTATTCTTACATTTATAGAAACAGATACAGAATCAATTCTGTAAAAGAAGAACTCATAAAAGAAAAATATGGAACTGTCTTATTCCACGGTTCAAGAGATGGATTATCAACTATTACTACAACAGGTTCACGAAATAACTGTGATTTTGGGAATGGCTTTTATCTGGGAGAAACATATAATCAAGCTTTATCTTTTGTATGTGAGAAAAATAGTGCTTCTGTATATTCCTTTAGATATTCCTTGGAAAACCTGAAAATAAAAAAGTTTGAATGCAATCTTGAATGGATGCTTGCCATTTGCTACCACCGTGGCACTCTGGAGCAGTATAAATCAAATCAGACTATTCAAAATATTGTTGCAGAAATAAATGCTGCAGACGTTATAATTGCTCCTATAGCAGATAATAAGATGTTTTACATCATGTCCCAATTTACAGAAGGGGAAATCA
>JAKSTG010000056.1 GCA_024402695.1 Treponema sp. | reverse complement strand
TAACGATGAATAAAGAGCAAAACAAACCTGCAAATTCAAATTATCAAAAATGACATGGAAATTGCGGTTAATCATGTAAATATGGGATAAAAAAAATTGGTTGATGGAACAGGAAATCCATCTGCGATATGAACGTATCACGCATTTCAAAGTACCAACACGCGGTCAAGCCGCGTGCGGTTTAAATGCAAGTTACCCCCATCAATAAGAATTGATGTGAATAACGCACAAATATGGGGTACTATTCTTCACTTACGGGATTTCTGTAAGTAAAGAAAGTCCCCGTTTATTGCTTTTCTTGTGAAAACTGAATCAGCCTGGTGATTCTTAAAATGCCATAACAGCTTTAGCCAGCTGATCTGCACATGAAGTAGGGCGCCGTCCACAGGTATTTCCAATAAGCAGATTGTGAATCTCTTCAGCTTTCTTTCCTTCCAGAAGTTTTGAAATAGCTTTTAAATTGCCATTACAACCGCCGGTAAAATTAATGTTTGTAATTGTACCGTCTTCTGCTTTATCAAAGGTGATTGTAGTTGCGCAGGTATTTTCTGTATTGAATGTGTGAGTCATATTAAGCCTCCAAAAGTTCTGCAATGAAACTGTCTAATTTTTCAGGAGTGTCAGTTGGAGCAAAGCGTCTGATTACTTTTCCATCTTTATTTACAAGAAATTTTGTAAAATTCCATTTGATGCTTTCTCCAATTGCACCTTTAGCTTCCTTTTTTATGTATGCATAAAGAGGTTCTGTTTCCGGACCATTTACCTTGATTTTTGCAAATTGTGGGAAAGTTATTCCATATCTTCCTGTACAGAAACTATGAATTTCGTCTTCTGATCCAGGAGCCTGATTCAAGAACTGGTTACATGGAAAATCAAGGATTTCGAATCCCTTATCCTTATATTTTTCATATAAGTCCTGTAATCCGTCATACTGGGGAGTAAAACCACATCCTGTTGCAGTATTAACTATTAAAAGGACGTTCCCCTTGTAATCTGAAAGAGAAACCTGATTTCCATCCATTGTCTTTACATTAAAATCAAAAACACTCATATTTTTTCTCCTGAAATAATATTTAATAAGATTTAATTGTGCACAATTAAAATATATATAAATGCATTGCTTTTGTCAATTAAATTGTGTACAATTTAATTATGAATTTAACAGAAGATTTTAATCCCTTAGCATTAGACAATCAGCTTTGTTTTGCACTTTATGTTTGTTCAAAAGAAGTAATCAGAAAATATCAGCCTCTTCTTGAACCTTTAAATCTGACTTATACCATGTACATAGCTCTTTTGTGCCTTTGGGAAAAAGACGAGGTTACTGTAAAGGAATTGGGTAATAAGCTCTTTCTGGATTCTGGAACATTAACTCCTCTCTTAAAGAAAATGGAATCGCAGGATCTAATTACAAGAACCCGCAGTAAAACAGACGAGAGAACTGTTCATATAAAGCTTACAGAAAACGGAATCGCTATGAGGGAACAGTGTAAGGACATACCTTCAAAAATGGCATGCAATAATATTCTAAATCTGGAAAAAGCAGGAGAGTTGCTGGATACATTACATCAGGTAATGATTAATATAAAAAAGGAATAGCAACCTACGGCAAATATAAATTTATCAGAATTAGCAATCAGAATCCCAATAATCCAGAAAGAAACGTAAATTTCTATGGGGGCCACATATAATTTCTGGAAATACAAACAGTTAACAAACTTATGGACCACAAAAGGGGTATGTGGACCACAGTTATATATAGAAGAAACCTTATATAGGGCCCTGTTTCTTTATCTTGCTCCCGAGTTATCCTCACTATGAGGATAACTCATGGTAAAGGGGCCTGGATTATTCTACTTCGACAACTCCGTCTTCAAGAACAGAGATCTTCATTCCGT
This sequence comes from Treponema sp., assembly GCA_024402695.1. Taxonomy (GTDB): domain Bacteria; phylum Spirochaetota; class Spirochaetia; order Treponematales; family Treponemataceae; genus Treponema_D. Next base: position 4,544 of record JAKSTG010000056.1, on the reverse strand, counting down.
CCTTAACGTATTCCAGAAATTCATCACCCAGGGAATCGATTACAGGCATGGAAACTTCTGGAAGCCATACGTCAGCAAGAATTGCGCCGGCGGCTGCAAGAGAATCTATAGGCTTTGAAAAAAGCATACATGCCGGCTGGCGATTCATGGAGCAGGCGCAATAAAGAACAAGGCCTCCGGTTGTTGAACCGATTGTCTGTGGAAGACAGAGGGCTTTCCCTGCCATCTGCTTTCCGTAAAGGTCTGGATTGTTCTGGTCACCACAGGTTGCAGTCTTGTCTCCGAACTGAAGTGCTTTCTGGAAGGAAGCGAGGGTGTTGAGTCCTCCGTGACTTACAAGGGCTTCTGCCTGAACTGTTCCTTTGGCAACGATTCTGCCTTTAAATGATTTTTTATCTGACATTCTGCTTTCCTCCTATTTTGATTTTCCTGTAATGATTTCAAGGATTTCTTCATCTCTGTAATACTTGGCTGATGTATATGTTCTGAGCTTGTTTGAGTTGGTGATTGTAGGTACTTTCTGGGCAAGAGGATTGTTCATATACATGAGAGGACAGATGTAGGAAAGAATCACTTTGCGGCTCATAAGGATCTTGTAGTATTCGGTTTTCTCGAATTCCTTTATGACTGCAGGAGCTGTTGTGAGTACAACTGGAACGGCAACTTTTGTGCGGCCTTTTTCCTTAAGCTTCTCATCCACATTTTTTGTCCAGTCGATAAGCTGTGAAAGGGAAAGGTGAGGACAACCGATGAAGCAGATCTTTGGTTCTGCATCTGGGTTCTTCCAGATGACAGGGTAGTTCTTCTGAACTCTTTCCAGTTCTGCATCGTCAATGACGTAGGTCTTTGCATCTGGCAGGATCAGGGAATCTCCCAGTTCTACAGCTTCAGGTGTAATGCCGTCAATGTGATAAAGACCAACGGCTCCGTTTGAAGCGGTGGCTGCACCAAAGTCCTTCAGATATGCCTTTGCGTCATCATCAAGTTTTCCGCCAAGCCACTGGTCCAGTCCGCGAACGTAAGGAACATCTTCCATTACCTTCATTCCGATGGCTGAACCTAAAAGCTGAGCTTCAGGTTTCTTTGAAGTCTTTACTTCGATAATCCACTGTGCCTTGCGGCCTTCATCTGTCAGAAGTCCGAATTTTGGAACGTAGCCTACAACGGATCCCATGATGTCGATGATTCCGGAGTTGCGGTTTACGCGGGCACCCAGAACTGAGTTTGCGTAGACTACGGCACTTGATTCACTCCATGAAAGAATGTCACCTTTCTTTGGTACGTTTCCAACTTGGTCCAGATAACAGGCACAGGTGAAACCATCAGGATTTACGAGTCCGATTTTTTCCAGCTGCTTTTCATAATTCTGCTGCTCTGTGTACATGAACTTATTGAAGACAAGTTTTTCAATAAGATTTGCTGGAACCTTAGGATCCAGAGGACGAGGGTCAGCTGTAAATTTCTGTTTTGAAAGGGCACCGGCTTCGATGAGCTGGTCCATAAGTTCATAGATTGGGCGGATGGCCTTGAGCCCGAAAGAGGTTACCAGGTGATTGTATTCACTGGTGATTTTTACCATTTCCTCGGCACCGAAAAGTTCGCCGTAGCGAACCAAGGTTTCCATAACTTTGGCGAGAGTTTCGCCTTTTTTTCCGTCCAGAATATCCTGTTCTTCCTGTGTCAGTTTCATTTTTTCATTACTCCTTTTTCTAGATTTTCATGGCGATTTCGTAGGCACGCCAGATTACTGATTTAAGGTTTCCGACTTTGAGACAATCACCTACAAGATAAACGCCTTTGTTTGAAACCGGTGTCGGAATATATCCTGCAGAGCTGACAACAACTTCTGCTGCTATTTCTTCCTTGCTGTCATCCTTGTGGTTGATCACAATTGCGCCGTCTTTAACTTCTGCAATGGTTGATTCCAGGTAAACCGGAACTTTTTTCCATGCGAACCATTCGCGGAGGTAAGAAGAGTTTGCAAGACAGACACCTTTCTGGGAAACAAGGTCATCTTTCATTTCTACGATTGTAACTTCGTTTCCGTTGAGGGCAGCTTCGTAAGCGATTTCACAGCCTGTAAGTCCGCCACCAATAACTGCAACTTTCTTTCCTTTTGTGTTCTCACTGTGATTCAGAAGATAATCGCTGGCTTCAATCATCTTTTCGTAGCCAGGAACTGATTTCAGCTGGCGAGGTTTGCTTCCTGTTGCAACGATGACAGGGGAACCTTTAAGTGCTGAAAGGTCCTTGATTTCATCATTGAACTTGATTTCAATGGCCAAATCAGACATCTGTTTTTCATACCAGGCCAGAAGTTCACGGAGGCGGCCTTTGTAGCTTTCTGAAGAGGCTGCAATGAAAGCGCCACCCAGTTTATCTGATTTTTCGTGGATGATAGGGTTGTGACCGCGAAGTTTCAGAACACGGGCTGCTTCCATACCGCCGATTCCGCCACCAATAATATGAACGGTTTTAGGAGACTTTGTCTTTTCAATGTAATGCTTGTTCCACTGGAGCATTTCCGCATTTACGGCACAGCGGGCCAGGTGGAGGGAATCTGAAAGGTCCTGATCGTTAGGAACGCCTTTATAATGGCACATGTTGAAACAGCCATTGTGGCACAAAATACATGGACGTATGTCAGAAGTGCGTCCTTCAAGGGTTTTTGTGATCCATTCTGGGTCTGCAAGGAAGTTTCTAGCGAATCCGACACCGTCAAGTGTACCATTTTTTATACATTCTGAGCCTTTTTCTATGGTCATGCGGCCTGCACATACAACAGGAATGTCTACGAATTTCTTAATATGCTCAACATATTCCAGGTTACAGTTCTCAGGCATGTAAACAGGTGGATGTGCCCAGTACCAGGCGTCATAGGTACCGTTGTCACAGTTCAGCATGTCGTAACCGGCATCCTGAAGATATTTGACTGCGATTTCGCTTTCTGCCATGTCACGTCCGGCTTCGACAAATTCTTCTCCTGGAAGAGCGCCTTCGCGGAATCCTTTTGTCTTGGAAACAACAGAATAACGGAGAGAAACAGGGAAATCCTGGCCGCATTCCTTTTTGATTGCTTTTACGATTTCTGCGGCAAAACGGTAGCGGTTTTCAAGACTTCCGCCATATTCATCAGTTCGTTTGTTCACGTATTTCAATGTGAACTGGTCCAGAAGGTAACCTTCGTGAACCGCGTGGATCTCAACACCGTCAACGCCAGCATCTTTACAGAGTCTGGCCGATTTTGCGAAGGCATCGATGAATTCCTGGATTTCAGCCTTTGTCATTTCGCGGGAAGGAAGCTTGTCGCTCCAGCGGTTTGGAGACGGACTGGCTGAGGCTGTGATTTTATCCAGGTTCATGACTGGTTTTGAAAGGAAATTGAGGACAGGATTGTTGTAGAGCATTTCCATCATGCTGGAAACGGTGAAGGAACGGCCGAAACCTGCAGTCAGCTGGATGAAAAGCTTGGCTCCGGTTTTGTGGAATTCTGGCATCCATGCGGCCAGATCCTTGAACATTTTCTTGTTTTTGTGGAGCCAGGCACCGAACATAGGGTTGTATACAGGCTGGCAGCCAGGAAGAACAAGACCACAGTTGTTTTTTGCAACTTCCATAATAAAACGGGCACCATCTTTGTCAAAATGGTGTTTTTCCATCCATCCCAGAAGGTTTGTGCCGCCCATGGATGTAAGGACAAAACGGTTCTTGATCTCACAGCTACCGATTTTCCACGGGGTCATCATAGTTTCCATTTCATTTGTCATAAAGGAATACCTCTCTTTTTGTATTTCTTCTTTAGTATATTACATAAAATTTTAGGAAGCAAAATAAATGATATTGTTATTCAATTAATTACATAGAGTCTTGTTTTTTTGACGGGAATAGGAAGAATTAAAGCTATGGAAATAAGAAAAGCAGATGCATCACAAATAGACCAGATTTTTTCTCTTTATAAAGATGTGGTCCAGGGAGTTGCAAAGACATCGGTAAAACTTGGCTGGAATATGTGTTTTAGGGGTAAATTATGGAACAAATCTTTCAAATCCTGACCGACCTGAATATTCCATACGAACTTCAGGAACACAAAGCAATTTTCTCAGAAGAAGACTCAAAGGATGTTGAAATCACTCTTGAGGGAATTGATGTATTGCATCGTGGCCGTTTAAAAGCTTGGAATTTGGAAGAATTCTGGGCACTTTTTATAACAAAATCTCTCTTTTTATCACGTTTTCATGATATAATTATAATGAAAGCAAGGTGGATTATGTATATAGACTACTCAAAACTTTGGAAAAAGCTTGCTGCTATGGGGATAAAGAATAAGACAGACCTTATTCCATTGGCAGGAATTTCTTCGAACATTTTAGCTAAACTCAGTAAAGGTGATTATATATCAATGGAAAGCCTCCAAAAGATATGCAAGTCACTTCACTGTGATGTTGGTGATATTTGCGTGGTAAATAAGCCAATTTAGGAAAAAAATAGGGAAGAGGGTAAGAATGACTTCATCATTTGATTATTTCGAAAATGAATTTCCTGTA
>JAKSTG010000055.1 GCA_024402695.1 Treponema sp. | reverse complement strand
TGTATAGCGGGGGTAGGACTTGAACCTACGGCCTCCAGGTTATGAGCCTGGCGAGCTGCCAACTGCTCTACCCCGCGTCGAATGTGCAATTATATTAACATTTTACGAGAGGTAATGTCAACCTATGAGTTGAATATTTTGCATTTTTTGCGCTACTATAACATATGGTACAATTAGAAGAAAGAATCCGCAAAGACGGACGTGTTTTATCAAAGGACATTCTTAAGGTCAGCAGTTTTCTGAATCATCAGATCGATGTTCAGCTTCTGGATGAAATGGCCGAAGAATTCGCACGAATCTTTTCTGACACAAAGATCACTAAAGTTCTTACCATAGAATCATCGGGAATCGCAATCGCTTGTGCAGTGGCCCGTGTTCTGAAAGTGCCTGTTGTTTTCTGCAAGAAGACACTTACAACAAACATCAATGACGATGTATTTTCCACACCAATTCATTCCTTCACACACGGACGCGATTACAATGTAATCGTTACAAAAGATTTCGTAACACCGGAAGACAAGATCCTTATCGTGGACGACTTCCTGGCAAACGGATGCGCCCTTGAAGGTCTTGCAAATCTGGTGCGCGCAGCGGGAGCAACTCTGGTTGGTGCCGGAATTGCAATCGAAAAAGGATTCCAGGATGGCGGCGCAAAACTTCGCGAAAGCGGAATGCGCGTAGAATCCCTCGCCATCGTAGACAGCATGGATCCTGTAAACGGAATTAAATTCCGTAGATAATTTGAATTCATTTTTATAAGGAGTATATAAATGAAAAAATCACTTTCACTCGTACTGGCAGCAGCCGTACTTATGACAGGTTTGTTCTCTGGTTGTGCAAAAAAATCAGAAACAAAAGACTCAAAGAAACTTACAAAAGAAACAATGAAAGTAGGTTTCGTTTACATCGGTGTTAAAAACGACGGTGGTTACTCAGAAGCTCACGAACGCGGACGTCAGGCCGTTGAAGCTATGGGAATCAAAACTGCAGTAGTTGAATCTATCAGCGACTCAGATACAGCAGCTTGTGAAAAAGCAATCCACGACCTTATCGATCAGGGCTGTAACGTAATCTACACAAACAGCTTCGGTTACATGGAAGCAACAATGAACTGTGCAAAAGAATTCCCTAACGTTTACTTCGGACACTGTTCATCAGACGCAACACTTCCAAACATGTGTTCTTACTTCGGAAAAATGTACCAGGCCCGCTACCTCGCAGGTATCGTTGCAGGTAAAAATACAAAGAACGGAAAAATCGGTTATGTTGCCGCTTTCCCAATTCCAGAATGTATCCGTATGCTCAACGCTTTCACACTGGGTGTAAAATCAGTTAATCCTGATGCAACAGTTGAAGTAATCTGGACAAACACATGGTACGATCCAGCTATCGAAAAACAGGGTGCTCTTGAACTCCTGAACCGTGGTTGTGATGTTATCGAACAGCACCAGGATACAACAGCTCCTCAGGTTGCTGCTCAGGAAAAAGGCGCTCTCTGTCTGGGATACAACGTTCCAACACCTAACGCTGCTCCAAAAGCTTACCTTACAGCTCCAATCTTCGACTGGCCTGTATTCTACACATCAAACGTTCAGGCTATCCTGGACGGAACATGGGAAGGAAAACACTACTGGCTCCCAGCTTCTACTGGAATTGCAAAACTGGACAAACTTACAGATCTCTGTGCTCCAGGAACTCAGGAAGCTGTTGATGCAGTTGCTGCAAAAATGATGAAAGATGAATTCGAACCATTCACAGGTCCTGTTTACGACAACGAAGGAAACCTGAAAATTGCTGCCGGAGAAAAAATGGCAGACAAAGACATCTGGAACATGATGTGGTATGTTGACGGTGTTATCGTAAAATAATTTTTGTTAGTAGGGGCGCCTGCCCCTCGCTACAAACAAAAAGCCGGTTCTTTCGAACCGGCTTTTTTGTTTTCCGCTACCCCCTCTCTGCGAAGAACTTTTTCATATCCGCAGTCGGAAAAGGTTTTGTTTTATTCTTATTATTTTTCGCCTGAGTAAGAAACAGGCATGAAACTCTTCAGAAGTTCCTTGTAGATTCCTGCAGCAGAAGGCTTGAAGCTTGTTGCCAGGAAATCCGTGATTTCAGCTTCTGAATAATCTTCGGCAGAAATGTAAACCACCATTTTTGAATCTTCAGAAACTCCGCAAACGAAGATGCCGTTTTCATCACCTGAAACAGCAGAAATCATTTTTCCGTAATTCAACTTAAACTCAGTTTCGTTGATCATGTCATCTGAATCCCAGTAATAAATCACTTCTTCAGAAATGAATTCTTCCGAAAGGCCGTCTTCAGCTTTAAGAACAATCATTTCAATTTCTTTGTCTGTCATGGCGTTGATCATTTTTACATAGGCGCCTGCCGAAAGTTCCTTGTAGTTGTGCATTTCATCAAAGAATTCATCAGTTCCGTACATTTCATTGTAAGGATTGCTTTCGTAGTTTGTGTAATCAGCGATTGAAAAATCTTCAACTACATAAAGAGGGTTTTCCGGGAACTGGCTGATACAAGAAATTACACTTTCCGAGATTCCAGGAATTGTAACTTCTGGAACAGCAACAGAAGGCAGTTCAGGAATTTCAATTGCTTCGATTGTTTCAATGGCATCAATCAGGGAAGGAAGTTCTGGCACCAGGACTTCTTCGATAGCAGAAACTTCTTTTTCAACATCAATTACTCCAGGAACTGCTGCAGCTTTTTCTTCTTCTTTTGGCTTTGCAAGATATACATCCTTTGAATCCTTCGAAGGCATTTCAGCCTGACAGATCCAAAGGTCAGTCAACTTGTTTTTAATAATCACATCAGCTTTAAGAAGCTGGTCTTTCTTGTCGCGGGCATCATCACGCAGCATTACATCATCAAGGAACATTACACGGTAAAGTTTTGTTCCGTCAGATTTTACGGCTGTTCCAACAAAACAGTCATAACCGGCGTTATTCAGAAGAACACAGCGATCTTTTGCATTTTCATATTTTGAAAAAGAACCTGCACATACGAACCAGGTTTCGGCACAAAGGCTCCAAACCGAAAAAATCAAAACTGTAAAAAATAAAGCAATACGTTTCATAACTTCTATTATATACCCTTTTTTTGTATATATCACAAATCTTTTTTTAATGCCTTTTATAAAAGGAGTGTTATAATTTAAATCAGAAAATAACAACAAACTCTGGAGGACGTTATGACAAATGTCGATGCAGTAAAAGCATTAAAAGACATCAAGACTTATGCTCAGGCAAAATCTCTTGATGCTTTGGACTATGCAATCAAAGTATTGGAAAAACTTGAAAAAGAGGGTGTAAAAAATCCACTCGAAGATTCAACAAAGGAAGGTAAATAAAAAATGATTGAAACATTCTGGTCACTTGTACCTGCAATTCTCGCAATTGCACTTGCCCTTATCACTAAGGAAGTTTATTCTTCCCTCTTTGCCGGTATCGCACTTGGCGGTATTTTCTACGCCGCTTCAATGGGAACCGGATTCACAGGATTCCTTACCCACGTTTTCAATGACGGATTCGTAGGTTCCCTTTCGGATTCTTACAATGTTGGTATCCTGGTATTCCTGGTTATTCTTGGAATCATGGTTGCTCTTATGAACAAGGCCGGCGGTTCTGCCGCTTTCGGTGAATGGGCAAAAAAACACATCAAGACAAAAGTTGGCGCACAGATCGCAACAATCCTTCTTGGTATCCTTATCTTCATCGATGACTACTTCAACTGCCTTACAGTTGGTTCAGTTATGCGTCCTGTTACAGACAAACACGGAATCAGCCGCGAAAAGCTGGCTTACCTTATCGACTCAACAGCCGCTCCAATCTGTATCATCGCCCCTGTTTCTTCATGGGCCGCAGCAGTTGCCGGATTTGCAGGCGAAGGCGAAAACGGATTCCTTCTTTTCTGTAAAGCAATTCCTTACAACTACTACGCACTCCTTACAATCGTAATGATTCTTTCTCTGGTTTTCCTGAAAGTTGATTTCGGAACAATGAGCAAATACGAAAAAGCTCTTCAGATGATGAGCGACAATGCAGAAGCTAACGAAGACAAAGCAGGAAACGGAAAAGTAATCGATCTGCTTCTTCCAATCATTGTTCTTATCGTATTCTGTGTAATCGGAATGCTTTACTCAGGCGGATTCTTTACAAAGATGGTTGAAGCAGAAGAAGGCATGGTTGCAAATGAATCTTACATGAACATCATCGAAGGTTTTGCAAACTCTGATGCTTCAGTCGGACTTATGATCGGTTCTTTCGGTGCCCTTATCATAACACTGATTTTCTACATGATCCGCCGCGTACTTTCTTTCAAAGCCGCAATGGAATGTATCCCAGAAGGATTCAAAGCCATGGTTCCTGCAATCCTCATCCTGACTCTTGCATGGACTCTTAAAGGCATGACAGATTCTCTTGGTGCAAAACAGTTCGTTGCCGGTCTTGTAACAAATGCTGCCGGACTCAAGAGCTTCCTTCCTGCAATCATCTTCGTAATTGCATGTGGCCTTGCTTTCGCAACAGGTACATCATGGGGAACATTCGGAATCCTTATTCCAATCTGTATTGCAGCCTTCCCAGAAGTAAGCGACCCAATCCGTATCATTTCAATTTCTGCTTGTATGGCAGGTGCTGTTTGTGGTGACCACTGTTCACCAATTTCGGATACAACTATTATGGCTTCTGCAGGCGCTGAATGTGAACATGTAAATCATGTTTCTTCTCAGCTGCCTTATGCCCTTACTTGTGCAGGTGTTTCTTTCATCTGTTACATTCTTGCAGGACTTATGCACAACTGGATTGTACCACTCATCATTGGTATTGCCGGAATTATCGGGCTTCTCTTCTTTCTTAAGAAAAAGACTGTAAAAGCATAATTGTTTTCTGGAATGTAAATCATAATCAAATAAAAAGGCTGTTCCTGATTTCTGGAACAGCCTTTTTTTCTTTTATTTTTTATTGTATGGATTCACATGAACCATGCAGTGCTTTACTTCTTCAAAATTTTTTTCAATTTTATCATGTACATTTTCTGCAATCCCATGAGCTTCGTTTAATGCAAGTTTTCCATCCACTGCAATTTCTATATCAACATAAAGTCTGGTTCCAAAGAGCCTTGTTTTTACATCATCTATTCCAATAACTCCTTCCACATTTTTTACAGAAGCCGATATTTTTTCTACTACTTCTTCATCTGCCGCACGGTCAATCATCTTATTCACCGCATCCATAAAAATATCCCAGACAGCTTTCATAATGAATACGCATATAACAATAGAGGCCACAGGATCCAGAAGAGGAAATCCAAATCTGGCACCGGCAATACCAATTAATGCCCCAACCGATGAAAGGGCGTCACTTCTGTGGTGCCAGGCGTCAGCCATCAAGGCAGATGATTTTATTTTTTTTGCCACTGATCTTGTATACTGGTACATAAGTTCCTTTGCCACAATAGAAACTATTGCAGCAACAAGAGCCAGGACTCCAGGAACATGCAGTTCTTTTTCTCCTGAATAGCGGATACTTTGAATGCCTTTCCATCCAATTCCAATCCCAACAACTGCCAGCATTACCGAAAGAATTATTGAAGCTACGCATTCAAGGCGCTCATGTCCGTAAGGATGTTCTTTGTCTGCAGACTTTCTCGAGATCTTTATTCCAATCATTACAACCACAGTGCTCAGAACATCAAAAGCAGAATGAACGGCATCTGAAACCATAGCGCTTGAATGAGCCAGAAACCCCGCGGCCAGTTTAGCAGCCGAGAGCAGAAGATTTCCAGCCATCGTAATTACGGAAACACGAATGGCAGATGCTTCTGGAGTAAGTTTATTGTTTTCGTTGATTTTCATAATGACACCTCAAAGTTTTGTCTGTCCCACAGAAAAAGTCTGCTGCCTTTCGGCCCGGCCTTCCAAAGAGGTGCCTGTTCAGTAAGATTAGTTACAGAAATATAGTCTATATGTAATTCAAATATATCATTGATATTTGAATTAGTGATAGTTAATTTTTGCAGATAAATGGATCTTTCGACCCTTCGACAAGCTCAGGGACCGCAAGCTCAGGACCACTTGAAAAAAAAAAGCGCTTCACTGATGTGAAGCGCTTTCCCTATTTTCTGTAAATATTTTACAGAGATTTAGAAATGTTCAGAAGCTGCTGGCGTGTTGCATCAGCACCTGGTGTTGTCTTCTTCTTGTAAACATCAGAGATTTCTTTGAAGAAAGACTTAAGTCTTGGTTTGATTGAATCATTTTTCATAGCTTTGTCGAAATCAGGAATAAGAAGTTCCATTCCTGGAGCGATCAGATCTGGATCCTGAACAACATCTGAAGAAGCAAGCATAATGAGCGGGAAGTAGTATCCGTTTCCATCTCCGAAGTTTGCTTTAGCGATAGCTGTGAGTGTATCACCAGATTTTACTTCGTATTTTGTTGCACCTTCTGCTAAAGCAAGGTCAGCGTAATTTACATAAACTGTTTCAAATGCTTTGTTTACTGCTTCCTGTGAAGCTGGTGCTGATTTACATGAAGCCATTCCAAATACTGCGGCTACAATCAAAAGAATTGAGATTTTTTTCATTTGTAATTTCCTCCTGTGTTAAATCTTCAATATTCTCTAGTATGTCAAAAAACTCAAAAATGTCAACCAGGGAAGAGTTATGAGTTAAGAGTTATAAAATTGCTTTACTCTCTCACATTTCAATCTTCTACCCTCACATCCTACAACTCTCTCCCCAACAACTCATATCTCTCCCCCACAGGAATCCTGCCCCACAATACCACCAATTTCACACACACAAATTTCTCACCC
>JAKSTG010000054.1 GCA_024402695.1 Treponema sp. | reverse complement strand
TATTCAGAATGATTATCACTTTCATGATTAAGAAGTTCTCTGCAGGTGAAACAAATGCAAACGAAGTAAAACTTAAGATTCCGTGTCTCTTCCTTTTGGATGAGTTCCCCGTCTTAGGATACTTCCCTGATATCGCGTTAAACGCCGGAATTTTAGCGGGCTATGGGGTTACCTTCTTCATCGTCTGTCAGGCATTGAATCAGATTATCGATGTATATGGAGAAAACCATCCGTTTCTGGACCACTGTAAGACAATCATTCTGTATGCACCTGGTTCAATCAAGGATGCAAGGACTTTCAGTGAATCCATCGGTAACAGATCTGTTCTTCTGGATAACATCAGTGCAAGCGGCAGTAAGTTCCAGGTTGGCTTCAACAACATTTCACGAAGCAGTCAGGAAACAAGCACTTCGCTTATCAATCCAGATGAACTTATGAAGCTGGAATTCAGCAGAGCAATCATCATGAATCAGGGAATGCCACCTTACAAAGGTAAAAAAGTCGTTTACTACGAAGACCCAAGATTCAAGAACAAGGCTTTCATGAAGATTCCAAACATTGAATGGATTATGAAGCAGATAAAAACGCTTCCAAGTAATGCAAAGACACAGAAACTTCTGAAAGAAATTGTAACTGTGAAAAAGACAGAGAAAAAAACTGATTTGCCAGCACAGGATCTGATGTTCAAAACAGAAACTGTAAAACCAATTGAACAGGCAATCAGTGAAATCGAAGCAATTGAAGTAACACGTGTAATTCCGGCCGAATTTGATGTTTTTGCGGAGGACTAATTGGAAAACACAGAAAACGAAAGATTAGGACGCATGGGTTCAACTGCGTCTGTACGTTTCAAACCTCATACAGAATATCTGATTGGTTTGAAACAAAGCGAATTAGGAAAAAGCAGGTCTGACACAATCAGATTTATTGTGGACAGCTACTTTGATAAAGAAATTCAGGATCCAGAACTTATCTTTGGTTCACTAAATGATACCAAACGAAGAGTCCAGGAACTTGAAAGCCGGCTTAATCTGATGATGGTAGTTCTACTTGAACAGACTAAACGGCAGATAAAGGTACTTCCAAACCGTCAGGCAGTTCCAGATGACGTTGCAAGGATCGAATTTGAGCGATTCCTAGAAGCAGTGCAGCGGGAAATCAAGAACAGCGACAGAGGAAGTATAGAATCTATGGTGCTGGATATATACCAGCGCAGTGCAAATGGAGGTAATTAATTGGCTGCAATAGACGGGTTCCAACAGCAGGTTAAACAGGATAAATGGATCCGAAACCTGGAAGATGATATGAAACTGATCATCCCCTACATTGAAGACAAACGAGTTACTGATATTGCTATCGGAATTGGCGGAGAGCTGATTGTTGAAGGTATGGGCATGGGTAAGCAGTTCACAGGGATTTACTTCGATGATGCTACAACGACTCGCATTATCTATGCTTCTGCCGCAGTACTGGGAGTAACAATCGACCCTGATAACCCAATTGTTGAAGGTGTTCTTCCTAACTGGAAAATCCGTATAGAAGGGATTCTTCCACCAAGAGCAACAGAAAATCCGATGTTCTTCATCCGTCGTCCACCATCTACCATTTTCAAAATGGAAAGTTATGTGGAAGGCGGAAGAATGACAAAAGACCAGTATGATCTCTTGATTAAACACATCCAGAAGAGAAGTAACATCATCATCGGAGGGGAAACAGGTTCGGGAAAAACAACTCTGCTCAACGCCATTATCGATAAAATGCGTGAGTTTACGCCGGATGACCGCTTTTACATTGTAGAAGATGCCGGTGAAATTCAGTGCCATGCCCGTGACCGGGTAAACATCTGGGCTGCAGGAAAAGACACACTGAAAGCCGTTGGTATTGCACTCCGCTGTAATGTTTCAAGAATCATCTTTGGTGAGCTTCGTTACGGAGACGTAACAAATGAAGTTCTCAAAGCATGGAATACGGGACATACAGGTAACGCCAGTACAATCCACGCAGACAGTTGTATGAGTATGGTGGCCCGAATCAAAGATTTGCTCAGGGAAGTTATTCCTGGCGAATTACCAGATGTAGCTCAGAGTGTTCAGCTCCTAGTTCATCTAAAACCAACTAAAAATGGACCAATTGTAGACGAGATATTAGAAACTCGTAATTTGTAAAAATGAATTAAGAAAAAAATGGATTTCATATTTTTACAGGAGATTTTCACACATGAAATCTAATTTTTTTAAGTCTTTGAAAAAGACAGTCACATCTAAGAAATTTTTGACAGTAGCAGCAATTTTTGCTCTCTGTGTAGTACCAACATTCGCTGCAGGTGGCAGTGATTCCATCGTTGAACTTGATAACTGGGCAGACAAAATCCTTGAACTCTTCCAGTCATCTTGGGTTAAAGCAATTCTTCTGGTTGCTCTTATCGTAGAAGCAATTGGTATGGTTCTCGCTGGTCAGCAGGGCGGCGGCGGACAGATGATTAAAAAGTTTGCCCCATGGATTATCGGTACAATTATCCTCCTTTCAGCTTCAAGTATCTGTTCTTACTTCCTTGGCGATTTGACCTTCGAAGTTTCTCTTGCCCCTCAGATTGAGCAGGGAATCGAAAGCACAATCGGTGCTGTAAATGCATTGGGAGTTGCGTAGTCCAGGATTTTATTCTGACGGCGGTTCTTCGGAGCCGCTTTTCGCAAGGAGAACAGACATGGAAGAAACATTAAGTCCAACAGGCGTAATTCTTGAAGTTCTTGGAGATCTGGAACTTCCAATCCTTACCCCAATCAAAGAAACAGAAGACAGATACATGGTTATGCTGTCACTTTCTAAGAACAGAAAGCTTACAAAAGACATCTTACAGCAGGAACTTGAAAACAAAGGTCTGAAGGTTCTGGATATTGATACTTTCAGAGAAGACGGCGAACGTTTTGCCTGGATTGAAGTAGTTCCTAATGGAACAGGAGATGAAATTGGAAGAAATTAGCGTTTACGACTATTCCACACCAGTTCATAGAGTTTTGTTAGAACCAAACCTGTTATTGGGCATAGGAATTATGCCAGCAATGTTAATTCTTGTTCTAACCATTGTTCTTATGAACGTTGTTTCAATCTGGTGCGTGATAATCGGAGTATTTCTTTATGTTGGAGCCAAAATGATTTGTAAAAATGATCCTTATGCTCTGACAGTTATCTTTGACCGTCTTATGGCACCAGATATTTGGAGGGCAGATTGAAAATACCATTTTTAGACTTACAGAAATTCAAAGAACCTCAGAACCAGCTCAAATATGTACTTCCATGGAGTTTTATCATTCAGCCGGGAGTATGTCTTTTGAAAAATGGAGCAATCATGGCGACATATCAGGTGGAATATCCTGATCTGGAATCATCTTCTGCTCCAGAAATTGCAAGCATGGCATCTTTGTTCAACAGAAGTGCCATGACCCTTGCACAAAATGAAGGCTGGGCTCTTTTCTTTGATGTAAAACGCTATAAAACAAAAGACTATCCTGCAGGAGAATTCAGCAATCTTTCAGGATGGCTCATAGACCAGAGACGTGCTGAAAACTATCACAAGTTCGGTGAACATTTTACTACTGAATACTACATTACTTTCGTTTACCAGCTTCCAAGCGACATAGACTCTAAGACATCGGGACTTTTCTTCAAAAATAAAAACAAGTCCAAAAACACTAAACCAAAGTCGCAGTTCGTGAAGCATGAAAACTTACCAAAGATTCAGAAAGAAGTGGAAAACTTCCTTGATGAATGTGAAAAAGTAATGGGAACTCTGGCAGTAAAACTCTGGATTCATCGTCTTGATAATTCAGAACTGTTTTCTTACATCAAAAGTTCGGTTTCATTGAATAATCAGAAACTTATATATCCTGATGATACTTTCTTCTTCCTGGACAATTATCTCTGTGATATGGATGTCCGTAACAGCCAGCCATTAAAGATTGGAGAATACTATGTTCCTGTTATGGGAATCATGGACTTTCCAAACAAAACATATCCTGCCATCTTTGACGGTCTTAACCGCACAATGACAGAATTCCGCTGGACTACACGATTCATCCCTCTTTCAAAGGAAAAATCAGCAAAGGAAGCTGAAAAATATCAGAACAGATTCTATTCAGCAAGAAAGTCTGGAATGACGCTGTTCACTGAAATGGCCATGAACGTAGAAATCGACAAGGAAAACAAAGGTGCTCTGGAAATGGAAGCTCAGGCTTCTGACATTCAGGGAGATATTGCCCTTGGTGAATATGTTCTTGGTTATTACACCTCAAATCTCATGGTTTGGGACAAAAAACTGGAACTGGCAAAGGAAAAAGCAAGAAAACTTCAGCAGGTAGTCCGTTCATGCGGGTTTTCTGTAAAAGAAGAGACTTTCAACAACTGTCAGGCATGGCTCGGAATGATGCCGGGAAACGTTTATGCAAATATCCGTCGTCCGCTCATTTCGACAAAGAACTTTTCGAACATCATTCCATTAAGTTCTGCATGGCAGGGAATGCTGTACAACGACTTTACGGAAGAAACCTGTGGAAGTTCAGTTCCATTGTGCACATGTTCTACAAGTTACGGAACACCGTTCTTTTTGAACCTCAATGTCCGTGATGTAGGACACACATTCGTATTCGGTCCAACTGGTGCCGGTAAATCTACCCTTCTCGCCCTGCTTATGGCCTCGGCCACAAAATACAAGGATGCCAATATCATCTGTATTGATAAGCAGCTTTCAAGCCGTGCCTTTATGGTAGGCGGAGGCGGAATTTATGTAGAACCAGGAAAGGATGCCGTTGCATTCCAGCCTCTTTCGGAATTGAAAGGTCCTGATGAATGTAGCCAGGCAGAATATACGGAAAGCCTTATGTGGTGCCAGCAGTTCATTGAAGGATTACTGTCTCAGCAGAACATTGAGACAACTCCAGAAATGAGCAAGGTAATTTCAGAAACTCTCCGTTTGATTTCTCAGAAAGAACCAGACAGAAGAACTCTGACAACTTTCCAGCAGTATGCAACCTATTCAGATCCAAAGAACGGTTCCAACACAATCCGTATCGGACTTGACCCATACTGTGCAGGAGGCCAGTTCGGTTCAATTTTTGATGCTGATGAAACAAACCTTCCGCTTTCAAAGCTCGTAACAATTGAAATGGGAAGTTTGATGAGACTTTCAGAAAAGGCAGTTGCCCCTGCCCTTATGTACATCTTCCGTTACCTTGAAAAGTTATGGAACGTACCGACAGGACAGAAACAGCCTCTGACTTTCCTTTTCCTTGATGAAGCATGGCTTTATCTTCAGCATCCGATTTTCGCAGGATTCCTTCAGGAATGGCTCAGAACTTTGCGTAAGAAAAAGGTGTTCTGTATCTTTGCAACTCAGGAAGTTGCTGCCGCTGCAAAATCAAGTTTGAGTGACACAATCGCCCAGCAGTGTTTGACCAAAATCTACCTTGCCGACGAAAGTGCAACTTCACCTGGTCTTGTAGACAGTTACAGATACTTTGGCCTTACAGATTCTGAAATTCTGGCATTGAGCAATGCAACAATGAAAAAAGACTATTACTTCAAGAATCCAAACGGATGCCGAATGTTCACATTGGACTTGGATCCGTTCCAGCTTGCCTTGATTTCTCCAGACCATGAAATGCTGGACAGAATCGAAGCAGAAAAAGGCAGAAACACAATGGAACCTCTGGCCTTCGACATTCTTGAGGCAACAAAACAGAAAATGGCTGATTTAGGACGAGACTACAGAAGTCTTGAATACGAAAAGTATAAAAAAATGTTGGAAACATAATAAATCACCTAATCAGGAGGAATTTCGCCTATTTCACTTCCTGATTTAGGCGAAATAAACATACATCATGAGGAGTACATCAAATGAAAGCAAAAAAAACACTAATCGCTCTTCTTTTTGGAAGCGTAATAGCCGTAAGCAACGTAAGTGCAACAGGCTACCCGGTATTCGATATTTCAGGCTGGCTTACTGCAATCGACCAGTTATACAGTCAGTACGACATGGTAATGAACACCATTACTCAGATCGAAAACCAGTATCAGCAGATTCAGCAGGCCGTAGAAAGAGCAAAATCCATTGACTGGGACAACATCCGCTTTGACGGGGACTTTGATATCCGTAATGACATCAAAGATGCGAATAAAAGAGTAAACAGACTCTTGAACCAGGCAAGACAGATTCAGAACACCCTTACTTCACCAACAATTGATTGTGGTAACGGGCGTTATTCTCTTGCAGACCTTTGTGGAATGGGCAGTCCTGACCATAACTTCTTTACCGCCTGCACAGACGTTAAGAATTACATGACAGACAGCATGAGATTCTCTATTGAAGCTATCGAAGGAAATCTTACAAACAAACAGAAGATGACCATCTGGAATAAATATGGAATAAGTCCAAGAAACTATCTCTTTGTTCAGCAGTCTGTAGCTCAGGTAAAAACACAGGCATCTAAGGTTATGGCAAAAGCAACATCTGAAGCAGTTCAGCTCCAGCGAGAAGACAAAATTGCAAAAACAAACGCAATTATTCAGGCAGCCTATGCCCAGACTGATTCCAACGGAAATATGACAGAAGCAGCTGCTAATGAAGCAAGTTTACACTTGAGCCAGCAGGTAGTTGATGGTCTTATGACATTGGAAGAAGCCATGAATGAAATGGCCAGTCTAAGTGCAGCCCGTATGATCAACGAAGAAAACGAGAAACAGGCTGAGGCATCAGAAATGGAAGCCGAACAGAAAAAACAGGAAGCATTTGATTATAAAGTTCCAGATGCTTTCCGTAAGTAGGAGGTTCCCTGATGGATCATGCATGGACTGGCTGGATTGATGTTCCAGTTTTACAGGCAATTGAATACTTCAGCGGTGTAATGGCAACCTTCTATAAATGGGGAAGCCATTATGCAGTAGCTATCGGAACAGTAGGACTCTGCTGGTCGGCTTTTAAGCTGGCAAACAGTCGTTTTACATTAAAGGATTTCTGGTGGGATACACTTTACAAATGGCTCATGTTCATTCTGTTTATGTCCCTCTACCCGCTTGTAACACTCGGAATGTCTGCTGTTGGAAACAGAATTGGTATTGATGCCGGAAATGGAAAACAGGCAATCATAGATTCACTTACAAGTATGAAAAACAGTATCGAATACGATATTCAGGTCGGTTACAAACTGGAAAGTGACTTGAATAAAGAACTCGGGCAGATTACTTCAAAAAGTGAAACAATCACCTTCGATACATCGTTCGGAAACTCGGATACCTATGATGAATTCATTGATAAATACTATGACGAAGTTAAGAATGCAACATTTAATTCTAAATCTGCAAAAACCAAGGCATTGGAAAAAATCAATGAATACAGGGAAAAAAACAAATACCATAGTTTATTCAGTAAAAGGACTCTTAAAGCCATAAAGGACATCCTTGTTGAAAAATTACCTGATGGAAGTGACGGAGATAACCTCCTTCCAGAATATGTGGATTTGAATATATGGCTAAAAGATTCAAAAGGCAAAGATTCGTACTATCTTTCACCTGGAGCAATTATGCGTGTAACTGTTCTTGGCTGTCAGATAATGTGGGAGAAAAACCAGATTGCCTATGCCGTAAACATGGATGATCTTGATGCCGAAGACGTAAATTTCATGAAGAAAG
>JAKSTG010000053.1 GCA_024402695.1 Treponema sp. | reverse complement strand
GTTTTTAAGCGTACATCCAGGGAAATACGAATATGTCATACTTGCTCCTATAATACATTTATTCCAATATAAAATATTAGAATCATTTTAATACATTTTATGAAATAAGTTAATATTTATAATGAAAAAATATAAGCTTAGGTAAAACCGATTATTGTAGGAATCACAAAAAAAAGACCCGAAACTGAAAATCATTCAATTTCGGGTATTACAATAAGTTAGAAACTTAAAATCTTAAGATTAAACCATTGATTCAGGTTTGAAAACCTTGTCAAATTCGGCTTCTGTAAGGAATCCGAGAGCACAGCAGGCTTCTTTAAGAGAAATGTTTTCGTCATAAGCTTTGTGTGCTGTTTTTGCAGCGTTTTCGTATCCGATGTATGGGTTCAAAGCAGTAACCAGCATAAGTGAGTTATACAGGTTGTGGTGCATTTTGTCTTTGTTTGCTGTAATTCCGATTGCACAGTTGTTGTTGAAAGAAATGATTGATTCAGCAAGGAGACGTGCAGACTGGATGAAGTTGTATGCGATAACTGGCATGAATACGTTCAGTTCGAAGTTACCCTGTGATGCGGCGAATCCGATGGCTGCATCGTTACCCATAACCTGAACTGCAACCATTGTTGCCTGTTCACACTGTGTTGGGTTTACTTTTCCTGGCATGATTGATGAACCTGGTTCATTTTCAGGAATGTGGATTTCTCCAAGACCGTCACGAGGACCAGAAGCCAGCCAGCGAACGTCGTTGGCGATCTTCATCATATCAGCTGCAAGAGCTTTAAGGGCTCCGTGAGCATAAACAAGTTCGTCTTTTGAAGTAAGAGCGTGAAATTTGTTAGGTGCAGTGATAAATTTCTTTCCTGTAAGTTCAGAAACCTGTTTTGCAACTTCTTTGTCAAATCCTTTTGGAGCGTTAAGACCAGTACCAACGGCTGTTCCACCAAGAGCCAGCTGTTTAAGGTATGGAAGTGAAGATTTGATCATTTCGGCATCACGTTCAAGAGATGTTCTCCAACCAGAAATTTCCTGGCTGAAAGAAACAGGAACTGCATCCTGAAGGTGTGTACGACCTGATTTAACAATTCCCTTATTTTCTTTTTCAAGGCGTTTAAAAGTAGCAACCAGAACATCGATAGCAGGAAGAACTTTGTCTTCAAGAACCAGTACTGCAGAAATGTGAAGGGCAGTAGGGAAAGTGTCATTTGAAGACTGAGACATGTTGATGTCATCATTTGGGTGACACAGCTTTTCTTTTGCAATTTCGTTAGCACGGTTAGCGATAACTTCGTTGGCATTCATGTTTGACTGTGTACCAGAACCTGTCTGCCATACAACCAGTGGGAAATGATCATTAAGTGATCCAGAAATAACTTCATCACAAGCTTTGGAAATAGCCTTTACCTTTTTGGCTGTCATTTTTTCTGGTTTGCAAACATTGTTTGCCAGGGCAGCTGCTTTTTTAAGGATACCAAATGCATGTGTAATTTCACGTGGCATTGTTTCCTGTCCCATACCGATTTTAAAGTTATTGCGGCTGCGTTCTGTCTGGGCGGCCCAGTATCTGTCTGCAGGTACTTTTACTTCACCCATTGAGTCATGTTCAATTCTGTATTCCATTATATTATCCTTTTTAAAAAATAAACCCGCGGTTCACCCACGGGTTTTAAAATCTTAGTTAAAGTCCAGCTGTGCGATAACTGCTTTAAGAGCGTCTGCAGATTTGCGAAGCTGAGCAACTTCATCATCTGTAAGTTTTGGAGCAAGACGTCCTTCAACACCGTTTCCACCAACAACTGTTGGAATAGAAAGACATACATCCTCAATACCGTATTCACCCTTAAGAAGAGTAGAAACGATTGTTACAGATGGGTTGTTGTTGTGAATCAGTTCACAAAGACGGGCTGTTGTTACACCGATAGCGTAGTTTGTACATTTTTTGGCTTCGATGATCATTCCGCCAGACTTGCGAACATATTCTTCAACTTCGTTACGATCAAGTTCCTTGTGTTTGTTTCCAACAGCATTGTTGTAGTCATCAACTGGAACAGATGCAATGTTTACAAGTGACCAAGGAACGAAAGATGAGTCTCCGTGTTCACCGAATACATATGCGTGAAGGTTTGTCTGTCCGATTCCGTATTCGTCAGCGATTTTTGTACGGAGACGGGCTGTATCAAGAAGAGTACCTGTACCGATGATGCGGTTAGCAGGGATGTTTGAGTATTTAACCAGCTGGTATGTAAGGACATCAACAGGGTTTGCTACCAGAACGTAGATTGCGTCAGGAGCGGCCTTTGTGATCTGTGGGATGATTGATTTGAAGATGTTTACGTTGATCTGAGCAAGGTCAAGACGTGACTGACCAGGTTTACGTCCAACACCAGAAGTGATGATTACGATGTCAGAATTCTTGGCATCTTCGTAAGAACCAGCGTGAATATTTACAGGAGCCATATAAGGTGTTCCCTGACGAATATCCATTGCTTCACCGGCTGCACGTTTTTCGTCAATATCAATAAGAACGATTTCTGTGGCAATACCTTTAAGACAAAGAGCATAAGCTACAGAAGAACCAACCTGACCGGCACCAATAATTGTAATTTTGTTTGCCATAATTTAACTCCTGTGGAATAAATCCAATATTTATAAGTTAATAAAAAATACGTAATAATACGCCATAAATTATATAATAAAGATTAGATTACTTCAATGTTTGAATAATATTCATTCAAAAAGAAAAATATATTGATATATTGAAACAAATATCAAAATGATGTATCTTTCTAGAACTTACGAAAATTTTCGTAATTAAGGAGGTGAATTCTAATGGCAACAATCAACGTTGATGATACAGAAAACCTTGAAAAAGCAATCAAACGTTTCAAGCGCATGGTTGAAAAAGAAGGTATCATTCGTGAATACAAACGTCGCGAATATTTTGTTAAACCATCTGCCATTCTTCACCAGAAGAACACAACTCTCGAACGCAAACTTTTGAATAAAAAACGCAAGACAGAGAAAAAAGACTTCTAGTCTTATGTGTTAGAATTAAAAAAAAGACAGAACCAAGGTTCTGTCTTTTTTTTTGCCTATTTGAAGATTGCTTCGACTTTCTTCAATTCTTCACGAATCTTCAGGTGCTGCGGACATTTTCTTTCACACATACCGCAGTCCAGACAGGCGTAGGTTGGAAGAGATGCTTTTCCTGTAAGCTTTGAATAAAGTTCAGTAGGAGCCGAAAGACGCATACAGCCAAAACCAAGGGCTGAAATCTTTTCTCCCGTTTTACCGAATTCTCTGTAATTCATAATTAACCTCAAAATACATAGGATTTTATTGTTAAGATGTATAAATTATCATTCAGTTTTGCCCATATAACAAATTGCTTTAATTTTATAGTAATCTTCGAAAATATTGGTTAATTACGCTATAAGTTATAGAATTGGAATATGTTTAAGAGGAATCAGATAGAATTACTTGCACCGGCCGGAGATGAAGAATGTTTCAAGGCGGCCATTGCCGCAGGTGCTGATGCAGTCTATTTCGGGCTGGAGCAGTTCAGTGCCAGAACAAGAGCCAAAAACCTTACAGTTGATCAGGCCAGATATCTGATTCCACTGGCTCACAAACATAACTGCCGAGCATACCTAACGCTTAACACCTTGATCAAAGACAGCGAAATGGGTGATGCGGTTTCCCTTGTAGAAAAAGCCGTAGAATGCGGAATCGATGCAATTATCATCCAGGATATTGGAGTCCTTAAAGTTATCCGAACTTGTTTTCCGGACCTGGAAATCCACGCATCCACACAGATGACTACCCACAACATTTCCCAATGTAAATTCCTTTCAAGTCTTGGAGTTTCCCAGGTGAACTTAAGCCGGGAGCTTTCCCTTCCTGAAATCAAAGAAATTACAGATTATCTTCATTCCCAGAACATTATTCCTGAAATATTCGTTCAGGGGGCTTTCTGCATTTCCTATTCAGGACAGTGCTATTTTTCAGGTCACCTTTATAATCAGGCCGGAAACAGAGGGGACTGCGTCCAGCCTTGCAGAAGAGAATGGTGCTTATATAAGAAAGAAAACGCAGAAAGCATAAAAGCAAAAGATTATAAAGCACTTTTCCATTTGAAGGATAATTCAGCTTTTCCTCTGGCAGACAAGCTTATAAAAGAAAATGTTCCCGTTAGCTTAAAAATAGAAGGAAGAATCAAAAACGCTGAATATGTTTGGGCCGTTACCAGTGCCTGGCGGGAACAGATTGATCTTATTCTTGCAGAAAAAAGCATTCTTCAAACATCTCCAAAATTATCAGGTGCAATCAACCGAGATTATACGGCAGGTTATATTGAAGGAAATATTTCGTCTCAGATGTTTTCGAGTGGAATAAAAGATATTTCCCAGATAAAAGCCGGAACTGTAAAAAATTACATTGCTGATTCAAAAACATTGATTCTGAATTCAGACAACAATAACCTGAAAAAAGGGGACAGACTTACTATTAAGTCTTCTACGGATCAGTTCATCTGTACGGCAAACGTTACTGGAAAATCCGAAAAAGGATACACAATCCAGATTACAAACAAACTTACAAAAAAGATTTTAAGCGGTCAGGTGATCTATAAATCCTCTTCAGTAATTACTCCTGAAGAACTTTCAAAAAGAATCAGACAGGTTGCACCAGAATCAAATACAGGAAATGGTTGCGGCTCCACAGAAAAAACTTTCAAAACTGATATAACTGTAATTGCAAGAGAAAATGAACCGATAAAAATCACTTATGAAAGTGAAGGGGAAAGAATTACTGTTGAATCGGAAAAACCTCTCGAAAAAGCACAGAATGCAGGTCTGACTGAAGAAACTTTGAAGCAGAAACTTATAAAACTTGGCGGCACTTGTTTTACAGAAGGCAACTTCAGAACAGAAGTCCTAGATCCAAATCTTTTCATTGCCCTTGGAGAGCTGAATAATCTTCGAAGAAAGGCAGTCGAAGAGCTGACTGTAAAATTAAAAGAAAACAAAAAAGACAATAAAAAAGAAAAGGAAAACAGAATTCCTGAACTTCCGGAAACTTCAGAAAAAGCTGTTTCATCTGTAGACGCATATTTAATAGATAACGTAAAAGATCTGGAACAGTTCCTATTAAAAAAGACTTACGAAAAAGAAGATTTCAAAATCATTTATGAACTTCCGTCTGCAATGAATCTAGTGGATGAAGAACTTTTCAGCTTACTGAATAAAAACCCGGATGTGGTTTTATATTTCAACAGCATTTTAATGGGAAAAGACCTTAACACAGCGCTTAAACTTTTAGACAGATTTGAAAATCTTTCAGAAAGAGAAATCCTTTGCGAAAACACAGGACTTGCTTTTGAACTTAAAAACAAAGGCTGCAGAATCATTCTTGGACCGAACTGCAACATCTACAACAGTTGGAATGTTCTGGGCTATAAAGAAAATTTGAACTTAAGCGGAATCATCCCATCCCTGGAACTGGAAACTGAAATAATAGAACAGATGAATTTCCCTGAGGACCTTCAGATCTGGTATCCGAAGAAAATGAACCGACTTTTAATGCAGAGCAGACAATGTCTTGTCCGAAACGGATCAGGCTGCAGCAAAGGAAAAGTGGACAGGACTTGTATCGAATCCTGCAAAAAAAATCTGCATTTAATGGGCACTCAAAATGAAGAAATAATGGCTGTAAAACGCCCGGGATTTTATTCCGCTTTGTTTACTTCAGAAAAAGAAATTATACCGGTGAAATCTGATTTTATGAAAAACCGGATTTCAGTATGGATTATAGACAAGAGGTTTTAGTATGACCACCAATTTATTGGGAAAAGAATTATCAACTAAAGAACTATATAAATGGACACTGACACTTGCTGTTCCAATCATGATTCAGAATCTGATCAGCACCTTGGTTGGAACTGCCGACACTGTTATGCTCGGTTATGTAGGTCAGACTGCCATGGCAGCTTCATCTCTTGCAAACCAATATACTTTTGTAATCTTCTGTATTTTCTTTGGCCTAGCTACAGGTACATCTGTAATGGCCGCACAATATTACGGGAAAAAAGATCTTGAAACAGTAGAAAGAATCATCGGGATTTCAGGAAGATTCTCCATTTTATTTGCCATTCTTTTCACCTCACTTTCATTGTTATTTCCTCAGACTATTATGAAGATTTTTTCTTCTGATCCAGAAACAATTGAGGTTGGTGCTCAGTACCTCCGCATAGTTTCCATTTCTTTTGTCTTTATGGGAATTTCCCAGACTTACACAAGCGCATTAAGAAGCATAGGTAAAATCATATTTCCATCTGTTGTTTCAGTAGTTTCCCTTTGTGTAAACATTTTTCTGAATGCTTCCTTTATTTTCGGCTTGTTTGGACTTCCAAAACTTGGAGTACTTGGTGTTGCCCTTGGTACAGTATGTGCCCGTTTTTCTGAAGTTCTTCTTTGTTTCCTTTATTCAATAAAGGGTGAAATCAAATTCCGCCTTAAATATATTTTCAATCATAACGGAATCCTTACAAGAGACTTTGTGAAAATCAGTTTCCCAGCAATGGGTAACGACCTGATCTGGGGACTTGCAACTTCTGTTTTCACAGCAATTCTTGGACACATGGGCAACGATATCATTGCCGCCAATGCCGTTGCAATTATGGTCGTAAACATAGGTGCAATAGCAGAACGCGGATTTGCTAACGCAACCACTGTTGTTATTGGGCAGTCCCTTGGCGCAAATCAAATTGAAGCCACAAAGAAATATTCAAAGAAGCTTCTGATTCTTACAATCATTGTTGCAGTCTTTGGCTGTTTCATAATGGTTGGAATCAGACCATTGATCCTGAAGTTCTATGAAAACAAACTTTCTCCAAAAGCACTTTCTTATTTAAGCACAATGATTTTCATGACAACATACCGAATGATTGGAGAAGGAATAAATACCTGCCTTATCTGCGGATGTTTTAGAGGCGGCGGAGATTCCCGCTACGGATTCATTATGGATACAATCATGATGTGGGGCGTTGCGCTGCCTCTTATGGTTCTTGCAGCCTACGTTTTCAAATTCCCTGCAATTTGGGTTTACTTCGTAATGACCCTTGATGAATATGAAAAAATGCCATTTGTATTCATGCACTTTTCAAAATACAAATGGATGAAAAATATTACCCGAGATAAATCAGAATTAAACTAGGAGAGATAAAATGGATTTATATCTTATAAGACACGGCGACCCTAATTATCAGAATGATTGCCTTACAGAAAAAGGAAAACTTCAGGCTCAGAAACTTGCAGAATACATAAAGCGTTTCCCTTGTGATGAAGTTTATTCATCTCCTATGGGACGTGCCAAAGAAACCGCAGGTTATAGCTGCGCAACATTAGGAAAAGACTTTGAAATTCTTCCATGGCTTCATGAACTGGAATGGGGCGATAAATCTGGTGATGCTTACTCAACTTCAAGTCCTTGGACAATTTCAGATAGAATCATTGAAGAAGATAAGGCTTACCCGCTGAACGAAAGTTGGAAAACAGATTCCCGTTATGCAAATGACAGGATTGTTTCAGATGTAGAAAAACGTAATACAGAACTTGATAACTTTCTAGAATCAAAAGGCTATAAAAGAGAAGGGCTTCTTTATAAACCGGTCTTACCAAATGACAAATCAATTATGATGTTCTGTCACGGAGGAATCATAAGCGCAACAGTTTCTCATCTGCTGAACATTTCTTTCTGCCATCTGATTTCCAACCTGCCGGTTCACCTGACTTCAATAACAAAAATCAGCCTGCCTTCAGAAACAGGTCCTGCAAAACTTCAGTTTATTCTCCCTCCGGAAATTTACTAAGGTATGGAGCGACGGCGTAGCCGGCAAAACGCTTGAGAAGCGTTTTGAGCGAGTCTGGGGCAAAATCTGTGATTTTGCCGTCGAACCCGAGTAGAGCTTTTGCTTCTGCCGCATATACATCTTACACAAATATTACGTTAAAACAAAAAAGACATCCTCATTCAGAAGATGTCTTTTAGAAGAGCGGCAGAAGGGAGTCGAA
>JAKSTG010000052.1 GCA_024402695.1 Treponema sp. | reverse complement strand
TTTTTCGGTTTTAACCCAAAAAAAATTGACTTGAGGCTCTGGATGCCTTATATTCCAAAAATAGAAATGGATTTCCAAAAAAATTGAAAAACCTGGTAGAAAAACGGGGATATACTTTAGATTGGATTTATATATAAACAGGAGCTTTATATGAAAGAAAAGACAAAAGGTACTTTTACTACACTGAATGGTGAAAGATTCTACAAAATCGAAAACTATGACCAGATGGATGATTTCTTCATGACAATCACCAGTTCATCTGATATCTGGAACTTTATCTGGTCAAAAGGTGGAATTACTGCAGGCCGCATCAACAGCGACTTCATGATTTTCCCATATTACACTGCAGATAAAGTAAGCGACGGAAAGACTACAACAGGTTCTTTCTCTATGCTGAAAGTAACAAAGAACGGAAAAGTTTATAAATCAGAACCATTTGCTTCTTTAAGAAACTCAACACTGGCATGCAGTCTTGAAGGAAGCGAAATCAAACACAACCTTTACAAGAACGTAAGCGGAACCCGCGTATGGTTCGAAGAAGTAAACGAAGAACTGGAACTTGCCTTCCGCGTAGGTTGGACAAGCTCTGCAAAATTCGGTCTTGTTCGCTGTACAGAAATCCAGAACCTTTCTGATTCTCCTGTTTCAGTAGAAGTACTGGACGGATGTCGCAACATTCTTCCTGCCCACTGTGACAGAGCCTTCCTTGAATCAAACTCTTACCTTCTTGATGCCTACAAAAAATCCGATCTGGACACAGAAGCCAACTTCGGTATCTTTACAGTTTCTTCTATCGTTTCAGACAAAGCTGAACCAAATGAAGGACTTCGTTGTAATGTCTGCTGGTTCTCTACAGACGACACACCTATTCTGGATCCTGAAGCACCTGCATACTTTGTTGCAGACAAAGAAATCAGAAATATTCCTGTTCTTAAAGGAAAACGCGCTTCATTCTACATCAACCGCAAAGTTGATCTTTCAGGGAAAGATTCAAAAGACAGCTGGTTCCAGGTATTTGATACATCCCTGAACCACTCAAGAGTTGCAGAACTCAAGAACACAATCAAAGACAAAGCCGCTGCTACAAAAGCTCTGGAAAAAGACATTGCAGACGGAATCGCTCTCATGAACAAATATGTTTCTGAAAGTGATGGTATCCAGGAAACTTCAGATGAAATGGCTTCTACACACCACTACGCAAACGTAATGTTCAACATTATGCGCGGTGGAGTTTTCCTTGATGCTTCAAACATTTCAAAAGACGACTTCATGGCTTTTGTAAACAGCCGCAACAAGAAAGAAGCTGCAGTGCTTAAATCAGTTGTTGAAAAATGCCCATGCACAGACGGAAAGATTGCACGCAAAGAACTTGAAAAGGCAGTTTACGCTTCAGGAAATCCTCAGGCTATCCGCCTGTTCCTGGAATACATGCCAATCACCTTCAGCCGCCGTCACGGTGACCCAAGCCGTCCATGGAACAGATTCAATATCCGTCTTCGCGACGAAAACAACAATCCAATCCTGAACTACGAAGGAAACTGGCGTGATATTTTCCAGAACTGGGAATCACTTTCTTTTAGCTATCCTGAATACATCAAAAACATCGTAGCAAAATTCCTCAACGCAATGACTGCAGAAGGTTACAACCCTTACCGCATTGCCCGTGACGGCCTGGACTGGGAAATTCCTGATCCAAACAACCCTTGGGCACAGATCGGTTACTGGGGCGACCACCAGGTAATCTACCTTGAAAAGCTCCTTGAACTGTGGAACAAAACAAACAGCCGCGACCTGAAAGAAACTCTGAACAAAGAATACTACTCTACAGCAAAAGTTCCTTTCATCATCAAGCCTTATGCTGAACTCAAAAAAGATCCAAGACACAGTATCGTTTTTGACAGAGACCTGAGCAATGAACTCATGAAGAAAACATGGGAATACGGAAGCGATGTAAAACTTATCCGCACAAAGAAAGATGATGTTGCACTGGTTTCACTTACAGCAAAACTGATTCAGATTGTACTTTGTAAGGCATGTAACCTTATTCCCGGCGGCGGTATCTGGTTGAACACACAGCGCCCAGAATGGAACGACGCAAACAACGCCCTTGCAGGTTACGGACTTTCAATGGTAACTGTATGTTACCTGCGCCGTTACCTTTCATTCCTTATCGACCTGTACAGCGAAGTTTCTTCTGAAAGCTTTACTCTTCCAAAAGAAACAGCTGAATGTTTCACAGCAATCTCAAAACTGTACATGGACAATGATGTAATCGCCTGTTCAAAAGAACCTGAATTACGCAACGCCTTTACAGAAAAAGCAGGGCTCATTTTCCAGAAGGAATATGAAACTGTTTACGCAAAGGGTTACTCTGGAAAAACAGAATCTGTAACAGGTGAAACAATCGTTTCCCGCCTTAAGGAAATCCTGAACTACGTTGATTACACAATTAAGATCAACAAACGCCAGGACGGACTTTATCACTCTTACAATACTCTGGTTATTGAAAAGAACGCTATGCACGTTAAGACTCTTCAGGAAATGCTTGAAGGTCAGGTTGCAGTTATTTCTTCAGGACTCCTTACAGAAAAAGAAGTTCTGGAACTGGTTAAGTCTCTTAAAGAAAGCCGCATGTTCGAAAAGAATCAGTACTCTTACATGCTCTATCCTGACAAGGAACTGCCAATGTTCGAAGAAAAGAACTGTGTATCTAAAGCAGACGCAGAAAAACTTTCTGCCCTTCTTGAAAAATCACAGGGAAGACTTCTTACAAAAGATATCAACGATGTTTACCACTTCAATTCAAACTTCATGAACGCAAACACAGTAAGAAAATTCATTTCTGAAATGCCTGCAAACATGAAACCAACTGAAGCCGAAGCAGAAGAACTTCTGAAACTCTACGAAAAGACATTCAATCACCAGGACTTCACAGGACGTTCAGGTACATTCTATGCCTTCGAAGGGCTTGGAAGCATTTACTGGCATATGGTTGCAAAACTTCTTCTGGCCGTTCAGGAATGTGCAATCAAAGCTTCTGATGAAGCCTTTGCAGGAACTCCTGACACAAACAAAGTTGAGCTGGCTAAAGAACTGACACTCTGTTACTACGACATCAGAAAAGGAATCGGTTACAACAAAACTCCTGAAGTTTACGGCGCCTTCCCTTCTGATCCATACTCACACACACCATGCATGCAGGGTGCAAAACAGCCTGGTATGACAGGTCAGGTAAAAGAAGAAATCCTTACTCGCTGGGGTGAACTTGGAATTTCTATTGAAAAAGGAATTGCCTCATTCAATCCACATATTCTCCAGAAAAAAGAATTCAGCGCCGACGGAAAACTTTCTTTCACATGGTGTGGCACACCAGTCGTTTATGTTCTTGGAAACGAAAATAAAGTTACAGTTACTTCTGAAGGAAAAGAAACAACTTCTGAAGGCTGCAAACTTTCAGTAGAACAGACAGAAAAACTTTTTGCCCGCAACGGAAGCATCTCTAAGATTTGTGTAACAATGAATCTGTCAGAGAACCTGATGTAAAACACTTACTAAGATGCCCCCAGTCACACTAATGCTGATTGGGGGCATTTTTTTTATTCGGCAGCAACCATTTCAACCAGTTTCTGTCCCTTTATTGAATCCATAGATAACCGTACAGAATCCAGTATTGCAGATTTTATATTATCATCGGTAACGCCAAGTTCATTAACAATAACTGATTTATCAATAAACATATTCCGGCTCATTGCTTTA
The DNA here is from genome assembly GCA_024402695.1 of Treponema sp. Classification (GTDB taxonomy): domain Bacteria; phylum Spirochaetota; class Spirochaetia; order Treponematales; family Treponemataceae; genus Treponema_D. The sequence continues at coordinate 4,584 of JAKSTG010000052.1, read as the reverse complement.
GAAAAATTTACCATATTCAAACCGGATTCTTTTCCACTTTTCCTCATTTTTTTGTAAGGTCCTATCTGAGACAATGTAAACAAAAAAGCCGGAATAGTAATAATCTTTTTTTCAGGGCATCCCATTCCTTCGTGAAAAATCTTCAACATTTCTGTCCATTCCAGATTAAAATAACCTACAGGATAAGTTTTTCCCTTTTCTGTTTTTTCCAAAGCACCAGCAACACATTCCCCTACCTGGCGAACAGTAACCATAGTTGTTCCTCCAGGAGGATACATTGTACTCTTTGCCATAGAAAGCACGTTTCCGACAAGAATTGTCCAGACTGGTTTTCGGCCTTTCTGAATACCGAAAATATATGGAAGTTGCAGAACACCTACGCTCATTGTTTCATCGGCAAAACCAAGGGCCATATTTTCCTGATCGACTCTGCTTCTTATGTAAGGATTATTTTCGTAAAGTTTCAGTTCCGGCCATTCTTTAGAAAAATAAGAAAAGTAACTGCCAAGAACGACACAATGTTTTACACCTTCTTTCTTTGCTGCAGTCAGGAATTTCTCAAGAGGATCTATATTAAATCTTTTGAATAAATCATATACCGGATATTCTCCGTTGACTCGTTCGTCGATTCCAGCTGCAAAAATAAAACCGTCCATACCTTTCAGATATCGGGCTATATCTTCTTCTGAAAGTTTCATGTAGTTCCCGATTTCAAGTTTCATTTTGTCAGGAACCTGGCTTCCGTCTGGAACACCGCGTAAAGAAAGAGAAGTCACTTCATGACCTTTTTCTATTAACTGTCTGGCAGCCTCGCTTCCTAATAAACCTGTACCGCCAACCATAAAAATTTTCATTTCTTTACTCCTCCAAAACTTTTTTTTATTTTATCAGCTTTTTTATAAATCTCAATTTAAAAAAAGGCATTTTTCCTGCTGTTGGAAAAATGCCTTTTTCATAATCAAATTTTAGTAATTTATCTTACAAACTCAACTGTTTCCATAGATTGGCCTTTAGTCCAAAGACCGATCCATGATAAAGCTGCGTCGTTTTTCTTGTTCAGAACAAAACCATTTTCTGTGAATACGATTTCGAATTCTCCAGGATAATCCTTGGACTCAGGACGATCTGAGGTAAGTACAAAAACATTTCCTGTAAGGGTATATGTATAAGTTTCTGTAGAATTGCCACTATCAAAACGTTCTACGGCATTTCCCGAGAATTTTAATGTACAGCGTTCGTTACCTGAAACTTTATAAGTTCCGGAAAGAGTTCCAGTTTCCCCTTCTCCTGGGTTTTCTGTTCCAGTCCAATGAAGTTCTGGTTCTACAAAAGAAAAGTCTTCCCTGTTATAGGCACCTGAAACCCAACCAATTTCCCAACCAGAAGGTTCTTCTGCAAGATTAATATAAATTGATTTTAAATTCTGATTATTATCAATTGCTGAGTATGAGATTTTACTTACTGATGATGGAATATACACTTCATAAAGATTTTTACAAGATGCAAAAGCGTATGATGCAATTTCCGTTACTGTTGAAGGAATAGAAAAGGAAGGGCCGCAATTTGTGTTTGTTACTTTATAAAGAATTGTTCCGTCTTTGGAATACAGAACTCCATTTACTGATTTATATTTTGTATTTTCTTCATCTACAACAAAGTTTCCATACATAGGGTAAACATCAGTGCGGATAGTTTCGACATTTTTCCCGATTCTTATTGTCTGAAGGTTTTCGCAAAAAGAATAAGCGTTGATATCTGCATATTTATTATTCAGAGTAGCTTCAGTTATTTCTTCTGCGCCTGCGAATGACTGCCCAAAAACAGAAACTTCAGGCAGAAGTGTAGAATTATCAACTTTTTTACAACCCGCAAAAGCATGGAAATCAATACTTTTAAGAGTTTGTGGGAACTCTGTAGTAAGGTTATAACAACCATAGAATGCTCCCATCTGAATATTATATAAAACTGAAGGAAGCTTAACGTTTCTTACATTTCCAAAACCCCATTCTTCAACTTTTTGAATGTCACTTTCGCCAAAAGAATTTGGCTGCTGCTTAGGAGAACAAAATGCTCCTCTAGGAACTTCGTTTAATGCAAAAAAGCAGTTTGAAAAATCAAAATTAAAAATATGTCCAGAATTTTCAGATACAGTCTGATTCATATTTTTGAATCCTTCTTTATCGATATAAACAGGAGATTCAAAAGATACTGTTTCTTTTGAAACCATATCAGCAGCATCCTTTGCGGAAAACTTTTTACTGCAAATGTAGAAATCAACTGATTTCGAAAGTTCACTTCCTGATTTTTCTACAGTTACTGTAACTTTATCTGACTCTTCATCTTCTGCAATAAACAGTACAGCATGAGTGTACCCATGACTGTTAGTCAGCCGAAGAATCTCTGTTTCTGAACTTGAATTTCCATCCAAAGAATAATCATCCAAATTCAATTCTGAATCCACAAAAAAACTACGAATCTGTGTATAACTTTTTTTATAGCAGCCGAAAGCCAGATTATCAATAAGATTATCCTGATTTTCCCAATATGAATCTAATGAATCTAAAGTTTCCAGATCTTCCGGTTCATCTACAGCTTTTGTAATTGAAAAACGGATATATTTTGGGGCTGGTTTTTCAGGTTCATTTGGCAAATCATTATTGCCACCATTTTCGTTACCCTCGTTATTACCGTTATTTCCTTTATTTCCGGCTGCCGGATTGCTGCAGGCAACTAAAGAAAACAAAAGACTGATAAATAAAAACTTAAATAAATTTTCTTTCATAAACGACCTTCTATAAGAATTTGTTAAGTTATAAATATTATACTGAAATTGAAAAAGTTAATGTTATGTCTTCAAAAAAAATACCCTTTTACTTCGCAAAAGGGTATTTTTAAAGACTTATACTGGAAAATTACCGCGTCTGAACGAGGCAATGATTCAAGCGAGCCACACAACGTATGGCTCGCTTGTGTTTAGTTGGCAGAGCCAACCAGACAATTTGCTACAAGGTCCAGCGGTAAACGCTGGACGAGGCGGTGTTTCATGCGTCCCCTGTCGGGGCCGCTTGTGTTTAGTTGGAAGCTGCGCTTCCAACTAAACACATCCACTCAGCCTCGGCACATAAGGTTTCGCCAACGTAAAGTTTGCCGGCCTGCTTAATCATTTTTGGGCTGTTGCGAAGGAATTCAATTTCCATTCTGGCTTTGTCGCCTGGGCGAACCTGGTTACGGAACTTTACTTTGTCCAATGTGGCAAAGAAGAAAAGTCCGTCAGCAGGAACGATGTTCAGGTAACGGAGAGCAGCTCCACCAGCCTGAGCCATTGTTTCACAAAGGATAACACCTGGTACTACTGGGTATTCAGGAAAGTGTCCTTTGAAAAAGAATTCATTTTCTGTGAAAGTGTGTTCACAAACACATCCTTTTTCATCGGCACTGATGATTTCATCTACGAACAAAAATGGTTCGCGATGTGGAAGTAAAGATTTAATATCAGTTGTTAATGACATGATTTTCTCCTGAAAAAATTAAACCGCAGATACACGCAGATAAACACAGATTTATTACAATCATCTGTGTAAATCCGCGTTCATCCGCGGTTCTTTATGCTATTAGTTATTTAACTTTCTTTACGATGATTGCACCGTTGTGTCCACCGAAACCGAATGTTGCAGACATAGCTGCTTCAACTGGTTCGTTGAGTCCTACATTTGGAACGTAGTTCAGGTCACATCCGCCTTCAACGTCTACTTCGTCCAGGTTCTTTGTACATGGAATGAAGCTGTCCTGAATTGCTTTTACACAAACCATAGCTTCGATTGCACCTGTTGCACCAAGACAGTGTCCGTGCATAGATTTTGTAGAAGAGATCTTTAGTTTGCGTGCGTTTTCTTCACCGAAAGCGATTTTCAGCATCTGTGTTTCAGCTGAGTCGTTTTTGTGTGTAGAAGTTCCGTGTGCATTGTAGTATGTGATTTCTGAAGGATCCATTCCTGCATCTTTCAGAGCGCGTGTCATACATTTTGATCCTGTAATTCCATCAGGATTTGGAGCTGTAAGGTGGTAACCATCACAAGAAGCACCGTATCCGGCAACTTCAGCATAAATCTTAGCACCACGAGCTTTTGCGTGTTCATATTCTTCGAACATGAGCATTGCTGAACCTTCACCCATTACGAAACCATTGCGGTTCTTGTCGAATGGACGAGAAGCTTTTGTTGGGTCTTCATCGAAACCTGTTGAAAGAGCGTGAAGTACTTCGAAAGAAACAACACCGAACTGACAGATTGTTGCTTCTGCCCCTCCAGTAAGACATGTGTCCAGGCGTCCAGAGCGAACCATATCGAATGCTACACCAAGAGCATCTGTACCTGAAGAACAGGCAGTTGCGATTGACTGAACTGGTCCGTGGAGACCAAAGTTGATTGCGATGTTTCCACCAACTTCATTTGGAATCAGCTGTGGGATAGCCATAGGATTTGTTTTTGTGAATCCCATTTTCTGCAGACCAAGAACAGAAGCTTCTGTTACTTCAAGACCACCAATACCAACACCAAGGATGATACCTGTTTCATCAAGAACTTC
>JAKSTG010000051.1 GCA_024402695.1 Treponema sp. | reverse complement strand
GCTCATAACCTGGAGGCCGTAGGTTCAAGTCCTACCCCCGCTATACACGTAATTCCTTATAATACAAGGAGTTACACTTCGACAAAATCTTACGTAGTAGGGTTTTGACTCGTGAAATTTCACGAATGTAAGTAACCATGTAAGTAAAATTCTGGTCGCTTGCAAAGTGAGGTTCTTGATGTCAAAACCCTATTTACTTTTTAAACGACCCAACGGAATTTATTACTGTCAGATCAGACTTCCCGACGGTTCTCTCACCAACAACAAAAGCACCGGATGTTCATCCAAATCTGAAGCAGAAAAAGTTGCCATGAAATGGGCTGTTCAGGGAACAATGCCTGTCCGCGTAAACGGAAAGGAACCCGAAATGAAATCCACGGATTTTATTTCCATTCTGAACTGCATCCGGACTTTTGAATTCACCGATTCTAATATTAACGAAATCATCAGTGTTCTTAAACAGCGTGAGTACATTAAGTCTGCAGTAATTTCCAAGACTGTTGAAGCTCGTCCTATTGATGAATATCTTCTGCAGTTCTGGGATTCGGAGCGGTCTCCTTACATAAAGGAGAAACGTCTTAAGGGCCAGGAGATTCATGCCCATTACATCGCAAACAATCTGAGCTACATCTACAAGTACTGGATTCCGCGTCTTGAGGGAAAGAGTGTGGGCGAGATTACCCGTGATGATGTGAACGCAATCTTTGATGATGCTAAGGTCATGAAGTATGCGCCGAAGACAATCAATCAAATTGTAAGCGCACTGACTCTTCCCATGAAGTATGCGTTCTATCACAAAATGACTGAGAACAACTGTTATGACGGAATCATCAAGTGTTCCAACAGATACAAGAAACGTATCGTTCTTTCTCTGGAAGAAACCCAGGACCTGTTTGATGCTGAGTGGGAAAATGATTCGGCCCGCCTTGCATGTGTTCTTGCCTGCTATACCGGAATGCGCCAGGGAGAGATTGCAGGACTCCGTCTTCGTGATATAGGGGATGACAGAATTTACATCCGCCATTCCTGGAGTAAATATGAAGGACTGAAATCCACAAAGACAGAAGAAGAACGCGAGATGATAATTCCGCCTCTGCTCCGAGACATGCTTCTGACTCAGGCAGAAATGAATCCCCACGGTGAAGGTGATAACGGTTTTGTTTTCTTTGGTCTTCTTCCGTCCCAGCCTACGGATCCCAAGAACTGGCTTAAGTTTATGAGACGGGCCCTGAAGCTTAGTGGATATGAAAATCCTGATGAAGTTACCTTCCACGCATTCCGTCATGAATGGTGTACCAACACCTTGAGCGAAGTTGGAGACAAGCGTGTCTGCATGATCGGTTCCGGCCACAAGACGGACAGCGTCTTTGCCATCTATTCTGCTCATGTGGAAAAAGAAGAGGCCCTGAAGAAAATCGCCGTTGCAACAGAGAAGATGTTCCTGCCGATGGTTGAAAGCCTTGAGAAGGTTGAGTATGAAATCAGGGATGAGGACGAGTGATCAGGAAAGAATTCAAATCTTTGTTTCTGAATAAATAAAGTTTGAAATTTATAGCCAGTTGGAGAAAAACTCCGGCTGGCTTTTTATTTATGAAGAAGCAAATGAAATATCTAACAAGAGAATCTTTTTCATGTTATTCTATATTTACTTTGGAAAAAATTAAGTTTAGACCACATCATTTTCTCTGTATGCGTTACTGGGTAGGGAACGGCTACTCAGAATCATACACCAAGTTTGTAAATGAAATCCTTCCTCAAATCAAAAACGGACTTCCTGTTGAAATAACTTTCGGGCCGGATTCCCTGTGTTCTGTTTGTCCTCATTTGAAAAATGAAATTTGTGACAGCCAGGAGAGGGTGATGAAATTTGATAAAGCGGTAATCGATTACTGCGAAATGGAAGAAGGGCAGACTGTCCACTGGAACGATATGTTCAAGCTTGTATCCGAAAAGATAATGGATGCCGGTTTGTTTGAAAGCATTTGCGGTGACTGTTCCTGGGCGGAATACTGTCATTAGTGTTTATTCAGCACAAATTGATTTATATTTGAATTATGGAAATTGAAGCATTACTAAAAGACATTTTCGATTATGATCCTGACGGACCAAATATCCATCACATAAATTCAAAGAGGTAAGTTATGAAAATAATCGCCGTAAATGCAGGTCCAAGAACTGGATGGAACACAGATACATTGATTTCAGAAGCTATAAAGGGAACTGAAAGGGCTGGGGTAGTGGTAGAACGATTTGATCTTTTCAAGCTTGAAAAAGTAGGGGGCCATTTTGAGTAAACTTACAGAATACATCGGAAGTCAGTTCGGGAATCCTCGCGGTATTGTTGGTTTTATCTGCTGCAAATGTATGAATATTATCAACAAGAAAATGTATAAGAAAACTGTATCATTGCTGACACTTGATAAAAACCAAAAGCTTTTGGATATCGGTTACGGCAACGGATATCTTTTGAAACTTGCAGATAAATCTTTTGGCTGTTATCTTTATGGAATTGATATTTCTGAAGATATGAAAACTCTTGCAGAAAAGAGAAACAAGAAGGCCTTAAAAGCCAACCGTTTAAATCTTGAAGTGGGGGACTGCTGTAATCTTCAGTTTGCAGACAACTCTTTTGATGCCGTTTCTTCTATAAATACAGTTTACTTCTGGTCAGACACAGTAAAAGGACTTTCTGAAATCCGTCGATGTCTTGTTCCAGGCGGATGCTTTATCAATGCCGTTTATACAAAGGAATGGCTTTCCAGAACAAAGATGGCAGAAAAGGGATTCAAGAAGTTTGAACCAGCGGAACTGGTTGAACTTGGTAAACAGGCTGGATTTGAAAATATTGAAGTTACTGAGATTGTAAAAGGCAAATCTTTTGCAGTTGTTTACAGAAAATAGTGTATGTTGATTATTCACAAACGGTTGAAAAATAATGTTTTCAATTGTATTATTAACTTAATCGCCATTAAATTAACGGAGATTAAGTTAATATGAAGAAGTTTTATGATCGAAAGAATGAACTGACAGCTCTGGAACAAATAGAAAAAAACTCATTAAATTCTGCTAATTTTACAGTTATAACAGGCCGCCGTAGAATCGGAAAGACAGAACTGTTGAAGAAATATATCAAAAACAAAAGAAGCTGTTACTTGTTTACAACCCGTAGTTCAGAAGCTCTTCTTTGCGAACAGTGGCAGAAAAGCTTGGCAGATGATATCGGTCTTAAAATTTTTGGAAAAATAACGACACTCTCTGATCTTTTTGAACAGATTATGCAGTATTCAAAGCAGGAACATTTTGTGCTTGTAATTGATGAATTCCAGGATCTTCAGACTATAAATCCATCATTTTTCAGTCAGATGCAGAATCTATGGGACAGCAATAAGGGAGATTCAAAAATAAATCTTATTGTCTGCGGTTCAGTTTATTCCATGATGAAAAAAATATTTGAAGATGAAAAAGAACCTCTTTTTGGTCGTGCCACAGGAAAAATCAATTTAACTCCTTTTTCACCTTCTGTTTGCAAAAAAATTTTAAACGATTACAACTCAAGTTATACAAATGAAGATTTACTGTGTCTTTACATGTTAAGCGGAGGAGTGGCAAAGTATATTTCTCTACTTATGGAATCTGGCAGTACAACAAAAGAGAAAATGATTGAATATGTTACAGGAATTACTTCACCATTCCTTATTGACGGTAAAGATGTTCTTATAAGTGAGATGGGGAAAGATTACGGAGTTTATTTTTCAATTCTTGCTTTGATCTCCAGAGGCATGACAGCTCAGAATGAAATAGATTCAGTGATTCAGAAAAATACCGGTGCATATCTTGCCAATCTTGATAAAGTCTATAGCGTTATAAAACCTATTCGCCCGTTGTATTCAAAAAGCGAAAGCCGTAATGCCCGCTGGCAGATTACAGACAGTTATTTAAGATTTTACTTCCGCTTTATTTATTCAAACCAGAGCCTTGTGGAGCTTGGTCAGTATGATTTATTGAAATCTGTGATTTTACGTGATTATGAAACTTTTACCGGGAAGACTTTAGAGCAGTATTTCACAAACAAGATTAATGAAGAAAAACAGCTCACAAAAATTGGTGGTTGGTGGGACCGTAAAGGTGAAAATGAAATCGATATCATAGCCGTCAATGATTTAGAAAAGACCTGTGATGTTTACGAAATAAAAAGGCAAGCAAACAGAATAAATCTTTCAAAACTGACTGAGAAAGTAAACAACTTTAAATCTGTTGTAAAGTCGGAAATAGGTGGATATTTAATTCAAACATTTGGTTTTAGTTTGGAAGATATGTAAACAATCCTAGGTGAGAAATGGACAGATTTGAAGTTTATACGCATTGGAAAAAGTCTCTTTAAAAAGGGCAGTGGAAGAAAAAGGCTTTGCCCAGGTTGGTAAAATTGCTGGTAAGATTGAAAAAGGATTTAAATGCAGAAAAATATGAGCAAATACCAAAAACTTTGGGATGTGTAAGGTCGCTAGCGACCGGTGTTCGATAGCAAACCGTTAAGAAAATTGCGTAAGCAATTTTTAGGTTTACTTACCACTCCTGGAATACGGCTGGCAGGTAAAGAAGATTCATATGAAAGAGAAATGTGTGGATTTCATCAAAGAATCTTAAAGTAATAAAAAAGGACAAATAATCACAAGAATTGTCGGGTAGACCATCTGAAAAAACTTTAAACTCTCTTTCAGAAAAGGATGAATGAAGGTAAAAAATGAGTTGGTTAGAAGCTATCACATCTTCCATCAAATACATGGAAGAACATCTTACAGATGACATAACTGCAGAACAGGTTGCAGCAAAAGTAAACATTTCTCCTCTGTATTTTCAGAAAGGGTTTTCTATTCTCTGTGATATTTCGGTTTCAGAATACATCAGGAACAGAAGACTTTCTCTTGCCGGCAGAGATTTGAGAACAGGCGAGGGTAAGGTTATTGATGCTGCACTTAAATACGGTTATGACTCTCCAGACAGCTTCACCAAAGCATTTACCAGATTTCACGGAATCACGCCAGTTCAGGCGAAGTTAGGTGAGGGGGAATTAAAAGAATTTCTTCCCTTGAAATTACATATTTCTATGAAAGGTGGTTTTGATATGGAATGCAAGATTGTTAAAAAGGCAGCATTTACAGTAATTGGAAGTGCAAAGATTATTAAAGGCGGAGATGGATTTAAGGAATGTCCAAAATTCTGGGACGAACATTTTGGAAGTGGAGACGGAAAATATATCCGCGGAATGTATGGGGTTTGTGTTGATGACTGGAGTATGATGAAATCAGACTCCAGGAAAACGGCTGAGTCAAGGCCGAAGAGCGGAGCGTGCCTTGACCAGACGTACGAGATTCCAGAAGGACCAGGATTCTTCAAATACATGATTGCAGATGATTATGTCCCTGGCCGTGAATATCCAGAGAAATTTGTTACCGAACAGATTCCTGAAAATACCTGGGCTGTATTTCCTTGTAAAGGAGCAATGCCAGAATCATTACAGTCTGTAAATCAGAAGATTTTCAGGGAATGGCTTCCACAGAATCCTGATTATGAAATTGCAGGTATGTACAATATCGAGATGTATACAGATGCTTCCAAGTATCCAAAAGGAACTGCAGACGAAAACTATTACAGCGAAATCTGGATTCCTGTAAAATCTAAGTAGGAATAATGGATTGGATTAAAATGCGTTAGGGTATGGAAGCCCGAAGTTACACGGTGGTTGAGCTTGTCGAAACTACCGTGTAATGAGCGTTAGCGAAGGCTGGAACACCCTACCTGAGTGTAACGAAGGTAACGCCCAAAAAAGGGAAAATAAAATGGACAAAGACTGGTCGGATAAAAATAAAGAATTTCAAAAACTGATTTCTAAAGAAGCAACATTCAAAGATGGTATTGGAATATTACTGGAACTTCGTGAATCACTTTTTGAACAGATTACTCAAATTGTGAACGGTTATCCAAAAGATGCATTTTATCAGATGCCTTTTGCGGGGGCAGATGGATACCACAGCAAGACTTTGAGTTATTCGATCTGGCACGTCTTTAGAATTGAAGACATTGTCCTTCATACTTTGATTTTGAATGATTTACAGATTCTGGAAAGTGGCGATTGGCAGAAAAAAATAGATGCAGCCATCATTACAACAGGCAATGAACTTGTTGGCCAGCAGATTTCAGAGTTTTCAAAGAGGCTTGATGTAAAGGCTTTGTACGAATACGCAAAGGCAGTAAAAGACTCTACCGACGAATATTTGAAAGCTCTGGATTTTGATTCTTTGAAAAAGAAATTTTCTGATTCAGACAGACAGAGAATTACAGACTGCGGAGGAGTCAGTTCAGCTGAAAAAGCTGTATGGCTCATTGATTACTGGTGCGGAAAAGATGTTGCAGGACTTTTGAAAATGCCTTTCAGCCGCCACTGGATAATGCACATTGAAGCAATGAGACGAATTAAAAACAAGCTTTGTAAAATAGCTCGAAAAGGTGTGGATCCAATCGCTTACTGCGGATTTTCCTGCAATCACTGAGCAAAATTATACAACAACAATATGCTTTGATGGTCAGGATTAAAAGAAAAATAAGATTATGAAAAACTTAGTATTATACATCCACGGAAAGGGCGGAAATGCAGGTGAAGGGGAGTACTACAAAAAGTTCTTCCCGGATGCAGATATCTATGGATTCGATTACAAAGCAAATACTCCATGGGACGCAAAATCAGAATTCTTTGAAAAGGTGAGTGAACTCTCAAAACAATACAGCAGCATCACTTTAATTGCAGGAAGCATTGGAGCATATTTTTCACTTGTATCTGGAATTGAAAAATTTATTTCGAAAGCATATTTCATTTCTCCAATTGTGAATATGGAACGTCTGATTCTTGATATGATTGGCTGGGCAGGAACAACTGAAGCAGAACTGGAAGAAAAGAAAATAATTCCTGTGGATTTTGGAGATGATCTTTCCTGGGAATATCTGCAGTATGTTCGAAACAATAAAATCCACTGGAATGTTCCAACAAAAATTCTTTATGGAAGTCTGGATAATCTTCAGTCACTGGAAACAATTCAGCAATTCGCAAAGGAGAGTGGTGCCGGCGTTACTGCAATGGAAGGCGGAGAGCACTGGTTCCATACTGATGAACAAATGAAGTTTCTGGATGAATGGATGACGGGTTTATAAATGAAATGAAAATCCGTCAAACGGCTGAGTCAAGGGAGAAGAACAAAGTGTCCCTTGACCAGACGTATGCACAATTTCCTGCTAAACAGAAGTTCAAACTCCAGGACAACTTGCGTAAATATTAAAACTCTATCGGCAATTTATCTGCAGCAAATCTGAATTAACTATTCCCTCAAGAATTCTATAAACCTTGTTGTTGCCGTATTCATAGGAATATTTTTCTTCCAGGCAACAACGGTTCTGGCTGTTAATTCAGGTTTCAATTTCAGAACTTTAATTTCAGAAAAGCAGTTTATAAGTTCAGTTTCTACGGTCAGGGCAGTCCCTACACCTTTTGAAACCATAACTGCTGTATTGGAAATAAGATTGTGGATTGCCACTGTATTAAGCTTTGTAATGTCTTTTCCAAACCAGGCAGAAAGTTCATTTTTTATGTTTGTTCTTCGTGGAAGAATTATTTTTTCGTTCAGTAAATCTGAAGGTTTTAAAAATTTCTTTTTTGCAAGATTGGAATCCGGATGTGTAAGAACGACCCAGTTTTCCGTTACAGGCAGTCTGAAATAATCGTATCGTTCAATTTCTATGGGCTCCAGAAGAATGCCGATATCAAGCAAACCTTTATCCATCTGGTCTTTAATGAGATCGCTTGTTGTTGTGTTGAAGTCAAAGAAGACTTTTGGATGCAGCTTCTGGAATTCCGCCATTTTTTCGCAGACGTAATCCACCGACTTAAGTTCACCGCCCCCAATGGTCACAGTTCCTTCCAGCTCCTGAGAATCCTGTGAAATTTCTTCTTCGGTAATGTTTATAAGAGAAAGAATTTCTTCCGCCCGTCTTTTGAATAAAATGCCTTCTTTTGTCAGAGTTATTTTTCGTGGCCCACGTTCAAAAAGGATTACACCCAAATCTTTTTCCAGATCAGAAATCTGACGGCTTACAGTTGGCTGGGTCACATGAAGCACTTCGCAGGCTGCAGTTATGGATTCTTCATTTGCAATGGCCAGGAAATATGTCAAAACTTGAAAATTCAATCTCATAAAGTGATTATAGCAAAAACATAGAAAAAAGGCATAGAAAACCATTTGAAATAAGTATTTTCTATATTTTATAAAATAATTTATTATTATCAATGTAGAATAAATGGAGGTATTATGGAAAATTGCGTTGTTTTGAATAATGGTGTAAAAATGCCAGCAATCGGATTTGGGACTGTTGGCTTGAAAGGAAAAGAAGGAATTGAAGTGATTCTTTCGGCAATTTCAGCTGGATACAGAATGATTGATACTGCCAGAATGTATGGAAATGAAGCTGAAGTTGGTGATGCGATTAGAAAATGTGGAATCAGCCGAAGTGAACTTTTTATTACCACAAAACTGAATGAACCTTGCAACAGTTATTCTAAAGCAAAGGCAGCTATTGAAGATTCTCTTAAAAATCTTGGTCTTGATTATGTGGATTTGCTTTTGATTCATGAGCCTTACC
>JAKSTG010000050.1 GCA_024402695.1 Treponema sp. | reverse complement strand
TCAGACCACGAATCTGGCTTCTCATTTTTTCAGATACTGCCAGTCCTGAAGCGTCGTCACCTGCGTGATTGATGCGTTCACCAGAAGAGAGTTTTTCCATGTTTTTCATGATTGAATCATTAGAAATGTTCAGTACACGATCAGCATAGAGTGAACTCATATTGTGATTAATAATCATAGTTGTGCCCTCCATGTTTACTTAAAGCGGGAAACTTCTTGTCTCCGACTCCTGTAGGAAAAGGTTACTCTGGTTTTGCGCCCCCAGAATAATTTCAGACCTGATTCGACAGGAAGAATGCGTCTTTAAAAATAATATACTGAAAATATTCAGTAAAAACGCATTTTTCCTGCCGTCTCCTGCAAAAACAGAATGGCACTATATCAAAGAACAAGACACACTGAAATTGTGTCATTAAATTCGAGATTACTGGTGTTTTGTGAGTTCTAAAGAGAGCAGGGAAAACACCGTGCAATATCAAAAGCATGGGAATATTTCTAATATCTCCATGCTTCTGATATTATATAACACTAATTCATCAAATACAAGGATGAAAAGCAAACAATTGAGAGCTGTTTACTATCTGAGGAGACTCAGAACGTTCTGGCTCTGTGAGTTAGCCTGTGCGAGCATTGCTGTTCCAGCCTGCTGAAGGATAGAGTTCTTTGTGAATTCTACCATCATTCCAGCCATGTCTGTGTCACGGATGCGTGATTCAGAAGCCTGGAGGTTTTCAGAAGCAATGTTCAGTCCTTTTACTGTGAATTCAAGGCGGTTCTGGTAGGCACCAAGATCAGCACGCTGTTTGTTGATCTTTTTGAGTCCTTCGTCGATAACGCCGATTGCACGGTTGGCATCTTCCGGTGTTTCAAGAGACATTTTAATATCATCCATGTCGAGCAGCCCGAGAGCTGTAGCAGACATTGTTCCGATGAAAACCTGTGTTCTCTGATCCATGTTTGCACCAATGTGGAACCACATAGAGGCTGTAACGACATTTTCGCCTGTAGCCTGTGCAAAACGTCCTGTGAGCATGTTCATACCATTGAACTGGGCAGATGAAGCAATACGGTCTACTTCAGAAACGAGGGAAGAAACTTCAACCTGAATCTGCATACGATCTTCTGCAGAATAGATACCGTTAGAAGACTGAACTGCAAGTTCACGAATACGCTGAAGAATATCAGTTGTTTCCTGCAGATAACCTTCTGTTGTCTGGATGAAGCTGATACCGTTAGAAGCGTTCTGTGAAGCCTGATTCAGACCTCTGATCTGACTGCGCATCTTTTCAGATACTGCGAGTCCTGAAGCATCGTCTCCAGCACGGTTGATTCTCATGCCTGAAGACAGTTTTTCCATGTTTTTGTCGAGATCGAGTCCTGTAACTCCCAGCTGACGATTGGCAAACATTGCCGACATGTTGTGGTTGATAACCATAGTATTCCTCCTTGGAATAATTGAGAAGGGAAAATCCTTTTTCCCTGAAATTGCAAAAATGTGCAAATGTTTACAAGGCTACATCTACACATCTTTGCGGAAACGCTGACTGCTGCTTCAGCGAAGTCGATACAGTCATTACGATTCTGTTTATTTATCGGCGTTTCCTTAGAGGAACTTTAATGTTTTTTTTGAAAATTTTGGTTATTTTTAAGAAAGATTATCAATAATGTCTTTTATGGCTTTTACAGCTTTTCCGCGGTGGGAAATGGCGTTTTTCTCTTCTGCAGAGATTTCTGCCACAGTTTTACCGTATTCAGGAAGGAACACGATAGGGTCGTATCCAAATCCACCGTTTCCGGCCTGTTTTGAAATATCTTCTATAAGGGTGCCTTCAAAGGTTTCTTGGACTACATAAAGTCTGTCTCCGCCAAGATAAAGCACGAATGCGCAGGTGTAATGGCAGGAACGGGGACCGTTAAGGAAGCTGTTGAATTCTGGTTTAGGATTTTTCAGGGCTTTGTTCAGCTCTTTAATGAGGAATACGTTCTGTTCATCCTGTGTGATTTTTGTTCCGTCAGGTTTTCCCTGTGGGAAATCAGGACCTGCATATCGGGATGAATAGATTCCCGGTCTGCCCGAGATTGCGTCCACGCAGATGCCTGAATCATCTGCAATTACTGGTGCGTGAACTATATCATATAATGCTTTTGCCTTGATGATTGAATTTTCGTAGAACGTGGTGCCTGTTTCATCAGGATCAAAGTCAATTCCTTCATCAGAAGGGATAACGATTTCATGGTTGCTTAAAAGCTCAGCCATTTCCTTTTTTTTGTGTTTGTTGCCGGTTGCCAAATAAATTTTCATAACAGCAAAAGCATATCAGATATAAGGGTAGATTTCAAATCAACTCAGTTTCCTGTGCAATTTTCCTCTAGTCCTTCAATGCCTTCTCCGTACTGGGTTCTGGCTTTTGTGATGTAATATCCAACCTGTCTTTCGCAGATTCCAAGCCTTTGAGCCAGTTTCTTGTTTGTAGGACTGAAGTGAAATCTTCCCCGTTTAAGTGCAAGGCTTCTTTTTTTCCAGAGTCTTGTACTGTTTTCATAACGGGTTTTATAAAGATTTCTCATAGGTTCACTTGGATCTGATTGAGAAATGAATTCAGGACTGTATTTTCTGTGATTGAAATAAGCGGCATTTATAGAGTTTTCGTAAGCTTTTCTGTATTTGTATTTTTCCGAAAGACTGTCTTTCATTTCCTGTACAGCAGAATAGAAATCTTCTTCATCGAGATTGTACTGGTTGCACAGAAGCTGGATTTCATAATCTGAAACATCATAGCAGGCTTTTAATGCCAGAATAACGGAAACTTTTGCTGTAGGATCCGAAATCCGTTTTGCCATAAAATCCTTGAGTTTTACAGGCTGAAGGGTAAAAGGTTTGTTCTTCTGTGCGTATGGAACTTTAATGGAATCAAATACGTTCAAGGTGAAATCATGTTTTTCTGCTTCGGCAGGAAACATGTCGATTCCGTTTAGGAAGTTCACTTTTGAGTGAATTGCACTTATGGCAAAGAATTTGGCCTGGGTCTGTGCAATGCCTTTTACGAAAGAAATGACATAGTTGTGGAAGGAACCATAAGTCCTGTCATATCTTTCGAAGACTCTGTAACCGGTTTTGATGAAATCGAGAACAATGGAGGAGCGGATATCTTCATCATATTTCGCTATGCCAAAAAGACGGTAATCTGTCTGGATGCAGATAGCGATTTCTTGAACTGCATCAGCAAGCTTTTTTTCTTTCCTGCTGACTTCTTCATATAATTCGTCTATGAATTCTTTTTTGTTCATAGGGCCTCCAAAAATTTTTAAATATACAGTATGCACTGTTACTCTTTTTTCGGAGGTCATGAGAAAAAAATAATGTAATAAAAGGTCATAAAAAGTCGTATTTTGGCTTTTTTTAGGTGATTTTCGCGAACTCTTTGACTATCTGAGGGATAAGATTTTCGATTTTGCCTTCACAACCCATGCCGGAAGCGTTTTTGTGTCCGCCACCGCCAAACTTTGCGGCAACAAGGCTTACATCGATTTTGTCCTGACTTCTGAAACCGCCTGTACAGGTGTTTTCTGTTTCCTGGCGAAGGAATACAACGGCTTCAACGCCTTCAGAGGAAAGAAGCAGTTGGTAGAGGGAATCTGAGTCACGGCCTTCCTGTCCGTACTGTTTTGTATCACTCATTGTTTCGTAAGTAATGACAAGTCTTCCGTCCAGGTAGCGTTCAGCTCTTGAAAGCATGATTCCCAGAAGTTTTCTGGTAGAGTATGGGCGACCGGAATTGATTTCCTTATAGGCTTCTTTTGGATTTGCACCGTATTCCACCAGTCTTGTGGCGGCGGAAAGAGCATCGCTCTGGGTATTGTCTATGAAGCGGAAATAGCCTGTATCTGTGCAGAATCCGAAGAAAAGAATTTCTGCAAGTTCTTTTGGACATGGGCCAACAAGAGTTTCGTAGAACTGCTGTACAAGAATTGCACAGGCAGGTGAGTGGGAGTCTGAAAAAGTTTCGGCTCCTTCTGGAATCTCATAAGTTTTGTGATGGTCGATGATAAAGGTGTCAAAGCCTTTAAGATCCCCGTCAATTTCTCCAAGTCTGTGAAGTTCAGAGCAGTCCACGATAATGAGACCTGTTTCGTCTCTTTCTGACTGAGTCTGGAATTCCATCATGTTAGTGAAACGGTCTTCATATTTCTTGATTTCGGCACGCTTGAAAGGACCGGCAGAAAGAAGGGTGTAAGGCTTGTTGAAATGATCCAGAATGGCTGCAATTCCAATACATGAGGAAATGCAGTCTCCGTCCGGTTCCTTGTGTCCAGAAATGAAAAAGAACTGGTGACCATCAATAAATTTTTTTAATCTCTCCGCGTCTGAAATGGAAAATGTTGCCATAAATCATCCTGTAATAAAAAAAAAGAACTGCCTGAAAAGACAGTTCCTGTAGTTTAATGGTTTTTTAGGTTTAATTAAAGAGTAACGTCGTCAAGGTTTTCCTTGTCCAGACCTTCTTTAATTTCTTTTACGCTTCCCCATACTGCGTCTTTTTTGTCCATAGGGAGTGTAAGGTATACTCTGTGGAATGAACCTTCTTTCTTGATGATTGTCATGAAAGGTTTGATGAGTCCTGGTGAAAGTTTTCTGAGCTTAAGTTTTTTTGGATTTTCAGGAGTACCTCTTGCCCATGATTTTGGGATAACTGTACTTCCAACACCAACCTTGTTTTTCTGGTAGATAACTACGTAACCGTCACGGCTTTCCATAACTTTAAGAACAGGAATGTTCTCGTAAGAGATTGAAGACCATCCATCTTTATTTGTTGAACCGCTTTCTGCAGCAAAAAGACCTGCGAAAACTGATGAAATCAGGATAAGAACAAGAAAGAGTTTTTTCATAAAAATCACCTCTGAATTAATACTTCAATTATAATTGCTTTAATTTTATTTTACAACCTTTTTTTATTGTAACAAAAGTGGTATCATTTAAGTTATAGTAATAAAAGTATTTATCAAGGAGAAATCAATGAAACCTATAAAATATCTGGCTGCAGTATCAGTTTTTGCACTTTTACTTGCAGGTTGTGCTTCAAATAAACAGGATGATGTTTCTGTGTCAGAATCTGCTGATGCCTACGGAATCGAAATTGATGAAGAGGATGGTGTAGAGGATGTTTACGAAAACTCAGAGAAAAAAGAAATAACTGTTCAGAAGAAAAAGAAGGATAAGGTTGGCTTTTTTGAAAGTTTTACTATTGCAAAATATCTGGATCTTTCTGAAGGCTCTGTATTTACATCAAAATACTTCGGCGGACTTAAACAGTCAGAATGTGTGTATGTTTATGCACAGAAAAATGATATGTCAGGTTTCGGAGCAAACTATCAGGGTGCCTATTATTATGTGCTTTTGGATGATGCAAACAAAAAGATTCTGGATTCCTGTTTCAAAAAATATTTCTCTGATTTCGAAAACAAAAAACTTCAGAGAGACAACAAGAAGAGCTATAAGGCTTACGGAAAAATTAAGGTTAGACTGAACTGGGGTGGAGCAAAATCCAGCTGTTCATACTACGCCAATAATGTTGTTGCTACTGTTGGTTATGAATTCAAGGAAAACTCGCCTTACTTTACAATCCAGATGCTTTCAGCTGTAGATGAAAGCAAGATGGGCCTTGGAGACGGAACTGAAATTGTCTATTCCTCAAACCTTGAATACTTCCTTACAAAGAACCAGTGCAAAGCTCTTTCAGAAGGAATCTCAGATGAGGTTATTGAAAAAGCAAGAAATCCTGTGAACGAAAACTTCATTGAAGATGAAGAAACTTTCACTGGTGACAATTACTAAAATAATTTTCTGAAAAACGAAGAGGCTGTCTGGACGTGGTTTTGACCATAGAATCAGACAGTCTTTTTTATTTTAACCTAGGATTAAATTATATAATCTTTAAAATTTACTCCCGGGCGAAAAGCAGTCATTCAGCAACGCTAGCTAGCGTCGCTGGACGCGAAGCGCGGATAGGAAACTATCCAGCCGCGCTTCGAGTCCCGCTGATGACATGCTTTTCTTCCTCGCGTAAATTTTAAACATATAAATAAATGCACATGTACGCAAAAGCTCAAAAACTAACGCGAGGGAGCAAAATATGATGGGCAGTGGCACTTTGAGCGTGGCTTTATAGGTTCCTATACACGCTCAACGTGCAGCACAAAATGTGCGTCCTGCACATCTATTTTGCGACCGGGAGTTAATTTTTGAACATTTAAACTCAATGTACATTTAATGAATGTTTAAAATAATCCTAGGAAATATTAGGAAAAAGAAGTTGGATTTGTGGGAAAAAGTGAG
This sequence comes from Treponema sp., assembly GCA_024402695.1. GTDB lineage: Bacteria > Spirochaetota > Spirochaetia > Treponematales > Treponemataceae > Treponema_D. The sequence continues at coordinate 2,702 of JAKSTG010000050.1, read as the reverse complement.
TTAAATAAAAAACCGGAAACCTTGTGGTTTCCGGTAAGTAGTGCCTGTGGGGATTGAACCTACGACATCACGGATATGAGCCGTGTGCTCTACCAACTGAGCTAAGGCACCGAATGTGAATATAAGTTACCATTTTAGGACTTTAGTGTCAATAGCACTTTAAGCTATTTTACTAAAAAAGTAAGTTTTTTCTAAAAGAATATCAGCGTAAGGAAGCGCCTGGAATAAGGCTCTTGGCCAGATTCACAAGTTTTTCCACATCCCGGTCCAGGTAAGGCGGAATATTGTTGTAATCCGGATTCAGGCAGCTTTTGTTCCTGAAGTTTGCGAACTGCCATGAGGCGTCTTTTGGAAGAACAGAAGCCATATTTCTGATGTCTTCTTCTCCTACAAGTCCCGGTACAAGAACCGTTCTGAATTCTCTTTGTGAAGCGGGGTAGGTACCGATTAGGGCTGCTGAACGGGCAATGATATCTGCCATCACCTTTTTTTCTGAAGGAAGAGGTTTTGCAAGCATTGTTTCGGCATAACGGTCAGGACTTGTTTTTATGTCCATTGCGATAAAATCAGGTTTAAGTTCAGGATCTTGTATAAGGCTTTCCAGGCGGTCAGGGAGCATGCCGTTTGTGTCCATTTTTACGCTTATACCAATGGACTTTGCTTTTCTGATTATATCCTTCAGGTACGGATTGACGAGAGGTTCGCCTCCTGAAATTGCCAGGGCAGAAATGACGTTCTTTCTTTTTTCAAGGTGTTCAAAAAGATCGTTTACAGAGGAAAGTTCGTCATCTGGTTCGGTATTTAAAACAAGACCCGTATTGTAGCAATACGGGCATCTTAAGTTGCAGCCTTTCAGGAAGATAGCTGCGGCAACGTGTCCCGGATAATCAACAAGGGTTGTTTTTACCAGGACACCTGCAGGTTTTGTAAAGTCGAGCACTGTCGGACTTCAGCTTATGCTGTTACGAGAGCTTTTTCGAATACAGCCTGAAGTTCTTCTACGTTGTGGCAGCGAGCTGTTTCGTTTCCAGCTGCATCGTAGCAGATTACTGTAGGAGCTGCGAATACACCTTTTCTGGCAGCTTCTGCAAGACCTTCTTCAGAGTCTACATCAATTGAACGTCCGAGAACTGTTACATCAGCCATATAAGCTTTTACAGGAGGGCAGTTTGGACATGTTTTGCGAACGAAAAGTTCGTAAGAAGCAACATTTGAGTTTGCTGTGGCTGTTGTATTTACTGGAGCAGAACAAGCACATGAAGAATCAGTTTTTGCGATTTCATTGGCTCTTTCTTCAACTTTTGAATCTTCAAGAGTGAAGTTTTTGCGCATTTCGAATTCATCGCGTTTACCTTTGTTCCAGTTGCGTACTGAGCGGTAGTAACCTACGATACGAGCGTATACTTCTGTTTCTGATCCCTGTACGTTTGCCAGGGCAGCCTTTGTTTCTGCAATTTCTTTTTCAATCTGTTCGAGTGTTTTTGCTTCAGCCATTTTATTTCCCCTTTAATTTTGTATTTGCGTTTTTATAATTAGGAATGATTCCTATTATTTACACCACCCACACTAAATATAGTGTGAAAAATGGTGTCTTGTCAACTAAATACACTATGAATTTCGTGCTATTTACTGAAATTCTTTAGTGTATTTATGATCTTTTTTTATTTATTCTGTGCAGCAAGAAGCTTAGCTCTTTCTTCTTCCAGGTTCTTAAGTACCTGGCGAAGTTCTTCTTCACGTTCAGCCTTACATTTTGGACATTCGAACTGTTCACCGTTCAGGTAGCCGTGTACGCGGCAGATAGAGTAAACAGGCGAGATTGTGAAGAACGGAATGCGGTATTTACCTGCAATTGTTCTTACCAGATCGCGACAGCTCTTCCAGTCCTTAATCTGTTCACCCATGAATACGTGGAACATTGTACCACCTGTATACTTGGTCTGAAGGGCTTCCTGCATGTCCAGAGCTTCGAATACGTCCGGAGTAAAGTCTACAGGGAGCTGTGAAGAATTTGTATAGAATGGTTCGTTTTTACCGCTTGTAATGATGTCAGGATACTGTTCTTTATCGTGACGGGCCAGGCGGTAAGATGTAGATTCAGCAGGAGTTGCTTCCAGGTTGAATAGGTCACCTGTCTGTTCCTGGTAGTCAGCAAGTCTGTCTCTCATATGAGTAAGAACATCTTCTGCGAATTTCTTTCCCTTAGGATCTGTAATATCAACTCCAAGGAAGTTGAGACAACATTCGTTCATACCACAAAGACCGATTGTGCTGAAGTGGTTTACCAGTGTCTTAAGATAGCGTTTTGTGTATGGGAAAAGACCGCCGTCGTAAAGTTTTTGGATAACCTTGCGTTTTGCGATAAGGCTTTCTTTTGCCAGATCCATCAGGTGGTCAAGTCTTGCGTAGAACTGTGTTTCGTTCTTTGCCAGATAACCGATCTGTGGAAGGTTGATTGTAACAACCCCGATAGATCCTGTAAATTCGTCTGCACCGAAAAGACCACCACCACGGCGGCGGAGTTCACGTTTGTCCAGCTGGAGACGGCAGCACATTGAGCGAACGTCGTTAGGGTTCAGGTCTGAATTAACGAAGTTCTGGAAGTTTGGTGTACCGTACTGGGCTGTCATCTGGAAGAGCAGGTGAGAGATTTCTGAATCCCAGTCAAAGTCACGGGTAATGTTGTATGTTGGAATTGGATA
>JAKSTG010000005.1 GCA_024402695.1 Treponema sp. | reverse complement strand
GGACCTAGCCTTATAGGCTAAGTGCAAACCACCCCTTTGAGGGGTGGTTATGATTATCCTACTCTACCCTGAGTCCGTTTATATTTACAACGGAAACAAGTCTATCCTGATCATCACGGACATTTATGTTGTAGTTTATGATGGTCCGACCATCCTTTACGATTTCACTTTCTGCAGTCAGATATTTTCCAGTACCGGGCCTCAGAAAATTAATGGTGCTGTTCAGGGAAACTGCATGGCCCTGCTTGAAATTGGAAGCAACGGCAAAACAGAAATCAGCCAGAGTAAATATGGCACCGCCCATTACAGTGTTTGCTACGTTCATATGCTTGTCTTCTATATTAAGAATGCATTTTGCATATTTAGGTCTGACTTCAAGAATATCGATTCCGGAAGTCACCATGGCATAACGGTCTTTAATAAAAAATTCTTTTGCTTCTTCTAAGTCAGTCATATTAGTAACGTTTGTCTTCGATTCTCTTAGTTTTCTTTTCTGAACGAGGAAGATCACCGATTCCTACAACCTTGATTTTTGGAGTCAGATTGAACTTGCTCTTACATTTAAGCTGCATTTCAAGGCCAAGTTCTGTACGGTCTGTACCGCCTTCACATTCAACATAGATTGTCATTTCATCTTTACCGTCGATGTGTTCGATTTCTGCACGGTATTCGCTTGATGCACCTGGACAGGCACGGATAACTTCTTCAATAGAACTTGGGAAAATGATATTTCCCTTAACCTTTACCATGTCATCTGAGCGTCCCATAATCTGACTGATTCTTGGATATGGACAAGTGTCACCAGGTTCACGAGGAATGAAGCTTGCCAGGTCATGAGTTCTGAAACGGAACAGAGGTGCCCCTTCTTTTACCAGAGTTGTAAGACAGATTTCCCCGATTTCTCCTTCAGGAACAGGTTCACCAGTTGCCGGATCCAGAATTTCAGTGTAGATGAAATCATCAAAAATGCGCATGCCTTCTTCCCCAGGAAGGTTTACGCCGATTCCAGGACCGTAACATTCTGTAAGTCCGTAGATGTCGTAAAGTTCAATTCCAAGAATATTCTGAATTCTCTGGCGCATTTTTTCGCCCCAGCGTTCAGATCCAATTACACCTTTTTTAAGGCAGATCTTGTCTTTTAATCCGCGGGCTTCTACCTGTTCTGCAAGAAGAAGTGCATAAGATGAAGTTGCACAGATTACAGTTGATTTAAGATCCTGCATCATCTGAAGCTGCTTGTCTGTGTTTCCTGGTCCCATTGGAACAGCCATGGCACCAAGCTTTTCACATCCTGCCTGGAAACCGATACCTGCAGTCCAAAGTCCGTACCCCGGTGTAATCTGAATGCGGTCTTTTTTTGTGATTCCTGCCATTTCGTAGCAGCGGGCAAACATTGTAGCCCAGTCATCTACGTCTTTTTTTGTATAAGGGATAATAACAGGTGTACCTGTTGTTCCGCTTGATGAGTGGATTCGAACGATTTCTTCTTCTTGAACAGTAGCGAGTCCCAGAGGATAAGCGTCACGAAGATCCTGTTTTGTGCAGAAAGGAAGCTTTTCAAAATCAGCCTGAGTTTTGATGTCTTCCGGATTAATGTCCTTAAAACGTTCTGTATAGAAAGGATTTCCGAATTCCTTTACACGTTTAATTTGAGCTCTAACCAATTCCAGCTGTTTTTCTGTAATCTGCATATATTTACCTCTAAAATTTCATAAAAATGTTACTATATATAGTAACTTACATTCATTTTATTGGCAAGTTATTTTTCAGGAGAGAAAAGGATTTGTTTACAAAACCCCAAGCAATCTGGCCACAAAGATAAAGCCGAAGAGCGTAAAAACTGAAATCAACGAAGTCCAGACAACAAGCTGGGCTGCAAGCTGGCCGTCGTTTTCCATTTCTTCAGCCATGATAGCAGATGCGACTGCAACGGGAGTAGCAAAGAGTGAAATAAGGGCGGCAAAGATAGCCGGCTCAAAGACAAGAATTCCTTTTTTTGTAAGATAGAAAGCAAGCCCTAGTCCGATCATAGGAGCCAGCAATGTTCTTCCAACGGTTCCAGCAATTATCTGTTTTCTGAAACCTTTGACCTTACTGAACTCAAACTGACCGCCAAGAACAAGAAGAGAAAGAGGGGTAGCTGATCTTGCAACATAATTAAGAGCCGTCTTTATGAAGCGGAAATCTTCAAAAACCTTTTCGGGAATCTTGTCAGAAACAGTCATCTTTAATAGAAGTACAACAATTCCAAGAAAAACTCCAATGATAAGAGGATTGTGAAGAATTCCTTTTACCTGACCTTTTACAGAATTCCCGCTTTCCCCGCCTTTGAAAACTGTCAGGACTATAACAGCCAGAATATTGTACAAAGGAATTGTAAATGCCGAAAGAATTGCCGCCGCAGTTACCCCTTCACTTCCCGCAATGAGCTCTGCAAGAGGTACACCGATCAGGGCAAAATTTGAACGGAAAACACACTGCATCAGAACACCTTTCTGATTTTCGTCCTGAGTAAGTTTTGACATGAAATATCCAAGTATAACAAGAATAACAATCACACCCAAAACATAAAGGACTGCGTGCCAGGGAATGCTTCTAATGTTTTCAAGTTCCGCAATATTGCAGAATAAAAGTGTCGGGAGACATACCCTGAAAACAAGCTTGTTTCCGATCTTAAGAAAATCTTTTGTAAAGAATCCTTTTTCTTTAAGAAAATATCCAAGAAGTATAATAAGGATAAGAGGAAGAATTGCGTTTACAGAAAAAATGAAAACATCGGAAAGACTCATGGACATTAATTATCCAAAAGTCATGGGAAAATATCAAGGGAACCGAGAAAATCAGGCCAGGCCTTTTTTGATTATTCTTCCCTTCTCTCTCAAGTCCTTGAAATATAATTCTTCCGTGGCCAAGGCCATTTTTGTCACAGAGAATTCTGAAGAATCACATTCAGGGTAAACATACCAGGTGTCCTGCAAAGTGTTTAAGTCAACACAATCGCCATATTTACCAAGATATTCATATTCGATGTGACAGGAATAGAGGGACGGAACTTCTTTAATCATTTTGTGTTCATCACCATCCTTGTCCTGGCATTGAACCCGAAAGCCTTTCATATCATGAACAAGAGTTCCATTTCCAATTCTAATATATTTTTTTGCATTTGGAAGAGAGTCAACATGAACCGGAAGAACTCCTGAAGTATAGGTTCCATCTTCAATCTCTTTTCTAACCTCGCACCTTTCCCATTCATACCAGTCAGGAATATGACTAAAATGATTTTCCCCCTCCAAAGCCTTAAGTTCCATTTGTTCTGTAAGGCTCCATTTCTTGTCACAGGCTGAACAATAAATTTGTTCGCCTTCTGATTTCATGGAAAAGTCTTTTTTACAGGAAGGACATTTATAAAGCACTTTATGAAGGCCCTCTGCCCTGTTTTTATATCTGATGGAGATTCCTTTTTCTTTAAGCCATCTATAATCATCATATTGAAAAGCATCTACAATTTTTTCATTGATTTCATCCACGGAAAGGTTCTGAAGATCTTCTTTTGAAAGAATCATAGTCATTTCAGCTTCGGTAGGTTTAACCTTCCTGTTATGAAGATTCCAAAAAGGAGAATTAACGTGATGTCCTTTACAGATAAAAGAAACAACAGGAACCTTGAAAAGTTTGCACATTTTACCAAGCGATTCAGGAAGAACGGCTGTAGTTCCACAAAGAGAATAACGGGCTTCAGGGTAAATTATGGCGATATCTTTGTTGTCTATGACTTTTTTAAGCTGATGGATTAAGGTTATGTCATTTGTAAACTTACGCTTACAGATGCATCCAACATCGCGCAGCAGTTTTTCTCTTCCAATAAAACCGTCAATTGCCACAACATAGTTAGCCCTGTGAGGGAAAATAGCTTTTGTTGCAACCTTAAAATCCAGGAAAGCATTGTGATTACAAAGCATGATGTATGGAGGTTTTATCCCGTCCATATTTATCTTTTTGATTTTACTTTCATGGGCTAAAACATCAGGAAAACTTAAAAGCCATGTTACCGGTCTTAAATACCATTTTGTTTTTACCGGTTCCTTCTTCATGTCAAAACGTACAAAATTTTCATCTTTCATATTTCTATTTTAATACAGAAATTAAAAAAACGTTATTTTTATCATTTTTCGTTCCAATATACCTTGACAGATGAGGTATATATAATTATGATACAACTCATAAGTCGATTTATCTAATATCTTATGGAGGTTCTATGCTGAATACTTCCGATCTTCTTAGAGGTCTGACGGATACCCTGATTCTTGCCTGTCTTTTTGACCATGACTCTTACGGTTATGAAATCAACAAAAAAGTAACGGCAAGTTCCGGCGGTTCCTTCAACTTCAAGGAAGCAACTTTATACACGTCTTTCAGACGCCTTGAAGAAGGAGGTTACATCTCCTCTTACTGGGGTGGCGAAGAAACCGGAGCCAGAAGACGTTACTACACAATTACTGAAACAGGAAAATCTTTTTTCCTTGAAAACAAAGAAGACTGGAAAACAATCAAACTTCTGGTAGACGGTCTTCTGGAGCAAAACAAACAGCTTAGTGCTGAATAATATGGAGGTTTATCAATGAACGTAAAAATCAAGAAACATGTAGACACACTTTTCAGTGAAGTTCCATACAGCAAAAAAGCCATGGAATTAAAAGAAGAAATCATGGCTGATATGGAAGCCCATTACAACGACTGCATTTCTGAAGGCAAAACAGAACAGGAAGCTTTCCGTTCAGCCTGTGAATCACTCGGGGACATTGAATCTGTAATCGAAAACCTTATTCCAGAAAAAGACATTATGGAAAAGATCGACAGATACAAAAGATTCAGAGCAATCATGACTTCAATCGCTGTATTCCTTTATATTGCCGGTGTTGCTCTTATTGTAGCCATGTCTTCCCTTTCTACCCTCATGGGAAAAGATCCTACCGTTATGTCCATTCTTGGAACTGTAATCTTCCTTGTTATCTGCGCAGTTGCAACAGGCCTTATTATTTTCTCAAGAATGACCATTCCACAGGAAGTTGTTCCTTATATCCAGAAATCTGCAACCGAAGATAGAGCTAATATTGATACTTCAACAATGCGCGGACGTTTCTACAAAGCCTTTACCGGAAGCTTCTGGACAATCGTTACAATCATCTATTTTATTGTAAGCTTCGCAACTCATTCCTGGGGAGTTACATGGATTATCTTCCTCATTGGAGCCGCAGTGGACAAGTCAGTAAAAGCTTTCTGTGAAGAATAATTTTTGGAGAGAAAAATGAGAGGAAATAAATTAAACGGAATCCTGTGGCTGATCATTGCAGTTTTTCTTCTTGGAGTTCTTGTTAGAGGACTTACAGGTGAAGACTACAGAAACATGAAATTCTGGACCTGGCACATTCCATCAAAAAACAATGTCAACGTCAAAATCCATATAAACGATAAGGATTATAGTAACAGCAATCCGGATGAAATTGATTCAGATGATGTTGATCCTGCAGATATTGAAGACGGTTTTGTAACCTACTCTTTTGACTCCAAAAAAATCAATAATCTTGATCTGAGTACTGCAAGCTCATCAATGATGTGTTTTTCTTCAAGCAAAGCTGATAAAGTTGAAATCAAGATTTCAGACAACATTGATGTAAGAAGCCTTTATGAAATCAAACTGAAAGGCTCTACCCTTGTCATGAACAGAAAACCTAAAGTAAATATTGGTGTTGTTCATGATGCGAAAGAAATCATCGTTATTCTTCCTGAAACCCTTTTTGATTCAATCACTTTGGCTGATGTAAGCGGAAGAATTACTGCAAAAAAACTTTCTGCAAGAAAAGTTGAGATTTCAAATGTAAGCGGAAGAATTGAAGCTGAAAATATTACAGGTAAATTAAAGCTTGGTACAGTAAGCGGAAGAATCGTTTATTCTACAAATGAGTTGAAAAACAATCTGGAAGCTGAATCTGTAAGTGGAAGAATTGAAGTGGAACTGCCGGAAGACGCAGACTTTGCCGCTGACTTTGAAACTGTTTCCGGTTCTATCAACACAGACTTCAATAAAACCGGAAAGAAATCAGGTACAATAACAAACGGAGACCGTACATACGATCTCCGCTTTGAAACTGTGTCAGGTTCTATATATGTAAATTCTTTATAGAACTATTTAATGTAATCAACGGCCGAAACATTAAGCTCGTAGAACTCAGGTTTTACGAGCATTTTTATTGCCTGTTTAAGGTCGTCCTTACTGAAAAGCCCTGTCTGGGTTGCGGCCCCAAGAAGAACCATATTTACAACTTTGCTTGACCCCAGTTCTCTGCAGGCTTCTTCAGTATCTACTGCTACTACCTTCTTTGCGTTTTTTTCAAGGAAAGAAATCATTTCGTCTTTTGAAAAAGTTTTTCCGGTAAGACTAGCGGTCACAGGCTGAACAACATTTTTGTTCACAATAACCATTCCACCTTCCTTAAGGTAATCGAAAGAACGTACAGCTTCCGCTGCTTCAAAAGCGATGATTATGTCTGCCTGTCCTTTGGGAATGAGAGGTGAAAAAACATCATTACCAATGCGAACATGACTTACAACACTTCCGCCGCGCTGTGCCATACCGATTGTTTCTGCAGAAAGAACGTGTTCTCCGTTACAGAGAGCAGCCTGACTTAAAACTTTTGCAGCAAGAACAGTTCCCTGTCCCCCTACTCCACAAATCAAAATATTCTTACTCATAAAACCGCTCCCCTTTAGTTGATTGCTTTTACAGGACAAACACCTGCACAAAGTCCACAGCCTGTACAAAGGCTTTCATCAATTTCAACTTTCTTCTCGCCAGGAATAAGGCTCAGAGCAGGACATCCCAGTTCTCTGATACATTTCTGACAACCGATACATTTGTCATAATTAACAAATTTTGAAACCGGTTTTGGAAGTCCAAGTTTTCCGCAGATAGCGATACAAGGTGATTTGAAAATTACAGCCGAAACTCCAGGAGCTTCGTCACATTTCTTTACGGCTTCAATGGTAGCCTGCTGATCAAATGGATTTACTTCAATAACAGGACTTACACCAACTGCTTCAAGAACTTTTGTGATTGAAACCTTATCAACAATTTCGCCCATCATTGTAACGCCTGTTCCAGGATGAGGCTGATGTCCTGTCATGGCAGTTGTAGAGTTATCAAGAACGCAGACAGTCATCTTTGTCTGATTGTAGACTGCATTGATTACACCGGTAATTCCCGATGCAAAGAAAGTTGAGTCTCCGATAAAGCTGAAACAATGGCGGTCAGGTTCGTTGTGATAGAATCCCTGAGCCATAGTGATATCTGCACCCATACAAAGACAGGTATCACACATATCAAGAGGTTTAGCGTTTCCAAGTGTGTAACATCCAATGTCACCACAGTAAGCAGTTTTCTCACCTTTCATCGCCTGTTTTACTGCGTAGAAACTTCCGCGGTGTGGACAGCCTGCACAAAGAACAGGTGGGCGAACAGGAAGTTCAGGAACATCAGAAAGATTTTCTGCTGTCTTTCCACCAAGAACCTTCTTGATAATTTCTACCGAAAGTTCTCCGGCTTCGGGAACAGTTCCGTCAAGTTTTCCATGAACTTTTACCTGAAGTCCTTTTTTACCGGCAATATAAAGAAGCTGTTTTTCAATAACAGGATCCAGTTCTTCGAAGACTGTAATTTCCCTGTACTTTTTCATGAAGTCTTCTGCAAGGTTTTCTGGGAAAGGATATGGTGTTCCGATTTTCAGAACCGGTGCATCTTCCATGCCTAAAATAGAAAGTGCTTCCTTAAGATACTGGTAACTGATTCCACCGGCAGCAAAAGCTTTTACAGATTCATTTTGGCCACTAACGACATTCCAGCGGCTTTCTGAAAATTCTTTTGGAAGGATTTTTTCGTTACGTTCAAAAATTCTTTTGTGGTTCATGAAACTTGAACGAGGGAAAATTACCCAGCGTGCGGAATCTTTTTCGAACTCCCCGTTTTTTCTGCAAGGCGAAAGCTCAGGAAATTCCATACTTTCATAGGCATGGTCTACGCGAGTTGTTGGACGAAGAATCACAGGAGTATTGTATTTTTCTGAAAGCTCAAAAGCTTCCTGAACCATTTCGTAAGCTTCTTTTGGAGTTGATGGATCAAGAACAGGAAGTTTTGAGAACTCACCGTAAGTACGAGTATCCTGTTCAGTCTGACTTGAGATTGGACCCGGGTCATCGGCAACGACAATAACCATTCCGCCTTTTACACCAACATAAGAAAGACACATTACAGGATCCGAAGCAACATTAAGTCCAACCTGTTTCATGGTAACCATAGTGCGGCTTCCGGCATAACTTGCGGCAGCGGCAACTTCGGCGGCGGCCTTTTCATTTATAGACCATTCAACATAAGTGCCGGTCTGTTTTCTGTATTTAGAAATGAATTCAATAATTTCGCTTGAAGGAGTTCCGGGATATCCGGCAACCAGGTTTACACCTGCTTTGAGAGCACCAAGAGCGATAGCCTGGTTTCCCATAATCATTTGTTCTGTCATAAGAAAAAATTATAGCATAAAAGAAATATAAAATCTCATGTCAGATTTTGAAACCACGGTTCAGAATGGCACGGCGTTTTGTATCTGCGGTTCCAATCAGAATGCTAAGGAGAGCTGCCATTTCTGAAAAAAGGTTTCTGAAGAAAGAAATGATTCCCCGTTTTTTTCCTCTGCGGGCTTTTGAAGCTTTTGTCACTTTTTCCCAAGTCTCAAAAACTTCAGGAATGAAAGTAACTGCCAGAGAAATTACGAATGCCAGATTGTACTTTTTCATGAATGGCAAAAATCTGCAGACTGCAATATGAATATTTTCAAAACCTTCTCTGATTTCAAGACTGGAAGTGGTCTCAAAAACCATTTGGCAGACAAAAGAAGCAAAGAGGAATCTTATAGTATACAAACCTCCTGCAAGAAGTCCGTTTACCAGAATCGGTTTATAAAGCTCAAAAGAGTCAATTACAGAATAATCCTCCGGAAAAAGGCGGAAAATGGTTACCATAAGGCCAAACCACAAAACCCAGCGCATCTGTAACACACTTCTTATTGAGACCTTTGACAACATAAACAGTAAAATGCATATACAAATGCAGTACAAAAGCTGAAAATAGACTGATTTTTGAAGAATTTCCTCTGCAGTTTCTTTTTGACCGCCAAGAAATGCTGTAATACAAAAAAGCATCATAAAGAAGATTTTTAGAAGGGGTGGAATCCTGTGAAGAATAGAATTTCCTTTACGGTAACAGAAAAGTTTTAAAGCCATAAAAGTCCTTCATTATTTGAAAGAGGATTTCTGATGCTCCACTGTTCCAGATCCAGTTTAAGTCCTTCTTCAGGTTTTCCGTCAAAGCGGATTTCACCTTTATCAAGGACAATGAACCTGTCACAAAGCCCCATGATTTTTTCAGTCTCATGAGTAAGGACAAGAACCGTCTTTCCTTCTTCCTTAAGCTGCTTCAAAATGCTGCAGACATTTTTTACACCCGGGTAATCAAGGTTCGCAAAAGGCTCATCGAAAATTATAAGGTCACGGTTCATTGCAAGAATACCAGCAACTGCAAGACGACGTTTTTCTCCGCCGCTCATGTATCTTGCAGGGGCTTCTTTTTTATGAAGGATTCTGCACCTTGTTAATGCTTCAATTACTTTTTCCCTAACCTGCTCTTTTTTGAACCCCAGATTTTTTACGCCGAAAGCAACATCCTCAAAAGGAGTCTCACCAAGAATCTGGCAGTCCGCATCCTGAAACACAAGACCCGCTTCTCCCGAAACTTTAATAAAGCCTTTTGAAGGACGGTCAAGTCCTGCAATAAGATTCATGAGGACAGTTTTCCCGGACCCGTTTGATCCTGCAATCAGGACAAACTCCCCGTCCTTTACCTGGAAAGAAACATCTTTAAGTGCTTCTCCACCATCCTCAAATGATTTGCTAACATTTTTTACTTCCAGCATAAATCAAACTTATCCCGTTTTATTTTCTAATCAGATTCTGAACTTTTTTTCTGAACATTCCAGCAAGGATAACGTTCAGTGTTGTCTTAATGATCATGCCAGGAATAAATGGAATTACACAGGCTTTCATTGCTACATCCATTCCTTTACCAGTTACACGAAGGAACTCAACAATACCACAGGCAAAAAGAACAACTTCAGCAAGAACAGCTGCTACTACACACATAATCCATTTGAAAGTTTTGCTGTAATCTTTTTCAGGTTTCAAAGTAAAACGCAGAACAAGCCCTGCAACAAGAGCTCCAAGCATATACCCCACCAGGAATCCTCCGGTAGGTCCAGAAAGGATTACCTGAATTCCAGCTTTTCCAGAAAATACAGGAAGCCCGATAGATCCCAAAATCAGAAAAACAAAAACCGAAAGAGTTCCCCATACAGGCCCAAGCAAAAGCCCTGACAAAAGCCCCAGCATATCCTGCAGAACAATTGGTACTCCGCCTGGAAGAGGAATGTGAAAAAATGCTGCGCAGCTTATCAAAGCAGCAAACAAAGCAGCAAACACCATGCCATTCAAAGCTTTTCCTTTTTCCTTTCCTTCGTTTTCGTAAGTAACATTAACTTCGCTCATATAAATCTCCTTTTTTATATTTATTCAGCCCCGCTGAAAAAATTTCATTATCAACAAAACCCGATATCCCGTACGCACAATCCCATTTCCCATACATTCAGACATCTCACTCATTCAGTTATCACACACAAAAATCAATATCCCATACATTCAGTTACCACACACAAAAATCAATATCCCACATACACAATCCGATTCCCCATACATACAGACATCCCACTCATTCAGTAAACTCTTAACTCTTAACTCTTAACTCTAAATTATTCCCTATTCCTTATTCCTTATTCCCTATTCCCTACAACAGATAGCTTTCCCCCGGCGTCAGTCTCATCACATCGCCTCCCGAATTTCTGATAAGCCCAAATCCAGCGTCATCAACTCCGATAAAGATCCCCTGGAATCCATCAGAACTGTTACGGACTGTACGGTTAATGTCAGAGCAATAGTAGTTCCATTCAGCCACAAGAATTTCAGGATACTTCAAGGCTTTGTTTTCAATTTCCTTATACATGACAAGGAAAGTCTTAAGAAACCCCTTTCTTGAATATTCATTTACCATATTCAGGCCGATTCCAAGGTTCACCCAGCGGGTACGGTTTCCGGAAACAAATACTTCATCAAGAACCCCACCGACTTTTTCCTGTTCGTTCCAGATTTCATTTGGCCATTTCAGATTAAAGGATTTTCCGGTAAGGGCTTTAAGTGTGTTGGCTACAGTTACCATAGCCGCAAGGACCATGCGGCTGCTTTTGGAAGCCGGAAGAGAAACCTCGGTTACAAGGGTAAAAGCAAGGCTTCCTTCCTTAAATTCCCAGCGGTTCCCTTTACGGTCTACACCACGGGTCTGTCTGTCACAGGTAACAAGAACGGGGGGCCTGCCATTAAAGCGTCCCGGGACAAGTTCCACAGGATTCAGCATTCTTTCATAAGCAATTTTACGGGCTTCATCCATGGTAGATTCAGTTTCTTCTATAAAAATCACCCGGTCTTCATTTTCACCGAATTCAAAGGGTTTTATCGAATCCTCCAGGTCTTCCTTAAGAACATATCCAGTTTTGCTTGATTCTATGCTGTAACCTGCAGAAATGAGGGCCTGAACCGCTTTCCACACGGAAACACGAGAAAAACCAGTCAATTCAGCCAATTCTTCACCAGAAACAGCTTTTCCAGGTTCTATTTTCTGCTTGGACCGGAGGATTTTGAGAATCTGGTTCTTTGTGGAGATTTTTTCGTTACCCATTACAATTTATAGGGTAACGAAAACGTAAAAAAAAGGCAATATTTAGGACAAAATACAGTGTTTTTCCCCTATGTAAGGTGGAAAATCTCCAATTCACACCTTATGATAGAAGAATAGAGGTAAATAAATAAATGGCAAAAGAATTATCAAAATTGATGGATTTCAGACCAAGCATTAAAGTTCTGGACGCAACTATTCGTGATGGCGGACTGGTTAACGACTTTTTCTTCACAGATGACTGTGTAAGAGCACTTTACGAAACAAACCTTAAAGCCGGCGTTGATTATATGGAACTTGGATACAAAGCTGACAAAGAACTCTTTGATGCTTCGAAATTCGGAAAATGGAAATTCTGTAACGATGACGATATCAGAAAAGTACTGGGAGATACTGAAAACAATCCACTTAAACTGGCAGTAATGGCCGATGTTGGACGCTGTAACTACAAACAGGACATCATCAAAAAGGCAGACTCTCCTATCGACATGATCCGTGTTGCAACTTACGCAAACACAATCCCAACTGCAATCGAAATGATTGAAGATGCAAAAGAAAAAGGCTACGAAGTTACCTGTAACATCATGGCTATTTCTGCAAACCAGGAATCAGACATTAAAGTAGCCCTGGACCTTCTTGGAAAATCAAACGTTGACTGTATCTACATCGTAGACTCATACGGTTCAATCTATCCTGAACAGATGGCTCGTATAGCTGACGTTTACATGGAAGCAGGTAATAAATACGGAAAAGCTATCGGTATTCACGCTCACAACAACATGCAGCTTGCTTTCGCAAACACAATCGAATGTTGTGGTGACGGTGTAGACTTCCTGGACGCAACTTATGGCGGAATGGGACGCGGAGCCGGAAACTGTTCCATGGAACTTCTTCTTGGATTCCTTAAAAACCCTAAATACAAGACATTCCCTGTAATCCAGTTCATTGAAAACTACATTAACAAAATGAAGAAGGACGGAATCACATGGGGATACGACCTTCAGTACATGATGACTGGTCAGCTGAACCAGCACCCTCGCACAGCCATTGCCTTTACAAAGGAAAAGCGTGAAGACTATGTAGAATTCTACAAACAGGTTGTAGCAGAAGACTAATCGCAAAAAAGTATCAATAAATAAATGGAGGCTTTATGATACCTTTAGTAATCACCATCCTGGCCGCATATTTTGCAGTTATGGTTGGAATCGGACTTTACTGTAGAAAGAATTCTACAGACGTTAATGGATTTGTTCTTGGTGGACGCTCTGTAGGTCCTTGGCTTACAGCTTTCGCTTTCGGAACATCTTATTTCTCTGCAGTTATCTTCGTAGGATATGCAGGTCAGTTTGGATGGCTCTTCGGTATGGCATCTACATGGGCTGGTCTTGGAAACGCATTCATCGGTTCCCTCCTGGCATGGAACATCCTGGGAAGAAGAACTCGTATTATGACTCAGCACCTGGATGCAAAAACAATGCCTGATTACTTCGGAAAACGTTTCGAATCAACAGGTCTTAAAATCGTTGCTTCACTGATCGTATTCGTATTCCTCATTCCATATACTGCCTCTCTTTACAACGGACTTTCTTCCCTCTTCGGACTGGTATTCAACATTCCTTACTGGGTTGTAATCCTTGTTATGGCAATTCTTACAGGATTCTACGTAATCTTCGGTGGTTACATGGCAACAGCTATCAACGACTTCATCCAGGGTATCATCATGCTCTTCGGTATCGTAGCCGTTATTCTTGCAGTTCTTTCACAGAACGGCGGTCTCCTTGCTGCTTCACAGAAACTTTCTGCAGTTCCAGCTCCAGGTTGGACTGGCGGTGCTTTCTCTTCTTTCTTTGGACCAGATCCAGTATTCCTGTTCTTCGTTGTAATGCTTACATCCCTCGGAACATGGGGTCTTCCACAGATGGTCGGAAAATTCTATGCAATCAAATCTGAAAACCAGATCCATAAAGGAACAATCATTTCTACAGTATTCGCAATCATCGTAGCCGGTGGCTGTTACTTCCTTGGTGGTTTCGGTCGTCTTTATGCAGACAAGATTGCTTACTCAGCAAGCGGTAAACCACTTTTCGATACAATTGTTCCAGCAATGCTTTCAACTCTGTCACCTATCATCATTGCAGTTGTTATCGTTCTGGTTCTTTCAGCTTCTATGTCTACACTTTCTTCACTGGTTCTTACATCAAGCTCAACATTCACACTTGATGTTATCAAACCAGCTTCTAAGAAAGAAATGGATGAAAAGAAACAGGTTCTGATCATGCGTATCTTCATCGTATTCTTCATCATCGTTTCTGCTATCATCGCTGTATTCAAAGATGCTAACCCTGGAGTTACATTCATCGCTCAGATGATGGGTGTTTCTTGGGGTGGACTTGCAGGTGCATTCCTTGCTCCATACCTTTACGGTCTTTACTGGAAAGGTGTAACAAAAGGTGCAACAATCGCATGTTTCATCTGGGGAACAGGTCTTGCAATTACTCAGTTCGTAATCTCTATGGCTGGTGTAAATGTTGCAGCATGGGGGCCATTCTTCGGACTTATGTTCAAGACAAGTATCCACTCAGGTGCCTTCGCAATGGTTGGCGGACTTATCATCGTTCCACTTGTAAGCCTTATCACACCAAAAATGAAGAAAGAAAATGTTGATTCAATGTTCTCTTGCTACGACAAAGTTAGCACAGTAAAAACAACAACATCGCTTCCTGATGAAGCAAACTAATAACTTGTAACTGATACAAGAAAAGCTTTCGGAATATTCCGAAGGCTTTTTTATTTCACATTTCGTTACTTCACATAAAATTAAATAAGCTGTAAATTCCTTCCAAGTATTTCTGAAGTTTCTTTAATAGTCCATCCTTTCACTTGAGCAATATCTTCATACACCCTTTTAATCAACAAAGGACTTGAGTCTGTACCCCCGAGCCAGGGTTCACCTGTAGGATTATCTGTCTCAGGAAAAATTAATTCCGAAGGAGTTATTCGTAAGAAAGCACGAATACTTTCTGAATATTTGATTTCGCAGCCGAAAGTTTCCGGATAACCTTTTTCTATAAAAGCTTTATAGATATCATCTGGACCATCATACCAGTGAATTACAGGTCTGGCTTTCGGGAAATCTTTCAAAATAGAAAGAATCTCTTTTTCAGCCCCTTTTGTATGAAGGATAACCACCTTGCTTTTTTCATTTGCATTTTGTAAAGCAATCAGGAGATGCATGATCTGAATCTCTTTCGGGCACTCTTTTTCCCAGAAAAAATCCAAGCCCACTTCAGAAATCATTTCAGATTTTTCATAAAAAGGATTAAGCAGTTCAAAGGCTTCATTTTCTTTTACGGGAAGAGTTTTGCAATAGGAAGGATGAACCCCAAAAGTGACGGTAACAAGTTTTTCGGCTTCTTCTTTTGAATAGCCTGATTCCAAGGCTTCCTTTATTACCATTTCTTTGATTTCTAAATTTCTATGAAAGGATTCAACATTTACGCTGGCAGCAAAAGTTCTGATTTTCTCTTTTACAATATTCTGAACAACAGATGCAATTTCCTTTTCATCATAAAAATCCGGATGAGTGTGAAAGTCAAAATAATGAACAGGGCTTACAGCCATTTCTAGTTTCCTTCACCGGTAATGTTGAAAATACGGTCGCTCATACGGCTGGCTTCTGCCATATCATGAGT
The DNA here is from genome assembly GCA_024402695.1 of Treponema sp. Classification (GTDB taxonomy): domain Bacteria; phylum Spirochaetota; class Spirochaetia; order Treponematales; family Treponemataceae; genus Treponema_D. Next base: position 94,838 of record JAKSTG010000005.1, on the reverse strand, counting down.
AACCATAATTGCAGTAAATCCGAATTCTTTCTGCCAGACTTTGATCTGGTCTCCAAGTTTAAGACGAAGATCTGCATCAAGTGCGCTTAAAGGTTCATCCATAAGAATAAGTTTCGGAGCTGTAATAAGAGTTCGAGCCAAAGCGACTCTCTGTCTTTCACCGCCAGAAAGAGTTGCTGGATTTCTTTTTTCAAAACCTGCAAGACCGAATTCGGAAAGAAAAGCCGAGGCCTTTTCAAGGGCATCCTTTTTCTTTTCGCCTTTTGTAATAAGACCATAGGCAACATTTTGAACAACATTCATATTGTCAAAAAGAGCCCCACTCTGGAAAATCATTCCGATTTCCCTGGCACTAGGTGGAAGTTTTTCAATATGTTTTCCATCAAGAATAATTTCCGGATTAGAACCTTCATCATTTTTTTCAAGCCCTGAAATGATCTTCAGGACAGTTGATTTACCGGCGCCCGAAGGCCCAACAAGACTAGTCAGAGTTCCTTTGTCACATTCAAAATCAAAACTGATTGTCTTGGAATCAAAAGTCTTCCTGATTCCTTTAGCAGAAAAATAAGAACTCATTTCTTTCCTCCGATTTTTTCAGATAAAGCAAATACTGCAAAACAGATAAGAGCCAGAATAGTTCCGCTTGCACAGGCCGTATTGAACCTGTAGGAACCTGAAAGCCTGTATGTATAAAGACTCAAAGTCTGGAATTTCGGAATTGCAAGGATTAAAGGAAGTGTTGTGTCCCCGGCGCTAAAAGCAAAACAGAAACCGAAAGACGCGAAAAGAGGTTTCTTAAGCCATGGAACAATTACACGGAACACTCCGTCCAGGTAGTTGTCCGAAAGCATGGAAGCGGCATTCATTACATCTGACGGAATCTTCATCAAAGCAGAGTTTATCTGTCTGTAAGCAAGAGGCCAGAACAAGGCGGTCTGTACAATAACCAGACTGAATACATTTCCTTTTTTGAAGACCAAAGTCATGCCGAATCCTAAGATTACAGAAGAAACGGCCATTGGAAGAAGAGCCGTAATCTCAAGAATTCTTTTTTTGAAAACTGATTTTACTTTGTGAATCAAAAGCGCATAGACAAGGGAAACAAAGGTACAGAGAGTTCCTGTATATAAAGAAACATAGATTGTTGTTTTTAAAGATTCCCAGAAACCTTTAGACTTAAACAAAGTTCTGTACTGGTTCAAAGAAAGAACATCTTTGCCGCCAATACGGGCTGTAAAACCTGAGAAAACAATGCCGGCAAAAGGCGCAACAAAAAACAACAAAATCAGAATAAGAATGAAGACGAAAAGAAGGATTTCAAGAACTTTAGAAACTCCGGTTTCGTAGTCTGCGCAGGCAACTGAAGGCTTTTTATTCTTGTGAAACACTTCCCCGCTCTGCATCTGGTTTCTTACAAATACGGTGTAAAGAGCCACAATAATTATTGCAGAAAGAGTTTCGGCAATTGCAAGTCTAGAGGCTGCTTTTATATCGAGTGAAGTCTTTACTGCCTGGTAGATCTCTACTTCAAGAGTTGAAGTTCCAGGTGCTGAAAAAAGAAGCACCATCATGAAACTAAAATAGCAGAAAAGGAAAACCGGAATAACTGAAGAAACGATTGCAGGAACCAGGGATGGCAATGTGATTTTGAAAAAGACCTGTCTTTCGTTTGAACCTAAAAGTCTTGCGGCATTCTGGTTTTCTTCAGGAAGACTTTCCCAAGACCTTGAAACCATGCTCATGACCAGAGGAAAATTATAGAAGCCCTGGGCCACCATAATGCCCCACTGGGAATATAGGATTCGAGATTTTTCACCGCCAGTAAAAGACACAATGACTTTGTTCATAAAACCAGAAAGCCCGAAAACAGAAACAAATCCCAAAGCGGCAATAAGAATTGGAATGCACAAAGGCACTGCAGAAAGCCCAAGAAGAACTTTCTTAAAAAGAAACTTTCGTCTGGCACAGAAAAAAGCTGCTGGAAATCCAATAAAAACCGCAACCAGAGTACTGCCTGCGGCTATTTTTAGGGTAAAAAGTGTTGTTTTTAGGATATAAAAAAGGTTTGTGTTTCCACCGGTCCCTGCATTAAGAGAAAGAACTCCGGTATCTTTCATGAACAATCCAGGAAAGAATACCGCTGTCAAAGGAACCAGGAAACACAGAAAAACAATTGCGGTCAAAAAGAAAGCTGTAGAAGCAATAACGTACCGGGTAATATTTCTCTGCTTTTTTCTTGAACCGCTTGTCATGGAAAATTATTCCGAAATGATTTTCATGATATTTTCTACAACACCGTCAAGTTTTGAGGCATCGTAAGAAAGAGTTGTTTCTGGAACAGGAGCAGCTGTTTTGTAGCTGTCAGGAAGAGAAACATTTTTGTTTGCAGGGAACATCCACTGTGTAAGTGGAATAGTGTTCTGAGCTTCTTCTGTAATCAGGAAATCAATAAAGGCTTTAGCAGCAGCAGCGTTCTTTGCACCTTTTGTAATACCGGCACCTTCAACCTGCTGAACATGACCGTCAATGAACATAAGAGCCTGGAATCTGTTACCTTCACCGTATTCAACATGGTAAGCAGGACTTGTTGTATAGCTTGAACAAAGTGGAGCTTCACCTTTTGTGAAAAGTCCGTAACCAGAACTCCATCCCGGGCTCATTGTAAGAATTGATTTCTTAAGGCTTTTCCAGTAGTTCACATAATTGTCACCGAACACAGCATAAGTCCATGCAGCAAAGCCAAGACCTGGTGTACTTGTTCTTGGATCCATAAGGATGATTTTTCCTTTGTATTCATCGCGGGCAAGGTCTGCCAGACTTACAGGTTTGTTTACTGTAGATTCAGTATCAAAGATCATTGCAAAGTGGCTGAAATCAAATGGAGTAAGAACCCAGTCTCCCCCAAGGGCTTCTTCAAGACCATTGTAAAGACCATCAGCTCCGGCAGGTTTGTAGCTTTCGATGATTCCTGCGCTGCGGGCTTTCTGAACCAGGTTGTTGTCCAATCCGAGAATAACATCACTCTGAGGTGCTGATTTTTCTGAAAGAGCTTTAGAAAGGATCTGAGCTCCATCACCACAGTCAACCCAGTTTACTTTGATTCCAGTCTTTTCTTCAAAAAGACGTGCAATTTCAGGACCTGGACCCCATTCACTGATGAACGAGTCGTAAGTGTAAACAGTTACTTCTTTGCTTTCAGTTGTGTCAGAGTTCTTCTTAGAACAAGACAAAAGACAAAGAGCCATAAAAATAGAAGTTAAAAGGACAAATGATTTTTTCATGCCTTCCTCCGCCGGTATTACCCGGATCAGGTTGGAGCTTCATGCGAAGCTCTATGGGTATAATCTCAGCCTGCAGAAAACTGCAAGCACCCCAGTACGATTTAAGATGTGTGAGTAATATATATTATTTTACGTCTTTTGACAAATCGGATTTTTCCTTATTGTACTCAAACAGGGATTTTCCCTTAGCATTCTGTTCCTTGATGATTTTTACCATTGTGCTTTCGGGAAAACATTTTTCAGCTTCAAGAAGAATCTTTGCAGCTTCATCTTTCTGCTTGTTTTCAAAAAGCATCTGTGAATAAAAAATCGAAGTGTAATATTTTTCAGGAACAGTCTTGGAAAGTTCGTAAGCTTCTTTACAAAGAGAAACGCCTTTCTTTTTGCTTCCCCCTGCAATTCCAGGAGCATAATAATACCACTGTGACAGATTCATGTAAGGAAGAAAAAAATCAGGATCCTTTTCGATGGCTGTCTCATACATAGGTTTTACAGCCATACCATATTTCATAACATCCTTTGCAGAGAAAACCATGTAACAGGAAGTAACATCTCCACGGCTTACCAGAAACCAGCTGCTTAAGTCAGAGTTTTCTTTTCCTGCGCAGAATTTTTCCATCTTGTCAAAATGAGTCTTCATCATTTCTTTAAGAGAATCCCGTTTTGACTTGTCTTCATAAATTACACCGAACTTTTCATTAACGATATAACTTTCAACAACAAGCCGTTCTTCTTCAGTAAGTTTTTCGACCTGACTTTTTGTAGAGGCTTCAAATTCATTGATGCGGGAAAGGATTTTTTCAGACTCCTTTTTTGAATCGAAAACGGAATTATTCATTCTCAATTCAAAAAAGTTCTGGATAAGATTATTGAAAGATTCTGATGTTCCAGCCTGAGCAAAAAGAGCGAGGCTGGAAATCATCAGTAAAAAAATAAGGAAAGTTTTTTTCATTTTTAGTTTCTATTCAGTTTTGTATGTCAGCGGAATCTTGTAAGTTTCTTCGTAGATTGCTTTCCACTGTGCATAGTTTTCATTCATCAGGTATTCCATGTTTTCACCACGAGTTACACCCTCTTTAGGATAGATTGGTTTACCGATGTGGAGTGTGTATTCCTGAACCGGGAATCCGTCAGAATCAATAAGACTTGAATCCTGAAGTGTAATGAAACAAGGAAGAACCGGAACATTGTTCTTTACTGCCAGGTTGAAGGCACCTTTTTTCATTGGACGAGGTTTGCGATAGTTCCACCACATTCCCTGTTCAGGATAAATAAGGATAAAGTGTCCGGCAGCAAGAAGATTTTTACAAGCTTCAACAAATTCATTGATAACAATGTGATTTGAAGAAAGAGGCAGTGTATAGCATCTTCTCATGATCATTCCGTAGAAGCCTGGGAAAGAAGTATAGTTTCCTTCGCGAATAATACGGAAGAATTTTGCATTCTTGTTCTTTGTATTCTTTTTAAGTTCTTCGAAAGCAAAGTGAATGATGAAACTGTCAAAGGCGTGGAAGTGATTACAAGTAACGATTGCGCCGCCTGTAAAGTCTTTAACGTTTTCTGTTCCCACTACACCATTGAAGAAAATCTTCTTTGATTTGATAAGCTTATTGCGGAATTTTCTGGCTTTGTTCAAAGCGTAAGCAGCACCGATTCTTGTAGAAAGTTTTTTCTGTTCAAAGTCAACTTCCCCAGGCTGAATCTGACGTGATGGAGGGTCGTCCTCAACATCCTGATCGAATTTTCCTGCAATTTCGTATTCATCAATCTTTTTAAGAACACGAAGACGGTCTTCACTCTGTTTAACTTCAGATTTAGAAATGAAGCCTTTTACAACCTTGATGAAAGTTCTTACAAGAGTCTTTCTGTTCAGATAGTTGTCTGGGCGGTTTGTTTCCTCAATTGCAAGTTTTGCCAGGTGATCAGCTTCCTGAAGGTCCTTCTGTTTTCTTTCTTCAGGATAGTTCTTGAGGATTTCAAGAATATCATTGTAAACAACAGTCTGTTCGGCATACTTCCAGAAGTATTCCTTAAGACGGCAGTCATCGAAGTGCCAAGGTTTAGACCACATAATGTAGTGGATGATTTTGAATTCTTCAGGCTTACAAGGAAGTTTACCAAAAACTTCCATATCCCAGCCCTGTGGCAGCCACAGAACTTTGTTGTAACAGATTACGTTCAGGTAATCTTCATCCTGAGTAACTGTGAAAGTATATTCGTGAAGCAGCTTGATGAACTTATCAAGAACACGCTTTGTGCGGAAACGTTCACAGTTGATAAGAAGAACACCGGCATTAAAGTAATTGTTTCTGTCACAACCAAGACATTTTTCTACGTAAGTACCGAATACATCTTCCTGAACCATGGCTTGTTCTTTACAGGCACCAACATAGTTGTCGCCAAGGTCATAGGAATACATTTCTGCAATGTTTCCAAGAATGATTGTGTCCGAGTCGATATAAATTGCCTTATCATAGTTTGGATAAAGATCCGGAATGAAAAGACGATAGTAAGTAGTTTTTGAATAATAATCACGAACGTGAAGGCGGTAGTTTACGGCCTTCAAGAAGTGTGTAACATCATCAAATGTGATTGAAAAATCTTCATCAGCAAGAGCATAAGTCTTCTCTTTCATATCTTTAGACATTTCTGTGTAAAGAATATGAATATCATAATGATGATCGCGATCTGCATTAGCTTTAAGCGAGGTAATCGCTACGATAGTAAATTTTACAAAATTGTCATCACAGGCAAAAAAAACTGGAACAACTGGTTTATCTGACATATTTCCTTTTACCCCCTATCAGAAGCATATTTGAATATTATCGCATTTTAACAAAGTAAAAACAAGATTTTTAAAGAAGTCTGGTTTTATAACAAAATTTATGTAAAAAACAAACGAAATTAGAGATATTAAAACTTTTAATTCACAAGTTTTAATAGTATAATTTAAAATATGGATAGATTTGATATTTCATCAAGAAAAAAGAAAATCACAAAAAAAGAAAAAATACATTTATTTTTTCTTATTATAATATACTTATCTCTTGAACTGATTGTATCAGGTATAAACAAAAATCAGGTACAGATTGAAGTTATGGGAGCTGTACTTACACCAAGTATTATTTCAGGGGTAATAACAAGTTTCTGTATAGCCGTGGGAATTATGATGACTCAGGTTCACTGGCACTATGGTGGAATAATCGCCTACTTTTTGTTCTGCCTCAATCTATTCCTGGTATTTGTAAGTATATTCATCAGCCATCACCCGGATTCCCTTCCTGGTTTCTTTTTCGTATGTTCAGGATTTCTTATTAACACAATTCTTATAAAAAACCTCAGGTTAGTTGAAACAAAAAATCTCCTGACAGAAAAACTGGCCATTACAGATTCAGTAACCGGACTTTACAATCGCCGTGGAATAACAAAATACATGGAAGATCTGGTAAACGAAGAAAAACCATTTTATGTACTTTTTCTTGATCTGGATAATTTCAAATCTTTGAACGACACTTTCGGCCACAGCTTTGGGGACCTTATGCTCAGAGTTATAGGAGACAGATGGGAATCAATTCCAAAACCTGATGGACTTATTGGCCGTAACGGTGGTGACGAGTTCCTTATTGTAATTCCTTATGATTTCAAATTTGATGTTGAAGGCTTTGCAAAGGAATGCATCAAAAAAGCACTTGAACCGGTATATCTTGATGAAGGAAAAACTTTCACAACTTCTGCCAGTATCGGAATTGCATCATATCCAGAAAACGGATTAACTGCAGACGAACTTCTTATCAAAGCAGACTTTGCCATGTACGGATCAAAGCACAGAGGCAAAAACTGTTACACAATTTCTGTAAACGAATAAGAACATTCTTAAACCTATCTACAAAAAAAGCTCCTCCAGACGGAGGAGTTTTTTTTTATAAGTGAACAAAATCTATCGGCAAACTCATAACATTTTGTGACTGGGAGTCAGCTTTACTGATTCTTATACATTTTTACCGATTAGATTTTATTTCGAAATCTCATCAAGCAGATTCTGCACTTCAGATTTTTTGTAAGACGGATTCTTTTCCTGAAGGTATACCAGATACTTCTCTGCCCCTTCGTTGTCGTTGCACTGAAGGCAGACTTTTGCCAGTTCAAGATATGCGTCCCAGTTGGAGTTGTCAGCTTTCAGCAGATCTGTGTATACGGTTTTAGCTGTAGCATAGTCCCCGTCTTTTGTGTAAGCCTTTGCCAGGTTATAGCGAACGTCATTATTTTTTGGATCCAGTTTCAGTGCAACCTGGAAGTACTGAATCGAATGTTTATAATCTTCCAGAACAAGGTATGCGGAACCAAGGTTGTTGTTGGCTTCGAAGTTTGTAGGATCTGCATTGTAAACCGATTTGAAAAGTGTAAGAGCACTTTCGGCATCAGGTGGAGTCAGAGCCATATACATAACTCCAAGATTGATTTTAGTCTTGTTGTGGCCGGCATCGTATTTAAGAACTTCCGCATAAGTAGTAATTGCGGCATCCTTGTTTCCTGTTTTTTCCAGCATCAAAGCATAGTTATAAATAATATTTGCCTTTGCCTTGTCATCTTTAATGAAGTCTTTTCCTTCATAAGCTTTCTTTGCATAAGAAACGGCTTCAGAATATTTTCCTTCCTCAAAAAGTACTGTAGAAAGATTGAAACTGGTAAGAGTGTAATTTGCACTGCTCTGCATAAGAGAAAGTGCGCGAAGATAACTTTCTTCTGCGTTTGAAAGTTTCTTGTCTGCATAGTAAACAGAACCAAGTTCCATAAGAGCAGTTGTGTTTACGTTGTTGATTTCAAGAACTTTCTTGTAAGAGTTTACAGAACCGTTATTGTCGCCGCGTTTTGAAAGAAGTCTTGCCTGTTCCAGGTAAGCTTTTTCATAGCGAGGGTTGATATCGATTGCTTTTCTGAAAGCATCCAGAGCCTGGCTGTCGTTCTTAAGTTTAAGCTGTGCAAGACCAAGATTGTAACGGCTTGGAGAGAACTGCCCGTTCAGACGGCATGAAGTTGTGAAGGACTGAACAGACTCTGAATATTTCTTAAGAATGTACTGAGTTTTTCCAAGGTTATAGTAATAAAGGTAGTTGTTAGGATTATAAAGAACAGCCTTTTTGAATTCATCAAGGGCTTTGTTGTAATCCTTTTTATCAAGAGCATCGGCACCAAGAATGTTGTGCGCTGCGGCATCCTTAGGATTTGCGGCCAGGGCATTATTTGCCATGGTTACGGCCTGGTTCATGTAGTAGTTTTTATCGGCAGCACTTACTCCGTCTTTTTCAGAAGCTTCAAAAAGAGCCTGTGCCATTTCACTTTCTTTTGATGCAGAGAATTCCGGTTCACCGTCAGAAACAGGAAGCAGAGCTTTTGCCTGATTGAAATAATCCATGGCTTCTTCTTTGTTACCTGTTGCAAGAGCAGTTTTTCCAAGTCTGATTTTTTCGTTTACTGCATCAATTTCGGCCTTAAGCTTTGCATTCTTTTTTGCAAGTTCTGCTTCGGCCTTCTTACGTTTCTCTTCTTCGATTTTTTTCTGTTCGGCTGCAGCCTTTTCAGCTTCAAGTCTTTCGGCTTCGGCCTGTTTCTTTGCCTCTTCCTGAGCAGCCTGTTTTTCCATCAGTTCAGCCATAGCCTTCTGACTTTTTTCCAGAGCCCTTTGATTTTCTTCCATGGCCTGCTGGCTTGCTCTCTGGTTTTCGGCAGCCTGGCGAGACTGTTCTGCAAGGGCACGTTCAAGAACCTTCTGATTTTCTGCGGCCTGGCGATCAAGAGCAGACTGCATTGCGTTGGAAATATCGGAAGCATCAAAGTCTACTGAAATGTTAGGATTCAGAATTGTGTTTCCATTGGCCGAGGCAGATGCCGAAGCAGCTCCATTATCATAAGCCTTTTTCTTGTTCAGAATCTCATCAAAAAGTTTCTGAACTTTTTTGTCTTTAGGATTTGCTATGAGAAGCTTTTCCAGAAGAGCCAGGGCTCTGTCGTATTCATCTTTATCTGCATAGACCTGAGCAAGATCCATAGTGTTTTTGTATTCTTTTTTAGAGATTCCACCGGAACCTGAACCACAGCGGATCAGAAGAATTACAAGAAGGATAATCAGGGCTGCGATGCCGGTTCTTATAAGGATCTTCTTTTTGTCGGCATATTTGAAACCGTATACAATTTTATCTTTCAGATTTCTAAAAAAAGTCTTAAGGTTGTCAAAAAAGATTTCAAGTTTGTAGTTCATTTTTCTCTGTTCCTGTAATTAGATTTCAGTATAAAAATTAGTCCAGCTCCGATTCCTGGTCGTAATCAATAATATCTTCTGCTCCAGAAGAAAGATTTGTTGAATCTGTGTTCTGCAGAGAGCTTGCCACTTCTTCAAGAAGTTTCTTTCTTCGTTCTTCATCGGCACGTCTTTTTTCTTCGGCAAGACGGGCTTCTTCTTCAAGTCTTTCCCTTTCAAGTCTTTCCTGTTCCAGACGGGCAAGTCTTTCTTTTTCAAGTCTTTCGACTTCCAGACGTTCTGCTTCTTCCTTTGCCAGGCGCTCAGCTTCCAGACGTTCTGCTTCGAGTCTTGCCATTTCTTCCTGCATGATTCGCTCTTCCTCGGCAAGGCGTGCAGCCTCTTCTTCGGCAAGTCTTCTTTCTTCTTCAAGACGTATAACTTCTTTACGAAGAAGCGCCAGAAGTTCCCTGATTTTCGGATCCTGAGGATCTTCAGGTTCCAGCTCAAGGAAAAGTTCATAATCAGGAATACAGGCTTCATACTCAGCCAGCATAAGGTTTGCGTTAGCACGGTTCAGAACGGCAGCCGAATAATTTCTGTCGGCTTTATAAGCCAGGGAATAATATTCAACGGCCCCTTTGAAATCTCCCATGGCATAACAGGCGTTACCTGCATTAAAGGCCAGAATCTTTTTGTTGGTTCCAGGAACAGAAAGTCCTTTCTGAAATGTTTCGATGGATTTTTTATAGTACTGAAGCTGATAATAGGCCAGCCCCAGGTAATTGTAATGTGAAGGGGTGCAATTACCAGATTCGATTTCTTTTTCGAGAACTGAAACAGCTTCTGCCGGTTTATTAGAAGTAAAAAGCTTTTCTCCTTCGGATTCTGCAAAGAGAAGCCCGGAAAAAGCCATTGCCAGCGCAAAAATAATTATCTTTTTCATCTTTTTTCCCACCACTGTAAACACATTAAGTTACAGAAGGTAACACATCTCCAAAACCTCAATGCTTACAATAGACAGTTTCTCACAAATTCAGTAATCTTTCAATTATATACATTATAATGGAGAAAACATGAGTCCGGTTTACATTGTTGCCCTGGTAGTCATAATGGCAATTGTAATTGGTTTGATTATCGCAATTATCAATACAACCATTAAACCAAAAAAAATAGATGCAGTCCCTAAACTTATCAAACAGGGAAAAACACAGAACGCTGTAAAAATCTGTAAATCAATCATCTCCAAAGACCCTAAAAATTACCTGGCCCATTTCTATCTGGGTAAAACTTACATTGCCGACGGAAAACCGGAATTGGCAATCATGGAATACAAGCTTGTAAACGAGAACGCACTTTTCGGTCATGGCATCGATGAAGTAGCTTTTCGTTCTGAATTCCGTGACCTTCTCTTGAACGCAAACCAGCAGAACGACGCTCTCCGTGAATGTCTTCTCCTTACAAAAATCGATCCAAAAAACGCACAGAACTTTTACGAAGCAGGACACATCTATACAACAAACAACCGTTACGACCTGGCTTTAGGTTACATGCAGAAAACAGTTCAGCTGGACAAACGCCATGCAAAGGCACATGCAGAACTTGGACTTATGATGTACCGCACTAAACAGTTCAGCGAAGCAAAGAAAGAAATTGATACTGCACTTAAGCTCAGTCCTGACACCTACTCTTCTTACTATTACCTTGGAAAAATCCTTAAAGATGCAAAAGACCTTCCTGGTGCCATCAAGGCTTTTGAAAAAGCACAGAGAGATCCTGAATTCAAACTGAAGGCAATCATTGAACGCGGAAGCTGTTTTATGATCGCTAACCGTCTTGATAACGCTATCCCTGATTTCATGCGCGCCATTGACCTGGACAAAGAAGGAACAATGAGCGAAACAATCTACGCCCGCTACTTCCTTGCCAGCTGTTATGAACAGATCCGCCAGATTGATAAAGCCATTGAACAGTGGGAATTCATTTTCAGAAGAAACAAAGGTTTCCGTGATGTTGCACAGAAGCTTTCAGAATACAAAGACCTGCAGTCTAATGACTTCATGAAGGATTACCTTACAGCCAATGATGAAGAATTCTCTTTGATCTGTAAGAACCTTACAGAAAAGACTTTGAACCTTCAGGTAATCACAGTTGAAAAGAAGAAGTACGGCTGTAACCTTTCAGCAGTAGATAAACGCTTTGACGGTATGCTTGGTGTAAAAAAACATGTAATGATGCTTCGCTTTTACCGTGAACCAAATCCTGTTGATGAACCTGACCTGCACGAAGTTGTAGACCTCCTGAAGACACAGGGCGCCGTAAAAGGTTACCTTTTCTCTTCATCTGGCTTCAACAACATGGCAAAACGTTTTGCAGAAGGCCGCCCAATCGAGCTTATTGAAAAACAGAAACTGGAACAGCTCCTTACAAAAGCCGGTTCAAAAAACTAACAGATAAAAAACAGATTTAAAAAATGAAAATTCTTTGTGTTTCGGACATGATAGATCCAATGGTTTACAATCAGAATGTTAAGGAAATTTTTCCTGACATAGATCTGATTTTATGTGCCGGGGATCTTCCCATGGACTACATTGATTTCATTGTATCTGTCTTTAACCGACCTACTTATTTTGTTTTTGGAAATCATAATCTTAAGGAATTCAGATTCTACGACAAGGCTTCACGTAACACAGTAATGTCTGCAAGAGACCTGCAGAAACTTTCAGACCAGAGCCACAGTCATGGCGGAAAATACCTTGGCTTTTCATTTGATGTAAATCATGAGCTTTCCTACATCGATCCTGAAACCGGAAAACCAACTCCCCTCCTTATTGCAGGGGTTCCCGGATCCATCCGCTACAACAATGGACAGAACCAGTACACAGACCGTCAGATGAAATTCAAGCTTATGAAGATGGTTCCTCATCTGTGGTATAACAAACTTAAATACGGAAGATATCTTGATATTCTTCTTACCCATGCAACTCCTCGTCACATCCATGACAAGGAAGATCCGTGCCACAGAGGATTTGAATCCTTCAACTGGTTCGTAGAAAAATTCAAACCAACTTTCATGGTTCACGGACACATTCATCTTTACGACATGCGTGAAGAAAGAATCGGAAAATACTGGGATTCAGTCCTTGTAAATGCATACGCACATACAATTATTGAACTTCCCTTGACTCAAGAAAAATTAAAAGAATTAACTGAAGGAGGAAATCAATGAACTTACAACAGTCAGAACAGACAGAAGAAGATTTTGTCAAAGCACGCAACAGAGCATTCTTCAATGAAATCCAGCACCTTCTTAATCCTGAAGAAGCAAAACTTATTGCTTTAAATGATGTAAAGAATCTTATTAAGCCAAGTGCCGAAACCTACATCGGGATGAAAGTAATTCCTGTCGAAAAAATTGTAGGAAGCGAAGGCCGTTACCAGGATTTCGACAATAAATTTTTCCCTAAAAACTCCCACCTTAAAGTTCGCTGGGAAAAAATCGATGATGCCGCAATCCGTTCAATCGTTCTGCCACCAATCAAGGTTTACGAAATTGCAGGTCTTTACTTTGTACGCGACGGAAACCACCGTGTTTCAGTTGCCAAAAGCCGTGGAACAGAATTCATCGACGCAGAAGTAGTTTCACTTCAGAGCGAAATCACAATCCGCAACGCAGATAATATCAACGACCTGATCCGCCAGATCATCAACTTTGAAAAAAGAACTTTCTATATGGAAACTTCTTTCGGTGATATTACGGACTACTGGGTTATGGACTTTACAACACCGGGAAAATATGACCTTATCTACAATCATATTCTTACCCACAAATATTACATCAACCAGGACAAGGAAGAAGAAATCTCTTGGGATGAGGCAGTCACAAGCTGGTTTAAAAACGTTTACCTTCCGGTAATTCATTACCTGGAAGACAACAAAATCATGAAGTATTTCAAAAAGCGAACAGAAAGTGACCTTTATGTCTGGATCATGAAATACTGGGACCAACTTAAGACAAAGTACGGAAACGATGTTCCACTCAATGATGCGGTTGCTGAACTTGAAAAGAATCACAAAGTTCCTAAAATCAAACGCATAAGAAATGCCCTTATGAGGGTAATATTACGCCGTTCTATTACAACTGCAAGCGCCAGAGGACTTCAGGAAGATACTTTGTAAGTTTTTTTCTATATATTTTCCATAATTGTAGACATATTTAAGTTCTTTAATTATACTAAAGAAAATCAGTATTTATAAAGAGGATACAATTATGGGAAAGACTATTGCTCAGAAGATTTTCGAAAAGCATCTTGTAGACACTCCTTATGAAAACACATACGTTCTGAAACTGGACCGTGTTTTCTGTCATGAAATTACAACTCCAATCGCCATCAATGACCTTATGGAACGCGGTAAGGATAAAGTTTTTGACAACACAAAAATCAAAGCTGTTATTGACCACGTAACTCCATCTAAAGACTCTAAAACAGCAACTCAGAGTAAAGTTCTCCGTGACTGGGCTTGCCGCCAGAACATCAAAGACTTCTTTGATATCGGTGCCAACGGTGTTTGTCACGCTATTTTCCCTGAAAAAGGTTTCGTTCGCCCTGGCTTCACAGTAATCATGGGTGACTCTCACACTTGTACCCACGGTGCTTTCGGTGCCTTCGCTGCAGGTGTTGGAACTACTGACCTTGAAGTAGGAATCCTTAAGGGAGTTTGTTCTTTCCGTGAACCAAAAACTCTCAAGTTCGTTCTGAACGGAACACTTAAACCAGGTGTATACGCAAAAGACGTAATTCTTTTCCTTATCTCACAGATCGGTGTAAACGGTGCTACAAACTGTGTAGTTGAATTCACAGGTCCTGTTATCGACAACTTCGGAATGGAAGAACGCATGACTTTGTGTAACATGGCTGTTGAAGCCGGTGGTACTTCAGGTATCTGTTACCCTGATGCAAAAACTGTTGAATACCTTTGGGAATTCATCAAAGACGAATACACAACAAAAGAAGATGCAATCGCTGACTACGCACAGTGGCGTTCAGATGACGATGCAGAATTCGAAAAAGTTTACACATACGACCTTTCAGACCTGGAACCAGTTTGTACACACGGTTACAAACCAGACCAGGTAAAAACAATCAAAGAAATGGAAGGAACAAAAGTTAATCAGATTTACATCGGTTCATGTACAAACGGACGTATTTCTGACCTCCGCATTGCAGCTCAGGTTCTTAAAGGACACCACCTGGCAGAAGGAGTTCGCGGAATCGTTTCCCCTGCTACACCAAAAATCTTCAAGATGGCTGTTCAGGAAGGAATCATCGACATCTTCATGGATGCAGGTTTCTGTGTAACAAACCCAACTTGTGGTGCATGTCTTGGTATGAGTAACGGTGTTCTGGCCGAAGGTGAAGTTTGTGCTTCAACAACAAACCGCAACTTCAACGGACGTATGGGTAAAGGCGGTATGGTTCACCTTATGAGCCCTGCTTCTGCTGCAGCAACTGCAATCGCAGGTTACATCACAAACTCTGAACTTTACAAATAGGAATAGAAAGGAGAATAGAATATGAAAGAATTCGGTGGAAAAGTTCTGTTCCTGGACAGAAGCGATATCAATACAGACGAAATCATTCCTGCAAAATATCTTACAGAAATTACAAAGACAGCTCTCAAGCCTTACCTGCTTGAAGATCTGAAAATGGATAACTTCAACCCAAAAACTGACATCGCCGGTAAAAAAGTAATCATTACCCGCGAAAACTTCGGATGTGGTTCTTCACGTGAACACGCTCCTTGGGCTCTGGAAGTAAATGACATCTTCACAGTAATTGCTCCAAACTTTGCACGTATCTTCCGCCAGAACATGTACAACTGCGGTATGATGGCAATCGACATGGAAGCAGAAAATGTTGATGACATGTTCAGAACCTTCGCAGACAAAGATACAGAATGTAAAATCGTAATGAACGATGATGGTTCTGCAAAAGTAAAACTTATTGCTGGAAGCCTTTCAAAATCTTACGAATTCCGTCTGGACGGATTTGAAAAAGCTCTCGTTGAACACGAAGGCTGGATCGGATACACAGAAGCAAAATACTAAGCAAATCTATTGATTTCAGTGTATAATAACTGCAGTAAGAAAAGTCTTGCTGCAGTTTTTTTTTATGCAACACCGAAAAGCTCTTTATTTATCAATTGTAATTCTTCTCACTCTGATTTTCCCGCTTCTGTTCATCATCATTCTTAGCAGAAGTTTCAAATATATTTCCAAGACCGAAAATATCCCCAACAAAAAATATCATATCATCGTAACTGGAGAAACTCAGAACTCCAACTTTCTGAACAAAGTTTTTGAAGGGGCCTTAAAAGAAGCAGAAAGTTATGATGCAGTTGTTGAACTGAACATTCCGTCTTCAAAAGCAGACGACAATTCCCTTTCTTCCCTTTTTGAATATGCTTCTTTCGTAAACGCTGATGGAATCATTGCCTACATTGATGAAGATTCCGATGCCGTACAGGCGCCTAAAAAATCAGACAGCGGCGATATCCCCGTAATTACCGTAGGCTTCTACAATCAGAACATTCCGCAGATTTCCTTCATCGGTAACAATTATTCAGAATCGGGACGTATTCTTGCCCGAACCGCAGTGGAATACTGGAAATCCGGATATGATATTTTCATAGTAAACAGTGCCGGAAAAAACCCCAACTACTCGAATCTTATGAATACCCTTTCGGTGGCTTTAAAAACCGCAAGACTTTTCCCGGAAACTTTTGAAGGAACCTTTACAGAAAACCAGGACGCAGTTTCAAGACGGCTGCTCCACGAAAATATTGTTCCTGCTGTAATAATCAGCCTGACCGAAGATGATTCCATCAGTATTTCACAGCTGGCTTCAGATCCCGATTACAACCAGGACAACATAATCATTAGCTTTGGAGAAAACGAAACCATCTCTACATATTTTGAGAAAGGAATAATTTCCGCAGTGCTTTCCGTAGACCAGGAAAACGCAGGTTCCAGAGCTGTAAGAGAACTTTTTAATTACAAGCGAAACCGATTTGCAAACAACTACGTTTACGCCGGTATCCAGCTTAAGAAAGGGAGAACTGAATAATGGCAGATTCAAACTTTTCTAAGCTTTCCCTTCGACTCAAAATCATGGGCTGTGTTACCGCAGTAAGTCTTATGGTCGTTATAAGTCTTTTTGGATTTATGGTCATGAACCGACTTTCCATCAACACAATGGGTAACGCCTTTACCTCAAACACAAACCTGAACACCTTCCAGAAAAATCTGACGGATCTGGAATACAATTTCGAAGTCTATAACGAGTACCGCACTTACGAAAGCATCGACTCTTATTATGCTTCCCGCGAAAAGGTAGAAAACTACAGACGCAACATGCAGAAGAAACCTTCCCTGAACCCTCTGCGCCAGAAAGAATATATCGTTCAGAACCTTACTAAATCTTTCGTTTACTATTCAGGTGTTGCAGTTGCCGAAAAACGCGCTAACAAAGAAAACACCTTGAACTACGAGAAAAGTCTTCGCTGCTACAGAATTCTTCAGAAGGCAATTACAGAACTGAACACTCTTCTTCTTGAAAACAATGCAGAAAAATATATGAACACAAAAAGCCGCATCCAGCGAATGACAGAGATGAGTATTCTGTTCTTTACAGTTTACTTCCTTCTGATTCTGGCTTTCCTTTATATGATTGTCACAGAAATTCTTCATCCGTTACGGGAAATTTCGCGAGTTGCCGAAAGAGTTGCCGACCGTGACTTTGACATCCCTCTTTTCGAAAGCGAAGGAAATGACGAGATCGCAAAAATCACCCGAGCCTTTGACCGCATGATCGTAAGCATCAAGCAGTACATCAATACAATCTGGGAAAAAGCCCGAACAGAAACAGAACTGCGCCAGAAAGAAATTGAGATGCAGGCTCTTTATTCCAGCGCCCAGCTTAAAGCCTTCCAGAGCCAGATCAACCCTCACTTTCTTTTCAACACTCTAAACACAGGTGCCCAGCTTGCCATGATGGAAGGTGCCGACAAGACTTGCAGCTTCATTGAACAGACTTCAGACTTTTTCCGTTACAACCTGCGGCAGCAAAAACCGGTAGCTTCTGTAATGGATGAACTTGGAATGGTAGATAACTATGTTTACATCATGAAAGTAAGATACGGACAAAGGCTGGAATTCATCAAAGAAATTCCTGACAAAAACTTTGAAGAAGTTCTTCCTGTCATGACCCTTCAGCCTCTTGTAGAAAACTGCATCAAACACGGACTTCAGAACGAAGACACAGGCCGCGTAACTTTAACAGTTGGCGAGAACCCTGCATACATCATCATTTCCATTAGCGATAACGGCGAAGGAATGGATGACGCAACCCGTGAAGAAATCCTGAACGCAAAAAGTTCCCACAAAGTAAGCGTAGCCACAGACGGAAACAAAAATACTGGTATCGGACTTATAAATGTTTATTCAAGACTCAGACTCTATTTCCAGAGAGACGATGTTTTTGATATTATGAAAAACGATTCGGGAACAGGTACCCGCTTTATAGTAAGGATCCCAAAAAATGTATAACGTACTCGCATGTGATGATGAAGCCATTGCCATTGATTCTCTTAAATTCATTTTTGAAAAAAACTTTCAGGGACAGGTAAATCTTTTTACAGCCCAGTCAGGCTTTGATGCACTGAACATTGTAAAGAACAACGACATAGACATTATCTTCATGGACATAAACATGCCTGGCATGAACGGCCTTGAAACCATCAGTCTTATCATGTCCATGAAACCGGAATCAGTCATCATTGTTCTTTCAGCTTTCGACACTTTCCAGTATGCACAGGAAGCCTTGAACCTTGGAGCTTTCAGATACATCACAAAACCTGTAAACCGTAACACCATCATTCAGACAGCACGAAGTGCCATGAACCAAGTGGACAACAAAAAAGGTTCAGCCATCAACTCAGAAGAAATCCAGAAAAAACTTGAGGCAGTTTCGCCTATGGTCGAAAGTGATTTTTTCTATTCCTGCGCTTTCTGTACAGAAAACGAAAACCTTACTCCTTACCTTGAATACTTCAATCTTCTGGACAAAAACTATGTTTTCCTTGCAGTGGAATTCCCTGAAGAAACAGATGAAAATCGAAATCAGATTTTCTCAAAGATTCGCCAGATAGCTTCAGAAAACCAGAAATGTATCATGGGTTCCTTTATGAGAAACCGTATTCTTCTGCTTCTGGCTTTTGAAAAAGAATCTTTCTTTCAGGAAAAAATCCGGGAACACCTGAACTCAATGCACACCCTTCTTACAATCAAAGTAAACCGAAAAATCCGTACCGGTGTTTCTTCCGTTTGTACAAAAGAAATTCAGTTCAAGGATTTTTATAACCAGGCAATCAATGCCCTGAACAGAACATCAGAAAACAACACACTGATTTTCTTTGAGGATGTTGTTTCTTCAATAGACAGAACAGAAGAAAGCCGAAACATTCAGGAACGTCTTTTCAAACGTCTTGGAAACGGTGATATTGAAGGCGTCCAGTTCCTTTCAAACCTGCTTCTTAAAAACCTTGAAGAAAGCGGACTTACCTCAGATAAATGGAAATTTAGTCTGATTGAACTTCTTGTAACCACAAAGGCCACCGCCCTTCAACTTGCAGAAAATTTCGATTCTTCCCTTTTCGAAAATTCCTTCAGTGTAATTTCTTCTGCATCATCAATCCGCGAGACTTACGATTTTGTACAGCAGAGACTTTCCGAAGCCGTTACGGCTGTTTCACAGAAAAAACAGAAAGGCGACAATCCGGTCATTACAAAAGTAAAAGCCTTCATCAACATGAACCTGAGTTCCGATTTTTCCCTGGAAGATGCAGCCGAACACGCGGGCATTTCTTCCTTCTACCTGAGTAAACTTTTCAAAGAAGAAATGAACGATACATTCGTAAACTACGTTACCGACCTTAAAATGGAAAAAGCCGAACACCTGCTAAGAGAAACAGACATGTCCATTAAAGAAATTACAGCGGCCACCGGGTATAATGATCAGAATTACTTCAGTAAAATCTTCAAGAATAAGTTTGAGGTCACTCCTTCTGAATATAGAAAAAACAGAGTTAAGAGTTAAAAGTTAAGAGTTAAGAGTTTAGAGTTAAGGGTTAATAATTACGAATTGTGAATTGTGAATTTTAAAGAGTTTTGTG
The DNA here is from genome assembly GCA_024402695.1 of Treponema sp. GTDB lineage: Bacteria > Spirochaetota > Spirochaetia > Treponematales > Treponemataceae > Treponema_D. Next base: position 75,089 of record JAKSTG010000005.1, on the reverse strand, counting down.
TATGAAAGATTTTAATAAAGTTTTAGTTTTTTTTATTTTGTGTTTGAGTGTGATTTCTTGTAAGGGAAAAAATGTTTCCAATAGCGAAAGGGATTTTTCCGATGATGAAGTTGAATCTGCCTACACTATTGGTTTTTCTATAGATACTCTGGCTCTGGAAAGATGGCAGCGGGACCTGGATACTTTTATCTCTACTGTTTCTAATCTTGGTGGCGAAGTTATTGTTCAGAATGCTGGTAATGATGCGGAAGAACAGAACCGTCAGCTCCTCTATCTTGATTCTCAGAATGTGGACTGCGTTGTGGTTCTGCCGCGTGAATCTAAATCTATCAAGGAAGGTCTTGAAAAACTCAGGATTCATAATATTCCGGTCATTTCCTACGACCGACTGATTCTAGATTCGGACATTTCTCTTTACATGACTATCGACTCGGAACAGGTTGGCTACATCATGGGAAACAAGATGAGAAACACTACCCAGCAGAATTCCTGGGCCATCATTCTTGGTGATCCTGAAGACAACAACATGAACATGGTCGAAAAAGGTCTTTGGCAGGCTCTTCAGGGCTCTGACATCAATATCATCGATACTTTCTATACACTGGGCTGGAACTATGACCTTTCCCGCCAGCATGCTTTTGACCTGATTACAAGCGGTATCATTCCAGACGCAATCATCTGTGGAAACGATGCCATTGCCGACAGCATCATTCAGGTATTGGATGTTCACCTGAAACAGAAGCATATTCCTATCTGCGGACAGGATGCAGACATTGCCGCCTGCCAGAACATCATTAAAGGAAAGCAGAGTTTTACTATTTATAAGCCTATTACCGACCTTGCTTCCATGGCGGCGGAAACTGCCATGAAGCTTGCAAAAGGTACTCCGGTGTCGGAACTGGTAAAAGAAGGCGATGTTATCGACAATCACTTCAAAAAAGTGCCTTATGTAATGCTGAATCCGGTCTATGTAGACAAAAACAACATAGATTCTGTCATTATTGACTCCGGCTTCCACTCAAAAAATGAAGTTTACCAGCAGTAGTAAAATTTTGACAACAAAATTTTACTAATCGGGAACAAAAAATTACCGCAAATTCCTTCAAAATTTCCTTATTTTCACAAATTTTTCAAGAAATTTGATAAATTCCTCTTGTTTTTCTCTTCTATACTGATATCAAGCAAAAAAATTATAAGAATATCAAATAGGAGGATTTCTTATGAAAAAAATTTTAGTTGTATTACTGGCAGCTCTTATGATTATGCCAGCATTCGCAGCAAAGAAAAAGGGAACAAAAGTTGGTGTTTCAATGCCAACTAAAGACCTTCAGCGCTGGAACCAGGACGGAGCTAACATGAAAGCTCAGCTGGAAAAAGCAGGATACGTTGTAGACCTTCAGTACGCAAACAACGACATTGCTACACAGGTTTCACAGATTGAAAACATGATCACTGGTAAATGCCAGGTTCTCGTTATCGCTTCTATCGATGGTTCAGCTCTTAAAAATGCTCTTGATGGTGCTCGCAAAAAGAAGATCCCAGTTATCGCTTACGACCGCCTTATCATGAACTCTAATGCTGTTACATACTACGCAACATTCGACAACTACAAAGTTGGTACAATCCAGGGTGACTACCTTGTTGAAAACCTGAAACTGAAGACACGTACAGCTGATGATCCAGCTTACATCGAATTCTTCACAGGTTCACCAGATGACAACAACATCAACTTCTTCTTCGGTGGTGCTATGGACGTTCTTAAACCATACCTGGACAAAGGTGTACTGGTTTGCCGCTCAGGACAGACAGAAAAAGCACAGTGTGCAACACTCAACTGGTCTACAGAAGAAGCTCAGAAACGTATGGAAAACCTTATCACATCTAACGGATACGGCCCACGCGGAACAAAACTCGACGCTGTTTACTCTTCAAACGACTCATGTGCTATGGGTATCACAAACGCTCTCGTAGCTGCTGGTTACTCAAAAGCTAACTTCCCTATCATCACTGGTCAGGACTGTGACATCGGATCTGTAAAGAACATGCTCGCTGGAACACAGGCTATGTCTGTATTCAAAGACACACGTACACTGGCAGAAAAAGTTGTAGGTATGGTTGACGCTATCATGAAAGGAACACAGCCAGAAATCAATGATACTAAAACATACGACAACGGAACTGGAGTTATCCCTTCATACCTTTGTGAACCAGTATTCGGTGACATCAACAACTACAAAGCACTGCTCATCGATTCAGGATACTACAAAGCAGACCAGCTCTAATCTTAGGCTGATTTAATCGACGGGCCCTTTCGGGGGCCTGTCACCTTCCAATAAAAAAACGAGGAGATTCCAATGGCAAAAGCATTATTGGAAATGAAACACATCACAAAAGAATTCCCGGGTGTTAAAGCTCTGAGCGATGTTAGCCTTTCAGTTGAAGAAGGCGAAATCCACGCTCTGTGCGGTGAAAACGGCGCCGGTAAATCTACCCTTATGAACGTTCTTTCGGGTATTTACGGTTACGGAACCTATTCGGGAGACATCGTTTACGACGGTGAAATTTGTAAGTTCCAGAAAATCCGCGACAGTGAAGAACGTGGCATTGTAATTATTCATCAGGAACTGGCTCTTGTTCCTCTCCTTTCTATTGCAGAAAATATGTTCCTCGGGAACGAAAGAGGTAAGAAATCTAAAATCAACTGGGATGAAACTTTCTATAAAGCAGACGAACTGCTGGCCCAGGTTGGTCTTAAAGAATCTTCACACACACTCATCAAAGATATCGGTGTTGGTAAACAGCAGCTGGTAGAAATTGCTAAGGCTCTCGGAAAGAAAGTAAGACTTCTGATCCTGGATGAACCTACAGCATCTTTGAATGAAACTGAATCAAGACATTTGCTTGATCTCATGCTTGAGTTCAAAAAACAGGGCATGACATCAATTATCATTTCACATAAATTAAACGAAATCTCATACGTTGCAGACAAAATCACAGTTATCCGCGACGGTGCAGTAATCAAAACTCTGGACAAGAAAATCGATTCCTTCTCTGAAGAAACAATCATTCAAGCCATGGTTGGACGTGAGATTTCAGACCGCTTCCCTAAACGCGAAACAAACACAATCGGTGACGTATGTTTCGAAGTAAAAAACTGGAACGTTGATCACCCGGTTTTCGACGGTATCAAGGTTTGCGACAACGTAAACTTCAATCTGCGTAAAGGTGAAGTTCTTGGTATTTCGGGACTCATGGGTGCCGGACGTACCGAACTTGCTATGAGTATCTTCGGAAAATCTTACGGATCAAACATTTCCGGCGAGATTTATCTGAACGGTAAGAAAGTAGAATTCCCTAATGTAAAATCAGCCATCAAAGCAGGTATTGCTTATGTAACCGAAGACCGCAAAGGTAACGGACTTATTCTTACTGAATCAATCACAAAGAATACTACTGCTGCAAAACCTGAAAAAATCAGTAACCATGGAATTATTGACTTTGCAAAAGAAAAACAGGTTGCAGAAAACATGGCAAAGGAAATGCACACAAAATGTGCTTCGGTTATGGAAAATGTCGGAAACCTTTCCGGCGGTAACATGCAGAAAGTTCTTCTTGGAAAATGGCTCTTCGCCGATCCGGACATTCTTATTCTGGACGAACCAACCCGCGGTATTGACGTAGGTGCTAAATACGAAATCTACCTGATTATCAACCGCATGGTAGCCGAAGGAAAATCTGTTATTCTGATTTCTTCAGAAATGCCTGAAGTTCTTGGAATGAGTGACCGCATTTATGTAATGAATGAAGGCCGCATGATTGCAGAAATGGATGCTAAAGATGCAGACCAGGAAAAGATCATGACCTGCATTATCAATTCCGGAAAATAATTTGGAGAAAACTATGAAAGGATTAGATTCAATTAAAAAAGCTTTGAAAAACAACACAATGATTTTTATCCTTATTGCTGTTGCAATTTTCTTTGAAGCACTTATTCAGATCGGAGGAAAAGGTTCCCTTCTCTCTCCTTCTAACGTTACAAATATTATCAACCAGAACGCATACGTTGTTATTCTTGCAACTGGTATGCTTTTGTGTATTCTTACAGGTGGTAACATCGACCTTTCTGTAGGTTCTATTGTTTGTCTTGTTGGCGCTGTTGCCGGTACATTCATCATCAACATGGGATGGCCTGTTCTTCCAACAATTCTTCTTTGTCTTATCGTAGGTCTTCTGGTTGGTGCATGGCACGGCTTCTGGATTGCCTTTGTTCACATCCCTCCATTCATCTGTACCCTTTCTGGTATGCTTCTGTGGCGTGGTGTTTCACTTCTGATTCTGAACGGTATGACAATTTCTCCGTTCCCAGCAAAATACATGAACATCTTCTCAAGCTACCTTCCAGACCTGTTCCTTCAGCAGGTAACAGATGACATGCCTGATGACCTGTTCTTCAGCATCCTTGAAAAGAACCAGAAAATTACCTTCACAGTAACATTGATCGTTGCTCTGGTAGTATGTGCAATTATCCTGACAGCTGGAATCATCGGACGTGCTTCTAAACGCCGCAAGGGATACGCAGTTCCTTCAGCAATCAGCTTCATCATCAAACAGGTTATCCTTTGTGGTATCATCGTCGCCCTGGGTGTTCTTCTTGGTCTTGATAAAGGTATCCCAATCGTTCTGGTATTCGTAGCAATCATCGTTCTGGCTTACGCATACTTCACACAGAACACAGTACCTGGCCGCTACCTCTACGCAATTGGTGGTAACGCAAAAGCCGCAAAACTTTCAGGTATCAACACAGACAAAGTAATGTTCTTTGCATACACAAACATGGGCTTCCTTTCCGGTGTTGCAGCTCTGGTTGTTGCCGCCCGTCTGAACTCAGCTGCTCCTACAGCCGGTCAGAACTACGAAATGGATGCTATCGCTTCTTGTTTCATCGGTGGTGCTTCTGCTTACGGTGGAACAGGTACAATCGGTGGTGCAGTTATCGGTGCCGTATTCATGGGTATCCTGAACAACGGTATGTCTATCCTTGGTGTAGACATGAACTGGCAGCGTACTGTTAAGGGACTGGTTCTCCTCCTGGCAGTTATCTTTGACGTAGTTTCAAAGAAACGCAAGAGTTCAAAATAGAAACTAAGCGGTGGTGCTGGCAAAAGCCATTACCACCCTTTGTATAAAAAAATTGGCGTAAAGTAATTTTTTTTATTTATTGTTTTCCTTCTAAAAAACTTGTTCGTCGAACGAAGTTTTCAAGCCGGCCCGAAAGGTCCGGCTTTTTTTTTAAGGTCTTATTTTATTCCCTGTAAAACAGTAACATTTCTGCATTTTCCATGCTTATCAGAAATGTTATTAAAAAGAAAAACAGATTGAGATTCATTTTTGTAAGACTTCAATTCATCAGAAAGATTATCACCAACAAAAAGTGAATTTCTCGAATAAACTTTTGCATCGGCGACTTTTCCTTCGGGATGATCTTCAAGATACTTTTTTTCCAAAGCCCCCTGACCATAAGAAAGAATTCTTGCAGCCTCGTTCATTCCTTCACCAATATAATTTTTATGTCTTGCAAGATCTAAAAACGGAACACATTCGCCGAACAAAGCAGAAACTCTTAAAGCCCATGGATTTTCAACATCTTCTTTTATGTATTGAAAACCTTTAATAAGGGCTACAAGAAAATTAAGGGCTGTTTTTGGATCACATTCGTCGGCAACAATATAGCAGCCGTCACCGGTAGGTATAAATTGATTTATTCTGATTCTATTGCTTAAATTAAACATATTCGAAAGCACATGCTTAATAACATAATGTTCGAAGGAATAAATTTTATAAACCTGTTCTCTTGTAGTTCCTTTTGAAAAACCAACAATATCAATAAGAATAACTAGTTTATTTTCGGCAGGGATTTCAGCTGTAATGGACAAAGGAGGCAAAATTTCATCTTTATATTTTGCCTCCAGTTCATTTTTTATTTTATCAAAATCAATCATAATTACTTCAGATTTCTCTTTTCAATTTCATCAAGAATAATCTGAACAATCTGGTCAGGATTTTTATCGGCAGTATCAATAATAAGATCACAGAACTGGTAATCGTTATTGTCGATATTGTAGAGTTCTTTATAGCGGCGGCTGTCTTCAGAGTCGCGCATGGCAGTGAAGCGTTTAATTTCTTCCAAGTCACCGCCCTCGCGGTTGAAGACACGGCCTGCACGAGTTTCATCGCTGGCATAAAGGTAAACTTTAAGATCTGCTTCCTTAAGCATCCAGATTGCAAGGCGGCTTCCAAGAACGCAGGATTCTTTCATGGCCAGCTCAACCTGATGAGTATCTACATACTTGTCGTAAGAATCATCAGTTTTGGCATTTTCAATAACCTGTGCCAGAGTGAGCCCCTTTTCCGCAGCCAGCTGTCTGAAAGTATAATTTATAAGAGTAACTCCCAGCTTTTCCGAAAGCAGAGTCGAAACAGTAGTATTACCACATCCGCTTTTTCCACTTATAGCAACACGAATCATAATTATTCCTTATTCCCTATTCCTTATTCCTTAAACGCGGTACTTTATCTTTTTTCCAGTTCCTTCATACATCTTCTTTCTGAGTTCAGTAACGCTGTCGTCAGTGATGTAGTCATCGAAGGGCATCATACGGTCGATTACGCCGTTTGGAGTGATTTCAACAATACGGTTGGCAATAGACTGAATGAATTCGTGGTCATGAGATGTAAAGAGGATTACACCCGGGAAGTTGATCAGACCTTCGTTCAAAGACTGGATGGCTTCCAGGTCAAGGTGGTTAGTTGGGTCGTCCATGATAAGGACGTTGGCGCCTGAAAGCATGATCTTTGAAAGCATACAGCGAACTTTTTCACCACCGGAAAGAACCTTTACTTTTTTCAGAGATTCATCACCGCTGAAAAGCATACGTCCAAGGAATCCGCGAACATAGGCATCATCCTGTTCTTTTGAATACTGTTTTAGCCAGTCTGTGATGTTGTAGTCATTTGCAAAGTATTCGTTGTTGTCGCGGGCAAGGTAAACCTGGCTTGTTGTCTGTCCCCAAGCAAATTCTCCGGAATCAGCTTTCTTTGCTCCGGAAATGATGTTGAAGAATTCAGTGATTGAGTTGTGTTCAATACCAACAAAGGCAATCTTGTCTGTGCGGCCAACGCTCAGAGAGAAATCTTTAAGAAGAGTGATTCCTTCTTCTGTAAGATTCAGGCCTTCAACATTCAGAACGTTGTTACCGATTTCGCGGTCCGGCTTGAAGTTTACATAAGGGAACTTACGGCTTGTAACTGGAAGATCTTCAACTTCCTGAGCCAGTTTGTCGTAGATCTTTTTACGGCTTGTAGCCTGTTTAGCCTGGGCAGCGTTAGAAGAGAAGCGCTGGATGAAGTCACGAAGGTCCTTCATTTTGTCTTCGTTCTTTTTCTGCTGGTCTTTTGCCTGGCGCTGGAGGATCTGGCTCATCTGATACCAGAAGTCGTAGTTACCGGCAAACTGAGTGATCTTACCGTAATCGATATCACAGATGAAAGTACAGATTGTGTTCAGGAAGTGACGGTCATGGGAAACAACGATAACTGTGTTTTCAAAATCCATAAGGAAGTTTTCAAGCCAGGTGATTGATTCAATATCAAGACCGTTGGTAGGTTCGTCAAGAATCAGAACATCAGGATTTCCGAAGATTGCCTGTGCAAGAAGAACGCGAACTTTCTGGCTTTCATCCAGGTCGCCCATCATTGAGTCATGGAATTCTTCTTCCAGACCAAGACCAGAAAGCATCTGTTCAATCTGATTTTCACTTTCGTATCCACCAAGTTCACCGAATTCAGCTTCAAGTTCTGCAGACTTGATTCCGTCTTCTTCTGTGAAGTCTTCCTTGGCGTAGATTTCATCGCGGGCTTTTGAAACTTCGTAAAGTTTTGGGAAGCCCATCATAACAGTTTCTTTTACCGAGTATTCATCGTAGGCGAAGTGGTCCTGTTTAAGAACGGCCATACGTTCACCTGGAGTCATTGTGATTGTACCTGTGTCGTGGTCCTGTTCGCCTGAAAGGATTTTCAGGAAAGTTGATTTACCGGCACCGTTGGCACCGATGATACCATAACAGTTTCCAGGAGTAAATTTCAGGTTTACATCTTTGAACAGCGGTTTTTCGCTGAATCTTAAACTTAAATCGCTAACACTAATCATATATTATTTTCCTGTAAAGAAAGCTTTAATCTTAGCAAAGAGACCCTTCTTCTGTGGAGCTGGTTTCTGTGCAGGTTTGTTGTAAGGCTTCTTTCCTTTGTAGTTGTTCTGATTTTTACCGTAGTTGTTGTAATTACGGTTGTTTCCGCCCTTACCGTTTTTGTTGTAGTTGCGGTTCTGGTTACGGTTGTCGTAGCGTTTGCCGTTGTTGTTGCGGTTTCCGCCCTGTCCGTTTCCAGAGTTGTATTTTTCTTTGTACAGCTTCATGCGTTCTTCAAGAGGCATGTTCTGCATTTTTTCCATTTCTTCTGCAGTTGGTTTGTTGTAAGGCTTCTTGTTGTAGCCGCCGTTCTTTCCTTTGTAGTTGTTGCGGTTGCCTTTGTAGCCGTCACGTTTTTCTCCACCCTGGCGGTTTCCACCATCGCGGCGTGGACCACGGTTGTCGCGTCCACCACGGTTACCGTTACGGTTATCGCGTCCGCCTCTGCGGTTGTCGCGGCCGTGTTCAAAATCATCGTGTCCGTAGTTGTCTGTGCGGATGTAAACACCGGCTGATTTGTCTTCTTCGAAATCTTCAGGGAAAGCAACCTTTGAAGGAATAGACATTTCAACATAACGTTCGATTGCAGGAAGATTGTAAACGTCCTGTTCTGAACAGAATGTATAGGCTTTACCAGTCTTACCGGCGCGGGCTGTACGTCCAATGCGGTGAACATAGTTTTCGGCTTCTACAGGAAGGTCATAGTTGATTACCATTGCCATATCATCAACGTCAATGCCGCGGGCAGCAACGTCTGTAGCAACCAGAATTGGAGTCTGTCCTTCACGGAACTTGTTCAGAACCTGAAGGCGTTTTGACTGTGGAAGGTCCCCGATAAGGAAGTCTGCTTTTAAATCATTAAGCTGAAGACGTTTTGCAATAACTTCACAGGAACGTTTTGTGTTACAGAAAATCATTACAGAAGCAGGATTTTCTCTCTTAAGAACACCAACCAGAAGCTTCATTTTTTCATCACTTGAAACGTGAATCAGTTCCTGAGCAATTTCCGAAACTGTAATATTTTCGGCTTCAATTGTGATTTCTTTTGGATCTCTTGTGTATTCCCATGCCAGGTTCTTAACGTAAGTGTTCAGTGTGGCAGAGAAAAGCATAGTCTGACGTTCTTCGGCTTCAGGAAGTTCCTTAAGGATTGTTCTGAGGTCAGGATAGAATCCCATGTCGAACATACGGTCAGCTTCGTCAATTACAGTAAAGTAAGCGTCTTTAAGAGTAAGGTTCTTTCCTTCAATAAGGTCGATTGCACGGCCTGGAGTTGCAACCATGATGTCGCATCCTGCTTTGATGGCAGCAATCTGTTTTTCATATCCTACACCGCCGTAGAAGCTGAAAGTCTTAAGGTTTGTGCCTTCAATAAGAGCCTTGGCTTCTTCTTCAACCTGAACAGCAAGTTCACGAGTTGGAACCAGAACCAGGAGTTTCTTTCCTGCGTTTTCCGGTTTAGAAAGCAGAGCCTGAATTACAGGAATCAGATAAGCGGCAGTTTTACCAGTCCCAGTCTGACTCTGAACATAAAGGTCCGATCCGTCCTGAGCAGCCTCGAAAACTCTTTCCTGGACCTCAGTCATAGTTACATATGTACAAGCTTCAATGTTACTCTGGAGCATTGAGTCTAAATTTAAGTCTTTAAAATTCATTTTATACCTACGAAAAAAAATAAAAATCTAATAATTGTAAGGGAATAAGGAATAAGTAATAGGAAATAATTTAAAGTCCCAATTATTCCTTATTCCATATTCCCTATTACTTAGTCTTAGTCTTAATCTACCGCTGCAGTTCCGGCGTTCATGCTTGCAAGGAAAGCGTCGTTGTCCTTTGTCTTGCGCATTTTGTCCAGGAGCAGTTCCATAATATCAACATCTTCCATTGGGTTCAGAACCTTACGCAGAACCCACAGCTTCTGGAGTTCGTTTTCGGTAAGAAGAAGTTCTTCTTTACGGGTACCGGATTTCTTGATATTGATTGCAGGGAAAATGCGGCGTTCTGCAAGCTTGCGGTCCAGGTTGATTTCAGAGTTACCAGTACCTTTGAATTCTTCAAAGATAACTTCATCCATACGGCTACCTGTTTCAATAAGAGCTGTAGAGATGATTGTAAGTGAACCGCCTTCTTCGATATTACGGGCAGCACCAAAGAAACGCTTTGGCTTGTGCAGTGCGTTTGAGTCAACACCACCGGAAAGAACTTTTCCCGAAGTTGGCTGAGTCTGGTTGTAGGCGCGGGCAAGACGAGTGATGGAGTCAAGGATGATTACAACATCGCGGCCGTGTTCAACAAGACGCTTTGCCTTTTCAAGTACCATTTCGGCAACCTGAACGTGGCGTGTAGCCTGTTCGTCGAAGGTTGAAGAAATAACTTCGGCATTTATAGAACGTTCCATTTCTGTAACTTCTTCAGGGCGTTCATCAATCAGAAGAACGATCATGTGAACGTTAGGATCATTCTTGATGATGGCGTTTGCAACTTTCTGCATAAGTGTTGTCTTACCGGCTTTTGGAGGAGCTACGATAAGAAGACGCTGACCTTTACCGATTGGGTTGAACAGGTCAACGATACGTGTAGAAAGTTCTGTTGAAATTGTTTCAAGACGGAATTTTTCTTCTGGATAAAGTGGAGTCAGGTTTTCAAAAGGAACACGAGTCTGAGCAACGCGTGGTTCGTCATAGTTTACAGATTCAATGCGAAGAAGAGCAAAGAACTTTTCGCCTTCTTTTGGAGAACGGGTCTGACCGTAAACTGTATCACCTGTCTTAAGGTTGAAAAGTCTGATCTGGCTTGGGCTGATGTAAATATCATCAGGACCTGGCAGATAGCTGTTCTGTGGAGAGCGGAGGAAGCCGTATCCGTCAGGCAGGATTTCAAGAGCACCGGAAGCAAAGATGATTCCGCCGTGTTCTGTGTGAGCCTTAAGAATCACAAAAATCAGATCCTGCTTTTTCATTGGAGCAAGATCATCGGCCGAGTAACCAAAAGTCATGGCCAGTTCACGAAGTTCAGGCATGCTCTTCTTTGTAAGTTCGTTGATTACAAGGCGTGGTTTTGAAGCCAGTTCTTCAGGTGATTCTGTTGGCTGTTCGATTTCCTGAACAGGAACATTAGGGAATCCGCGTCCGGCAGGATTGAATGGACGTTTGTTGTTTGGACGATTGTTCTGGAAGTTTCTGCGGTTATTGTTACCGTTACCGTTTGGTGCGCCCTGGGCGCCTGCACCGTTGGCCTCTGGATTTCCCGGAGTCTTTTTCACAACGGTTCTCTTTTTCTTTACAACGACTTTGGCAGTTTCCCCTTCACCGCCTTCAGTTGCGTTTGCTTCAGCAGATGTTTCAGATTCTGCTTCTTCTGTTACTGCTTCGGGTGCTGTTTCTGCAGCCGCTCCCGAAGCTTCATTTTCTGCAGGGGCCGAAACTTCTGCGCCAGCGCTTTCTGCAGGGTTTGCTTCAGAACCAAAATCAAGAGTATTCTGTGTTTCGTTCTGTGGTTCAGAAGCTTTCTCATCGCTTGTGCGACGTCTTCTTAATGTTGCCATTAAAAACCTCTAAAAATATTTATTAAAACTGATATAAGTAAATGATTTTTTATAAAAGAAATAATCCCCAAAAGAAAAGGAAATAAAAGTTGTTAAGTAATAACATTATCGTATTTTACAAAGAATTTGTCAATTAAGGATGTATGAGGCAACTCTGTTTATGCCACGCAGGCTCGAACTTACTACGCTAATTCTGAAATTATAATTTTATGTGTTTTTCCCAAACGTCTTCGGAACAAAGATCAATTTCTTTGTTCCATTCAATAATTCCTTGAGAAACATTAACGAGATGGACATTTTTCCAATTTAATCTGATATCCAAGACAGCGTAAAACAGAAGTAAAAGTCGTAAGGGTTACCTTTTCGGCATCTTTGGAACGAAGTTTTTGAATAACTGTAGGTGAAACATTTGCCTGTTTTGCAAGCTCTCGAATTGAAATGTTTTCTTCTGACATTTTTTCCAGCATAAATTCTGAAAGCAGAAAATCATTATATTCCTTTTCGTAAATAGATTTCTGATCTGGGTTCTCTTCAAAAAATTTATCGAAAGTGGTCATTTAGTTTCCTCCGTAACAGGATTTCTAGCAAGATAATCTGCCATATTCTTTAATGCCAGAGCCTTTTCGCTTTTAGGAAGTTTTTGACTTTGTTTTCTATAAGCATTAGAAACTATGATTTTTTTTCCTTTTTTGAAAAAGCACAAATACCGGTCTGGTTGTGGTTTGAATGCATAAATTCCATCTGATTCGTTGCGAAATTTCTGCTTATCAAGAATTTTTCCAAAATCACCCATTCTTTGACATAACATCAAGAACTTTCTTTTTTGAGATAAATCACAGGATTGAAAATAATCATACGGTTGACTTTTCCCTTCTGAATCAAAATACCATTCAATCTGAAAAAATGAACCTTTGTAGATTACACATTCATCTGCATTCATAATACTGTAACACTTTTATGGCACGCAGTCAAATCTCGCTTGAAGTTCTTCAAGAGAATCCATCTACCATTAAATCTACACTTTTTAAGCATATATATTCCTAATAATTACTTGACTATTATTAGGCGATATTTTTACAAAAAAGGAAAATAATAAGAAGAAAAAAAAAGCCACGAAGACTTTCATCCCCGTGGTTTATAAAACATAAGTAAAAATTTACCTCTCACATAATGCTCTCCTCATTACGCAATTACTACATCTAAAAAATCAATTATTACTTATTACCTATTACTTATTACCTATTATAAGCTTCCGCCGCCTTCTTCACGTCCTGACACTTGTCCATTCGACTTACCAAAATCGCCTCTTCGCTCTCAACAACAACAATTCCTTCAAGCCCGATCGCAGCAACAGTTTTCTTAGTATTGAAGTAGGAGTTCTTTGTATCAAGAAGGATAGATTTTCCTTTGCTTACGTTTCCGTCGGCATCCTTCTGACTGATTTCCCACAAAGCGCTCCAGCTACCTACATCATCCCAGCCCGCATTAAGCTTGATGACCTTACCTTTCTTTGTGCGTTCCATAACGGCATAGTCAATGGAATTCCCCTTGATTTTTTCAAAGGCAGCCTGATCAATGCGGATAAAGTCAGAATCAACCTGGGCATTTTCAAAAGCCTGCTTCGAAAGCTCTGCCATTTCAGGCTCAAAGGAAGCCAGTTCATTAAGGAAGCTTTCTGCCTTGAACACGAACATACCGCTGTTCCAGGAATAGGTTCCTTCGGCAAGATATTTCTTTGCAGTCTCCAGGTCAGGCTTTTCAACGAACTTTTCAAGAGTTAAAGCACCTTCCCCCTCACCGCTTTTAATGTATCCGTAACCTGTGTGAGGCATAGTTGGAACAATACCGAAAGTAACAAGAGATCCCTTAAGGGCTTCTTCGCTTGCGGCAATAACCGCCTTCTGGAATGCAGCCTTGTCTGAAATAACATGGTCACTTGGCAGAACCACCATTACCGCGTCCTTGTCCTGTGCCATAGCCTGAAAAGCTCCCACAGCAATGGCAGGAGCAGTGTTACGTGCCAGAGGTTCCAGCATGATATAAGGCTTTGCCCCGCTAACGGCAGTAATCTGTTCGGCAACAATAAAACGATGAGCCTGATTACAGATGATGATAGGACTTGCAGTTTCAAGCCCTTCAAGACGCAGAAGAGTTTCCTGAATCATAGTACGTTCAGAAGTGAGTGGAAGAAACTGCTTTGGAGTAGTTGCAATTGATAATGGCCAAAGGCGAGTTCCAGACCCGCCCGAAAGAATTACAGGAATGATTGTCATAATATGATTATAGCATAAAGAAAAAATAATTGTTATATAGGAGGGGGAAGCCTCCCCCGCGCTTCAGTCCAAGGACTTCCGCTGCCCCCTCTGCGGGCCTCAATCGCCGGCCCGCAACGCCGGCTATCTATTCTTTCCAATCAGGCTTTTTGTTTATATATTTATAAAATTTAAAAGAATATAAAATTCTTTTTATTCTATTCAAATTAAATTCTTGTAATAATCTATAAAAACCTTCTAATCCAATTTTTGAAACCCATTTAGGAGAACGTTTTATCTTTCCACTTACAAACTCAAAAGTCCCACCACTACCAATAATATATTTAACACCTAATGAATTCAGGGAATCTTTATTTTCTTCGATATAATATTCTTGTTTTGGAGCCCCAAATCCTACAAAAATAATATCTGGCTTGAAAGCTTCAATCCTTCTATTGCATTCTTTAAGAAAATTTTCACTAAATGGATATGGCTCATATTTAGGTGAATAACCTTCAATTTCTACACCATATTTTTCTCGAATAACTTTAACAGCTTCTGCATTAGAATCTTCATATCCTCCAAGATAAAAAGTTTTAAGGTTATTTTCTTTAGCAAATTGAGCAAAATCATAAACAATTTCGCTTCCTGGGAGTTTTTCAGCTTCAATAAATGCCTTATCAAATTTTCTTGCTTCTTTTAATGGAACTTCACCATCAAAAGTAGAATAATTCGAATTGATATAATCCATATATCTTTTATTTGTGTTTGCAAGAACGATAAATTGAGCATTTACTGTAGCAATACATTTTGTTTCATTTTCTTTTCGTTCAAACAATTCATTTTTTTTTAAAATATTAAAATTTATATTACAAAATTCCATTTTGATCATTCTCCCATTACTATCAATATATTAACTATACCCTTGATTTTATTTTCTTTGCAGGATTTCCAGCAACTACCGAAAATTCATCAACATCATGAGTAACAACACTTCCTGCCCCAATGATTGAACCTTTTCCAATTTTTTTACACCCAGGGAGTATAATTACATGTGCCCCAATCCAAACATCATCTTCAATTTTTAATTCTGTATCAGAAGTTTTCCCTTGAAGTCTCATTGGTATATCCAGTTTTTCTGTAATATGTCCCCCCCCCCCAGTACAGACATATACTCACCTATCATCACATCATTTCCTATCGTGAGTTTTGTATTTTGATTCTTAGAGAAAGCGCCTATACCAGAATGAGACCCAACCTGTATTTTACTACCATTACCTAAATAAACTTTTTTTTGTATTTGAGCTGTTTTATCAATATGATAACAAAACAAACGACAACACCTATTTCTAACATATTTAGAAATTTTTCCAAAAAATGGAAAATAATTATCTGGGAGAAATTGAACAAAACAATAATATACCAACAAATTAATAATTCTTAAGATTTTTTTCATCGTTATCTAACCGTCCAAGTTTTCTATATTTTCAGCTACCAATATATACCATCATAGAAGTCACTATATTTATAACTATTTAACTGTAAATCATCCATTAAGCAAAACATATATTCCAACCTATCTTCAGAAATAGAATAATTATTCGAAGTTTGTTGTATATCTGATACTATTTCATGTGAAGTGCATGGATAAATCTTATTTGTTATTTTTGCTATACAAAACCTGTAAAATAGTTTTTTTCTAAAATCATCGTCTGAAGAAAATTTATTTTTATCGATTGATTGAGAAACTATGACCCTTTCATTACAAATTTGATCAAATGAATACAAATTTACCTTATTATTGAATAATCTCAAAATCCTAAAATATTTTAATAATTCAGTAATCTGATATGGCACATATAAACCATTGGGAAAGGCAAATGAATACATATATATATATTTCTTATGAAAGTCATATAATGGATTAATACACTGTTCATCTAAAATAGTAGCAGAATCTTTATCCATTAAGTTTTTATGGCCTAAAGTATGATATCCCACTTCAAATCCGTTATCTTGAAGATATAGGCATGTAGACGAGATAGTGTTGCATGAACCATATATAAAAAACGTTGCTTTTTTATTATTATTTTTAAATAAAGGAATACTATTCTTCCAAGAGTCCAAATAACAATCATCAAAACTTAACAAAATACCAGCCTTTAAATTTTTGTTTAAATCAATTTTCCCTATTGAACTATGAATTATTTCTCCGTTTTTCTCTATTTTGTAGGGGCAATTAAGCTTATCACCAATGATTTCTGAATTATATACATCAAGTATTATTTTATAATTAATATTATAAATAACAGAAGTTTCATCAATGATTGGATCATAAACAAAATCGAACGAATTTAAACTCGTATCACAAACTTCTATCAATGTTGTTTCCTCATCATTTTTTTCATAATTTGTATATTCATTGTTATTCGTGCAACAAACAAAGAAACAAACAAAGAAACAAACAATAGTTTCTCTCATCAATAATTTTCTAACCATTATTCTTCCCCTCAATTATTTATTTAAATAATTTTGAAAATTCTCTGGATTATCAAAATAAAACTTAATAATATCTAATTCTTTTCTAACTACTAAATTGTTATTAATTTATCAATTCTTCTTTCAAAAAAATCTATCAATCTTTGATCATCAAGAGCATAATGATTTAGAATTTTTCTAAATTGTTCATCATTCTTTCCTCCTGCAACATTAATTTGCGTTAATGTTTTTCCCTCAACAATGCCATATTCACGATACACATTTACATATCTTAAAGTCTTCCATGAATTGCTAACTTGTCTGATTTTGGTTCCATTAAGTAAACACATGAAATAAAACCAAATATCGTCAGAATACGGTGCCAGCTCTTTAATTAATTCATAGTCACAAATATCCTTGTACAATGAATTTCTCGGATATAAAGTCCCACTTCCACCAAGCTGGCACATTGTTCTTAACGATTTATGAGATTTAGGATTAATAATCCAATTCTTAAAGTTTTTAATATTTTTATCATAAGTAATCTCAATATACTGCTGACAGACAACATCTTCTGGATATTTCATATGTTCATTATATAGGTTTTCTAACCATTTTTTTGGATAAAACAAATCATCATCTGCAGTAACTAGGTTATATTGCGGATATTCCACCAGAGCTGGTAATAATTTTTTATATGATTTAAGATCTTCTGTCTTGTGAAATTCAACTCCATATTTCTCAAATCTTAAAATACTCAAAGGAATATTTTCAAAATCATTTTCAGCAATATATACAACTATTTTTATTGGTTTCACTGTTTGAGTTATTAAAGAATATAAGGTATATTGTAATTCATTGATTCTGGTACCATATGAAGTTAACACTACAATACAATCTTCCAGCACTCTTTTATTTATTATTTTATTATGATTTAATGATTTAATTTTTTTATCAATTTTTTTTAAAGATACTTTTCTTTTTCCAATAATAAAAAATAACTCTCTTGTTAATGGATATTTTAATATTATATTTCTAATAGCCTTTTTCATAAAATTTTCCTTAACTACTTAAATATTAATGTACATACTTTTGTAATATATTTTTTTATTCTTAAGTTCCAATTTATATTTTTTAAATTTCTATTAATTAAGCAAAAAAAGACCCCCCCCATGACGCTATAGGTCACATGCCCTACAAAAAAAGAAACAAGAATTGTTATTAAAATGAAAATAAATTGTTTCTTATCCTGTCTAATATATGCACTTATTATCAGATACAAATAAAAGGAAAGTATAACAACTAATCCTATGATGCCGTAATAATAAAACATTTCAAAAAAATCCATTTCCAATGGATGTTTATCTATTTCTATATAGCCTAGTCCAAATA
This sequence comes from Treponema sp., assembly GCA_024402695.1. Lineage (GTDB taxonomy): Bacteria > Spirochaetota > Spirochaetia > Treponematales > Treponemataceae > Treponema_D. The sequence continues at coordinate 57,177 of JAKSTG010000005.1, read as the reverse complement.
AGAATTTTATAAATGACCATGACGAATTGTAAATATCATCTACAACTGGTATTCGTTCAATTCGACCAGATAACAACGCATTTAATATCGAATGACTACCTTTACTACTTTGGTTAAATTTAAAAATAATCATCTGAACTAAAATATTATTATATAAAACAAACTTTATAAAAAAATAAATTAAAATAATAAAACAAATAAAAGAAACAACAATCATTCGTTTTTTCATTTTACTTGTTGTTGAAAAATACATATCCGAAAATATTACAAGTAGTACTACAAGCATTCCTGTTTTTGTTCCAATCAAAAACGATAGAAATAAATTAAACAAATAGAATATAGTTTTTCTTCCCTTATATGCATAAGTAATAAAAAAAAGTAAACATATAAATGTATAAGTAACTTCATTTCCGGCATAAAAGAAACCGTTTGTACCAACAGTTTCGCCATTATATTTATATGAATTATTCCCAAATCCTAAAGCGCCAAGAAAAATATTCATAACAAAAATACAATAATTAGCTTTGAAAATAACAAGAATATCATCATCTGTTAATTCATTTTTACAATACAGATATACAATTAATATTGAAAAAACCTTAAATAGAGTTGTAAAACATTTCCCAAAATTTTTAAAATCAAGATTGTACCAATATACGGCATATAGAGACAGCAAAAAAAATAAACCGGAAATTATAATTGGATAAGATTTTTTCTTAGCCACAATTGAAATCATCATTAAGAAAACAAGTCCACCCTTAACTAATAAGCCAATATTAGGGAGACCTTTGCTAATTAATATTCCAGCAAAGGTATCTATAAGAAGATAAAAGAGTAATCCAATGTAAATAACATAATTAATATACAATAGGTTTTTATTCAATCAAGCCCCCCCTTTCAAATACTTCAATTTCAGGAAAAATTTTTTATTTACTTATTATAATCTATTATTCGGCTTACAATTTCATTCTTTCGAAAAACAACCTCATAATATAAGTTAATACTAATGTACATCCCAAACACAAAATAAAATAAATCAAATAACTATACGGCCGTACCCCACTCCATAAAATATAGAAAGGTTTTAAGGCAATCATAGGTATTCTTTGCAATATAAATATTTCAAAAACATGATTACCTAAATATTGAATAATATTATTTTTAAAATGTACTTTTAAAGTAAAAAGAATGAGTACTAATGTGAAAGCTATTGCAGTAAAACTATAAGCCCAACCGCCAAGCTTAAAAAAATGCCGACAAAGAAAACTGCAAGCATACAATAAAATTAAAGTTAAAAAGGCTAATACATAATGCTTCTCAAATATCACAATAAATCTTTCTTTGAGCATAGAAAATAATATTCCAAATGGAAGAACAAAAGATACCAAATAATAAGCTGGAGAATCAAACTTAACATGATATATAATTCCTGTATAAATAATAAAAATCAGAAATAATATAGCAAGCGATATTTTATTATTATTTATAAATCTAAACGAAAGATAAATAACTACATAAGAAAAAAGCATATAGAAAATATACCAGGCCGAATTCCCCACAGAACTTAGCCCCAAAAAAGACAAAACAACTTTGCTAACTGTTAAATCAGTCTTCATAATAAATGCAAGAATAACATACAAGAGAACACAAATCGCAAATTTTATCCACAAAGATGGAAGTCGTTTTACCATCAATTTATGTAAATAAGCATTTTTATCTTTCTTTATTTGTTCCATCATTCCATAACCAGAATAGAACAAAAAACTACAAACAACACATTCTCCTAATAAACTAAAAAAGCGTAGAAAGAATGAATCATACTTCCACCAATCATCTATATATTGAGAAAAATGAGCCAAAAATACTAAAAAAACAAAAATCCCATTTATCATTGAAGTAGATTCTCTTGAAAGAAAATCTGACTGAAATTCCTTTGAAAATGGACTTTTATAATTAGCAGTTATAAGACAATATAAAATAAACAATCCCAAAATAAATATCATTCTCGTTTCTCCAACAACTATTATAAAGACTCTTTAATAATTTTTATTATATTATCAGCAACAGTTGTATTATTCTCAGATTTCAAATATTTATTATAAAAACTATTCCGTTTATCTTGTAACTCATCATTTCCATTGATAACTACATTTCTAATAAAATTTTCAATTTCCGCTTTAGAAGTTCCGTGATAGTAACAATCCAAAGCCTTATGACCTAAAGAATCAGCCTCTCGCTCATTAGGGTTATCAATTAAATACATTGCAGGTTTTCTTGTAAATAAGTATTCAATAGTAAATGAACCGCAATCATGGATTATTGCATCGCTCGAACAAAACAATTCCGCATATGAACCATCTTCAAGCTGACCATTTTCAAGATTTTTCCATTTAGTATAATACTCATCTGTCTTATCTTTACCCCAGAATTTTTCCTGACAAAGAGTTGGATAAAGAAAAGGATGCGGCTTAAAGGCAATCTGTATTTCATTTTTTAATCTATCAGCAATTTCTAACATAAAGTCATATACGTCTAGAAAGTTTGACAAATGAAAATGATGTTCAGGATCTATTGAAAAATGTGGTGCCCAAATAATTTTTTTATGATTTTTGCCAACATTTTTCCAGATTCCATCTGAGGAATCTATGCTTTTTTTTAATTCATCACCAAAAACATACCCAGTAAGAACACGATTCTTAGCTTTGTTATACATAACTTCTGCAGAATTATCTATTGATAATTGAGTTGCCTGAAATTCTTTCCATGCAATATTATGTAAAAAAGTATCCACAGCCCATTTTGAACTTGAAGTAGAAGGAAAGCCATATGGACAATAACAAATCAAGTATTTTTTTAATTCTTTTGTAAGAAAATTCGGTTCATACATTTGTGCTAAAAAAATAATATCTGCTTCAAAGTCAGAATCAAATTTCAAATTATTCCACACCACATTAGGATAAATATTATAGTTCAATTTACCAAATTCATTTTTCATTTCTTGCAAATGTTTTTCTCGAATTTCTTTTTCTTTTCCTGGACTTGGAGTCAAAACAATGAAAGGATTAAATCTATCATCTTTTAACATCGCTTCATATAAGCTGTTATACTTCCACATTGATACATTATAAACGATAAAGGCAACATTTAATCTTTCTTTACCTTTCTTACTATCAATTAAGCATGGAAGAATTCTCGAATTATAATAATTTATTTGTCTATGCCGAACAAAAACAGCACAATTGTGAGCAAATTTCGTTTTTCTAATTTTATTTAAAAAGTCCATATTTATTCCTTTTCTTTTCTCTTGTTAATAAAACCCTTCATAACAGACACTAAATAACTCAAACTCTCATTTTTAAATACTTTTGATAAAAGATAATAAACCAAAATTCCAACGATAATTTGAAGAAGTAAAATGATTACAGCTGGTAATTCTATAAAGTTCATAAAATATACAGGAATAAACATTAATAATGACATGCCAAAACTTGGAAAAACATCTCTTAACATTTCAAATATTGAATACCCTAACAATTTTTTGTTCGGAAATGCATTTATATACACTGCAATCAAAGTATAAACCACAGAACTTGCTGCAATGGCATAAACACCAAAAGGGATTGCAATAAAAATCAAAAGTAGTCCAATTGATTTTTTTATAATTTCAGTCTTTAGGATATAATCACTCCGACCTAAAGCCTTTATTGCATTTAGATTTGCTGTAGTAATCGGTAAAAACCCTTCTGTAAAACAGAAAAAATATAAAAATATAACTGAATCATTCCATTTTTCAGTAAGAAGTAAAGGAACCAAGGTTTTTCCTGTTGCAGCCAATCCAAACATAAATGGCCACATTAGAAAACTACTTATTGTCATAGCTCTACGAACCATTGCTTTCACTTTTACTATATCCTGCTGTTCGGTTGAAAGAACTGGAAATAGAACACTATCAATTGAATTATTAATATTTGAAGATACAAATTTTGGAAACTCTAATCCCTTATTGTAATATGCGAGATCTACTGGAGAATAAACTTTTCCTATAATTAATTGTCTTATATCTTTATAAACTGTATCAACCAATGAAGCAAATAAAAGTTTAATTCCATAAGAAAACAAGCTTTTTAATCTTATAAGAGAAAATTGAAATTTGGGTCTCCACTTTACTATTATCCACAAAACCACAGTATCAACTGTTATATTAAATAACTGTTGTCCTACTAATGCCCAAACACCAAGCCCCTTATACGCCATCCAAATACCTAATACGGCAGCCCCTAATGTTCCTATAAGTGTTGCAAAGAAAAACTTTTTAAATATAAGTTTTTTTGAGACATATGCTTGTTGTACATTTTTTAACCCCGAGATAACAATCGTAAGACTAAGTACTCTAACAACAGGTGTTAATGTCTCATCATTATAAAATTTGGCTATTATCGGAGCAACAAAAAACATTCCTAAATATAAGAAAATACATAATAGAAAATTAAAAATAAATACAGTTGAGAAATCCAAATCGTCAGCATCTTTCTTTTGAATAAGAGCATTTCCTAAGCCTGAATCAACAAAAACATTTAGTATAGTAATAAAAACTGTTATTAACGCTATTTTTCCATAATCAGAAGGCATAAGGAGTCGTGCCAGAACTAATGAAACTAAAAATTTCACTCCTTGAGCTCCGACTCGTTCTGCAAATCTCCATGCCAAATTTGATAATGTTTTTGTTTTAAGATTTTCTGACATTTAAATATTCGAATTCCTTTATGTGTAATACCAAACTTTTATCTACATACTTTTTAATTATCTTTTTTTCGTATTCTTATAATTCTAACAATTAGAAAAACTGTTAATCTTCTTACAAAATCAATAAATAATGCAATAAAAAAAATATTTATCGCATATTTCAAAAAAGCCAATCCTGATAAATTACATTCATAAGTATCAAAATATCTATGAACAAGACCACCTGATATCTGATTAGATCCTGCATTATGTAAAATAAGAATCCCTAACATAGAAGGTGATAAAAAACAAGCAACATTAGTCACCCGAGCATTAACTGGCAATCGCCTAAAGAGTTCAAAAAGGCTGATAGCAGCTAAAATACAAAATGGAGATGAAAAATCTTTCAATCGGCTAACATAAAATAAAACTGGGAAACAAATCATCAACGTAACAACTAAAACCCCTGTATTTATTTTCTCAAGACATCCAGTTTTATTTAAAATCCGTCCCAGTATATAAATCGTTATTAATAACATTGCAGAATGATTTCCTAAAGAATCTGTCTGTCCAAAAGAAGAAGGCAATTGTGTTGCAAGAAAATTCCAAATAAATATGAATACAAGAGGTAATATCATCTTTTCTAAATTTTCTTTCTTTGTTTGTTCTAAATATATATTAATAAATGGAGACAATAAAAATAAAATCAAATACTCTCTAAAATACCAATTGTTAAGGAAGATTTGAACCAAGTTAATAATTCTAAGGTCCACATCAAAAAAATATATTTCGGCAAAAAAAACTATAACTGAAGAAAATATTCCGATATATAGCAGATTCAAGAATTTACGAATAGAAAAACGTATTCCATAATAACCACTTATAAAAGCAAAAACATCAACTCCAACATTCAATAAATATCGCAAGTGAAGCAAAAACCAACTTTGCGGATTTTGATTTCCAAATGGAGCAATTGAGGAATATCCTATAACATGTAAGCAAACGAAACCAAACATGCATAGAATTCTCAACAATTCAATGCCTCCATTTCGCCCCCCCCTATTAGTCTGTATATTATTAATCATTTAACAACTCCAAAAATCTTTTAGAAGCTTCATCAAAAAGACGGATTCTTGATTGTACAGTTCCACCGGCAATATGAGGCGTTACTAATATGTTATAACTGTTCTTGTTCCATTTCCCTTGAACTTTATCAGCATCATAATCCAAACAAACTCGGAAATTCGCATTATCTTCTGCTTTTGCTAACAAAGCATCATTATCACAGGATTCCGGCCGAGAAACAGAAATAAACATACCATTTGACTTCATCAAATCAATTTTGTCTTTTGAAATTAAATTTTTGGTTGTTTCAGTTAATGGAACTGCCATAACTATTATATCTGCTTCCATTAGAACTGTATCAAGAGAAACAAATTTAACATCTTTATAATTTTTATATTTTTTGGGTGTTGCTGTATTTGCTAAAATACTCATATTAAATACGTTTGCAAATCTCGTAACAGCCTGTCCAACATGTCCAAATCCAATAATACCTAAAGTCTTACCAGAAATATCCTGTGGAGTCTTTCCGATGGATTTTTTGTGTTCTCCTTTATAAGCAACATCACGACCTGAAAACAAAAGTTTTTCTTGTGCAAAAATAAAAGCAAAAACATGTTCAGCAACAGTAGCCGCTATGGCGGTAGGAGAATTAATAATTGTAACTAATTCCTTTTTATTTTCGGGGACTTTTATATGATCAGTTCCAGTTGAAGCTGTAACAATAATTTTTTTTGAGGTTACATTGTCAAAAAATGAAATTTCAAGTTTTTGTCCTGTACCAATAATCAATACGTCATATTGATTCAATAAGCTTTCCAATTCTTTACCAGCAGGTCTTTCTTGTCCTTTAGGTAAAACATCAAGTTCTATGCCTTTTTCACGAATCAAATCTATATCATTTTTAGGAAAATCATCAAATACGCAAAAAGCTTTCATCATTTCACTCCATCAAAATATTCTTTCAAGTATTTTGCAGCAAAGTCCCTATCACAAGCAGCTTTCTTTTCAGCAGGAATATTCTTTACCAAATTAATCAAATGTTCTGTGTTAACTCTTTCATCTTTTTTGAAAATATTAATATAACTTGGTGTACAACTATAAAGTGATGACAAATAATAGTCCAAACTATATCCCCATGGCGTAATCTTCAATTGTTCAGAGAAATAATCTGAAATCTGTTCATAAAAAGGAAGTGTATTATATTTTTTACCATCTTCAATCAAAACTGGAGCCATTAATTCAGAGCACAAATTACCAGCTCCTTTACCCATTCCCATAATACTTGAATCCAACATCAAAGAATGTTTTGCAGGATAGTTTGCAAATGCACATGCATTTGAGAAAGCCATTTGTCGATTATTATGTGCATGAAAACCGATCTTCATTGATGAAGAAACATAAAGGTCTGCAATTTGTAATTTGTGAAGAACAGCCATATTATCCATCTGACCAAAACTATCTACAACATAAAAACCTTTTGCTTCAGGTAGTTCTTTATTGCATATATTAATAAGATCTCTATACTCCTTATCTGAATAACGCATAGAAACCATTGGTTGAATAAACAAATCATAGCCTTTTGAAATGATAATCTTACCAGCTTTTATAGCATCTTCCCAACGTTCTTTATGAAAAGCCAATCTTATTCCATCAATACCAGCAGATGTGCGGCATCCAAGTTTATTAAAATCAAAAGTGCCATAATCAATCATTGCTACATATGTAACACCTGATTTCTTACCAGAATAAAGAAAATTCTTTTCAATCACTTTTTCATCTATAAAACACGTTCTATCTTTTTCAGAACCTTTTTTTTCATCTATATAACCACACTCAATATATTCAACACCAGAATTCTCTAGACACTCTTTAATCTGTTGCATTCTATTGTTTCCAAAATCAAAGCCAACTACAATACCACCATCGCGTAATGTACAATCTAGTAATTCGATATTTCTGTTACGTTTCACAGTTTTAAGCATTCTTTCCGCTACATCTAAGTCATTATCAGTCGTGATTTTAAAATTACTTGTATGACCTTTTACTATTTTTAGCTTATGTCCTAATTTAAGGAAAAGTTGTGTTGTACCAGTGACACTTGCTTTTTCCTCTTCAGAAAGGGACTCACAAGTTGCTTTAAGAAGTTTTAAATTAAAACCTGTAGGAGTCTGACCATTAAATAATTCATTTCTATTCAATGTTCCTGTAATAAATTCAGATTCTTGTGATGAAAAAATAGTATCGGTGGCAGGAATAGATGTTTGTGCCAAACCATATTTTTTTGTTTCTGCGATACAATCATCAATCATTTGACGACGAACAAAAGGACGAACAGAATCATGGCAAATTAAAATGTCATCATCTGACATTTCCTCTCTAGAAGAAATGTCAGTAACAACATTTATAAAAGAATCAATTCTTTCCTTTCCCCCTGATATAATTCTAATTCTATTTATTTCCGCTTCTGAAAAATTTTCATTAAATAAGTCTTCAGCATATTTTATCCAATCCTTATGTACCGCAACATAAAGATATTTAAATTCAGAAACAGTCAAAAAAGTTCTAAGAGTTCTTACAATAATGGGAGTCCCATCAATACTAATAAACTGCTTTGGGATTGAAGTTCGTTCAATTCTTTTTCCAACACCACCAGCTAAAATTGCTGCATAAATCATTTGATACCTCTTCTTATGAACAAGAATACATAGAAAAATCTAAAAATCTTTCTACGTCAATCTCTTCTAAATAAATCTCTTGTATACACCTTGTCTTCTACATCGTCCAAGCAAGAATCATATCTATTGGCAATAATAGAATCCGCTATCTTCTTAAAGTTATTAAAATCATTAACAACTAAACTATCAAAGAATGTTTCACCATCTTTAAGTGTAGGTTCGTAAATTATTACATTTGCTCCTTTTGCCTTTATTCTTTTCATTACACCTTGAATAGAACTTTGACGGAAGTAAGCAGAATTACTTTTCATTGTAAGTCGATATAAACCAACAGTTACCTGTTCCGGCTACTGCAATCTTTTCGACTTTCATAAATACACCTTTTTTAATTATATCGTTTTTTAATTGTTATTTTAAAGTAGTTAGCGAATTATACTTTTCATAAAATATTTTTCAGTTCAAACCTTAGTTTATTTTCTAGTTGACAAAACGAAAAATGAATACTAATTTTGTATTAGTTTACGCAATAAACTATTTTGCTCGATCAGCTGTTAGTTGACCGGGCTTTTCTTTTTTAAAAGGAAAAAGCCGGTCCCACCAGGAAACCGGCTTCATCACAGAACACCCGTTCTGTTAAATATGTGCGTAATACACCCAGAACTTACTGTTTTCACCCCTGTTTCTTTCTCCAATAAGCTCATAAATCTTTGAAGCAAAGAAAACATCCTGTAAAGAGATGCCAATATTATAAGCCAGGATCAAATGGCTGTCATTCTCCCGACCAGGCTTTTCCTATACAAAAAATGTGCATAATAAGAAATCTCACGATTCAATGATTTCTTCAATATTGTTCACATGTAGACACAAAAAGATTTCTAGCCATATTATTTTGACAATATAGCTAGAATTCTATTACAATAAACTCATCAAGGAGGTACCGTATGTCATCTGCAATTCCAATTTTTGAAGCCAAAAATAAACTTCCCTTCTTTATTCACCAGGTAGAAAAAAACGGTGCTATTTATTTAAGCCGGCATAATAAAAATGTAGCTGTTTTAATTTCTGCAAAAGAATATGATGCACTTCTTGATCAAATACACAGTCAGAACAAAAAGAAAAGTTTTATTGAACTTGCACAAGATTTCAGAAACAGAAATCAAGACTTTTACTCTGATCAGGAAATCGAAAAAATCTTTTCTGAAGCAAAAAACTCTGAAACAATTTCATCATTAGCCGAGAATGAAATTTTCTCTGAATTTTCGGAAGACGCAAATGACTGAAATACATTACCTTCTGGATTCAAATATCATTAGCGAAGTTATAAAAAAGAAGCCTGAAATAAAAATACTCGAAAAACTTATTGAACACAGTACAGACTGTGGTATGAGCATTTTCACTTTTCATGAAATGCTCTATGGTGTTGAACGCCTACCAGAAAGCTATAGACAAAATGAACTCTTAAAATTTATTAATGAAGACGTTTATAATAACTTCCCAATAATAACTTATGATGAAAATGCAGCAAGAATCCATGCAAAACTCAGGGCATTTATGGAATCAGAAGGAATCATTCTTCCTTACGGAGACACCCAGATTGCCGCATCAGCCATAGCCGAAAACCTTACGTTAGTTACCCGAAATCTAAAGCATTTTTCACCACTTTGCCAGGCTTTTGACCTAAAACTTGAAAACTGGTTTGAATAAGGAAAGAAATTAGCTGTAATTTACACCCAAAACTTTTTGCTTTCGGTTTTATTTCTTTCTCCAATAAGCTCATAAATCTTAGATGCAAAATAAACATCCTGGATAGAGATTCCTATATTATATGCCAAAATTCTCTGGTCATCGTTTTCGCGGCCTGCTTTCTGCATGTTCAGTACATCTGTCATTTCTGTAACCGATTTATATTCCTTAAAATATTTAAAGCCTGTAATGTGGCCAATATCATCACAGAAAATCTTATCAAAAACTAAATCGCAGTTCTGGAAGCCTTTTGTATGAACAGGAACAACAAGAACACCTTTTTTAAAGATTTCTGGTTCTGCAAAGCAGGAATTAGCAGCTGTAACACAGGAAACAACTACATCAGAATCACCAATCATTTGATCTATATTTTTATAGGTAGAAAATTTGATATTCTTATAGTCCGAAAAACGGTTCATAAAATCGGTATGCTGGTCTTTATATTCAAGAAGTCCTACTTCAAGTTCTTTGTCTTTTACAATAGAAAGCAGACTCAAAAGAGTTGCTCTTGCAGTATTTCCTAAACCCATAAAAGAAATCTTTTTTGCATCAGATTTTTTTAAGGTATCAATAGTAATGGCGGCTACAGCTCCTGTCCTCATGGTAGTAATCCAGGTTCCGTCCATAAAAGAAAGCAGATCGCCAGAAACAGTATCATAAAGAAGAATATCGGCTTTTAATGCAGGCTCTCGGTCAGGTAAACGGGAAACTTCCTTAACACCAAAGCGATTCAATGGCTTAATAATGGAAGGCATTGTGTTAAAAAAGGAGTTTTCATCAAATTTATTGCTGATTTTTGGGGGAAGATCACATTCGTTTTTTATTTTGATTACTTCCCTTGCCCATTCTACACATTTTTCAGGCGAAATATTCAATCCAACAACATCTTCAAAACTAATGTAATTCATAAAAGAAAACTCCTTTAAAAACTGAATCAATACTTACTTATCTAATATTATCCTTTAATACTTTCCAAAGTCAAAAGCATGAATACCATGATTCACCCTTTTTTCTTCAGGAGGTAATTTCATGTAATCCCCATACAAATTTGTAAGAACCTTATCATACATTTTAGGAATATAAAACTCAGAATCCTCGAATTTATGTTTTTCTAAATTACTAAAAGATTCATATGAATTTTGATTCTTATAAAAATTCCCTCCATATTTGGTAATAAGGAAATCCGATTTATAATCTTCAAATTTACTACATAGTTTATCGCGTTTTAAAGATAAAAACTCCAATCTAACAAATTTGGTTATACACCATTTTATTAAAAATTTAATTTTTGGAAGAAGCCCATTTGTAAAATGAAAAGAAAAATATTTCAATTTGATCAAAATCAAACCATTGATAAAATCATATTTTTTTAAAATTTTCTTCTGAATTTTAGAATCCGTTGGAATTTTATCATAAGGAAAAATGTCTAGAAAAAGTCCACAATATTTTCTGTTAGTTAAGCTAGAAGATTGCTCCATCCATAAAGTATTTTTCAAAATAACTTTACTAAATTGTAAGCCATAACCTTTGTCTGTTTTAGAATTCTGAATAACAAACTCATCACCCAGCACGTCACCAGCAATACTACAGAACTTATCATAATCAGCCCTTAACATTCCAATATCAAGATCATCGTCCCAGGGAATAAAACCGTTATGTCTTACAGCACCAATTAATGTTCCATCAGACAAAAAATAGTGAATTCCATTTTCTTCACATATTCTATGAACTTCTTTCAAAATTTTTAACATTAATGACTGTGCTGTCTTCAAATCTTCATTACTTAAAATCATTTAATTCCACCTGACATCATCTTCTTGCAATTTTTCTAAATAGGTTTTTAAACAAGTTTTTTTCATAATCATTAAAACTTAAAAAATAAAGAACTATAAAATATAGAACACAATAGATTAACATTGCCGGTAACAGAACTTTATAGCGGTCAAGTGTAGGGATAAATTTTATAACGAAAAAAGAAATTACAGTTATAAAAATAATTCCTGGTGTCATTTTTAGAAGTTCTAACCAATATTTTTTTATATTTAATCCGATTTTTCTGCTGTAGTACCAGTTCATAATTAAAAGATTACCAATTACTAAAGCTGCAACTGTTGCACACATACATCCTAAAGCACCATACAATTTTATGAATGGAATGCTTATAACAATACATACTACAACAACACAAAGATATAAAACCGCTCTGAACTTATGTTTATTTTTAGCCTGTAAAATTGTAATTCCCAAAGTTTGCGTATCAATTAAAGAAAGAGGAATAAAAAGCATTATTGTAATATAAAAAGCCTGTGCATAATCAGGTCCTGCCCATACAGCAATAAATTGTTTTCCGAACAAAATAAAGCCTGTTGTTACTAATGCAACTACAATATATTGAAGTCGTCCAACTTTTATAAAATAATCAGAAAACTCTTCATTGCTTGCGCCATTTGAAGCCATTGTTGTCATTCTGGGTAAAAAAACACCGCTGATGGCAGTAGCAAATGATTCAAAATATGATTTAAATTGCATTGCAAGACTGTAAATTGCAATCGCAATAGAAGAAGCGTATATACCTAAAAGGAATTGCCCTGCATTCCACCATAACTGGAAAACAATATTTCCGACAAAAATCCAAACCGAATAAGTAATTATTTCTTTTAACAAGGACCAGTCAAACTTCTTAAAATCTATTCTAATCCTGAGTTTTACAAAACAATAAATAAGATTTATAAGAAGAAAGCTTAAATTTAAAATAGAAGAAGCAACAATTAATCCTGTTGATTTATAACCCAATAATAAAACGGGAACATAAATCAATGGGTTAAGACATTGTCTTACAAGAGTATTTATCTTCAAAAAAACAAATTTTTCGTAAGCGGTTATTATTGAAGTAAAAACACCAAAAGGAAAAGATACTGCTAAATTTATACTGGCTAAAATAAGAAGCCGTCTAACGATTTTTATTTCTTCAACGGACAACCCCTTTGCGAACAGTCTGTCTGCAAACAAGGATAATACAAAGCCTAAAACAAATGTCAAAACACCTATCATTGCATAAAGAACAATAAACATTCCATACATTGAGTTTGCTTTTTCCAGTTGATTTTCTGCTTTATATTTGGCCGTATATCGAATTGTTGCACTTCCAAAGCCAAAATCAAGAATAGTCAGATACCCGACAACTGCATTTGCAAGACTAAATAAACCAAACTCACTTTGCCCAAGTTTTCTGAGCATAAATGGGGTATATAATAAAGCAATGGCATTACCTAAGAGAAGTGTAAAATAAGTAAGAATAGCTCCGATTTTTAATTGGTTTTTCATTAGATTAAAATTAAAGAAAAAACTATTATTTTACATCAACAACTTTGTGTGCTCTGTAATGGAGGACTGCAAAATAAGCTACAATTCCTGCAAAAGTAACACACTGGATAGCCACACTAAGACAATAGTTTGTATCTTTAAGGTTCCATGAAACAAAGGCAAGTGCGCACACAATAATCTGAACCAGAGAAACTACAATGGCGATTCCCCACTTCTTGCAACCCAGGGCCAGAAGCTTGTGGTGCATATGGAATTTGTCTGCAGTAAAGATTCCAACGTGCTGGCGCATTCTTCTCCAGATAGCAGCAATTGTATCTATACATGGAAGAGCTACAAAGTTCATGCAAATAAGATGTGAAAGTATAGGACTCTTGCTTCTGGCAATTACCATAAGACAAAGATATGCGATGATGATTCCAAGGCTCTGTGAACCGCCGTCGCCCATGAAGATCTTTGCGTTTGGTTTGTTGAAAATCATGAAGCCAAGAATGCCGCCGCAAAGAATCACTGTAAGTGTGAACAGTACAGGGTCTGTATCTTTAAGGAACCAGCCCAGTGAAAAAATCACAAAGATACTTACACAGGAAGAAAGAAGATCGCTTCCGTCTATAAGGTTATAGGCATTGATTGTTCCAATAAAAAATACAAATACAAGGGCAAGAACAAAAAGTGAAATTATAGAAAAGTTCGAAAAATTAAGGATTGAAAATTTTTCGTTTCTGAACTGGAATGCAAAAAATCCATAGCAAACAACGATGGCAAGAATCTGAAGTCCAAGCTTGATCCATGGATTCAGGTCTTTAATATCATCTACTGTTCCTGAAACATAAATAATGGCAGCACAGGCAAGAAGCCCCCAAACTGAACAGTTGTCCAGTTCGGCAACGTCTTTCATTGCAAAGCGGATAAAGCAGAAAAGTCCCAGAACGATGAACGGAACCATGAATCCGAAGCCGCCAAGACGGCTGATATTTCCTGAATGGATTTTTCTTTCGTCAACTGAATCGTAAAGATTGTGCTTTGCAGAAAAATTGATTGTGCAGAATTCCAGAATGATAGAGATTACCAGAGCTGTTGCAAAGTACAGAAGATTTATAACCAGCATTTTTTATATTTCCCGTCAACTTTTTTTATGATACACGATCCGCTTTGATGATCATTGCTTCTTTGAATTCCTGAGAAGCAACGCTGAACAGATCAACCGAAGGTTCTTCTTCCAGCATCTTTACCTGACCAGTGTAATCTACGTTATTTGCAATACGGAAACGTGCTGTTGTAATGTCACTTTTTACTGTACTGCCAGAGCAGATTTCTACTCTTTCTCCGGCTTCAATTGTGCCTTCCACATTGCCGCTGATGACAATTGAACTGGCCTTAATTGAGCCTACATGGCAGTCTGCGGATTTTGCAATTTCAAGATCTCCTTCGGGAGCTTCGATCTTCCCGTTGAATTTTCCTGTAATTACGAGTCTGTCTGTAAATTCAAGAACTCCGTCAAACTCTGTTTCTGAGCCGAAAACGGTGATGTTTCTTTTTTCTGTATTTACTTGTTCTGCCATATTTTAATTATACCTTTAATAACTCCAATAAGCAATAAAACCAATGAAAAAACTACTATAATAAACGAGAACAAATCTCCATTTTTACAGTAAAAAGTTTCCTCAAAATGGTCCTTTACAAGAGGAATTTCCCCATAAATAAAACTTTTTGTGAAGGGAACCGTTTCCTTAAGAACCTTCCCTTCCGGCCCGATTATTGCCGTCTGACCGCTTGTGGCACTTCTTACAGTTGGGCATCTGGTTTCTGCCGAACGGAAAACCGCCATGGAAAGATGCTGATACTGACAGGCCCGGCTCCGGCTCCAGCTGTCGTTCGTAAGGTTCACAAAACATCTGGCTCCGTTCTTATACATTTTTCTTGTTACGTCAGGGAAAGTATCCTCAAAACAGATGGGTGTTCCAAAAGAAAGCTCTTCTTTATAAAACACCTTGCTTTCTGTTCCCGGAACCCAGAAGTTTGCTCCAAGCTTTTTAAGGAATTCCCCGGCCTTTGGAAAATACTTTTCCACCGGGAAAGATTCCGAAAGAGGCACCAGATGCTGTTTGAAATACATTTCAGGCTCAGGAGGTACCAGGTTCTTTTTGGGTGTAAAATACATGGCGGCATTGTAGTCTTTTGTAACGTTTGTGCCCTTTTCAGGAACCGCATGGTAGTTCCCAACCACAAAACTGCAGTCCTTCTTTTCCATGTATTCCAGAAGTGATTTAACTATGCTGATTCTGCGGCTGTCTTTTCCGCTGTAATACTGATAAACGATGCTTGGTGTTACGGCAGTTTCCGGCCACACCACAAGGTCTGCGTCCGGGTAAAGGCTCAAGGCTTCGTCCGTAAGTTCCATCATCTGGCTTATGTTCTTTGCGTAGACGTTCACGCCGTCTTCCCGGGGATTCTCGTTGTGCTGTATCAAAATCACTTTTTTTCCGGGAAGATTTTCACATTCCAAAGTGATTTTTTTACTTTTGGAAAATCCGTATACAATGGTCCCCAAAATCAATATTACAAAAACCGCCCCGCTTATTCCGGGAACAATCCAGAAGTTCTTTTTAATGCTGTAGGCCTTTTCCCGAAATTCAATTTTCTGATTTTTCCAGTTCTGAAGGGCTTTGATCAGGGCGTAAAGGATGCCGTTACATAAAATCACAAGGAAAGAAATGCCGTAGACGCCTGTAAGGTCCGAAACCTGAATAAGGGGGATGTTTTTCCACTGGCTGTAGCCAAGGACTCCGTAAGAAAAGCCAAGGAATCCTCGGGTCTTTATGAAGTCAAAGGCCGAAAGAATAAATACCTGGCAAAGGAAGGAAAAACCTTTCATGCTGTATGTGGGGATTTTACACAATACAAAGAGAATGGCATAGCAAAAGCCGTAAAAACCTGAAGCCAGAAGCAGCATCCAGGGACTGTAGCTCCATAGCCAGAAACAAAGGAGCCCGTAGCTTAAGGCGCCGTAGAAGATTCCATAAACGAAGGAGTTTTCAAGGCTCATGTCTTCAATGGCAAGGAAAAGCGGCACCAGGCAGAACCAGGCGAAAAGACCGCAGCCTTTTACAAAAAGGAATCCTGGAAAACTTAAGGAAAAGAGGAAAGCGGAAAGAGTCAGGAAAAGGATTTTTTTCATTTAACCGGAATCTTATTCACTTCTTCGCGGATTTCCTGTCCAGGTCTGAAATGACTGATAAAATGAGGAGCTACATCGTGAGTTTCGCCGGTCTTAGGATTTCTAGCATCCTTGCGTCCGTTACGAAGTTTAGGTTCAAAAGTTCCAAAGCCGCGAAGCTCAATCACTCCGCCTTCAATAATCTGCCCTTTAAGTTCCTTCAGGAACATATCCACGATATCCTGGATTTCTTTGATACCGTAATCAGTACTGTCATTCTCTGCAGACTTATGGATTTTATCAACAAGATCGGCTTTAGTTACTTTTTTCATATATAAACTCCTGTATTTTATAGAATTATACCATATTTTACAGGGTATGGCAAAAAAAATTGATTTAGTTAAGTCTTTTCAGGCGGCATTTACTGTTCATGAGGATTAGTCTTTACAGGCGGCGGCGCACCGCAGTGAAGTCCTCCGGACAAAAAAAAATCCGCCTGACTCTCAGACGGATTTCGTGATCACGTAAATATTCGTTTAGATTATTTAGAAGCGAATGTCACATTGTACAGAGACATCATTCTTGACTTCTTGCGTGATACAGCGTTGCGTGTCATAACACCCTTAGAACGAGCGCTGTCGTATGCAGACTGCAGTTCAACGAGCTTAGCTTTTGCTGTTGCTTCGTCTTTAGCCTGGCATGCTTCTACGAACTGGCGTGCGTATGTTTTGCATTCAGATTTGATTGCTTTGTTATGAATTCTGCGAACTTCGCTCTGCTTGTGTCTTTTTTCTGCAGATGTTTGTTTAGTAGCCAAAGGGAACCCCCACTCTAATTTAATAGATTTATTTAATTTAATTAGTTAGCAAATAAAATATTATTTGAAATCTTTTGGACGTCTTTCTGTACGTTTGCAACCCTGACATTCAGCGATATTCTTAAGTTTACCGCCTTCATAGATAGTCTTCATTATAATTTCACCGTTGCAATCCGGGCACATGAATTTCTGTGCTGAACTACCTGTACGAGAGTTTTTACTTGCTCCAGCCATCTTTTGCCTCCAACTAGTATATTAGAAACATAGAATATAGATTTTCTATACTAATGTCAATATCAAAACCCTTTCGAAACCTATCTTATATTGGAAGGTTTCTTGCGCCATTCATCCAGCTGGGCCTGAATAAGGACCTTTGATTCGTCCAGAATCAGCTGCTGTTCTTCTTTTGTCTTAGGATTTTCGTAAATTTTCAGGACTTTTACACGGTAAGATCCGTTTTTAAGGTTGCTCATGATCTTCATAAGGTCACGAAGCTCCCATCCGCCGTCCAGGGCGCATACAACTACAGGAAGACCTGTGCTTTCAGCCAGTTTTCTGAAGCCTGCCGAGTAGAATTTACCAACCTGCCCTGTTCTTGTACGGGTTCCTTCCGGGAAAAGTACCGGGCACTGATTGCGAGCGGCACATCTTTTACCGAATTTTTCCATATACTTCATGGCTTCCATTGGCTTAGCCTTGCGTGGAACCATGCAGTGTTCCTGGGTTCTGAGCATTTCGCTTACAAGAGGAATGTGACGGCTCAGTGTATCCTTGGCAACAAAGCGCAAAGTTTTCCAGTTGTGGAAATAGTTCATGTAAGCCGGAATATCAAGAAGACTCTGGTGATTTGAAATAACCAGGAACTGTTCAGGAAGTTCTTTATCCATTTCGCGGTAAGCAAAGAAATGAAACTTTTTATAGCAGTTAAGGACAACAAAAAGACGATGTGCCAGAACGTTTACAATATAGTCGGAAATAGCCAGGCTCCATTTGTAGGAAACAGGATAAGCGATGATATTAAGAAATGCCGGACCGCCAACCATACAAAGAATACAGATAATTGCAATTGCACTAGACATAGGCGAAATTATATCCTTTAAAATAAAAAAAGACCACCTCTTGAAAGGCAGTCTTTTTTTCAATTACTTCAGGGTAATTATTTACCGAAGTTAGCGTAGCGTTTGTTGAAGCGGTCGATACGTCCGGCTGTGTCAACGAGTTTCTGCTTACCAGTATAGAATGGGTGGCAAGCTGAACAAATTTCAACGTGGATGTCTTTTACTGTTGAACGTGTTTCGATTACATTACCGCATACGCAAGTAATTGTTGTGAGTGTGTACTCTGGATGAATATCCTTTTTCATTTGGATCCCCTTGTGCTTTGCCCGGTTGTGTAGAAATAAATCAAGCCGCAACCACAAAGACTTAAATATTGTTATAACAGCTAAACATTTTATCAGAGACTTAATTCTTGTTCAAGTCTTAGACTAAACTGAGTTCAAGGAATAAGTAATAAGGAATAGGGAATAATTAATTATTCCTTATTCCCTATTCCCTGCTCCTTTTAAAACATTTTTTTTGCGCTTTAGAGAATTTGGATTTATAATAAGGTAACAAAAGATTTAGTAAAATCTCTAAAAAGGAGCACATAAATGGAAGAACCACGCGTAGTATCGATTATTCTGGGGGGCGGTAAAGGAACCCGTCTCTACCCTCTTACAAAGGAAAGATCAAAGCCAGCCGTATCATTCGGAGGAAAATATAGAATTGTTGATATCCCAATCTCTAACTGTATCAACTCAGGTTACAAAAAGATTTACCTTCTGACACAGTTCAATTCTGTATCACTTCACATGCACATTACAAACAGCTACAACTTTGACCGTTTCTCTAACGGCTTTGTTGAAATCATGGCTGCTGAACAGACACTTGAACACTCAGGATGGTACGAAGGAACAGCTGACGCCGTTCGCAAACACCTGAACCACTTCAAGGCACAGAATCCAACACACTACATCATCCTTTCCGGAGACCAGCTCTACAAGATGGACCTGAAAGAATTCCTGAACGAACACATCAAATCAGGTGCTGATGTAACAATCGCTACTACAGCTGTAAACCGCCACGACGCATCAGGTTTCGGTATCATGAAGATTGATGAAAACAACCGCATCAAGGAATTCATGGAAAAACCTAAAAAGGACCTGAACATTGACACATGGAAGATCCCAGAAGCTGCACGCGGTGACCTTCCAAAAGAAAAAGAATACCTGGCTTCTATGGGTATCTACATCTTCAATGCAGATACAATGGAAGAAGTTCTGAACAACGAATACACAGACTTCGGTAAAGAAATCATCCCAATGGCAATCGACAAGAAAAAGATCAACTCTTACATCTTCGACGATTACTGGGAAGACATCGGAACAATCAAGAGCTTCTACGATGCAAACATCGAACTTACAGATCCAAAACCACGTTTCAATCTGTACGATATGAAGAGCCCAATCTACACACACATGAGAAACCTGCCAGCCTCAAAAATCAACAAGGCCGACATGGACTCTTGTCTTGCATCTGAAGGATGTATCATCACAAACTCAAAACTCCACAAGTCAGTTATTGGTGTTCGCTCAGTTATCAACGACGGCTGTGACCTTGACGGCGTAATCATGATGGGTGCAGACTTCTACGACATGGAAGCTTCAAAAGGCGTTCCAGCAATCGGTATCGGTAAGAACTGTAAAATCGCCAAAACAATCATCGACAAAAACGCCCGTATCGGCGACAACTGTAAAATCAACGTTTCTGGCAAAACCTACGAAGACGGCGACTACGGCACATTCTTCGTTTCCGACGGCATCATCGTAATCCGCAAGGGCGCCATCATTCAGGAAGGAACTGTGATTTAGAGTTAAGAGTTAAGAGTTAAGAGTTGAGACTTACCCCAACGCTTAAAGATTAAATCTTCGGTAACCCGGATAGAGAAATCTGTTCGGGTTATTTTTTTGTCTTCTTTCCTTTTTTGTAATTTTTTTGCCTATTAATTAGTAAACAAAAATAATACGAGAGGAAAGAAATGAGTGATAGTTTAGTTTTAGAAAAAAGTGAAGATTTCGCTTTGAGAATTGTAAGACTTTATAAAAATTTGGTATTTGAACAGAAAGAATTTATTTTAAGTAAACAGATTTTAAGAAGTGGAACCAGCATTGGAGCAAACATTTCAGAAGGAGTTTATGCACAGTCAAAACCGGACTTCATCCATAAATATTCTATTGCACTGAAAGAAGCTAACGAAACGAAATACTGGCTGAACCTGCTCACAAGATCAGGTTATTTTACAGACGACCAATTAAAAGATTTGAAAAACTCTTTGCAGGAAATCATAAAAATCATTTCTTCAATAATTATTACAACAAAGCAAAAAACATATAGAAAATATTCGTAAGGTTTATTTAAACTCTACATCGCCGGAAATTATTTTCACCGGAACATCTTCCGTAAATTGTCCGGCATGTAGAACCTGTCCGACCTTATTTTTTTCGGAAAGAGATTCAAGAATAATTTGTTCGGAGATCTTTTTACTGTCAGTTTCTGAATCTTTGCAATTTTCAGAAAGTTCACCTGCAATGAAATCATCTTTACAGATGCCTTTCTCAATAAGACTTTTTTTATCTCCATCCGAAGGCACTTCTACAGGTTCATTTTTTTCTTCTTCAGAAATTTTCTCGCTCAGAAGTTTCCCCAGTTTATCATACAAATCTGACATACTCTTTCCCCTTCACAAAACCGCGTTCCTCTACAACACACAGTCTCCCAAACACCATGTTCCTCATCATTAGGCAGTCTTTTCACAAAGCCATTTCCCATACATCTGCCTAACTCTTAACTCTTCACTCTTAACTCTTAACTTTTAAAGTCTTTACGATACAGCGTCTTTCTCCCAATCTTCAGCATTTCCGCGCACTTGGTCCTGTTTCCACCGCAGGCAGCAAGGGTTTCCTGAATGATGATCTGTTCTGCGTCTTCCATTGAAGTTCCGATTGGAATGGTAATTACTGAGCCACCGGATGTGTTCTGAAGGTAGTCTGGAAGGTCGGCCAGTTTGATGGTGTCGGTAAGGCTCATGGCAACGCAGCCTTCCACCACGTTCTGGAGCTGGCGGATATTGCCGGGCCAGGAGTAGCTTGTGAGGGCGCTCTTGGCTTTGGCGTCGAAGCCTTTAACGGACTTGCCGTTTTCTTCGTTGAACTTTGCAAGGAAGGCGGAAATCAGAAGAGGAATGTCTTCTTTGCGTTCGCGGAGCGGAGGCACTTCTACGGCAACGACGTTCAGGCGGTAATAAAGGTCTTCGCGGAAGCGGCCGGCTTTTACTTCTTCTTCAAGATTTTTGTTTGTGGCCGCAATGATTCTTACATCAACGTCGATTGTTTTTTCGCCGCCTACTCTTTCGAACTGGCGGTTCTGAATCACGCGCAGAAGCTTAACCTGAACCGACTGGCTGATTTCGCCAATTTCATCCAGGAAGATTGTGCCGCCGTGGGCAAGCTCGAAACGTCCTTTCTGCATTCTGTCGGCGCCTGTAAAGGCTCCTTCTTCGTGACCAAAAAGTTCGCTTTCAAGAAGGTTTTCGGAAAGTGCGGCGCAGTGAACTTTTACCAGAGGTTTATCGGCTCTTGGTGAAAGTTTATGAATGGCTTCGGCAATGCCTTCTTTTCCGACACCGCTTTCCCCTGTAACCAGAACTGTGGCCTTGCTTCCGGCAACGCGGGTTACCTTTTCAAGAACCCCTTTCAAGGCCGGGCTTTTTCCCACAATTTCTGAAAGAGATTTATTGTTGTCCAGTTCTTTCTGGAGCTGATTTTTCTGAAGTTTAAGCTCCCGTCCTTCCAGGGCGTTCTTTACGATTTTGTTTAAGTGGTCCAGGTCCAGAGGCTTTGTAAGGAAGTCGTAGGCTCCCATTTTGATTGCCTTTGTGGCATCATCAATGCTTCCGTGACCTGTAAGAACGATTACCGGGATTCCGGGGTTTTCTGTTGTGATATGACGAACCACTTCTTCGCCTCTCATGCCGTCCATGCGTAGGTCAGTGATTACAAGATCGATGTCGCCTTTCTTTACCAGGGCCAGACCGTCTTTTCCGTTGGCGGCCTGTTTTACTTCGTAGCCTTCCAGCTCGAAGTTGTCGCAGAGACCTGAACGGATATTTTCTTCATCATCAATTGTAAGAATCGTACTTTTCATAAATCATCCCCCCGCAAAAAATCAGCTAAGCAGCTTTGTTTCGCTTTGAGGAAGCGGGAACGAAAGAACAAAATTTGACCCTTCCCCTTCCACCGAATCCACACGGATTTCTCCCGAAAATTCTTTTACTATCTTGTAGCACATGGTCATACCAAGTCCTGTGCCGTTTGCTTTTGTTGTGTAGTATGGCTCAAAAAGTTTTGCCACAGTCTCTTCGCTCATGCCGCAGCCGTTATCTGTAATAACCACAATATATTTTCCGTCTTTTGTTCCGGTCCCGATTCTGAATCTGCCTGTAAGGTTTTCGACATTTCCATCAGGAAATTTCTGTTTGATCGCTGCAAGAGAATTCTGCGCCATGTTCATAAGCACTTCGCGGAAAAGTTTTTCATCAATAAGGATTTTTGATTCTTTTTCCGAAAGCTCAGTTTCAAAAGTGATTCCGCTTTTCTGGAATTCAGGCTTAAAGAAATCGGCAACGGTCTGGATGATTGAAACAGGATTTTTAAGTTCCAGCTTTGCGTTGACTGGACGGACCGCAAAAAGAAAATCCATGACCAGAGAATTCAAATGTTGAATTTCTTCGTTCACAACATCAATGTGGTCTTCAACAAATTTCTTTGCTGGAAGCACATCATCATTCTGTCGTGCTTTTTCCAGGGCTTTCTGTACCAGCTGAATATGAATGGAAATTGCCCCAAGAGGATTCTTGATTTCGTGGGCCATGCCTGCCGCAAGATTTGTAAGGCTTGCCAGGTTTTCCATTCTGTGAAGAAGAACATCCTGATTCTTTTTTTCCGTAACATCATCAATTCTTACAACGTATCCTTTAAGAAGGCTTTCCTGAAAAAGAGGATTCACGCTCACTGTAAGGAAGCGAACAGATCCGCCGTCTGTGGTCACAGAGAAATCTTCTGTAGCGTTGGTAACTTTTTTATCAGAACAGTTTTCAAGAAAGTCAGCAATTTCAAGTTCAGCGATCAGATTCCAAACCGGTTTTTCATCACTTGTAAAAACATCACCAAGAGAAATACCCAGCATACGCTGTGCTGTGGAATTGGAATGGACGTAGACATAGTTTTCATCCACAACAAGAAGACCCGAAGTAACCGATTCAATGATGGCTTCATATTCTTCGTTGTCATTATGTTCCAGTTCCAGCTCATGAGAAAGATTGTGAATAAGACGCTGAAGCTCTTCTTTTGAAAGCTTGTCAGTTTTTTCTGTTACTTTGCTTACAAATCTGCGCATCTGAAAACATTCCCATTGGTCATATTGAGCTTAAGGAATTCCCTGAAAAGATTTTCCAGCGCTCCCTGAGGATTCTGGTTGTATCCTGTAACATTGTTCCAGGCATCAAGACATTTTTTTGAAACTTCAGAAAGCACTTCGCTTCCGCCCTGGCTGTACATAAGAGGACGCAAAAGCTGTGTCAAAGACTGAAGGAAAATTTTGAATTCAATTCGTGGACTGAAGCCGCCGCATTCCTTAACCATTGCCGCAAGATCCGGAGCCTGAGCCGCAAGAACTGCCTGAAGGAAAACCTTGGCATTCTGGCGGAGGACTGTAGGTGGATTCGGAAGGAAGCCCAGAAGATAATCATTAAGACTTCCTTCAAAATTTTCTTTATGGAACACGGCATTGATAACATCACTCTGATGATTCTTTGCGCGTTCTATGAAATTGTATGTGCGCACGCGGCTAAGGATAGTCGGCATGACTGCGTTTCTTTTTGAAGTGAGCAGAATGAAGACTGTATCTGCAGGAGGCTCTTCAAGAATTTTTAAGAGAGCGTTCCTTACGCTTTCATTCATGCGGTCCGCATTTTCGATGATGACAGTTTTCTTTCCTTCATCACTTTTCATTCTGGCCCAGACTTCAAGGTTACGGATCTGGTAAACCGGAATTGTATCGTAAAGGAAATCGCTTTCCAGTTTCTGGGCAGCGTCCTTAAGTTTTTCACATTTTTCTTTAAGTTTGTCTGCTTCCGAAAGCGGAGGCAGCGGACGAGGAAAATCCAGGTCTTCAAGCATTTCGTTTATGGCACCAACTGCCACGCCTATTTTGTTGGCGTTCTTGTCGCCTTCAATAAGTACGTCCGAAAAACGGAGAGTAAGTTTTCTTACTGAACGGAGGAAAAGATATCTTGCGGCATCGATGAAAGAAGCATTGCTTTCGTAGGCGCGAAGGAAAGTGTCGCAGGCGGCGCTGATCTCAAGGAAGCAGTCGCGGGGACCGCACAGAATCAGGTTTGTGGAAAGCAGTGCCTTGTGACGAAGACAGGACGGACAGGTACAGTTGAAGCTTCTTGGAATGGCTTCGTGGCAGGAAAGAATTCTTGCAGTTTCAAGAGCGGCGGTCAGTTTACCTGAAGCATCGTTCCCCGAAAAAAGAACAGAACCCGGAAAGGTTCCCCTTTTCAGGTCTGCTGTAAGAGCAAGCTTTGCTGTCTGTCCAAGAAGGTTTTCGTACATTATGCGTCTTCTCCAGGAACGGCTTCTGCGTCAATTGCAGGGCCAAGAATTTTTGGTTCCAGAACTTTTTCGATCTGTTTTTCGTAGAAGGCGTTCATTCTTGAATCTCTTGTAAGGCCGTCAATCTTGAACCATGGCTGCGAGTGCAGAACAAACAGGAAAGCAAAAACCAGAACCAATCCTTCTGCAATTCCGAAAAGGAACCCGGCAGCTTTGTTCAGGCTGCCAACAATTTCCCCAGAAAAGATTTTTGAAAGAATCACTTCGATGATTTTTACAACCAGGAAAACTCCAAGGAAAAGACATACAAAAGCACAGATGTAACGGAGGGTCTGATTCTTGATTGAACCTTCAAAGAACACTGCCAGTTTGTCGTAGAAGAAAATTGAAATGAGGATTGCAAGAATCCAGGAAGCCTTTCCAAGGACTTCGCGAATGAAACCTCTGAAGGCGGCGGCCACTGCTGTAATAAGAATCACAACAAAGAAAATAATATCGAGCATTCCAATCATTCTATTTACCTGCCTTTTCCAGAATCAGTTCTGCAATTTTAAGTGAAGGTCTTTCACCGCCTGTAAGGACTTTAAGATTCTGAACATATTTTTCACGGGAAGCGGCATCGGCCAGAGCTCCCAGTTTTTTCTGAACATTTTCACCTGTGGCTTCATCGCCAAGAAGAACTTCGGCACAGCCCTTTTCTTCAAAGAACTTTGCGTTGTCTACCTGGTCACCTCTTGTTCCGTTTCCGCAGAGAGGTACAAGAACCATTGGCTTTGCAAGGACCGCACATTCCCAGATTGAGTTGGCCCCTGCACGGGAAAGGATAACATCGGCAGAAGCAAGAACGTCTGCCATTTCCTTGTAGATGAAAGCATAAGGTTTGTAGCTTTCGCCGAACTTTGCCTTAAGTTCTTCATTTTCTTTTTCGTCTGTATTAACCATTCCTGTCTGATGAACAACAATGAAGCGTTCACAAAGGAACTGAAGATTTTCTGAAACAAGTGCGTTAATCTGCTTTGCTCCTGAACTTCCGCCAAGAACCAGAAGAACAGGCTTTTCGTGATTTTCGGGAATGCCTAAGAATTCAAGTCCCCGTTTTGAATCAGCTTCGTAGAAAACCGGTCTGACAGGATTTCCTGTTACCAGGGCTTTGGCCTTGTTTCCTTCAGAAAGAAAGCGTTTTGTCTCTTCGTAGGAAAGAAGCATTTTATAAGCTGATTTCGCATTGATTCTGTTTGCTAGTCCCGGAGTAAAATCGCATTCATGGGTGAAGACCGGAATGCCAAGAAGTTTTGCCGCAATGCATGGAGGAACTGAAACGAATCCGCCTTTTGAGAAGAGAACGGCCGGTTTCAATTTTGCCAGGATAAAGAAAGAAGATACGAATCCACCAAAGATTTTAAAAAGGTCGATGAAGTTCCTGAATGAAAAATATCTTCTGAGTTTTCCCGAAGGAATACCTTTGAAACTGTCTGCAGAAAGAGAACCGTCAGGTCTGACGGCATTGGTAACAATCTTTTTATCCATACCGCTTGAACAGCCGATCCAGGTAATTTTCAGGTCGATGTTCTGTTCACGGGCTTTTTCTTTTAATTCATCACATACAGCAAGACCCGGGTAAATATGCCCCGCTGTCCCACCACCAGTAAAAGCAATCTTAACTGTCATACAAATATTTTACAGATTTATAGAAAAAACAACAATAAATAACAAAATTTTAAATTTATTTTGCAGTTTCAGAATTGTTGTTTTATAATAATTGTAGATTTTGGAGATTTTCTACCCATGAAAAAAGTATCACTCAAATTTCAATTCATCCTGTTTTTTACACTTTTTCTTTGTTTTACGGTTCTTCCTTTAACAAATGTAGCAATCATTTCTGTTCGCTCTGCCGGTGAATCTATCGCTGAATCAATCGGTAAACCTATTGTACAGAGAGCTCTTAATTGCGTTGATGGAGATGAATTCGAACAGTTTCTGAAAAATCCATCTTATGATGATCCTTTCTATATGGAAGTTCGCGAAGCCCTTCACGAAATCTGGGAAGAAGAAAACTGTCTTTACCTTTACACAATGATCATCAAAAACAGTAACACCGGTGTTTTCATGATTGATGGAAGCGGCGAAATGGACAACGAAGAAATCTTTTCGCCTCTCCTTTCCGAAGAAGACATCACTTCTTACGGAGAAGAACCTCTTAATGTAATGAAAAACGGAGGCATCGTTTCTGGCGGTATCGAAGAACAGACTGAATGGGGAAACATGCTTTCAACCTACGGTGCCATTACCAACTCAAGAGGAAAGATTGTAGGTATTATAGGCTGTGACATCCCTATGGATGACTTCCTGAAAATCCTGGATCCAAAAGTAACTCTCCTTTCTTCCATGGGACTTATAAGCATTGTCCTTGGAATCTCTATGATTGTTGGATTTGCAACCTACCTGTTCTCAAGACTGAAGAAAGTAACAAAATCAATGGAAACTATATCTTCTGGAAACGCAGACCTTACTGCAAGAATTCCAGAAAAAGGCGGAAAAGAACTGGAACTGCTTGCGGGCAGCTGTAACCAGGTTATTGCCAGCATGAACGACCTGATTGTAAAACTCCAGTCTGAATCCATGGTTCTGACACAGACCGGAAACCAGGTTTTTGAAAAAATGAATACTCACGTCGGAGATCTGGACACAACCCGCGAAAACATCCAGCAGGTGGCCGAAAAAATCTCTGTACAGAAAACAAATATTGAAGAAATCACTGCTGAAATCCAGAAAGTGGAAGGCGAAATCAATAATCTTAACGACAAGATCTCCCTCCAGTCTGATGCAATTCTTCAGTCTTCTTCGGCTGTTGAACAGATCAACGCAAACATCGAAAGCATCAACCGCAACATCAACACTGTTACAAGTGAATACGAAGAACTGGTTAATGAATCGAACGAAGGTAAGAAGATGCAGGAACAGGTTTTCGACCAGATCGAAAAGATTGCTGGTCAGTCAGAAAACCTGCAGGTTGCAAACAACGCCATTGCCGACATTGCGGAACAGACAAACCTGCTGGCCATGAATGCGGCAATTGAAGCAGCCCATGCAGGTGAAAGCGGCAAAGGTTTTGCCGTTGTTGCTGACGAAATCCGCAAGCTGGCCGAAACAAGTGCCGTTCAGTCTTCAGAAATCTCTACCCTTCTTGCAAGCATTACAAGTGCCATCAGCGGCATTGTTGATTCTTCACAAAAATCTACAAAAGCCTTTGAATCTTTGAACGATAAAATCGGTAACATGAACATGCTTATTCAGGAAGTTGAAACCGGCATGGCTGAACAGAAAGACAGCGCCGGAAACATTCTTACAACAATGGGTATTCTTAAGAACACAACTGAAGAAATCACAAACGCTTCAAGCCACATGAAAAACTCCAGCGAAAATGTTGTTCACAGTGCCCGCACTCTTCAGGATATTTCGGAAGAAACTTTCAACGAATCTGAAATGATCAAAGAGAACATGCAGAACATGGCAGAATCGGCTCGCGAGGCTGTGCAGGCTACAGACAAGAACCTGGAATCTAGTACGGCAATTTCGGATCTTATAAACGGATTCTCTGTTTAATCAATAAACAATTATTTTAGGTGAAACAGACTCCCAGTCAGAAAATGGGTTATCAGGACCGCGCCATATGGCGCTGCATGTGAAGCGGGTCAAGGAAACTATAAAGCCCCGCTTCAAATGCCCCTGAAACCACATTTTCTTCCTTCGCGTCTGTTTCACCAATATTTTTTTACTATCAGTTTTCTGAAGTCCCCTTTATTCCTCCACCCCAGATAAAAAAAAAGCCCGCAAAAAGCAGGTTAAATAAAAAAAGGAACTCATTTCTGAGTTCCTTTTTTGCCACCGGTTGGAATCGAACCAACGACACATGGATTTTCAGTCCATTGCTCTACCAACTGAGCTACAGCGGCTAAGTGATTGTTATATTATACAAAATAAGATTTTGTGTCAACAACTCCAAAACAATTTTTTAAACTTTTTTTAATTTTTTTGTATTTGCAGAAATCCTATATGCCCTTTATAATTATATCCAAAATATCCAATATATCCATTTGCACAGAGGAATCTTTTATGAAGTGGCTCATCGTATCGAACAACAAAAGCGAAAGCAAAAAAATCAGTGAAACTATCCGCCTTAGGGATTCTGCCTGTGTCATTGAGTCTTACACCCTTTCAAAATCAGATTCCGAAAAATGGGCATCTGATCTTTATGATGTTTCTGATGTTGTAGTCCTGGCCGGAAAAGAAGACCTGGAATCCCTTGATAAAGCAGGCTACCTCTTTTCCCTTTCCGGTTATTGTGCCAGAGCCAATGTTCCTCTTTTTACAAATCTTCAGGCTATTCAGAAATACGGGGTTGGTAACCGCGAAGCAATCAAATACTTCAAAAATGCAGATCTTATCCAGAAAGACATTTCTGAAAACTATGTATACATCCTGAACAACGCAAAGAAACAGGAAGCCGCAAAATCACTTCTGAACAAAGGTATTCCTTTTACTGTTGATTGTTTTGGAGATTACGTTTCCAAAGGAAAGTTCGAAATCGCTCGCCAGTTCCTGGCTGCCGGCATGGACATCAACAGCCGCGATGCCGTAGGAACACCTATGCTGAATCTTGCTGTTCGTACAGACAATGAAGAAATCGTTTCCTGGATGATTGATAACGGTGCTGAAATCAACGTGTCTTCTGAAGACCGTGGCTACACTCCTCTTATGGATGCTGTATGGCGCGGAAACAAAGAAATCACAAAGTTCCTTATTGAACACAACGCCGAAGTAAACACTATCTGTAAAGAAGGCCAGTCAAACCTGGTGATTGCGGTAGGTGCCGGAAAAACAGAAATCGTTCGTCTTCTGGCAGAAAACGGCGGAGACCCTGACGTTAAGGATGCCATGGGTATGAGCGCCTACGAATATGCGGTGCTTTTCAAGAAGACCGAAATCGTTGAGATTCTGTCTCCATTCCACAAAAACGCATAAAAAACAGCCTGAAATTCCTGTTTATCTCTCTATAATTGCTAGAAATCTCTTATTTTAGTATAATTGTAATGTTATGTTCTTAAAAAGTCTTGATATTTATGGATTCAAATCATTTGCTGACAAGACCCACATCGACTTTGCAGATGGTATTACAGCACTTCTCGGTCCAAACGGCTGTGGAAAAAGTAACGTTGTAGATGCCATTAAATGGGTAATTGCAGAAAACAGGGCAAAAAATCTCCGCGCTGAAAAAATGGAAGACGTTATTTTTAACGGAACCGAAAACCGCTCTGCCCTCAACACTGCCGAAGTAACTTTAACCCTCTGCAACGAGAACGGACTTCTTCCACTGGAAGATTCTGAAATTGCAATCAAACGCCGCCTGTACAGATCAGGTGACCAGGAATATTTTATTAACAACCGTCAGGTTGGACCAACAGAAATCCGTAAACTCTTTATGGATACAGGTGTTGGTAAAGCTGCCTACTCTGTTATGGAACAGGGAAAGATCGACCAGATCCTTTCTTCAAAACCTGAAGACCGACGCTACCTTTTTGAGGAAGCCGCAGGTATTTCCCGCTCAAAGGCTGAAGTTCAGGAAGCTGAACGCGAACTTGAACGCACTCGCCAGAACATGATCCAGATTGAAGTAGCCATGGCCGAAATCAAGCGCAGCTATGACTCACTGAAAATCCAGGCTGAAAAAACAAAGAAGTTCCGTGAACTCAAAGAACAGATCAGTTCCCTTGACCTGGACCTTACTCTTCTGCGCCTTAAGAATTTCGTAACAGAAAAATCTCGTCGCGAAAAAGAACTTGAACTGATCGTAGAAAAACGTGACAAGGTTCGCGCCGAAATCGAAGAAATCACAAATACAATTTCTGAAAACATGGACAAGGTTAAGTCCATGCAGGAAGAACTTTACCACAAGCAGGGCGACCTTCTTGGTATTGCAAAAGAAAAGAACGGTAAGCAGGATCTTCTTAAAGAAATTACTGGCCGCCAGACCGAAATCAAAACAAAGCTTGCTACTCTTGAAGCAAAGAAATCTGCAATTCAGGAACGCATCGATTCCATTCACGAAGAAATTGATGAAACTGAAGCAGGACTTCACGAAAAGACAAAGCAGCTGGCAGACATCCAGAAGAACATTGAATCTTTCGAACAGAATATCAATACCTCATCTCTGCAGATTACAGAAAACGAAGCCCGTGCTTCTGAATACGCCGACAAAATCAGCGTGCTGAACGAAGAACGCAAAACTCTGCAGCAGAAACTTGCCGCCATTACAGAAGACATTGTAGGCATGCTTGATGAAAAGCTTAAGGCTGCCGGATTCTCTGAAGGCGCCATGAGAAAAGCCCGGGAAGAACTTGATGAAACTTTGGGCAAGTTGAAAGTATTTGCAAAAGGCCGTCACGATGTTTTTGATGACGCTGCAAAAAGGACCGGAAACTCAAAAGAAGAAAATCTTAAGGTCGTAAAAGAAGCCGCGGATGCCTTTGCAGAAACCTGCAAGAATCTCGAAAAGCTTTCTTCTGACCTTGATTCATACTACAACGCATCCCCTGCTTTCATTACAGAATTCCTTTCTCCTGAAGGTGTAATGACAAAGAAACGTTCCATTGATCATCAGATCGAAGAAAACATTTCCCAGATCGAAACAATTCAGAATCAGATTTCTGAACTGAACGTTGAGAACACAGGGCTCACTGCAAAGATTGACGAATACAAGGATACACTCCACAAACTTCACGGAAACCAGATTAAGATGCAGGAACAGATTACTGCAACTGAAAATCAGATTCTTCTTATCAAACGAAGTCTTACAACAGAACAGAACTCCCTGCGTGAAGCCGATGAAGAATTTTTCTCAGAATCAAAACGCGCCGAAGAACTTGAAGAACAGATTGAAGAAGTTCAGTCTGAAGTGGCAGAAATTGAATACCGCGGACAGAAGCTGGCAAAAGAACTGGAAGTCCTGGATGTTGAAATCGCCAAATGCAACAAAAGTGTTTCGGGCAAAAACGATACTCTTCAGAAAAAACAGGAAGACCAGAGAAAGTATCAGGAACAGTATGAACGCCTGACCCTTACCCTGAACTCTTCTGACAACGACATTAAAAACCTTAAGCAGAATTATCAGGACCAGTACTCCCGCGATCTTATGGAATTCGAAGAACGCATGTACAAGATCTACACTCCTGTTAATGAACTGCGCGACAAGCTTGCTGACGCAAAAGAAAAAATCAAGCCTCTCGTAAACGTGAACCTTATGGCCGTTGAAGAATTCGCAGAGGTAAAAGACCGTTACGAACGTCAGAAAGCAAACTATGACGATACACAGAAATCTCTTGATAACCTGATCCGCGTTTCAGAAGAAATCAAATCAAAATCTTCTGAAATGTTCCTGGAAACCTATAACCAGATCAAGAAGAATTTCCACAACATGTTCCGCCGTCTTTTCAACGGTGGTCGTGCCGAACTTAAACTTGCTGATCCTACAAACATCCTCCAGTCAGGTATTGATATTTATGCACAGCCTCCTGGAAAGAAACTGGAAAACATTGCTCTTCTTTCCGGTGGTGAAAAAACCATGACTGCCGTTGCACTTCTCTTTGCAACATATCAGGTTCGCCCAAGTCCTTTCTGTCTTTTGGACGAAATTGACGCTGCCCTTGATGACAAGAACGTTTCTTCTTTCGTAACTGCACTGGAAAGTTTTGCCAACGTTTCCCAGTACATTGTTATTACCCATAACAAGAAAACTGTAATGGGTGCTTCAACAATGCTTGGTATCACAATGGAAGAATCGGGTGTTTCTAAAATCATTGCACTCCGCCTGGACGAAGACCTTAAGACAGGAAAGAAGTTCAAAGAAGAAAACAAATTTGTTGATGAAGACATTGATGTTGATGAAGGCGCGGTAATCCCTCCACGTCCTGAAAAACGTATTCATAACGAAGACGGAACTATTACCGATCCAGAAATTGAACGCGTAAAAAAAGAAATGAAGGAAAAAGAACGTCTTGCTAAACAGGCCGAAAAAGAAGCCAAGAAAGCAGCCGAAGAAAAAGCGGAAGGCGAAGCTTCTGAAAATCCTGAAACCTCTGCTGAATCAACTGAAGCTTCTGATTCCAATGGAGAAAAAACCGAATAATGGATTTCCAGGATCTTCTTCAGAACATAAAGGATTTTTTCTCGAATCTGTGGAACAAGATTACAGAATACGTAAGCGAAAACAAAATGCTTTCTGCCTGTATCGGAGCTCTTGTGGTAGTGATTCTCATTGCCCTTATCCTTCTTTGCGCCGCCCTCAAAAAGCCTGAAGCAAAAGGATATGAAAGACCTCTTACTCTTACAGAAGAAATGATCGTTCCTCCGGGACCTGCTGTCCCAGACGGATACAATCCTTCCCGTGTTACAAAAGAAGCCTGGACTTCAGAAGAAGCTGAAGCCTGGTTCACAAAACCTGGCACAAAAGAACTTGATGACCTTTCAAAAGCAAATGATCGTCTTGTAGAAGAAATCACAGGAGCCGCTCCATGAAAAAAACTTTTCTGACCCTTTGTTTTATTTCTATTTTTTCATTCTCATTTTTCTCCTGTGCCTCAAAAGACGCTGAACCTGAAAATCAGTTAACCGCTCCGGAAACTGAAGTAACAGAAACTGATATTTCCGAAGAAGCTGAAGAAACAGTAACTGTTGAAGAAGAAAATAAAGCTGAAGAAACAGAAGTGATTTCCGAAGAAGCCGAAGAAGAAACTTCTTCTGAAGAACCAGCTTCTGAATTTGAAGAACTTCCTGAAATCACTGAACCTGAAGTTTTCGAAGCAGAACTTCCACCGGTTCCTGTTGTTACAGTTGAAAAAGACCCCGAAGTAAAAATCGTTGAACCTGTAACAGAAGACGATTACTCAGAACTTCCAGAACTTCCTCCTGAAGAGACTGAGTCTCAAAAAGAACCTGAAGTTGTGGAAGAAGTTAAAGCCGACGAAAAAGCTGAAGACTCAAAAGACAAGACCGAAGTTGAAGAAATTGACGAAGTTATAGAAGAGAACAATACCCGCGAAGACGAAGTGGAAGATTTGGAAGCTCCTGGTGCGGAGGCGGAAGAAAAAGAAGAATCTGGAGAACCTGAAGTAGTTGTACAGATTGTCCCATCTCGCTCTGTTTCCATGAAGAAAGGCGAAAGCCTTGATGTAGTTTATCCTGGCAAAGGCTGGGTCTTCCTTGGCTGTACAGACGGATCAAAAAACCTTACAAGCACTGGTCGTAAGACATCAGATAAAAATACAAGCTTTACCCTCATGGCAAGAGTTCCTGGAACTGTAATCCTTCACTTCTATAAAGAAGATATCCTTGGTGACCAGTACATCGATGACTACCTGGAAGTAAAAGTTTCTGAACTCAAATCTAAGCCTGCGGTTCACGTAAAGGCTCCGGACTACGCAGAAGTAGTTCCTAAAAAGCCTGCACCAAAAGTTTCAAAACCGGCTGAAACAAAAGCTCCAGAACCAAAGTCTGAAGTTGCTGAAGAACCAAAATACGAAGAAATCAAACCTGAAGAAACAAAGGTTGAAGAAAAACTTCCTCCAAAAACTTCTGAAGTAAAAAGAGTTCAGCCAAAAGCAGAAGAAACAAAACCTGCCGCTGCAACAGAAGAACCACGTTCCTACAAAGTACTTTCAGGTGACGAATATATGACTGCCGCCAGAAAGGCAATAGATGAAAAAAACTTTACTGAAGTATATAATAATCTTCAGAACTTCCTGACTGTGTCGGAATCAGGCAGAGATGAAGCTCTGTTCCTTCTGGCCCAGCTTTACGAAGGAAACTCTGAATACAGAAACATTAAGAAATCTGTAGAAACCTATGAAGAACTGATTCAGAACTACCCTCTTTCGGACCACTATGAAGAAGCCGAAAAGAGAGCGATTTACCTGAAAAGGTTCTATATAAATATCAGATAAAAACAGAATATATATAGGGGAAAACAAAATGAAAAAAAGTATTTTAATTTTATGTGGAATTGCTGCTCTTGCAGTAACAGGACTTACATCTTGTACAATCAACAAGCCACAGGAAGTAACAAGAAAAATCACTGTAAACGGTTCAGGCACTGTAAACGTTGACCAGGCTGTTCTTTCTTTCACAGTAAGAACCCGCGACATCGATTCTGCTGTTGCCAATAAAACAAACTCTGAACTTTCAGCTGTTGTTGTTGATGCCGCAAAAGCTGCCGGTGTTGAAGCTAAAGACATTGCTTCAGTTTCTAAATCAGAAACAGAAAAAGGCACAAAAGTCTGGATCAAAGACGAAAGCGGTGAATGGGTTGGAAAAGAAGACTACACTGTAGTTTCAAATAAAATCAACATCACTATCAATGATGTTACAAGAACTAAATCTGTAAAAGATGTTATCGTTCAGAAAGCAGGAAACTCTGCTGTTCTTTCGAACGTAAGCTACATTACAGGTGATACTGCCTCAAGCCTTCGACAGGCTAGAACAAATGCTGTTCAGACTGCACAGGATGCAGCAAATCTTCTGGCAGGTGCTTCCGGATGCAAAGTAAACAAGGTTCTTGAAATCAACGAGGAAAAAACAAAGTTCGCAAAGATCAATGCAAAGTCCCTCGTTTCTGAAACTCTTGCCGGCGCTGTTTCACCGGTATCAGACGGAGTATCTTCTGTAACTGCTGATGTGACAATTACATATCAGCTTATGGACTAAAATATTAAACTAACGGATTTTTCCGAGGAGATATTAAATGTTAGACTACAAATACATCAAAGACAATCTTGCTGCAGTTAAACAGAATGTTCTGGACCGCAACATGGACCCTGCCCGTGCAGATGCCGACAAAGTTGTTGAACTTTACGACAAACGTACTGCCCTGGTAACTGAACTTCAGGCTCTTCAGCAGAAACGTAACGAAAATGCCCAGGCCATGAAACAGAAACTGGACAACGACCAGCGCGCAAAACTTATTGAAGCCGGTAAAGCTCTCAAGGAAGAAATCGCAAAAGTTGAAAAAGACCAGAAAGAAACTGAAGAAGCTCTTGAAGAAGCTGCTCGTCAGATTCCAAACATGTACCATCCAAAAGCTCCTGTTGGAAAACTGGACACAGAAAACCTGGAAGTTAAAGTTGTTGGTACACCACGCAAATTCGACTTCGAACCAAAAGACCACGTAGCTCTTGGTGAATCTCTTGATATCCTGGACTTCGACCGCGGAACAAAAGTTTCTGGTCCTAAGTTCTACTACCTTAAGAACGAAGCTGTATTCCTTGAACAGGCTCTTATCATGTATGCCCTGAATACACTTCGCAAGCACAACTTCAACATGTTCATTACTCCAGACGTAGCAAAAGAAGACATCCTTAAAGGTATCGGATTCAACCCACGTGGAAACGAATCAAACGTTTACTCAATCGAAGAAGAAGGAACTTGTCTGGTAGCAACTGCTGAAATCACACTTGGTGGATACCACCAGGATGAAATCCTTCCAAAAGACAAACTTCCACTTATGTACGGTGGTCTTTCACACTGTTTCCGCCGCGAAGCAGGTGCTGCAGGTCAGTTCTCAAAAGGACTTTACCGCGTTCACCAGTTCGACAAAGTTGAAATGTTCGCCTACTCTACTCCTGAACAGTCAGATGCTATTCACGAACAGCTCCGCGCTATCGAAGAAGAAATCTTCACAGGTCTTGGACTTCCATTCCACGTTGTAGATACATGTACAGGTGACCTTGGTGCACCAGCATACCGCAAGTGGGACCTTGAAGCCTGGATGCCTGGACGTAACGGCGGAGAATACGGTGAAGTTACATCTACTTCTAACTGTACAGACTACCAGGCACGCCGCCTGAACATCAAATACAAGGACGACGACGGAAAGAACAAGTACGTTCACACACTGAACGGGACCGCTATCGCAGTTGGACGTGCAATGCTCGCAATCCTCGAAAACTACCAGAATGCTGACGGATCTGTAACAATCCCTGAAGTACTTGTTCCTTACTGTGGATTCGACAAAATCCTTCCAAAAAAATAATTTTATAAAGAGGATAAAGAAATAATGCAGGACAAAAATGATTTTTCAAAACAGACATTCTTTATCCTCTTTTTTATAGGAATAATTGCGGGAGTATTTGTTCTTAAGACACTTTCGCATATTATCCTTCCTGTTATTTTTGCCGTTATTCTTGGTTTTGTTTTTCTTCCTGTTGTAGATAAAATGCAGAAGAAACTTCACTTTCCATGGGTTTTAGGCTCCATTCTGGTTACACTTCTTGCCGTAATCATAATGATTCTTCTTTCATCACTTCTGGTAACAGGTCTTTCTTCTATCCTTTCAAACTACACCCGCTACGAAGCAAGACTTCAGGCCATTTTTGCAACTTTCGATTCTATCTTTGACTTTGGCTTTGATGAAGGAAAATCCTTCCTGGAAAATATCTGGGGCTTTCAGAAAATCCGCGATGTAGTACAAAAAACTGCAATTACCCTTTCTTCAGGTCTTGTAAACTCTGGAAAATCTTTACTTACAGTTTTCCTTTTAATGGCTTTTTTCCTTCTGGAAATGAAGCTTTCAAGAAAAAAGATTAAGCTTGCTTTTACAAACAAAAGCAAACAGATAATCATTATTTCTGAACACGTAAAACGGGAAGTTTCCCACTTCCTTTCCATAAAATTTCTTGCAAGCCTTATAACCGGCTTAATTGTTTTTTCCGCAACTTTTATAATTGGAATGGACTTTCCGATAGTCTGGGGATTCCTTGCATTCTGTATGAACTTCATCCCAATTTTTGGTTCAATTATTTCCTGTGTATTAACAATTCTTTTTGCCCTCATTCAGTTTTACCCAAGCGTCTGGCAGATTATTCTTGTTGCCATTGTAATGCTGTCGGTTAACATGATTATTGGTAACATTCTGGAACCAAAAATCGAAGGAGAAGGCCTAGGTATTTCGCCTTTTGTAATCCTTATTTCACTTTCTCTTTGGGGTTATATCTGGGGATTCCTTGGAATGCTTCTTGCAGTGCCTATGACTGTTATGATCAAAATCACCTGCGAGCACATTATTTATCTTAAACCGGTTGCAGCCATCATCGGTAACGGTACTGCCCGCGTCCCAAAAACAAAAAAGCCGTTCCACAAAAGTGAAACGGCTCCGGTAAACAAATCAGAAAAATCAACCGAATAAACGGCTGGTTGCTTTTTCAAACAAGAATCTTAAATCCTCTTCCTGAATTGATGTGTATACACAGTCAGCGCAATATTTTGTTCCCTGAACGTCGTTGTATATTTTGTTGACCTTGCAGGTAACGTAAAGATCTCTTGAAATGATTGGGCCTTCCTTAAGTGTAAAGGACATCTTCAATGCATACTCGGCACCAGCTACCAGATTCAATCCTTTGGCTTCGTTTCCGAAAACAATTCTTTCGTGGTCTACGTAAAGAATTGAAAGAGGTTTTACCCTGTCCTGAAGGGCTTCCATTTTGTGTTCTTCCTGGAAAGTAAGGAAGTTGCACACAGGAATAAGCTGGATTCCGTTTCCTGCATTCTTTTCAACTTTTGCCTGTTCCACAAAGATTTCAAGATATTTTTTGGCTTTCTGCTGATTCTGTAAAGGAATGATTTTCCAGGCCGGACGTTCAAAAAGGGGTGCTCCCTTCCATGGAATACAGGTCATGTTGATATCAGACTGGGTTCTGCATTCGTAGTAAAGGGAAACTGTGAAATCATATTTCTGGGTCTCAAAATTGTCTTCGATGTAACTGATTGTATCAGGCACCTTAAGTTCAAGACCTTTTGAAGCTTCAAGAACATCTGAATGGAAATAAAGTCCTACACGGTTGAAATAGAATTCAACCTTTACTTTTTTACCGGCAAATGCAAGGACTGACTGTGGAGGATTTTCCAGAAGGATTCGGCCAGATTTGTCTGCAAGGACTTTTTCACCTTTGAGGGCTACAGGGAAAACTGCAGAACTTAAAGGCTTTACAGATTCGGTGTTGCGGCTTTCTTCGGCTACAGGAGTAAGAGTAACCGGAACGTTACCGTCAATGAGATACTGAAGAACAAGTTCCCGCTCAATTCCGGAAAGCTGTTTCTGTTCACTTTTGCTGGTTATTCCCATAAAATCTCCCGCCTATTCCCTGTTTATGATTTTAATCTGTTTGATTTTATTTTCTTTTTCATTCAGGAAAAGAACCAGATCGGCACAGGTTCTTCCTGTTCCTGTATAAAGTCTTAAAGGAACCTGAACATCCTGGCCAGAAAGGATACTTGACCCGATTACATAGCTTTCAAATTTGCAGCTTCCTTCTTCGTCTTCTGAAGACTGGATTTTTCTTTTGAAAACATCTTTTTCAAGATCATCAATTAAAAAGACAAACGAAAAAAGCGAATCATTAGCCATGAGTTTTTCTGCTGAATAAATATCCGAACAAAGGCATTTTGCGAATTCTTCTGCCAGGTTGTAAGCTTCCTTAGACATTCCTTCCAGGTCCAGGGAACCGAAATTTTCAATATAAGGATAGATTTTTTCATTCTTTGCCGACGCAACAGCAAAAACTTCAGTTGAAAGCTTCAGATGAGGATTGATTTCATCATGTTTTGAAAGATTCGATGTAAGAAGTTCCTTTTCAATTTCAGTAGTCCACAAAGCAGATTCGCCTTTTGTGGTGACAAGGCTTTTCAAAGTGGAGTTATTCTGAAAATACTGGTCGTTGTTTTCGGCTTTTGAACAGGAGAAAAGACTCAGAATAAAAGCAAAAACCAACGGAAGGAACAAAATCTTTTTCATTGAAATATATTTTATCATAAGGATTTCCTTTTGTCTTTTAACTTTTCTTATGAGTTTTTCTATGTTATAATAAATTGATATTTTGGAGGTTCTGACGTGAAAATTCATAACTCAATGGAAGATGCTGTAACAGAAGAGGTTAACCACCTTTACAATACTCTTAAATCTGAACATATTTCTTGGCTCACCTGTGACTGTGAAAACTGTCGTCTTGATACAATCTGTTATGTTCTTAACAGAACACAGCCAAAATACTACGTTTCTGAACGAGGCATGCTTCACAATGCCCTCGACATGACCGATTCCCAGCTGAAAACAGACATTACAGCTCTGGCAATGGACGGAATCCGTCTTATTAATGGTTCACACCGTTCTTACCATGCAGAAAGAATTACTTCCGGTGATATTGAAGACGGAAAAATGTACTACAACTTCCCTCTCATTATGGGTGCTGTATACAACGGAGACAACTTCGAACCAATGGAAAATGTTTCCATTACACTTAAACTGGATAACGAACCTGCAGTTATGGCCGATTCAACCTGGTCTAATCCTGCAAAAACCTATAAATCAACAAAAGGTTCATACACTTTCTGGCCCGCTGCCATCGAAGCAAAACCGGGAGAAACAACAAAAGTTTTCAAGCTGATTTTCGAAATCACTGCCGAAAACTTCGTTCCTTCAACTTATGCCATCGAACTGCCTTTGGTTCCTGAAGCTGTAAAGAAATCTACTCTTGAATCAAACTACTCGCTCAAAATCAAGGATATTTTCCTTTTTGACCTGAACTCCGAAAATCCGATGGAATAATCCGGTATAATATAATCGGAGAAATAAATGACTCAAAAAGACTCTTATCAGGCTGAAATATTTAAAAACCGTATCTCAAAGAAATTCCGCGAACTAAAAAAATGGGCACGCAAAAACAGAATCACCTGTTTCCGTATTTATGACCGTGACATTCCCGAAGTTCCTCTTTGTCTTGATCTTTATGAATTCCTTCCTGAAGACATTGTAAGTCCAATGGACTGTGCCAGATTCATTTCAATTCAGAACGAAAGACAGTCTGCCAACGACAAAACTGTAGAAGCAGAAATCGCAGCCCGCCGTTACGCAGTTCTTTACCTTTACGAACGGCCTTACGAAAAAGATCAGACAGACGAAGAAGAATGGCTTTCTCTTATGGCAGAACAGGTTGCAGAAGTTTTCGGCCTTACAAAAGATCACATAATCACAAAACAGAGAAAACGCCAGAAAGGCGACAGCCAGTACGAAAAAGAAGAAGACGAAATCTTCAAGATTCAGGGACTGGTTCAAGAACAGGGACAACTTTTCAGAACTGACCTTACTTCCTATATCGATACAGGTCTCTTTTTTGACCACCGCCCTCTCCGTTCCATGATCCGCGACAAAGCTTCAGGTAAATCTGTTCTGAATCTTTTCTGCTACACAGGAAGCATTTCTGTATATGCCGCTGGCGGAAACGCAAAACGAGTCGAATCTGTAGACCTTTCAAACACATACCTTTCCTGGGCTAAAGAAAACTTTGAACTGAACGGTTATTCCGACAGAAACAAATACGTCTTTACAAAAGCAGACTGTGTCCAGTTTCTCCGCGACAAGGGAGAATCTGACAAAGCGGAAGACCGTTATGACCTTATCATTCTGGATCCACCAACTTTCAGTAACTCAAAAATGGCCGACACCATGGACATTAACCGTGACTGGCCAGAACTGGTAAAGCTTTGCGTGAATCTTTTGAACGACAAGGGAACTTTGTACTTCTCTACAAACAGCCGTCGTCTGAAGTTCGACGAAAACCTTCTGCCTGAAACTACTTCTTCAGGTGTTAAGGTAAAGGCTAAAGACATTACTCAAGCCACAATTCCACAGGACTTTGCGGGCACAAATCCTCACAAAGCCTTTGAAATCACAGTGGGAAAAGACTAAGGGAACATCATGAGGATATTACGGTCACAAAAGATTTCCATTTCGAATATCCTCTTTCCTCTTTTCCTGGCTTCCTTAATTATTTCCTGTGCCTCTTCAAAAAGCCTTGAACCGGAAATTGTAATGCCGGAACCGGAACCTCCACGAGTTGTTTTTGAAGCTCCAAAAGTTTATCAGCCAGGAAACAAAGAACTGACTCTTGTTTTTGCCGGCGACATTATGGCCCATGAACCGAACTACCAAATGAAGGATTACAATAAAATCTGGGAAGGCATAAGGGACATAACTCTGGACTCAGACTTTACCTTTGCAAACATTGAAGCACCGGTTGATAACGAACTGCCTCTTTCTTCATATCCATCGTTCAACATGCACGAAAACTATGTTCAGGCTGCAATTGATGCCGGCTTCAACGTGTTTTCTCTTGCAAACAATCATACCAATGACCAGTATCTGAAAGGCATTCAGGCTACAGAAAAATATGCGAAACGGACTGAAGACCATTCAAAAAAAGCAGACAGAAAGATTTATTTTTCCGGTCTAAAAGACGGCAAAAAGGCTGAATTCAGCTATCATTTAATAGAAGAAAAAGGCTGGAAGATTCTTTACGTGGCAGTTACACAACTTCTGAACAGACCTGACTATGCCGATTACGTGAACTATGTTCCATCTAAAAAAGACGATAAAGCAGCTTTTGTAAAATGGATTAAAAAAATAAAAGCAGAAAATCCTTGTGATTTCTTCATTCTTTCTCTCCATACAAACGAAGAAGAATACATCAGGGAAGTAACAAAAAAACAAAGAAGTTGGTATACTGAACTTATGAATTCCGGTGTGGATATTCTTTGGGCAAATCATGCCCATCTTATTAAACACCAGGAAATCATAAAGACAGAAAGAAACAGCCGATATCCTACAAAGCTCCTTATGTGTGCCAACGGAAATACTATTTCAGGACAAAGAACAAAACCAAACCTGAAAGAGTCTTTTACTGAACGTGATGATACCGGTGACGGACTTCTGTATAAAGTGACATTAAGAAAAACACCGGACTCGAAAGAGGCCTTCATTTTTAAAACTGAAAGATTTTTTATTACTACATATATCAATACTGCAGGTGAATTCATACTTAAAAAACTGGATGATGAGTTTATCGATTATCTTAAAGAAAACCGGGAATCATGGGTTGAATACATCAAGAAACGCAGGACGATATGTGAAAGCATTAAGGACTGAAAATTTTTATGAACTATCAGGATTTACCTGTTTACCAGCAGAAAGAACGCATTCTTGAAACATTAAGGGACAACCAGGTTATAGTTGTTCAAAGCCCTACAGGATCGGGAAAAACTACACAGATTCCAGTCATTCTTCACGAAGCCGGCTATGACGAAAAAGGAATGATTGCAGTTACACAGCCGCGCCGTATAGCCGCCCTAAGCGTAAGTGAATTTATCTCAAAACAGCTTGGAACGACCTATCCAGGTCTTGTGGGCTATAAAATGCGCTTTGAAGACAAGACCGACCAGTCAACTAAAATCAAGATTATGACAGACGGTATCCTTCTTCAGGAAATGAAGCTGGATCCTTGGCTTTCAAAATATTCGGTGATAATGGTTGACGAAGCCCATGAACGAAGCCTGAATATTGATTTTGTTCTTGGTCTTTTGAAACGGGTTTTAAAAAGCCGTTCTGATTTCAGAGTTATTGTAAGTTCTGCAACAATGAACGCAGAAGCTTTTTCCCGATATTTTGACGACTGCCCTATTGTTACCATCGAAACAGTTACTTATCCGGTAACAATGGTTTATGATCCTCCGAAAGGACCTGCAGTCACAACTCTTACAGATTCAGGCTGTGACCTTCTCCTTAAAAAAATTTCCGACACCGTAGAACGGGTTCTGGATAACAAAGATGACGGAGGAATTCTAATTTTTCTTCCTGGTGAAAAAATCATCAAGGATTGCGTTCACACCCTTTCTCATGCACCTTTTGGAAGAAAACTCTTTATTCTTCCTCTCTACGGCAGACTTGCAAAAGAAGAACAGGAACGGGTTTTTATTGACCCGCCAGCAGGTAAAAAGAAAGTAGTAATATCTACAAACATTGCAGAAACCTCTGTTACAATCAGTGACATTTCTACAGTTATTGATTCAGGTCTTGCAAAACTGAACTATTACAATCCTCACACATATACTTCAAGTCTTATTGAAACTACCATTTCAAAGGCCAGTTCGAACCAGAGACGCGGGCGCGCCGGCCGTACTCATGAAGGAACCTGTTACCGTCTTTACACCCGTAAAGATTTCGACACCCGACCAATGTATACGACAGAAGAAATCTACAGAACTGACCTTTCTGAAGTTGTTCTCCGCATGGCCGAACTTGGAATTACAGATTTCTTCGGATTTGACTTCATTAGCAGTCCGGACCACGAAGGCATTGTAGGAGCCATTGAAACTTTGAAACTTCTCGGCGCCCTGGAAGAGGACAACACTCTTTCTACCATCGGACAGATGATGTGTCGCTTCCCTCTTGAACCACGTATTTCCCGCATCATTGTTGAAGCAATAATGCGTTATCCTGACAATATCGGTCACGCCCTTATAGGCGCCAGCTTCCTTTCGGCATCCAGTCCTTTCCTTCTTCCTGAAGGAGAAGAAATGGAAGCCCGTAAGGCACATCACCATTTCCGCGACATTCACGGAGACTTTGTTTCCTACATCAATCTTTTCAAGCTTTACAAAAAGCAGGAAAACTTTGA
Source organism: Treponema sp. (assembly GCA_024402695.1). Taxonomy (GTDB): domain Bacteria; phylum Spirochaetota; class Spirochaetia; order Treponematales; family Treponemataceae; genus Treponema_D. The sequence goes on along the minus strand of JAKSTG010000005.1, from coordinate 12,410 downwards.
CTCTTGGAAAGAAATCCAGAATGCAAAAGAACGTTTCTGTAAGAACTACTATCTTGATGAAAGAGTTATGGCAGAAATCGACAACATCAATGACCAGCTTTCCGAAATCGTAAACCGAATGGAAATTCCTGTAACAATGAACGGTAGTCTCCAGGATTATCTGTGCTGTGTTGCAGCCGGTATGATTCAGTTTGTCTGCATCAGAAGCGGAAGAGAAAACTATAAATCCCTCACACAGGGAAACATCTGCATCCACCCGGGTTCAGTCATGTTCAAGCAGGATCCTCTTTACATTGTTGCTGGCGAAATAACAAAGACAAGCCGCATGTTCGCTTTTGCAGTTTCCCCTCTTACAAAAGCCCTTCTGGATAAAATCAATCCTAACCTGGCTTCAGATCTGGATTCTGTAAAAAAAGGAAAAGATGTTGCGGTCAGCATCGAAGGCTTCAAAAACGGTAAAGAATACTCTCCTGAAAAAGAAGCACGACGTCTGGAAAAGAAACAGGCTAAAGTCCTAAAAGACAATAATATCGACAAGGAAGATGCCCTTTTCCTTGATTCAGAAATTTTTGCCACAAAGAAAATAAAGGGAAAGAAAACAGCTCTTCTTGAAATCGAAAAACTTATAAGGGCTGCTAATTCTGAAAACGATGAAAAGAAACTTAAGATTGCTGGAGCAATGACGGCCAAAGTTATTTTAAGAGACGGTGGTTCTCTTCTTGAAGGAGAAAAACTTTCCCTTATTCTGAACCTTACAAAAGCTCTGGATCTGAACCCTATTCGTGAAGACGGATGGAACCGCAAGGCAAACATCAATCTTTATGATGGAGACGAAAACTCAAAACGCCAGATTCTTACTGCCGTAAGCGTCCTTATGCGGGTAGCCCTGGCAAAACAGAAGACCAAAGAATACGGTTTCATTACCCTCTTTACAGACGGAAACGGAAACTATTGGCAAAAATCTACAAGAGGATTCAGCACCGCTTTGAACGAAAGTCTTGGTTCACTGGAAACTCTTGTTGAAGAAAACAACATCCAGTGGACTGATGAAGAGAAAGAAGTAATCAGTAAGGCAATTGGAAAACTGAATACTTTGTACAAATAAAACAGCAGATTAAAACAAGATCAGTTGATGACAAAGCCGTAGGAAACTTTTCCTGCGGCATTTTTATTTATAAGACCGCAGAAAGATTCTTCAAGCATAAAATCATCTTTTTCAAAAACCGCAATCTGACATTCCGAAGGAAAGTCGTAAAGACTTTTTGTAAACATTGCATTACGCAAAGGCTTTCCGTTTCTGAAGGAGTCTGCAGCGATTTTGTTAGAAAGATAAACTGTTTCAAAACCGCAAAGACTTGCAGTTTCCGTAGTAAGTTCCTGAATAGTTTCAAGGATTTCTTTCTGAACCTGAAGGTCTTCTTCCGAAAAAGGACGAGGCCCTTTTTTTCCTTTTAACTCCTCTTCAGATTTATCTTTTTCCTTTTCCTTGTCGGATATAGAAAGGACTTCTTTATATTCAGATTCTTTCTTGAAAGCGTTTTCAATATTAAAGGACGGAAGCAAACTGTAACCGGCAGATTCTTTTACGCTGAAGTTCCCGATTTTTGTACGGAAAAGCCCTGTAAGATAGGCAGCACTTCCACAGGATTCTGCGATATCTCGGGCAAGACTTCTGATATAGGTTCCTTTTGAAACTGAAAATTCTATTCGGGCAAATTCTACAAGGCGGTCAGATCCTTCACAACCTTCTCCATCCCCATACTTCAGTTCCTTTATTTCCGAACTGAAAACTGTAACAGGACGAGATGGAATGTCAAAAGTTTTTCCTTCCCTTACAAGGTCCGAGGCCCTTTTCCCGTCTACATGAATGGCAGAATAAAGAGGTGGCTTTTGCTGAATGTCACCAGTCCACTTTTCAACAGCCTGACGAAGACTGCTTTCTGTTGGTATGGAAGCTTTTCTGATTTCTTTTCCAGTATATTCGCAGGTGTCGGTTTCCGCTCCAAAATGAATCACAGCTTCATAGGTTTTATCAAAGGCTGTAATCTGTCCACAAAGTTTTGTGAGTTTTCCGGCACAGACTACAAGAAGTCCTTCGGCAAAGCTATCCAAAGTTCCTGTGTGTCCGACCTTAGTTGTATTAAGAGCTTTTTTTACATTTCGCAAGGAAGCAAAAGATGTTAATCCCGGTCTTTTTGCAAGAAGAACAATACCGTCAGAATCTGTCATTCTTCTTCCATTCCCAGAAGGCGGCGTGCTCTTTTTCTGTTTCCAGAATTGGCTTTTTTATCTTCGGCAATTTTTTGAAGTGCGGCTTTAGCACCTTCATATTTTCCATTTTGATACATTTCAAGTCCCTGGCTTTGTGTTGTAGCATCTTTACTTTCAAGGTACTTGATACATACTTCCTCAAATTCAGGACGAGGATATTTTGCCAGATGTTTTCCAAGAGCCTGGCGCAAAGTCTTGCGCTTGTCATCTTCAACAATCTTCAAAGCCAGTTCTTTGATTTCTGCTTCCCCTGTATGTTTTTCTTTAAGCAGAACTTCCACGGCTTTTGCTTTCTGATTGTCGTTAGCCTTTTTCTCAGTAATTCTTTCAATAAGGAAATCATTTCCTTCCTGAGTATTAAGTGCGGCAATTACTTCAAAAGACTTCATCTTGATTTTTTCTTCAGGGTCATTTTTTGCTCGGTAAATCAGGTAAGGCATGGCTTCCATTATTTCCTGATTTTTTACGGCTTCAATGGCTTCAAGTCTAACCTTATAATGATCGTCTCTGACAGCCTGAACAATTACGGCTTTTGCTTCAAGAACATCAGGATAGTATTCTAGACCTTTAAGAACATACTGTCTTAAGTTTGGATCATTTGATTCAAAAAGTTCAACAAGAACAGGTACCGATTCAAGTTTTTCCATGGCACCAATGGCTTCAGATGCATACATTCTTACGAACATATTTTCATCATCATCCTGTGCAATTTCTACCAGTTTATCCCAGGTTTCAATTGCATGGATTTTTCCAAGGGTACGCATAAGAGACTGCTTCTGAGCATCCTTCAGATCTTCCTTATCAAGATATTCAGTAAGCTTCAGGGCTTCTTCCGGACCACCAATATCACCGATGGTAAGAAGTGCATCATTGAAGTAGTCTTCGTTTTCGTTTTCAATAAGGCGCAGAACTCCTGGAACTGCGGAAGTACATTTACAGTCCTGAACATACTGGAAGCAGGCTTTTACAGTAGATTTCTTTTCGTCAAAAGGATCATCAATTACAGTGACCGCATATTCTTCAAGACAAGGATCCTTAAGTTTTCCAAAGTAACCAAGGATTTTTTCCTTTACTTCAACACTTCTGGTAATCTGGAAAAGGTCGTAGATTTCTTCTGTGAAACGAGGATCTTCATTTTTATTCAGTTTATCTATAAGTTCTGTAATTTCCCCGGCAATACCATACTGAATGGTACTTCTATATTCCGAAGCAGTTTTTTCAGATTCATCCTTCTTTGCAGCCTCTTCTACCTTTTCAGGATCAGGCTTGTTGGGTCGGCGTTTACCAGGCTTTCCGTATTTCTGTTCTTCCTGATCTTTTTTGAAAAGCTCTTCAATAATCTCAACTACATCACCTGCAGTTTCTTCAAGGCTTTTTTCGGGAGCTTCTTCAGCAACTTCAATCAGGTCAGTCTTTGCCTTTTCAAGTTTCTCATCGGAAACTTCAAGACCAATAAAATCTTCGGCAGTCCCTGAAAAACAGATTCCGAGAATGAAAAATAAAAAACAAATAAAATTCTTTCGTTTAATCATGTGCGTAAAATAATCCTGTAATTAAAAACGCATCTCTCCGTTATTCCAGAGGAGCAAAATATCCGCTTTCGTCTCTACCGCTTCTGTTCAGCATGTAAACTTCAACTTCCAGAGGCAGATAATTTTCTCCATAGTTTGTCGGAAGTGCTGAAACATAGGACAGCTGGTAAACCCCCTGAGGGATATCTATCAGATCCTGAACCAAAGGTTTAAGTCCTTCCGGACGGAAAACAAAATACTGTTCACCGCTTGTATTTTCCACCAGATAATTTACTTCTGCTGAAAGTGCTCCCTGTGACATTTTTACAACTGCAAGATTGATTGCGTTGTTGTTAAGGAAAGCTGCAAGCTCTGCAAGATTATAATGTCCGAAACTGCCGTTAGTTACGTTTCCGGCGGTAAGAAGAACAATGGCTCTTTTCTTGTTTCCGTTTACCAATTCATTAGCTGCAAGACGTAAAGCAAGATCCAGGGCCACTTCTGATGAAACAGGAGTCTTAAGGCCTGTAGAACTGAAATCTTTGCAGCCTTCAGCATCCCCTTCATATTCTGTTACAGGAATACGTCCTGCAGAAATAATGCGGACTATTCCGCGATTTTCCATTGCCGATGCAATTTCACGGAGACTTGAATCAATCTGTTCTGTAAAGTAAGAAGACTGAATGCTGCGGTCAATAATGAAAGTAATGTCTGTATAAGTATTGTTGTAAGCAGCACCAATAAGTTTCATTCCGCTTACATTACGTTTATTTTCTGAAAGGTAGAAGTTCTGTTCGTTTAATCCTACTACAGGCTGACGGTGGCGGTTTTCAACTTTCACTTCCACTGTTACCTGAGGGAACTTGTCGGCATTAACATTGTCGATCTGCACAAACATGCCGCCAACCAGTTCCTGGATTTCACTCATCATGTAGATTTCATTTGCCTTGAAATCTGTAACAACCAGGTTTGAGTTGATATCCGCAACAGCTGTATTCAATCTTGAAGGATTATTGTTTCCAGTCTTTCCGTATTCAAAAAGAGAACCTGATTCATAGTTGATTCCAATGACTCTGTTTACATCGCATACAAGAAGTCTGTTATTCCACATGCGGATTGATTCAGGCTTTGAAAAAGTTTTGTTTTCACAAAGAAGACGTACATAGTTTCCGCTTCTGTCGAACTCATAGATACAGCCCTTGTGGTCGTCTGCTACAAAAACGCTGTCATCGATTACATAGATTCCTGTAGGACCTTTAACTCCTGCGAAATCCCCCTGCTTTCCTCCAAAGAAGAAAAGAGGATTTCCATCAGAATCAAAAACATCAATACGGCGGTTGCCGTAATCGCTTACATAAATGTTTCCGGCCTTGTCCTGTGCAAGATACTGTGGGCCCACCATCTGTCCAAGTCCGCGACCTTTGCTTCCGATGTAGCGGATAAAATTACCTTTCTTGTTCAGAAGGGCAAGTCTGTCGCCGGCACTTTCAGAAACCAGAAGGTTTCCGTCTTTCAGGCGGATAATATCTACAGGTCGGTCAAATCCGTTTACAGGTCCTGTTTTTCTGTCTATTACCTGTCCGCTCTGATTCATAAGAATCAGAAGATTTTCATTGTATGTAACAACCCAAAAAGTCCCGTCAGGATTTGGAAGTACAGACAAAGGTCCCGAGAAAACCAGATTGCCCTGATAGTTTCCGTCAAAACTTCCCGATTCAGAAATTCTAACATCTTTCTTTTCACCTGTGGCAAGAGCACCTGTGACACGTCTTTCTTTTACGATTTCAATTTTGTTTTTAAGAAGGAGTCCGCCGTAACCTTCGTTGCCAGCAGTTTCCCAATAACTTAAAGCACTTCCTTCAAGACCCGATTTGTAATAGGCCTTTCCAAGCCAGTCCAGAATCAGATTGTCTGTAGGAAGATAAGACAGAGCTTTTTCAAACTGCATGATTGCTTCGTTGTAGGCGCAGCGGTAATAAGCCTGAACACCCCGGCGGAATTCCTGGCCGGCAAGCCCTTCTTCTGCAGTACGGATTCTGTCCGATGGGACTATAAGTCCTGCCCCATCAGCCTGAGCCCATACCGGAAAACAGAATCCCAGAAGTATGGTTATAAGAGATAAAGTCCTGATTGTATTCTTTGTTCTGAACATCATTTTACGGCTCCAAGTTTTGCCATGCGGATATGATCTGCAATGACATCATTGTCCTTATCAAGCATTTCAGCCTGTTCCAGATATTTTAATGAATCTTTATAAAGTCCAAGTTTGTAGTAAACCCATCCAAGAGAATCAAGGCAGGCGGCAGAATCTGGTGCCTTTTCAACGGCTTTCTTGCACATTGAAAGAGCCTTGGTCAGATCTTTTTCTTCACAGGCAAGGACATAACCCATGCCGTTAAGAGAGGTCACATTGTTTCCGTCGTTTTCAAGAGATTTTTCGTAATAAGAAAGGCACTTTTCTGTGTCTTCCTGTTCCCAGGCCACATAGGCAATGGCCGCATAAACAGATGCGGTCATATAGCCGGTTTCCAGAAGCTTGTTCAATTCAAAATCAGCAAGACGCTTGCGTCCCGAAACAGCATAAATAACTGCAAGAAGGAAACGGCACTGAAGAACTCTTTCAAGCTTTCCGCCGGAAGTAACTACAGATTCAAGATAAACAAGTGCGTCATCATATTTGTGAAGTTTTGTATAACAGAGTCCCAGGTAATAGGCAATTTCCATTTTGTCGGCTTCGGTTGATGATGGAAGCGAAAGGAAAAAGGCAAGAGAATCAGAATATGCTCTGCCGTTATAAAGTTCTATTCCCCGTTTAAGTTCTGAATTGTTTGCACCCATAAAAATTCCCCAAAATCAATTGTCCTAGATAGTTCCAGGATCAGATGCGATTACCGAAACCGCCACATATCCATCCCGGGCAACGCGGTAATCACAGTTTTCTCCGCCCAAAGTTTTGGACCTTCCCGGAATGAAATGTGACAGATATCCCTTCTCTGTTTTTTCAAGCCTGATCTGGTCTCCGTAATCCCTTATGGAAATCTCAGTGGCTTCTTTCATTCCCTTGTACTCGGGAAGAGAAAGACCGTTGATATTCACAAAGGCTCTCTTGTCCCCAAGATTCTGTGTATATGAAACAAGTTTTTCCAGGTTCTCCAGAATAAAATCTGCCATAGCCTGGAACTCATACTCTTCTTCGCGGGCCATGTAGCCTGCAGGATGTTCAACACTTACAGCCAGAGACGGGATTCCGTAAAGAGATCCCTGTCTGGCGGCTCCGCAGGTTCCGGAATAAATGATATCCGTACCGATGTTGGCCCCATAATTAATTCCCGAAATAACACAGTCGATTTTCGGGAACAGTCCGCCTACTCCGGAAATAACGCAGTCGGCAGGAAAACCGGAACAGGAATAAATATTCTTTTCTTCGTTTATGCAAACCAGTTCGAGAGGCTCGCTCATTTTTATGCAGTGAGAAACAGCTGACCTGTTTGAAGCAGGTGCCAGTACATAAACACTGTGCTTTTTTGAGAGAGTATCGCGAAGAGTCATAAGCCCGCGGGACTTATAACCGTCATCATTGGTAAGCAGAATATTCATCTTATGCCGGCCTGAAACTAATCATTAAGAAGTTTTGCGCCATCAGACGGTTCAACTTCATACATGTCGCATTTAAATGCAAAGATTTTTTCAAAGTCGCGGAGTTTTTCCTTGAACTTTTCTACATCGCTTTCACGGATAACCGCATAAAGACATCGACCGAAACCTTTACCTGTAATGCGTCCACAGGAAACAGGATTTCTTAATGTATCAAGATTTGGTTCCAGTTCAGAAACACGTTTCAGAATCCAGTCAATTTCAGGACAAGAAGCTTCATAGTAGTCTCTCATTGATTCATGACTGTGGTTGATGCTTCTTGCAAACTTAAAGAAGTCTCCTTTGTTTATTCCGTCAACTGCATCCTGAATGTCGTTGTGTTCGCGCATTACAGAAAGAAGTCTGTGTTTTGTAAGTTCAGAAACCATTGAAAGACCTTCGTTGATGTCTGTTACGTCTGTAATATAACGCCAGCCACCATAAGCACTTGCCTTAGATTCCTTAAGGTCTCCAAGAAGCAGAGCGTTTGAAGGCTCAAAAAGAACTTCTTCATTCCATACTGTAAATCGTGGAACATGAGTATCAACAATGATGATTTTTTTGCCTTCAAAGTTGAACGGGATATAATCCCAGGAATTCTTGTTGTGGTCTGTTACAATCAGATTTCCTTTCTTTGAGAAAAGACAGGAATAGTTGTCCGAAATGTAATTGTTGATCTGAAGGAACCGTTTGTTCCCCCGTTCAAGAACCTGCAGAAGCTGAGGATCAGAACAGTTCAGATTGAAAAGTTTTCTAAGGGCGATGGCAGTAGCAACCTTAATGGCAGTCGTAATACCGAAACCTGCGGAAGGCAGAACCGGTGAATAAACTGTAAGGTTGAATCCGCCAATGTCGAATCCCCCGGAAACATAACCATAAAAAACTGCTTTTACGGCATTGGCCCAGCGGTCCTCTTTCTTGTATTTGACTGATGTTACATTTGCTTTTTTATGTTCCCCGGCCTGAACAAAGTAAAATTTTAAGACTGAATCATCACGTTTGGAAACGGCAACATAAACCGGAATATCGGCAGCAAAAGAAAGAGTTTTGTCTTTGAAGAACCAAGAATGTTCTCCAACCATATGAAAACGGCAGGGTGCCTTAGCGGTAACTTCCGGATACTCCTGGTACTCGGAAAAGTGTTCGTCGTTGAGTATTTTCAAAGCGCATTCCCCTCTTTGTGCTTTAACATTTTTTATTGCTTTTTTAATTTCATCTTGTTATATTTTTTACCGATAAATATATAAGAAGATATTTAATTGATTATAAAATAATGAAACTGATTTTACAAGTTTTTTATACCCTTTTTTCAAGTCTGCTCCTTTCTCTTGCGATTCCTAATGAACTTCTGACTTTCGGTTCACCTTTCCTTGCTTTCGCAGCCCTTATTCCATATTACCTGGCTGTAAAGGAATCGAAGAACTTCGGGCGGGCATATCTTCTCGGATTCCTCCACGCCGGGACAACACATCTGATTTCTTCCTTCTGGCTTGCATATTTCAAAGATTTTGCCGCCCTTACCCTGGGAGCTTCCGCTTTTGGAACTGCCATGTGGGGTTCTTTTTTTGGAGCTTTGCTTTATCTGCCTTATTTTACCGAAAAAAGCAGAAACAAGCTGAACATGACATCCCTTTCCTGCCGCCATTCGGTTCCTTTCAGAATCTTCTGGTTTGCATCAGTCTATACAGCCTACGAATGGTACAAATCTACAGGTTTCCTGGGATATCCATGGGGAACTCTTTCTTCCTGCATGTTCCGGGCTCGCATTTTCATGCAGCTGGCCGCAATTACAGGTACCTACGGAATCACTTTCCTTACAGCCTTCTTTGCAGGCCTTATTGGAGAAGGATTCTGGCTTTATTACAAAGTTCCTGAATGCCGGGCAAAGAAAAGACTTGTTTCCTCTTATGTGACAGCAGTCCAGGTTTGGGCAATCCTTTTTGCTCTGACTATGGTTTACGGCCTTTTCCAGTACACTGTAAAACGTACACCTATCAAGAAACTTACCACAATTCTGGTACAGCAGAACCAGGATCCGTGGCTTGAAGAATCAGACAGAGAATCAATTCTTAAGTCACAGGAACTGACAAACGAAAGAATCAGTGAACTGAGCGAAAAAGGCGAAAAAGCTGATCTCATCGTCTGGAGCGAAGGATGTCTCAAGACATCTTATCCTGACGCAAAAAATCATTACGAAAGGTATCCGAAAGTAAATCCTCTAATCGATTTTGTTAAGGAAAACGGAGTTCCTTTCCTTGCGGGCGGTTCCTACATCAGACGTTATCCGGGATCCGGTGAAGATTATGACATTTACAACGCAGCCCTTGTTTTTGACAAAAACGGCAATTTAAGAGGCTGGTACGGTAAAAACCACCTGGTTCCTATGGCAGAAGCCATTCCTTTCATGGAATATAAGCCTGTCAAAACCTTCATGGCCAAAGTAATCGGTATTTCCGCAGGCTGGAGTCCTGGAAATCAGTACACTCTTTTTGAAATTCCTTGTCAGTGGTATGACAGACCTCAGATTGAAACTACAAAAACAATCAACCTGAACCAGGATTATATTGACCAGAAAGTGGAAGAAAACCTTCCTCCTGTAACAAAAATCAGTACTCCAATCTGTTATGACGATGCCTTTACAGATATTATGCGCCCTCTCTGGAAAAACGGCTCTGAAGTATTCATGAACATTACAGATGATTCCTGGTCTTTGAAGAATTCTTCCGAAATCCAGCACTTCGTCATTGCTTCTTACCGTGCAATCGAATACAGAACTACCCTTGTACGCTCAACAAACGCCGGTCTTTCCGCCGTTCTTGATCCTGCAGGCCGTGTTCTTGAAGAACTTCCTCTCTTCCAGGCAAGTTCGACTGTATATGATATTCCAGTCTACAAAAGAAAGACCACAACCTACGCTTTTCTTGGAAACTGGCTTCCTTTCGTGCTGAATACATTCATTCTCCTGGTTCTTTTTGGTGAAATCCTTTGTTTTGAGACCCGTGAATACGTATTCCCGGAAAGAAAACTGAAGAATTCTAAAAAATCAGCAAAAGCAAAGAAATCTCACAAAGAAGAAAAGAAATCTTCGAAGAACAAGAAGAAAGATTCCAAGAAAAAGTCCCGCAAAGTGTCTGAAAAATCAGACAAAAAGAAATCTGACAAAAAGAAAAAGTCTGAAAAATCAGACACTAAAAAGAAAAAGAAATCCTCTAAAAAATAAATTTCCCCCATTCAATATTTGTCAAGGAAAAAAGTTTCTGAATTTGCAAATTTATTTCTCAAATTCCTCTTTACACCACCATTAGTAGTGGTATAAGATTATTAACCATAAGCAAAAAACACTATATACAAAAGTGACTTATAAGGGTGGGAAATGCGCTGTCCAAATTGCGGAAGCCTAGATGACAAAGTACTCGAATCGCGGACTATGGTAAACGGAGAATCGATCCGGCGCCGCCGTGAATGCATATCCTGCGGGTACAGATTCACCAGTTATGAACGTATCGACGAAAAACCTTTCTTTGTAGTCAAAAGCGACGGAAGACGCCAGCCTTTTGACCGAACAAAACTTGAGAAAGGCATTGAAAATGCGCTCAAAAAACGTCCTATCCCTACACCACAAGTGGAACAGCTTATAACAGACATCGAAGACGCGGCTATCCGTCAGGGACGTGAAGACCGTGAAATCGGGACTGCTGAATTAGGAGAGATTGTTTTGCAGAAGCTTTACGAGGTAGACAAAGTGGCTTACATCCGCTTTGCATCCGTTTACAGGAGATTTGAAAACATTGAGGAATTCCTCAAAGAAATCAAATCAATAGAAAACCGGTAGAATACTAATATAAAAATATAAAAAGGTGGGAAACATGAGTGACCAGACAGTATTTCCGCAATGGCGGAGCTTTTTAGGGAACAGTTCAGATGCCGAAACAAAGGGATTCCTGAAGTCTGTTGTTAAACGATCAGGCGAAATTGCAGAATATGACCGTACTAAAATTGAAAACGCCATCAACAAAGCTATCGAAGCAGTAACAAAAACTCCTGACCAGGAACAGGCTGCAAAACTTACAGACCTGGTAGAAGAAAAACTTCGCGTTAAGCTTGCCGGAAACCGTGCACACTCTATTCCTGCTATCGAAGAAATCCAGGATATCGTTGAATCGGTACTTATCGAAAACAAAGAAGTAGAAATCGCTAAAGCATATATCCTTTACCGTGCCAGCCGTGAAGCCGTTCGTGACGCAAAAAGCCTCATGATCGACATCAACAAGACAATGGACGGTTACCTTGGTCAGTCTGACTGGCGTGTAAACGAAAACGCCAACGTAAACTTCTCTCTTGGTGGTCTTATCCTCCACAACTCGGGAACAATCACAGCCAACTACTGGCTCAACAATATCTATTCACCAGAAGTAGCAGAAGCTCACAAAACCTGTGCTTTCCATATCCATGACCTTTCAATGTTCTCTGGATACTGTGCAGGTTGGTCACTCCGTCAGCTTATCGCTGAAGGTCTTGGCGGTGTACCTGACAAGATTACCTCTACTCCTGCAACTCACCTTTCTACTCTGGTAAACCAGATGGTAAACTTCCTGGGAATCCTCCAGAACGAATGGGCCGGCGCACAGGCTTTCTCAAGCTTTGACACATACCTGGCTCCTTTCGTAAAAAAAGACCACCTTTCAGACAAAGAAGTTCGTCAGTGCATACAGAGCTTCCTTTACGGTGTAAACACACCAAGCCGCTGGGGTTCACAGGCTCCATTCACAAACGTTACTCTGGACCTGAACTGTCCTGGTGACCTTAAAGACAAAAAAGCCATCGTAGGCGGAAAGGAACAGGACTTCACATACGGCGACTGTCAGAAAGAAATGGATCTTATCAACAAGACTTTCATCCAGCTTCTTATTGAAGGTGACGCCAACGGACGCGGATTCGCTTATCCAATTCCAACATACAACATTACCCGTGACTTTGACTGGGATTCAGAAATCT